>DAIMZW010000001.1:0-1427 GCA_036733765.1 Steroidobacteraceae bacterium
CGGCGGCGAAGGCAAGTCCGGACAGGGCAACCCGCATCCGGTCTCGCCCTGGGGCTGGCAAACCAAGGGCAAGAAGACGCGCCGTAACAAACGCACGAGCAACATGATCGTGCAGCGGAGGAAATAAGCGTGCCTCGTTCGTTAAAGAAAGGTCCGTTTGTGGATCTGCACCTGGCCAAGAAGGTGCAGGTCGCAATGCAGAAGAGCGATCGCCGGCCGATCAAGACCTGGTCGCGCCGCTCGATGGTGATTCCCGACATGGTCGGCCTCACGATCGCGATCCACAACGGCAGGCAGCACATCCCGGTCCTCGTGACCGAGAACATGGTCGGCCACAAGCTCGGCGAATTCTCCCCGACGCGGCTGTTCAAGTCGCATTCGGGCGATCGCAAAGTGACTACGGCGGAGTAATGCGATGCAGGTGACCGCTCGACTGCGCCACGCGCGCATCTCGCCGCAGAAATGCCGGCTGGTAGCCGACACGGTGCGCGGCAAGGGTGTTGGCAACGCGCTCGCCACCTTGAAGTTCATGCCGAAGAAGGGCGCAGCGTTGGTGCTGAAGGTATTGGAATCGGCCATCGCCAACGCCGAGAACAATCTCGGCGCGGATATCGATGAGCTCAAGATCAATCGCATTGAGATCGATGTGGCGCCGGTGCTCAAGCGCTTCGCGGCACGAGCCAAGGGCCGCAGCAGCCGCATCGTCAAGCGCAACAGCCATATTCTGATTCAGGTCAGCGACGGCAGGAAGGACTAGTCATGGGCCAGAAGGTCAACCCGCTGGGCATACGACTGGGTATCACGCGAGATTGGACGTCGAAGTGGTATGCCAGCAAGAAACAGTTCCCGATGCTGGTGCACACAGATTTCCTGGTGCGCGAGTTCCTGAAGAAGAGGCTGTCCGACGCCTCGGTCAGCCGCGTGTTGATCGAGCGCGCGGCCAAGAAGGTCAACATCACGATCCAGACCGCGCGTCCCGGCATCGTGATCGGCAAGAAGGGCGAGGACATCGAGAAGCTGCGCGGCGAGACCGCGAAGCTGCTGGGCATGGCGATGCTCGACGTGCGCCTGAACATCTCCGAGATTCGCAAGCCCGAGCTCGATGCGCAGCTCGTGGCCGAGAGCATCTCGCAGCAGATCGAGAAGCGCGTGATGTTTCGTCGCGCCATGAAGCGCGCCGTCATGAGCACGATGCGCAGCGGCGCGCTCGGCATCAAGGTACGCATGTCCGGTCGCCTCAATGGCTCGGAGATTGCGCGCACGGAGTGGTACCGCGAGGGCCGCGTTCCGCTGCACACCTTCCGCGCCGACATCGACTACGGCCTGGCTGAGGCCCGAACCACCTACGGGGTCATCGGCATCAAGGTCTGGATCTTCAAGGGCGAAGTGTTCGACCAGGCGCAGCTCGACCGTCAGGCCGAAAACGC
>DAIMZW010000001.1:1527-97683 GCA_036733765.1 Steroidobacteraceae bacterium
CCGGGGCTTAAGGTCAGCAGCGAATCATGTTGCAACCAAAGCGAACCAAGTACCGCAAGCAGTTCAAGGGCCACAACGGCGGCTTGGCGCTGCGCGGCAATACCGTGGCGTTCGGCGATTTCGGGCTCAAGGCGACCGATCGGGCGCGCATGACGGCGCGTGAGATCGAGGCGGCGCGCCGCGCGATGGCGCGCTACGTCAAGCGCGGCGGCCAGATCTGGATCCGCGTATTTCCGGACGTGCCGATCACCAAGAAGCCGCTCGAAGTGCGCATGGGCAGCGGCAAGGGCAACGTCGAGTATTGGATCGCCAAGGTCAAGCCCGGCAAGGTGCTGTTCGAGATGGAAGGGGTCAGCGAGGAGATCGCACGTGAAGCCTTCCGGCTGGCCGGCGCCAAGCTGTCCGTATCGACGAGTTTCGTGAAGCGACAGGTGCGCTGATGAAAGCCAGTGAGCTGCACAAAAAATCGGTGACCGAGCTGCACAACGAGATGCTGTCGCTGCGCAAGGAACAGTTCGCACTGCGGCTGCAGCGTGCGACCGGCCAGGCCGTGAAACCCGATCAGTTCGGCAAGGTCCGCAAGAACATTGCGCGCGTCAAGACGGTGCAGCGCGCCAAGCGCGCTGGAGGCAAGGCATGAGCACGGAAACCACGAGTGAGCGCAGGAGCGTGCGTACGCTCACGGGACAGGTCGTGAGCAACAAGATGGACAAGACCATTGCGGTAGAGATCGAGCGCCAGGTGCGCCATCCGACCTACGGCAAGTACGTGCGCCGCACCACCAAGCTGCTGGCGCACGATGAGAAAAACGAGGCGCGTGAGGGCGATACCGTATCGATCACGCCATGCCGGCCGCTGTCGCGGCGCAAGTCCTGGCGCCTGCTCGCGGTCGTCGAACGCGCGACCCCGGCCTGAGCCTAGCCATGATTCAGCTACGCACCATGCTCAATGCCGCCGACAACAGCGGCGCGCGCACTCTGATGTGCATCAAGGTGCTCGGTGGCACGCGCCGCCGCTACGCCACGGTCGGTGATGTCATCAAGGTCAGCGTCAAGGACGCGATTCCGCGCGGCAAGGTCAAGAAGGGCGAAGTCTACGATGCGGTGGTCGTGCGCACGCGTCGCGGTGTACGCCGCCCGGACGGCTCGCTGATCAAGTTCGACGGCAATGCGGCGGTGCTGCTGACCAACAAGCTCGAGCCGATCGGCACCCGTATCTTCGGGCCCGTTACGCGCGAGCTGCGTACGGTGCAGTTCATGAAGATCATTTCGCTCGCGCCCGAAGTGCTGTGAGAGCCAGGCAGTAGACAGTCATGGAAAAGATCAGGAAAGGCGATCAGGTGGTGGTGCTTTCGGGCCGGGACAAGGGCCGGCGCGGCGCCGTGATCCGTGTGCTCGATGGCGGCGTGGTGGTCGAGAACGTTAATCGCGTCAAGCGGCACACCAAGGCCAATCCGCAGGCCAACAAGCCCGGCGGCATCATCGAGAAGGAAATGCCATTGCCGATTTCGAAGGTCGCGCTGTGGAATCCATCCTCCAAGCGCGGTGATCGGGTCGGCGTGCGCAAATTGGGCGACGGCAAGAAGGTTCGCTTTTTCAAATCCAACGGCGAGGTCATCGACGCCTGAAGGCGCCGCGAGAGATTATGGCAAGGCTACAACAGTTTTATCGCGAGACGGTGGTTCCGAAGCTCAAGGCTGAGCTGGGCCTCTCGAACGTCATGGAAGTGCCGCGCATCACCAAGATCACGGTCAACATGGGCGTGGGCGAGGCCGTGGCGGACCGCAAGGTCATCGATGCCGCTGCCGGCGACATGGCCAAGATCACCGGCCAGAAGCCGCAGATCTGCAAGGCCAAGAAGGCCATCGCCACCTTCAAGCTGCGCGAGGGCTTGCCCATCGGCTGCAAGGTCACGTTGCGTGGGGCCCGCATGTACGAGTTCCTGGATCGGCTGATCAGCGTGGCGATACCACGCATCCGCGACTTTCGCGGCATCTCCCCGCGCGGCTTCGACGGGCGCGGTAACTACACCATGGGCGTGCGCGAGCAGATCATCTTCCCCGAGATTCAGTACGACCAGATCGATCACATTCGCGGCATGGATATCACGATTACCACCACGGCTCGCGACAACAAGCACGGGCGGGCATTGCTGGATGCTTTCAGCTTCCCGTTCCGCAAGTAGTCCGAAGCGGGTTTCAAGGAAAAACGGTATGGCCAAGACCAACATGATCGAGCGCGAAAAGCGACGCTCGCGGGTAGTGAAGAAGTACGCGGTCAAGCGCGCGCAGCTCAAGGAAATCATCCGCAGCCCGAAGTCGACGCCCGAGCAGCGCGTAGCCGCGCAGGTGGCGCTGCAGACCCAGCCGCGCGATGCCAGCGTGAGCCGGCATCGCAACCGCTGCGCGATCACCGGCCGCTCGCGCGGTGTGTACCGCAAATTCGGCCTGGCGCGCGTCAAGATCCGCGAGGTCGCAATGCGCGGTGAGATTCCAGGGCTCGGCAAGGCGAGCTGGTAGGAGCTTAAACGATGAGCATGACCGATCCGATCGCCGATATGCTGACCCGCATCCGCAACGGCCAGTCCGCGCGCAAGTCGAGCGTGACGGTCGCGTCTTCGAAGCTCAAGACCGCGATCCTCGCGGTATTGAAGGACGAGGGCTACATCGCAGACTTCAATCGCTCGAGCGATGAGGGCAAGCCCGTGCTGACCATCGATCTGAAGTATTACGAAGGCCGCCCGGTCATCGACCGGATCGAGCGGGTCAGCCGCCCGGGCCTGCGGATCTATCGCGGCAAGGACGAGATTCCGCGCGTGCTCGGCGGCATGGGTACCGTGATCGTCTCGACGCCCAAGGGTGTGATGACCGACAAGGCGGCGCACGCGATCGGCCAGGGCGGCGAAGTGCTGTGCATCGTCGCATGATGGGAAACTGAACATGTCTCGAGTTGCCAATCGAATCATCGACCTGCCCAGCGGCGTGACCGTCAGCCTGGCGCCCGGCGCTGTGACCGTGAAGGGTGCGCGCGGCGCCTTGACGGTGGTGCTCGGCGAAGGCGTGTCGGTGGTTCAGGAAGACAAGACGCTGTCGGTCAAGTACCAGGGCGACGACGCGGTGCGCATGCGCGCCGGCGCCACCCGGGCGCATCTGGCGAACATGGTGCTGGGCGTGACCAAGGGTTACGACCGCAAGCTCGAACTCGTGGGCGTCGGCTTTCGCGCGCAGGTGGCCGGCAAGGCACTGAATCTCACGCTGGGCTTCTCGCATCCGGTGAGCTACGCGATTCCCGAGGGCATCACGATCGAGACCCCGAGCCAGACCGAGATACTGATCAAAGGCAATGACCGGCAGAGAGTTGGGCAGACCGCGGCCGAAATCCGCGGCATCCGTCCGCCCGAGCCGTACAAGGGCAAGGGCGTGCGCTACTCGGATGAGAAGATCATCCTCAAAGAAGGCAAGAAAAAATAGCTCGGCGTTCACCATGAACATTACCAAGAAACAGCGGCGCCAGCGCCGCGCTGTGAAGACCCGGGCGCAGATTCGCGAGCTCAAGCTTGCGCGCCTGACCGTGCACCGTACGCCGCGCCACATCTATGCACAGCTGTTCGACGGCAAGGGCGAGAAAGTGCTGGCGGCCGCCTCCACGGTGCAGAAGGACGTGGCCCAGGGACTCAAAGGCACCGGCAACATCGAGGCCGCGCGCGCCGTGGGTCGCACGATCGCCGAGCGCGCCAAGGCCGCCGGCGTTACCCGGGTCGCATTCGACCGCGCCGGCTTTCAGTATCACGGCCGCGTCAAGGCGCTGGCCGACGCGGCCCGCGAAGCGGGACTCGAGTTTTAGGCAGCACTATTAGACAGCGCACCGCAGGCACGTACATATGGCAAGAATGGAAAAAACGCAGAGCGCCGATGAGCTGACCGAGAAGCTCGTCGCCGTGAACCGCACCGCGAAGGTCGTCAAGGGCGGTCGGCAGTTCGGCTTCACCGCGCTGACCGTGGTCGGGGATGGCGCGGGCCGGGTCGGCTTCGGCTTCGGCAAGGCGCGCGAAGTGCCGGTCGCAATCTCCAAGGCCATGGCGCAGGCGCGCAAGAACATGGTGAACGTGAGCCTGCGCAACGACACGCTGCACTATGCGGTCAACGGCTCGCACGGTGCGACGCGCGTGTTCATGTTGCCTGCCTCGGAAGGTACCGGTGTCATCGCCGGCGGCGGCATGCGCGCGGTGCTCGAGTGCGCCGGCGTGCGCAACGTGCTCGCCAAGAGCTACGGCTCGCGCAACCCGATCAACGTCGTGCGCGCCACGGTCAATGCGCTCGCTAACGTTCGCTCGCCGGAAGAGATCGCGGCCAAGCGCGGCAAGAGCCTCGAAGACATCCTTGGGAGCGCCTGATGAGCGCCGCGGATAACAACCAGGCGGATAGCAACCAAGCGGACAGTCACAAGTTGGTTACGGTCACGCTGCTGCGCAGCGTGCACGGGCAGCTCAGGCACATCGCCGCCTCGGTGCGCGGACTCGGGCTGCGGCGCCGGCATCAGAGCGTCATGATCGCCGATACGGCGGCCAATCGCGGCATGATCCGAACTGCCGGGCACCTGTTGAAAGTGGAGTCGAACTGACATGGCTGACATGCGATTGAACAACCTCAAGCCGGGGGCCGGCTCGCGCCGCCCGAGGCTGCGCGTCGGCCGCGGCGCCTCGGCGGGCCAGGGCAAGACTTGCGGCCGCGGCGTCAAGGGTCAGCGCGCGCGCAAAGGCGGCTATCACAAGGTCGGCTTCGAAGGCGGCCAGATGCCATTGCAACGTCGTCTGCCGAAGGTGGGATTTCGTTCCGCCATGAAGGCGGCGCGCGCCGAAGTGCGTCTGCATGAGCTCGCCCTGGTGGACGCAGCAGTGATCGATCTCGCAGCGCTCAAGCGCGCCGGTATCGTGTCGGCGGCCGCTGAGCGTGCCAAGGTCGTGCTGTCGGGCGAGATCAAGAAGGCCGTGACGCTCAAGGGCATTCAGGTCACCAAGGGTGCTCGCGAAGCCATCGCGGCCGCCGGCGGGAACATCGAGGACTGAAGTGGCCAACTCCGCCCTGTCGAATCCAGCCGCTACACTCGCCGAAGCCGGACGCTTGGGCGAGATTCGTGGCCGTCTGTTATTCCTGATCGGCGCCCTGGTGGTCTATCGCATCGGTACCTTCATCCCCGTGCCCGGGATCAACCCGGATGCGGTGGCGCGCTTCTTCAACGACCAGTCGAACACCATTCTCGGCGTGGTCAACATGTTCTCGGGCGGTGCACTGCAGCGCCTGTCGATTTTCGCCATGGGCGTGATGCCCTACATCTCCGCCTCGATCATCATCCAGATGCTCTCGATGGTGGTGCCCTCGCTGATGGAGGCGCGCAAGGAGGGCGAGTCGGGCCGCCGGCGCATCACGCAGCTCACGCGCTACGTCACGGTCGGACTCGCGCTGTTTCAGTCCTTCGGCGCCGCGGTCGCTCTGGGCAACGGCGGCATGACCAATGCCAAGGGCTTCTTCGACTGGCTGATGCCGGCCACGATCACGATGACCACCGGTACGATGTTCCTGATGTGGCTGGGCGAGCAGATCACCGAGCGCGGCATCGGCAATGGCATCTCGATGCTGATTCTCTCGGGCATCGTCGCGGGTCTTCCTGGCGCTGTGGGCCGCACTTTCGAATCCGTCAGCACGGGTGAGATGAACCCGCTGTTTGCGATCCTGCTGATCGGCATCGTCATCGGCGTCACAGCCTTCTGCGTGTTCGTCGAGCGCGCACAACGGCGCATCACGGTTAATTACGCCAAGCGCCAGGTCGGTCGCCGCCTGTACGCCGGCCAGAGCAGCCATTTGCCCTTCAAGCTCAATATGTCGGGCGTGATTCCGCCGATCTTCGCCTCGAGCCTGCTGCTGTTTCCGGCCACGATCGCGAGCTTCTTCGGCTCCAATCCCGACTCCAAACTCAGCGAGGTGCTTCAGAACATCGCCACCTCGCTCGGCTACGGCCAGCCCTTGCACCTGGTGTTGTACGCGACGCTGATCGTGTTCTTCTGCTTTTTCTACACGGCACTGGTATTCAATTCGCGCGAAACCGCGGATAATCTCAAGAAATCCGGTGCCTTCATTCCCGGTATCCGCCCGGGGCAGCAGACCGGCGAGTACATCGACAAGGTGCTCACCCGCCTGACGCTCTGGGGCGCGATCTACATCATGGCGGTCTGCCTGGTGCCTGAGATCCTGGTTTCCTCGCAGGGGGTGCCGTTCCAATTCGGCGGTACTTCGCTGCTGATCGTCGTTGTCGTGGTGATGGACTTCATGGCGCAGCTGCAGGCGCACATGATGTCGCACCATTACCCGGGCCTCATGAAAAAGGCGAATCTGCTGGGCGGGGGCCGTGGCGGCTCCGCGCGCGGTTAGACGCCTTCAGGCAAGTTTTAGCGCAGGTGTGCCATGAAAGTACGTCCATCAGTCAAGAAAATCTGCAAGAACTGCAAGATCGTGCGGCGCCGCGGCGTGGTATTCGTGATCTGCAGTACGGACGCGCGCCACAAGCAGCGCCAAGGTTGAGGTAGAGCATCATGGCACGCATATCCGGCATCAATATCCCGATGAACAAGCATGTGAGCATCGGGCTGACCCACATCTTCGGCATCGGCCGATCGCGCGCGCTCGAGATCCTGGAGGGTGCGGGCATTACGCCGACCACCCGCGTCAAGGACCTGACCGACGCCGAAGTCGCGGCGATCCGCTCGCAGATCGCCAAATGGCCGGTCGAGGGCGACCTGCGGCGCGAAGTATCGATGAACATCAAGCGGCTGATGGATCTGGGCACCTGGCGCGGGATGCGGCACCGCAAGGGGCTGCCGGTCCGAGGCCAGCGCACCCGTACTAACGCTCGCACCCGCAAGGGCCCGCGCAAGCAGGCCGTGAAGCTCAACGCGCCGCCAGGCAAAGCCTGATGCGCGCGAGAAGGGCTCCGAATCCAGTTTTGACCTTGAGATTGCAGGCAGGCGACCACATTTATGGCTGATCAGAAGACATCGCAGCAGCAGAGCGGCGGCGGCGGGGCCAAAAAGCCCAAGAAGGCGCGTAAGAACGTGCTCGACGCCATCGCTCACGTACATGCATCGTTCAATAACACGATCATTACGATCACCGACCGGCAGGGCAACACCCTGTCGTGGGCGACCTCGGGCGGCTGCGGCTTCCGCGGCTCGCGCAAGAGCACGCCGTTCGCGGCTCAGGTGGCCGCCGAAAAGGCCGGCACCGCGGCTCAGGAGCACGGCGTCAAGAACGTCGAGGTTCGCGTCGGCGGTCCCGGTCCCGGGCGCGAATCGGCAGTGCGTGCGCTCAACGCCTGCGGCTTGAAGATCACGAGCATTTCCGACGTCACGCCGATACCGCACAACGGCTGTCGTCCGCCAAAGAAGCGTCGCGTCTAAGGGCGGCGAAGGAACACATAATCATGGCGCGATACATTGGTCCGACCTGCAAGCTCGCCCGCCGCGAGGGCACGGATCTGTTTCTCAAGAGCGGCGCCAAGCCGCTCGAGAGCAAGTGCAAGCTGCAGGTGCCCCCGGGCGGCATCAAGGGTGAGCGGCGGCAGCGACTGTCGGATTACGGTCTGCAGCTGCGCGAGAAGCAGAAGCTGCGCCGCATGTACGGCGTGCTCGAGCGTCAGTTCCGCAACTATTACCATGCGGCCGCGCGCCGCACCGGAGCCACCGGCGAGACGCTGCTGAAGCTGCTCGAGAGCCGTCTGGACAATGTGGTCTATCGCATGGGTTTCGCGGCCACGCGTGCCGAGGCCCGCCAGCTGGTCGGCCACAAGGCTATCAGCGTCAACGCTCAAGTCGTCAACATACCGTCCTATCAATGCCGCGCCGGCGATGTGATCGAGATCCGCGAGAAGTCGCGCAAGCAGCTGCGCATCCAGAGTGCGCTCGCGGTCGCGGCGCAGGTCGGGTTTCCGGACTGGCTCGAGGTCAGCGACAAGGAATTTCGCGGCGTGTTCAAGACGGTGCCGGCGCGCGAGGACGTGCTGCCGGACATCAACGAGAACCTGGTAGTCGAGCTTTATTCGAAGTGATCGGCCGCTGCGCGCAGCGCGCAGCAGTCGGCGCTCAAGTGCTTTTCAAGTTTGGGGTATCGTAGCTATGCAAGCATCAGTATCGGAATTCTTGAAGCCCCGTGTCGTCAAGGTGCAGCCGGTGGCCCCGCGTCAGGCGCGCGTGGTGATCGAGCCCTTCGAGCGCGGATTCGGCCATACGCTGGGCAACGCTCTGCGGCGCGTGCTGCTCTCCTCCATGCCTGGTGCTGCCATCACCGAAGTCGAGATCGACGGCGTGCTGCACGAGTACACCAGCATCGAGGGTGTACAGGAAGACGTGGTCGATGTGCTGCTGAACCTCAAGTCAGTGGCGCTTCGCATGCACGCGCGCAACAGCGCCGAGCTGCGCCTGCACAAGAAGGGCCCGGGACCGGTCACCGCGGGCGATATTCAGACCGATCACGACATCGAGGTAGTAAACCCCGAGTTCATCATTGCCAATCTGACCAAGGCGGGTGAGCTCAACATGCTGCTTAAGATCGAGCGCGGCCGCGGCTACCGGCCGGCGGTGCAGCGCGTGGCATTCGAGGAGCAGAGCCGTCCCATCGGCCGCCTGCTGCTCGATGCGTCCTTCAGCCCAGTGCGTCGCGTGACCTACTCGGTCGAAGCGGCCCGCGTCGAGCAGCGCACTGACCTCGACAAGCTCATCATCGACATCGAGACCAACGGCACGATCGAGCCGGAAGAGGCCATCCGTCGGGCCGGCGGCATCCTCAAGGACCAGCTGTCGGTGTTCGTCGATCTGCAGGGCGAAGACGAGGCGGTTGCCAAGACCACCGAGATGCAATTCGATCCGATCCTGTTGCGGCCGGTCGATGAACTCGAGCTCACGGTGCGCAGCGCGAATTGCCTCAAGGCCGAGAACATCCATTACATCGGCGACCTCGTGCAGCGCACGGAAGTCGAACTGCTGCGCACGCCGAATCTCGGTAAGAAGTCGCTGACCGAGATCAAGGAAGTGCTGCAGAGCCATGGCCTCATGCTCGGCATGCGGCTGGATGGCTGGCCGCCGGCGGGTCTGAAGCACGAAGAAGAGAGCAGCAGCGGGCTGATTTGATTTGGTATTGAGAGAGAGTCATGCGTCATAAGCTTTCCGGCCGGCAGCTGTCCCGCAATAGCCCGCATCGCCATGCGATGTTGCGCAATATGGCGGCCTCACTCCTGCGGCACGAGACCATCCGCACCACCCTGCCGAAGGCCAAGGAGCTGCGGCGCGTGGTCGAGCCATTGATCACGCTGGCGAAGACCGATACCGAGTCGCGCCGCCGCCTGGCGTTTGCGCGGCTGCGCGATACCGAGGTGGTCAGCAAGCTGTTCGGCGATCTGGGGCCGCGATTCAAGGCGCGTCCCGGCGGCTATACCCGCATCCTGCACATGATGCCGCGGGCCGGCGATGCGGCGCCGATGGCACTCATGCAGTTGGTGGACGGCCCGGCGAGCGCCGAAACGGCCGCCGCTCCGGCCCCCGAAGCGGCTAGCCCGAAGCGCGCGCGCAAGGCAGCGAAGAAGGCTGCCGAGGCCGCCTCGCACAGCTCGCGTCCGCGCAAGCGCAAGGCCGCCGCGGCCTGAGCCGGATTGCACTTAAGTCAGGCGTAGTCCTACAGACACACGCTCGGGAGCGGTGCATCGGCGATGCACAGTTTAAAATGTGCGGAAGACTCTATAGAATCACAGTTCGCGACTTTTTTGCGCCTACGAACTAGTTCGCTTGATTGGTTTAGGTCGGTCTACTTACATACTATTTTGGGGATTCATCGATGAATACAAAGCTTGTTCTTAGCGCTATTGCAGCGACGCTCGTGCTCTGCGCTTGCAGCAGCAGCCAAGATTCCGCGACTCCGGCCGCTACGCCTGCTCCGGCGGCTCCGATGGCCTCGCCGCCCGCTGACACGACTGCCACGCCGGCAGCTCCCGCTGACAGCAGCAGCAGTGGCGCCATGTCCGCGCCTGCGCCGGCGACCCCGCCGAAACCCTAAGTTAAGACGTCGGAGCCGATCTAGGCCGACGAGCGGCGAGCTCGTGGGAAAGCCCGTGCAGGCCGGAACCCTCCGGTCTGCCGGGCTTTCCTGTTTCTCATCTTCGCCATGCATCAAGTCAGTCTCAGGGACAGTCGTAACGCACGGGATGACCGTCGCTGGATCGAGGGCGTCTATCGCGACTACCTGACCGATCTGGCCCCCGCGGCCACCGGAATCTTCCCGGCGCTCGGGGAGGTCGGGCATCGCGAGCCCGACCAGCTGCTGCGCTGGTTCGGCGATCGCAGCGCCCAGGTGCTGACAATTCTTTACAACGAGGAACCGGTGGGCTTTGCCATGGTGCGCCGGCGCTCGCCGGCAAATGTGGGCGCTCCGAGTGCGTCGGAGTTTTCCATGGCGGAATTCTTCGTTGCCCGCCCATGGCGTCGGCGAGGGATCGGCGCGCAGGCCGTACGGCTGCTATTCGATCGCTTCGACGGCCGATGGCTGATCACCGAGCACGTGCGCAACACCGGCGCGGTGAAGTTCTGGCGCGGAGTGGTTGCGGCCTATACGCGCGGCAAATTCCAGGAACGCATCGTCAACGGCGAGGTGCAGCAGCACTTCGAGTCGGGCCCACAGCGGCGCTAGCCTCACTCAATAGACTTCACCCCCGAATTGCTGCAAACCCCCGGCCGCCCACAACGGTCATCCGGGCAATTCCGAGCCGGCTTCTTCGACTATTCATTGGCGAGCAATTCGTCGCAATTCGATGGGACCGCCCAGGTCTGGTCGGGACTTAATGGTACCGGCACCCTGCTCGACACGCGTTTCAGCAGCGGCTTGAGGTACTCGCCCGTGACGGACTCACTGACCTGGCAGATCGCCTCGGGCTCACCTGCGGCCACGACGCGGCCACCGCGTTCGCCTCCGCCGGGGCCCAGATCAATCACGTAGTCGGCCGTCTTGATCACATCGAGATTGTGTTCGATCACGACCAGGGTGTTGCCGGCATCGCGCAATTGATGCAAAACCCGCAGCAACTGTGCGATATCGTGAAAGTGCAGGCCGGTGGTCGGCTCATCGAGGATGTAAAGCGTGCGGCCGAGGCCGCGCTTGGCCAGCTCGCGCGCGAGCTTGACGCGCTGCGCCTCGCCGCCCGAGAGCGTCGTGGCGTTCTGTCCGAGCCGCACATACGACAGTCCCACTTCCATGAGCATGCGCAACTTCACCGCGATCGCGGGCACGTTCTGGAACAGCCGCTGCGCTTCCTCGACCGTGGTGTCGAGCACCTCGTGGATGCTGTGGCCGCGGTACTGGATTTCGAGCGTCTCGCGGTTGTAGCGCCGTCCGCGACAGACATCGCAGGGCACGTACACGTCGGGCAGGAAATGCATCTCGACGCGGATCACGCCGTCGCCCTGGCAGGCCTCGCAGCGGCCGCCTTTGACATTGAAGCTGAAGCGTCCGGCGTCGTAGCCGCGCGCGCGCGCTTCCGGCACCGCGGCAAACAGCTCGCGCACCGTCGTGAAAAGTCCCGTGTAGGTCGCGGGATTGGAGCGCGGGGTGCGTCCGATCGGATTCTGGTCGATCTCGATTACGCGCTCGAAGCGCTCGAGTCCGTCGATGCCATCGCACGGGCTCGCGCCATCGAGGCTCGAGCCGTTCAGGTGCGCCGCGGCGTGCCGGTACAGCGTGTCCTCGACCAGCGTCGATTTGCCCGAACCGGAGACGCCGGTCACGCAGGTCAGCGTCCCAAGGGGCAATGCCACTGTGACCTCGCGCAGGTTGTTGCCGCGAGCACCTCGGATCGTGATCCATTGGTCGCTGGCTGCGCTGCGCCGGCGCGCGGGCACCGGGATGCGTTCGCGACCGGAGAGGTAAGCGCCGGTCAGCGAGGCGGGGTCGGCCTCGATCTGGGCCGGCGTGCCCTGGGAGACGACCCGGCCGCCATGGGCGCCGGCGCCAGGCCCCAGATCCACGACATGGTCGGCGGCGCGGATCGATTCCTCGTCGTGCTCGACCACGATCACGGTATTGCCCAGATCGCGCAGGCGCTTGAGCGTGCCGAGCAAGCGCGCGTTGTCGCGCTGATGCAGACCGATCGACGGCTCATCGAGGATATACATCACCCCCGTGAGGCCCGAGCCTACCTGGCTCGCGAGGCGAATACGCTGCGCCTCGCCGCCGGACAGCGTGCCTGCGCCGCGATCGAGCCCCAGGTAGTCCAGCCCTACGTCGACCAGGAAGCGAAGGCGCTCGCTGACCTCCCGCACGATGCGTGCGGCGACCTCGGCGCGCCAGCCCGGAAGCTTAAGTCCCGCGAAGTACTCACTCGCCTGCCCGACCGTCAGGTGCGTGACCGCGGGCAGGTTGCGACCGTCGATCAGCACCGAGCGCGCCGCTTCGTTGAGTCGCGCGCCGCCGCAATCGACACACGCGCGCATGCCGAGGTACTTGCGCAGCTCCTCACGTACCGCCTGCGAGTCGGTCTCGCGATAGCGCCGCTCGAGATTGGGCACGATGCCTTCGAAAGCGTGGCGCTTGCGGGTGCCGCGGCCGAGACCTTCGCGATAGCGAAACTCGATCTGCTCTTCGCCGCTGCCGTACAGCAGCAGGCGCTGCACAGCCTCGGGCAACTCGCTCCAGGGCATTTCGACATCGAAATGGTAATGGCGTTCGAGCGACTGCAGCAGCTGGAAATAATGCGCATTGCGCCGATCCCAGCCACGCACGGCACCGCCCGCGAGCGACAGGTGCGGATGCACGACGACGCGCTCGGGGTCGAAGAACTCCTGGAATCCAAGGCCGTCGCAGGTCGGACAGGCGCCGGCGGGGTTATTGAATGAGAACATGCGCGGCTCGAGCGGCGGCACCGAGAAGCCGCATTCCGGACAGGCGTGCCGGCTCGAGAACAGCAGGCGGGTCAGCGCCGGGTTGTCCGGAAACACGACCTCGGCGATGCCGTTGCCGAGTTGGATCGCGGTCTCGAAGGACTCGGCCAGGCGCTGGCTGGCCTCCGGCCGCACGCGAAAGCGGTCAACCACGGCGTCGATGCTGTGCCGCGCCTTCGGATCGAGCTTGGGCACCTCGTCGATCTCGTACACCGTGCCGTCAACGCGCACGCGTACGAATCCCTTGCCCGCGAGCTCGGCGATGCATTGCGCGTGCTCACCGCGCCGCTCCTCGACCAGCGGGGCGAGCAGCAGCGCCAGCTCGCCGTGGGGCGAGAGCAGCGACTGATCGACCATCTGACTGACGGTCTGTGCGGCGAGGTCGATGCCATGGCGCGGGCAGCGCGGCAGACCGGCGCGCGCGTACAGCAGGCGCAAGTAGTCGTAGATCTCCGTCACGGTGCCCACGGTCGAGCGCGGATTGTGCGAGCCGCTCTTCTGCTCGATCGCGATGGCTGGCGAGAGACCCTCGATGCTGTCAACGTCGGGCTTGTCCATGACCGCGAGGAACTGGCGCGCATAGGCCGACAGCGACTCGACATAGCGGCGCTGACCCTCGGCATAGAGCGTGTCGAAGGCGAGCGAGGATTTGCCCGACCCCGATAGTCCCGTGAACACGATCAGCCGCTCGCGCGGCAGATCGAGGTCGATATTGGCCAGATTGTGGGTGCGGGCGCCGCGGATGCGGATGGTCTGCATGGTGAAGTAGAGATGCTGTGGGTGCAAAAGGACAAAGAACCACTATAAACGCAGCGGCGTGATAGGCCCAAAAACACTACAATGGCCACACCGGGACGGCGATCAGGACGAGGCGGAACATGGCGCGGGGCATCAACAAAGTTATCCTCATCGGTCATCTGGGCGCTGATCCTGAGACCCGGGCAATGCCCTCTGGCATGACGGTGGCCAATCTGCGGCTCGCGACCACCGAGAGCTGGAAGGACAAGCAGTCCGGAGAGCAGCAGGAGCGCACCGAATGGCACAACGTCGCCCTATTCGGCCGGCTCGGCGAGATCGCCGCCGAATACCTGCGCAAAGGCTCACAGGTCTATATTGAGGGCCGATTGCGCACTCGCAAGTGGCAGGACAAGGAAGGCCGCGACCGCTATACCACCGAGATCGTCGGCAACGAGATGCAGATGCTCGGTGGCCGGGGAGGCGGTGGTGGGGCGGCTGCCGGCGGTGGCGGACTGCCCGAGGCGAGCCCGCGCGCCGATGTGCCCGAGAATGCAGCGGCCGGTGCCGGTGCCGGTGCCGGTGCCGGCGCCTCGCGCGATGAGTTCGATGACGATATTCCATTCTAGCGCCTCTTCGATAACTGATTGATTTTGTTGTGTTTCGACGCTGACAGGGCGCTACTCGAACGCGTTTCGCGTTCCCTGGACCGCGCAAAACCGCTACCCTCTACGGCCGTATAGCTGACGTTCATGGCTGGCCGCTTCCACATCAAGACCTTCGGTTGTCAGATGAATGAGTACGACTCCGCGCGCATCGCGGACGTGCTATGCGCCACTATGGGCCTCGATTCCACCGACGATCCGGCGCAGGCCGATGTGTTGCTCATGAACACCTGCTCGGTGCGCGAGAAGGCGCAGGACAAGGTGTACTCGCTGCTCGGGGAGTGGCGGCAGCTCAAATCGCAGCGACCGGCGCTCATCATCGGGGTCGGCGGCTGCGTGGCGAGCCAGGAGGGCGAGGCCATCATCGCGCGCGCGCCGTTCGTGGATCTGGTGTTCGGCCCCCAGACCCTTCATCGGCTGCCGCAGATGATCGATGAGTTCAAGAGGCACGCACGCGCGGTGGTCGATGTGAGCTTCCCCGAGGTCGAGAAATTCGATGCGCTGCCCGAGCCGCGCGCCGAGGGCACGCGCGCTTACGTCTCGGTCATGGAGGGCTGCAGCAAGTATTGCAGCTTCTGCGTCGTGCCCTATACGCGCGGCGATGAAGTCAGTCGCGGCTTCGATTCGGTGCTCGAGGAAGTGCGCGCGCTCGCGCGCCAAGGTGTGCGCGAGATCGTGCTGCTCGGGCAGAACGTCAATGCCTATGCCGGCGCGATGGCCGACGGCGTGATTGTGGATCTCTCGACGCTCATGCATCACGTGGCCGCGGTGGCGGGCATCGAACGCATCCGCTTCACGACCTCGCACCCGCTCGAGTTCAGCGACAGTCTGATCGAGGCCTACGCCAGCCTGCCGCAGCTGGCCAATCACCTGCACCTGCCCGTGCAGAGCGGCTCGGACCGGATACTCGCGCTCATGAAGCGAGGCTATACGACGCTCGAATACAAGGAGCGCATCCGCGCGCTGCGCGCGGTGCGGCCGGACATCGCGATATCGACCGATATCATCGTTGGCTTCCCGGGCGAGAGCGAGCGCGATTTCGAGGCGACGCTCAAGCTCGTGGCCGAGGTCGGATTCGACCAATCGTTCTGTTTTCTCTACAGCCGCCGGCCCGGCACGCCCGCCGCCGCGCTGCCCGATGAAGTGGCGCTCGAGGTCAAGCAGCAGCGCCTGAGCCGGTTGCAGGTGCTGCTCGATGCACAGGCCCTGGTCATCAGTGCCTCGATGGTCGGCAGCGTGCAACGCGTGCTGGTCGAGCGCGGCGCGAAGAAGGGCCAGGGGGATCTCGCCGGGCGCACGGAGAACAATCGCTGGGTCAATTTCCCCGGCCCGGCCTGGCTGCTGCAGCGCTTCGTCGACGTGGTTGTCACCGAGGCGCGGCCGCATTCACTGCGCGGTCGGCTAGGGCCTGAAACCGCGTGAGTCCTGGCGCCGCCGCAGCCCGCGAATTCGCCCTCGAGCCCGCGGACAACACGCGCCTGGCGAGTCTGTGTGGGCCGCTGGATGCGAATCTGCGGCTCATCGAATCGCGCCTCGGCGTACAGATTCGTCGCCGCGGGCAGTCCTTTCGCGTGCATGGGGAGCGCGCGGCCGCGACCGAAGCGGTGCTCAAGGATCTGTTTGCGCAGACCCAGCACCGCGAGCTCATGCCCGAGCAGGTGCATCTGTGCCTGGTCGAACATGCCAACGGTGCCGCCGGCGAGAGCGAAGACAGCGTGGCCATCGTCCCGCTTGGGGCTGCCGGTGCGCGCGCGGGTGCGGGCGAGGGCGAGCGCGCCGGTCACGCCCAGCGCAACAGCATTCGCGCCCGCGGCGCCCATCAGCGGGAATATATGGCCCATATCCATGACCACGACCTGAGCTTCGGCATCGGCCCGGCAGGTACCGGCAAGACCTACCTGGCGGTCGCCTGCGCGGTCGAGGCGCTGCTGGCCGAGCGCGTGCGTCGCATCGTACTGGTGCGTCCAGCCGTGGAGGCGGGCGAGCGGCTCGGCTTTCTTCCCGGCGATATGGCGCAGAAGGTCGATCCGTACCTGCGGCCCATGTACGACGCGCTGTACGAAATGATGGGGTTCGACCGGGTTGCGCGTTTCATCGAGCGCAACGCTATCGAAGTCGCACCCCTGGCCTTCATGCGCGGGCGCTCGTTGAACGAATCGTTCATCATTCTCGATGAAGCACAGAACACGACCATCGAGCAGATGAAGATGTTCCTGACGCGAATCGGCTTCGGTTCGCGCACCGTGGTCACCGGCGATCTGACGCAGACCGATCTGCCGAGCGGGCGCATGTCGGGCTTGCAGCATGCGCAGCTGATCCTGCGCGGTGTGGCCGCTGTGGCCTTCACCTTCTTCGATGCCGGCGATGTGGTGCGCCACCCGCTGGTTCAGCGCATCGTGCAGGCCTATGAGTCGCATGAGCGCGCGAGTCAGCCATGAAGATCAGCGTCATGCGCACTGCGCGCGCCGGGTGGCTGCCGCCGGCACGGGATCTGCGTGGCTGGGCGGCCGCAGCGCTCGGTCGCAACGCGGCCGGTCGCGAGGTGTCGATGCTGCTGGCCGGCCGTGCGCGCAGCCGCGCGCTCAATGCCCGCTATCGAGGCCGCGACCGTGCGACCAATGTGCTGTCATTCCCGGCCTTGCCCAGTGCCGCCGCGCTTTCGGGTCTGCTCGGCGAGCTCGTGATTTGCCCGGCAGTATTGCGGGCCGAGGCGCGGGCGCAACACAAGAGCGCGCGCGCGCATTGGGCACACATGGTGGTGCACGGCGTGCTGCACCTTGTCGGCTACGACCACGAGCTGCCCGGTGAGGCGCAGCGCATGGAGCGACGCGAAATTCGCGCATTGCGCCTGCTCGGCATCGCCAATCCATACCGCGCCGCTGCGGCGCGCCCCTCGAAACAGCGCCGCCGCCGATCGGAGCACTGATATCCATGGCTAAAGGCACCCCTGGCAATACCGGTACGAGCGGTCGCTGGCGCTCAGCGTTCACGCGCACGCTGGCCGCGGGTGTCAAAGACCGAGCGCAGCTGGTGGAGATGCTGGCCGAGTCGCGGCAACGCGGGGTGCTCGATGCCGAGGCCTTTGCGATGCTCGAGGGTGCGCTCGCGGTCGCGGATCTGCAGGTGCGCGACATCATGATTCCGCGCATGCAGATGCTGTGCCTGCGCCGCGAGGATCCGATCGCGCGCATCCTGCCGGCGGTGGTTGAATCGCGCCACTCGCGCTTTCCAGTGCTCGACGGTGATCGCGATGACGTGGCCGGCATCCTGCTCGCCAAGGACCTGCTGCGACTGTTCGCCAGCGGGACGCCGGCGGTATTCGATATGCGCGAGTACCTGCGGCCGGCCGTATTCGTGCCGGAAGCGAAGCGGCTGAATGTGCTATTGCGCGAATTTCGCGACAGCCGCAACCACATGGCGATCGTGGTCGACGAATACGGCGGCGTGGCGGGCCTGGTCACGATCGAGGACGTGATCGAGCAGATCGTCGGTGATATCGACGATGAGTTCGATGTCGAGGACGATCAGACCATCCGCCGCGAGGACGAGCGGCAGTTCAGCGTGCGCGGCAGCACACGCATCGATGAGTTCAATCAGTATTTCAATGCCGAGCTGCCGGAAGGGGAATTCGATACGGTCGCGGGCCTGGTCATGAAACAGCTCGGCCGCATGCCGCGACGCGGCGAGAGCGTGATGCTCGGCATGTTCGAGTTTCGCGTCATGCGCACCGACCGGCGCCGCATCGACAGCCTGCGCGTAACGATCCCGCCGCAGTTTCAGCTGGCGACGCCCGCGGAGTGAGTGCCCCGAAATCCGCACCGCTGACTAATGGCATCGCGCTCGCAGCCGGCGCGCTGCTGGCGTGCGCCTTCGCACCATTGAATCTTTGGCCGCTGGCAGTCCTGTGTCCGGCGCTGCTGATGTGGCTGTGGGAGGACAGTGCGCCGCGGCGCGCGGCCTGGAGCGGCTTTTATTTTGGCGCCGGCACCTTTGGGCTCGGCACCTGGTGGCTGTACATCAGCGTCCATGGCTTCGGCGGCGCGCCGATCTGGCTGACGCTGATCATCGTGCTGGGGCTGGTAGGGATCATGGCGGCCTATCACGCCTTGCTGGGTTATCTGGCGGCGCGCTATCTGCCGGCGCGCGGCGGCTGGCGCTATCTGGTCGGACTGCCTTCGCTGTGGTTGCTGGTGGAGTGGTGGCGTGGCTGGTTTCTGTCGGGATTCCCGTGGCTGTCGCTCGGCTACTCGCAGACCGATACCTGGCTCAAGGGCTTTGCACCGATCACGGGGGTCTACGGGATCTCGGCGCTGCTGCTGATCGGCAGCGGCGCTCTGATCGCGCTGTGGCGCGGCCCGGCGCGGCTGCGCGTACTGGCCGCGGCGCTGGCGCTGCTGCCCTGGCCGCTCGGCGCGCTGCTCGGTGGCATCGATTGGACGCACAGCGCCGGAGCGCCGGTCACGGTCGCGATTCTGCAGGGCGCGATTCCGCAGGATCTCAAGTGGCAGGCGGACAACGTCGAGCCGACACGTGAGCTTTACACGCGCTTGAACGAGCAGGCGCTCGGCGCGCAATTGATCGTGTGGCCTGAAGCGGCGCTGCCGCAACTGGCCAACGAGGTGCCGCAGTACCTGGGGCAGTTGTATTCGCGAGCACGCATGCATGGCTCGGATATCGTCATGGGCATCATTCGCGCCGACGAGAGCGATAACTACTACAACTCGATCATGACGCTGTCGGATCGGGTCAGCTTCTACAGCAAACACCATCTGGTGCCGTTCGCGGAATACTTCCCTGTGCCCTCATTCATCCGCTTCTGGCTGCGGCTCATGAATTTGCCCTATTCGGATTTCACCGCCGGGGCGGCCGTGCAACCCGCGGTCGCCGCCGGCGGCAGCACGCTGGCGTTGAGCATCTGCTACGAGGACGCCTACCCCACCGCCAATCTGCCGGTGCTCGCACACGCACGGCTGCTGGTCAATGTCACCAACGATGCCTGGTTCGGGCACTCCTGGGCGCGCTACCAGCACTTTCAGATCGCCCGCATGCGCGCGATCGAGGCGCAGCGGCCGCTGGTGCGGGCGGCCAACGACGGGGTGTCGGCCCTGGTGGGTGCCCGCGGGGAAGTCCTGGCGCGGGCGAGCGAATTCGAGCGCATGGTATTGCGTGGAACCGTACAGCCGCGGGCGGGTCTACCCCCTTATGCCCGGCTCGGTAACGCCTTGGTGGTAGTTTTGGCACTACTGGGGACCGGAATGGCCGCCGCCCAGGAATCCCGCCGCTGGCGGCTTAGATCCCCGCCTTGAACCGGAACCGTAAATTGCTTTCCGGGTCTATCATGCATCTGTTTTCCATTGGATCGGAGTAGATCAGATATGTCGCATCAGGACGTGGGCCCCCGGCTGCTGGGCGCCATCGCACTCATTACCTTGTTCGCGGCCTGCTCGCCGCAATCCTCGACGGCCGCGGCCACGGGCGATACGGCACCGCCTGCGCCGCTGCACATCGCGGCCGCGGCCGCGGCCGCGTCGCCGGTCCCGGTCCCGGTCCCGGTCCCGAGTCCTGCCGCCGTGCGCGGGCTGCCGGATTTCGCGGACCTCGTGGCGCAAGTCGGCCCGGCGGTCGTGAACGTGCAGGTGGTTGAGAAGCCGGCAGGCAGCTCGAATGCCGATTCCGGGAATAATGAAGGAGAGGATCAGGATGATCCGTTCGGCGATTTCTTCCGTCATTTCGGCATTCCGCGTGGCGCGATCCCGCAGCAACCGCATAACTTCGCGCCGGTGCGCGGCATCGGCTCGGGCTTCATCATCAGTGCGGACGGCTACATCCTGACCAATGCGCACGTCGTCAACAACGCCTCCAAGATCACGGTCAAGTTGACCGACCGGCGCGAGTTCGAAGGCAGAGTCATCGGCGTCGACGAGCGCACGGACGTCGCGGTCATCAAGATCGGCGCCAAGGGCAATCTACCGGTGGTGCACATCGGCGACTCAAGCAAGTTGCGGCCGGGCCAATGGGTGCTCGCAATCGGCTCGCCGTTCGGCTTCGAGAACAGCGTGACCGCCGGTGTCGTGAGCGCCACGGCGCGCAGTAACGTCGGCGAAGGCGGCAACGGCTACGTGCCGTTCATCCAGTCCGATGTCGCGGTCAATCCAGGCAATTCCGGTGGACCGCTATTCAATCTCGAGGGCGAAGTGGTCGGCATCAATTCGCAGATCTACAGCCGCACCGGCGGCTACGAAGGCATCTCGTTCGCGATACCGATCAGCGTGGCCAACAACGTCGCCGAGCAGCTCATCAAGAACGGCCATGTGAGCCGCGGGCGCATCGGTGTGACGATCCAGGAAGTCACGGCCGCGACCGCTGAGAACTTCGGCCTCGATCGGCCGCGCGGCGCGGCGGTGGCCTCGGTCGAATCCGGCGGTCCGGCGGACAAGGCCGGCATCGAGCCGCTCGACATCATCCTGAGCGTTAATGGCAAGCCGATCGATACCTCCGATCAGCTGCCGCCGCTGATTGCCGAGATCAAGCCCGGCCAGGCAGCGCAGCTGGAGCTCTGGCGCGACAAGGCTATCAAGCGCATCAGCGTCACGGTCGAGGAGCTCAAGGAGAAGGCTCAAGTGGCGGGCAATCGCCGCGGCGGCGGCGGTCCCCAGGGCGAAACGGCGGTCGTCAACCGCATCGGCCTGTCGGTGCGTGCGCTGACGGCTCAGGAGAAGACCCAGCTCAAGACGCGCGGCAGCATCGTCGTGGTTGATGTCAATGGACCCGCGGCCGAGGCCGGTATCCGCGAGGGCGATGTGATCCTGAGCATCAATCGCGAGGCCGCCACGAGTGTCGAGCAATTCCAGTCCGCGGTGAAAAATGCGGGCCGTTCGGCGACCTTGCTGATGCAGCATGATGCCCAGCAGTCGATCGTGACCGTCACGCTGCAGTAGCGTAGCGCGAAAGCGCTGCGATCGCCGCGCAGGGCGGTGCCGGGGGCCCGGTATCGCCCTGCGCTTCGTGTATTCTTGGGCGTATGCAGGAACGCTACGAGGCCGCCGCAGTAGAGCGCGCGGCGCAGGATTATTGGGATGCTCACGGCAGCTTCGAGGTCGGCGAAGATCCAAGCCGCCCGAAGTATTACTGCCTGTCCATGTTTCCGTACCCCTCGGGTCGGCTACACATGGGCCACGTGCGCAACTACACCATCGGCGACGTGTTGGCGCGCTTCATGCGCATGCAGGGCCGCAACGTGCTGCAGCCGATGGGCTGGGACGCCTTTGGTCTGCCGGCCGAGAATGCGGCGATCGCCAACGGCGTGCCGCCGGCGAGCTGGACGCGCGAGAACATTGCCTACATGCGCAAGCAGCTGCGTTCGCTGGGCTTGGCAATCGACTGGAAGCGCGAGCTCGCCACCTGCGATCCGAGCTACTACCGCTGGAATCAATGGCTGTTCCTGCGCATGCTCGAGCGCGGGATCGCCTATAAGAAAACCGGTGTCGTGAACTGGGATCCGGTCGATCAGACCGTGCTCGCGAACGAGCAGGTCATCGACGGGCTCGGCTGGCGCACCGGTGCCGTGGTCGAGAAGCGCGAGATTCCGATGTACTACCTGCGCATCACGGCTTACGCCGAGGAGCTGCTGAAAGCGCTCGATCAATTACCTGGCTGGCCGGAGCGTGTGCGCGTGATGCAGGCCAACTGGATCGGCCGCAGCGAGGGCGTCGAGCTGGCCTTTCCGTACGCCGAGGACACCTGCGCCCTGCTCGGCGGCGACGGCGCCCTCAAAGTATTTACGACGCGCGCCGATACGCTCTACGGCGTGAGCTTCGTCGCGATCTCGGCCGAGCACCCGCTGGCCGCGGCGGTGGCGGCGGGCAACGGCGCGCTGACCGCGTTCGTCGAGGAGTGCCGGCGCGGCTCCACCATGGAAGTGGATGTCGCGACCGCGCAGAAGCGCGGCATGGCGACCGGCTTGCATCTGCGCCATCCCTTGACCGGGCAGAACATTGCGATCTGGGTCGCCAACTACGTATTGATGGCCTACGGCGAGGGCGCGGTCATGGGCGTGCCGGCGCACGATGAGCGCGACTTCGCGTTCGCGCAGCGCTACGCAATCCCGATACGCACGGTGGTGACGTCGAGCAAGGGCGCCTACGAGCGCGTCGGGCCGACGTGGCAGCCGGACTATGCCGAGGAAGGCGTGCTGATCGACTCGGGCGAATTCAGCGGCCTGTCTTCCGCCGCCGCCATCGATGCGATCGCCGCCGCGCTTGCGGCCAAGGGCCTTGGACGCAAGCGCGTGCAATGGCGCCTGCGCGACTGGGGCATTTCGCGCCAGCGCTACTGGGGCTGTCCCATTCCACTGATTCACTGCCCGCACTGCGGGGAGGTGCCGGTGCCCGACGAGCAGCTGCCGGTGGTGCTGCCGGAATACCTGGTGCCGGACGGCAGCGGCAATCCGCTCGCGCGCCTCAGTGAGTTCGTGAATTGTGAGTGTCCGCGCTGCGGGGAACCGGCGCGGCGCGAGACCGACACCATGGACACGTTCGTCGATTCTTCCTGGTACTTTCTGCGCTTCACCTGCGTCGATCAGGAGCACGCCGCGCTCGATGAGCGCACGCGCTATTGGCTGCCGGTGGATCAATACATCGGCGGCATCGAGCACGCGATTCTGCATCTGCTGTATTCGCGCTTCTGGACCCGCGTCATGCGCGATTTGGATCTGTTGCCGTTGTCCGAACCATTTACCAATCTGCTGACGCAGGGCATGGTGCTGAATCAGATTTATTACCGCACCGGCGCTGATGGCCGAAAGCAATTTTTGAATCCGGCCGAAGTTGAGCCCAAATTCGATGCCGGCGGCGCGCGCATCGGCGCGGCATCGCTCAAGGATGACGCGCCGGTCGAATACGGCGGCCTCGGCACGATGTCGAAGTCGAAGAACAACGGCGTGGATCCGCAGACGCTGGTGGAGAAGTACGGCGCCGATACGGCGCGCCTGTTCACGATGTTCGCCGCTCCACCCGAGCAGTCGCTCGAGTGGTCTGACGAGGGGGTTCAAGGACAGTTTCGCTTCCTGCGCCGGCTATGGAAGGCGGTCTACGACCATGGGGCCGAGGACGCAGTACCGCAGCTCGATCTGCGCTCGCTCGACGGTGAGTCGGCGCCCTCCGAGGCAGGGCGCGTGCTGCGCCGCGCGACCCATCAGACGCTGGCCAAGGTCAGCGCCGACATCGGCCGCCGGCGCACCTTCAATACCGCCATCGCCGCGGTCATGGAGTTGCTCAACGCCGTGGGTCATTATCAGGAGCGCGGCGAGGTGGCGCACGCTGTGCGGCACGAGGCGCTGGAAATTGCGGTGCTGGCGCTGTCGCCGATTGTGCCGCACATCTGTCATAGCTTGTGGTTCTCGCTGGGGCACAGCACGGCGATCATCGATGAGCGCTGGCCGGAGCCGGATTCGCAGGCGCTCGCGCAGGCCACGGTCGAGCTGGTGGTACAGGTCAACGGCAAGCTGCGCGCGCGCGTGCAATTGCCCGTGGGGACAGCGCGCGAGCAGGCGGTGGATGCGGCGCTGGCCGATCCCGCGGTGCAGCGCTTCGTCGCCGGCAAGATGGTACGTAAGGCGATCCATGTGCCGGATAAACTCGTGAACATCGTGGTATGAGCGCGCACGCACGCCTCGCGCCGGCGCTGTTGCTGCTGCCATGGCTGCTGGCCTCGCTGCTCGTGGGCTGCGGCTTTCATCTGGAGGGCGGCGGCCCATTGCCGCACTCGATCGCGCTGGTGCGCATCGAAACCAACGATACGGAATCGGATTTCTATTTCGGGTTGCGCACGGCGCTGCTGGCCGCGGGCACGCGTATCGATGAGGGCGGTCACGACGACTCAGCGACCGTCATCCACGTGCTGAACGATTCGACCGCGCAGCGCATCCTGACGGTCTCGGCGCTGAACGTCCCCACCGAATACGAGCTCAGCTATTCGCTGAAATTCTCGGTGACCTCGATGGGACGCGATCTGATTCCCGCGGAATCGCACACATTGGTGCGCGACTACAACTTCAGCGAGAGCCAGCTGCTCGCCAAGGAGCGCGAGAAGCGAATCTTGAGCGAAGCGCTGGCGCACGATCTGGTGTCAGTCGTCATGCGGCGCCTCTCGAGCCTCTAGCGCATCCGCGCACGCGCGCATGCTGCGGCTCTCGAACATCGATCGCCCCGCCGTGGCGCGGCTGCTGGCCGGCTACGGGCTCGATATGCGCCTGGTGGCCGCTGGAGAGGCGATTGACGGCTCGTTCTGGGGCGACAGCGAGGCGGGCCTGCGCGGCAATACGCTGTTCGCGCGCCACGACACACCGTTGCATTCGATCCTGCACGAGGCGGCGCATTACATCTGTATGAGCCCGGAGCGACGCGTCGGACTCGATCGCGATGCCGGCGGCGATGATGCCGAGGAGAGCGCGGTGTGCTATCTGCAGCTGTTGCTCGCCGATGCGCTCGCGGGCGCGGGGCGGGAGCGGTTGTTCGTCGATATGGATGCCTGGGGTTACAGCTTTCGACTCGGGTCAAGTAAGGCCTGGTTCGAGCAGGATGCGCGGGACGCACAGCGTTGGCTGCTTGAGCGCGGCATCATCGATATGCAGTCGAACCTGACCGGAGCGCTGCGGGTCTGGGTCTAGCGACGCGCGCGCTGCGTGCCGCGGGAAAGGCCGGATGTGTCGGACCGAGTTGCAATAAGAGTTGTGCCATCAAGCATGGCTAGGTTGATGAATTCGAGTGTTATTACAATAGTAATAACGCAGGATTTTTTGGAAAATGGTTACCCTCAAAGTCCGAAAGTTTGGGAACTCGCTCGGTGTGATGTTGGCTGAGACCGTCGCGATGATGATTGATTATTCTGTGGACGCACCAGATGAAGGTGTTGCGGGAAACGGGCCTCGGCGAATTGCACCAGCTGAGCGACGCGCCCCTGAATTTCCGGCTTTTGGCACGTTATATGGGTTTAGCGAGACGCCGCGCGCGGGCGCGCGAAGCGATCGGTCGCCGCCACCAGCTCGCGCGTGATGCCGGTCTCGAAGGCGGAATGGCCGGCGTCCGGCACGATGCGAAGATCCGCTTCCGGCCACGCGCGGTGCAGGTCCCAGGCGCTGCGCAACGGGCAGACCATGTCATAGCGGCCCTGCACGATCACGGCGGGAATGTCGCGGATGCGCCCGACGTCCCGCAACAGCTGATCGTCGTGCTGCAGAAAGCCGCGATTGACGAAGTAGTGTGCCTCGATGCGGGCGAAGGCGGCAGCGTGTTCGGGATGCTCCAATTTCGCCACGTAGCTCGGATTGATGCGCAGGTAACTGGTCGCACCCTCCCAGCCGGCCCAGGCGCGCGCTGCCGTGGCACGCGTGGCCGGATCGTCCGAGGTCAATCGCCGGTAGTAGGCCTGCATCATGTCGAGGCGCTCGGGCTTAGGAATAGGTGCAACGTACTGTTCCCACAGATCGGGGAAGATAGAGCCGGCGCCGAGCGGATCCTGATAAAACCATTCGAGCTCGGAGCGGCGCAGCAGGAAGATACCGCGCAGCACGAGTTCCGTGACGCGCTCGGGATGGCGCTGTGCGTAGGCCAGGGCGAGCGTCGAGCCCCAGGAGCCGCCGAACACGAGCCAGCGGTCCAGCCCTAAATGCGTGCGCAGCGTCTCGATGTCGCTGACCAGATCCCAGGTGGTGTTCTCACGCAGCTCCGCATGCGGGCGACTGGCACCGCAGCCGCGCTGATCAAACAGCACGATGCGGTAGCGCTTGGGATTGAAGAAGCGGCGCATCCCGGGGTCGGTGCCCCCGCCCGGGCCGCCGTGCAGAAACACGACAGGCTTGCCTTCCGGGTTGCCGCTTTGCTCGTAGTACAGCTCGTGCAGTGCCGAGACCCGCAGCTGCGCCTTCTGAAACGGTCGGATCGCCGGATATAGCGCGTTGGCACTGGCGTTAGGTGCGGCGCGCGCCTTGGGCTTGGAGCGGGCCATCACACCACGACCATGGGCCCCAGCGGCTTGCCGCCCAGCAGGTGGATGTGCAGGTGGTAGACCTCCTGGCCGCCATGCGCATTGCAGTTGACGATCAGGCGGTAGCCGTCCTTGGCGATGCCTTCGCGGGCGGCAATTTCGGCGGCGACCACGAACATATGTCCCAGCAGCGCTTCATCCGCGCTCGTGACATCGTTGGCGGTCGGGATCGGTTTGTTCGGTACGATGAGCACGTGCGTGGGCGCGCGCGGATGGTTGTCGCGAAAGGCCGTGACGCGCTCGTCCCGATAGACGATGGTCGCCGGCAGCTCGCCTTGGATGATGCGCTCGAACAGTGTCGGCATAGACCACCCGCCCGTCGGTGTATTGGTGCGGATCAGCTTAAGATATCGCTGCGATGGAGCACAACCGATGAAGCTGACTCTCGAGGGCCTGTCGGCGCAGCTGGATGAGCGCCTGTTGCCGGTCTATCTGGTCTCGGGCGATGAGCCGCTGCGGGTCGGGGAGGCGACCGATCTGATCCGGGCGCGCGCCCGCGCGGCTGGCTTTACCGAGCGCGAAGTGTTCTTCATCGAGCGCGCCAGTTCGGTGTGGGAGGACGTGCAACAGGCCGCACAGTCGTTGTCGCTGTTCGCGAGCCGTCGCATGGTCGAGGTGCGTCTGCCCACGGGCAAAGCGGGCGTGGCCGGTGCCGCGGCGCTGCTGCGGCTGATCGCCGCCGCCGGCGATGATCTGCTGCTGCTCATCGTCACCGGCAAGCTCGAGCGCGAGACGCAGGGCGCCGAATGGGTGCAGGCGCTGCAGGCGCGCGGGGCCTGGCTGCCGGTGTGGCCGATCGAGCGCGCGCATTTGCCGCAGTGGTTGCGGCAGCGCGCTCGAACCGCGCAGCTCGCGCTCAGCGAGGAGGCCATCGCCATGCTCGCCGAGCGCTGCGAGGGCAATCTGCTGGCGGCACAACAGGAGATCGACAAGCTCGCGCTGCTGCTGCCGCGCGGCGCGGCGGTCAGCGCCAGCGAGGTCGCGGCCAGCAGCGCCGATAGTGCACGTTTTGATGTCTTCCAGCTCGGTGAGGCGGTGCGCAGTGCCGATCCGGCGCGAGCGCTGCGGATCCTGGGAGGGCTGCAGGCTGAAGGGGCCGAGCCAGTGCTCGTGCTCTGGGCACTGCTGCGCGAGCTGCGAGCCGTGCAGGCAGCCGGTCAAACGCAAGGCCGCGCCCTGGTGCCGCGTCTGCCCTTTGCGCGCCTGACGGCGCGCGCCGGGCGCGCCGATCGCATGGCCAAGGGGCTGGCGCTCGGCGATCCCTGGGACGAGCTGGCGCTGCTGGCCGTCGAGCTGTGCGGCCGGCGCACGCTGCCATTGCTGCGGGTGGGCTAGGAGACCTACATGTCAGAACCCATAGGCTTGTTCGGCGGCACCTTCGATCCCATCCACTACGGACATCTACGCACGGCCTTCGAGCTCTGGCAGTCGCTGAAGCTGGCGCAGGTTCGCTTCCTGCCGACCGGTAGCCCGGCGCACCGCGAGGCACCGCTGGCCTCGAGCGAGCTGCGGCTCGATATGGTGCGCGTGGCGGTCGCCGGCCAGCCCGGCTTTGCGGTCGATGACCGCGAGATCCGTCGCAGCGGCGTGTCGTACTCGGTCGACACGCTGATTGAGCTGCGTCGCGAATATCCGCAGCGCTCGTTGTGCCTGCTGCTCGGCATGGACGCGTTTCTCGGCATGCCCACCTGGCATCGCTGGCGCGAGATCTTCGAGCTCGCGCATGTCGTGGTGGCTCACCGGCCGGGCTGGAAGGCGCCGATCACGGGGCCGCTCGGCGAGGAGATGGTCGACCGCGGTACCGGCAGCGTGCGCGAGTTGCACAGCCGGGTTGCCGGGCGCATCCATGTGCATGCGGTCACGCAGCTGGAAATCGCCTCCACGGATCTGCGGGCGCTTATCCTGTCCGGACGCGACCTGCGCTACCTGGTGCCCGATGCGGTGCGCGATCTCATTGTGCGCACCGGGTGCTATGCTCTATCCAGCCGTTGAGGCGTTGAGGAGGACGAACCAACCCGCATGATAACGACCGCTCGCCCGCGCCGCGCACCGCGACGCAATTCCGCCCTGGAAAAACTGGTACTTGCGGCGCTGGATGACATGAAGGCAGTTAATGTCAAATTGCTGGACGTCCGCGGGTTGACCGATATCACCGACGCCATGATCGTGGCCTCGGGCAATTCTGACCGCCATGTGCGCGCGATCGCCGACCGCGTGATCGAGAAGGCGCGCGAGGCCGGCCGCCGGCCCCTCGGAGTGGAGGGCACGCGCGACAACGAATGGGTGCTGGTTGATCTGCAGGATGTGCTGGTGCATGTCATGTTGCCCCGGGTGCGGGAGTTTTATGCCATCGAACAGCTCTGGGAGCTCCCCAAGGCAGCCCCACGGTCCAGGGCCGTCAGCCCCGCGCCGCGCCGGCGCCGCAGCGTGAGCCCTCGGGCCGCGACCCAGTGAGGGGTTGCGAGCGCGCCTAGCCGTGCATCTGCGCGTGATTGCGGTCGGTACCCGCATGCCCGAATGGGTCGATGCGGCCTTCGAGGATTATTCACGCCGTCTCAGCGGCTCCTGGAAGCTGGAGCTCAAGGCCTTGCCTCCGGCGAGCCGCCGCGAGGTCGGCGGCGCGAGCGAGGCTGCCAAGGCGCTTGAGGCCAAGCGAATCCTGGCGCTGCTGTCGGCGCGCGATATCGTGGTGCCACTGGATGAGCGCGGCGAGCAGCTCAGTACGCTCGAGCTGGCGCGCTGGCTCGAAACGCAGCGCGCTGGGGGACAAGACCTGGCCTTTATCATTGGGGGCCCGGACGGACTGGCGCAAGAGGTGCTGGCCAGAGGCCGCAAATTGTGGTCGTTATCGCGCCTGACGCTGCCGCATGCGCTGGTGCGCGTGGTGCTCGCTGAGCAGCTCTACCGCGCCGCCACGGTACTGGCCGGCCACCCCTACCACCGCGCCTGAGACGTGGACGCGTCACTGCTACCGCCGCCGCCGCTGCTGATATTGGCCTCGGCATCGCCGCGACGCAGTGCGCTGCTGTCGCAGATCGGCGTGCCGCATCGAGTGGTGCCCGCACAGATCGAGGAGCGGCGCATCGAGGGCGAGTCGATCGATCAGTGCGTGCGGCGCCTGGCCGAACACAAGGCACTGCAGGTGTGCGCGCGGCTGACGGGCAGCGCGCTGCCGGTGCTCGGCGCCGACACCGCAGTGGTCATCGACGATGCGATGCTCGGCAAGCCGCGCGACCGCAGCGAGGCGCTCGAGATGCTCGCGCGGCTATCTGGGCGCGAGCACGAGGTCGTCTCGGGGGTGGCACTCGCGCAGCGCGGTACCTTAAACTCGAGGCTCTGTCGCAGCGTCGTGCGCTTCCGGCCTTTGGCTGCCGAGGAATGCGAGGCGTACTGGGACAGTGGCGAGCCGCGCGACAAGGCGGGGGGCTACGCCATCCAGGGCCTCGGCGCGGTATTCATCGAAACGCTGCGCGGCAGCTACTCGGGGGTCATGGGGCTGCCATTGTTCGAGACCGCGGCACTGCTGAAAGCAGCCGGCGTGCCGGCGGCCGGCGTTCTGGTGTGGCAAGCTTGAGTGAGGTACCCATGATGCTTAAATCATCCACCGATCCGATCGCCGTTGCCGCCGTGCAGATGACCTCGGAGCCGGACGTGAGCGCAAATCTGCAGACGGCCTCAGGACTGCTCGAGCAGGCCGCGCGCGAGGGCGCGCGGGTGGCGCTGCTGCCCGAGAATTTCTCATTCATGGGCCGTCACGATGCCGATAAGCGCGCGGTGGCGGAGCGCGATGGCGCCGGTCCGGTGCAAGAGTTCCTGAGCCGCCGCGCTCGCGAGCTCAAGCTGTGGATCGTCGGCGGCACGACGCCGATTTCCGAAGTGCCGGGCGAGCGCGTCGCGGCCGCCTGCCTGGTCTACGACGATGCCGGGCAGCGGGTCGCGCGCTACGACAAGATTCATCTGTTCGACGTCGATATTCCGGGGAGAAACGAACCCTATCGCGAATCGGCTCATATCGCCCCGGGCTCGCGCTTAGGGTTAGTGCCGACTCCGGCGGGGCTGCTCGGGTTGTCGGTCTGCTATGACATGCGCTTTCCGGAGATGTATCGGTCGATGGCGGCCGCGGGAGCGCAATGGTTCACGGTGCCGGCCGCGTTCACGGTGCCGACGGGCCGCGCGCACTGGGAGGCGTTGCTGCGCGCGCGCGCGATCGAGAACCTCAGCTTCGTCGTGGCGGCCGCGCAGTGGGGACACCATGCCAGCGGCCGCGAGACCTACGGCGACAGCATCATCATCGACTACTGGGGCGCGGTGCTGGCGCGCTTGAGCGGCGGTCAGGGCGTGATCGTGGCCGAGCTGGATCTCGGAGCGCAGCACGCGGCGAGGCATGATTTCCCGGCCCTCTCGCATCGAATAATGTGAATACCTAAGAGGTTCACCGTGGCAGTCCCGAGTTCTCTCGCGATCACCGATCCGCTGCGCTTTGCGCGCGAGGGCATCCTCGCGCCCGCGGGTCTCGATGTGGGCCGTGTCGAGCAGGCGCTCGGCCTGGTGCTCGGCTCGGCGGTCGACTCCGCCGATTTGTATTTTCAGCTCTCGCGCGAGGAAAGCTGGGGGCTCGAGGACGGCATCGTCAAGGAAGGCAGCGCCAGTATCGAGCAGGGGGTGGGCGTGCGGGCGCTGGCCGGCGAGAAGACCGGCTTTGCCTATTCCGACGAAATCATGATGCCGGCGCTGGAAGAGGCGGCGCGCGCCGCGCGAGCGATCGCCGTGCAGGGCGGCAGCGGGGCGGTGCAGGCCTGGCGGCAGGTCAGCGGCCATCAGCTGTACATGCCGGTCGATCCGCTGCTGAGCCTGGCCGATGAGGACAAGATCGGCTGGCTCGAGCGTGTTGACCGCGAGACGCGGCGCATCGATCCGCGCGTGGTGCAGGTCATGGCGAGCGTGCATGCGGTCCATGAGCTGATCCTGATCGCCTCGAGCGATGGCGTGCTGGCCGGGGATGTGCGGCCGCTGGTGCGCATGAACGTCAGCGTGATCGTGGAGCACGAGGGCCGGCGCGAGCAGGGCTATGCCGGGTGCGGCGGCCGCTACACGCTCGCTGAACTGGTGGCCAACGACCGCCCGCTGGCCTTAGGCCGCGAGGCGGTACGCCAGGGACTGGTGAATCTGGAGGCCGTGCCGGCACCAGCCGGCACCATGACCGTGGTGCTTGGCCCCGGCTGGCCCGGAGTGCTGCTGCACGAGGCGATCGGCCATGGCCTCGAAGGGGATTTCAATCGCAAGGGCACGTCCGCCTTCAGCGGCCGGATCGGTGAGCGCGTGGCCGCGCCGGGCTGCACGGTGGTTGACGATGGCGCCCTGCCCGGACGCCGCGGATCGCTCAACATCGACGATGAGGGCACCCCGACGCAATGCACGACGCTAATCGAGGATGGCGTGCTGCGCGGCTATATGCAGGATCGGCTCAATGCACGGCTCACGGGCGGTCGCTCGACTGGAAATGGCCGGCGCGAATCCTTCGCGCACGTGACGATGCCGCGCATGACCAACACCTACATGCGGGCCGGGCCGCACGATCCGGGTGAGATCCTCGCCTCGGTAGAGCGAGGCATCTATGCCGTGAATTTCGGCGGCGGTCAGGTCGACATCACCTCGGGGAAATTCGTGTTCTCGACCAGCGAGGCGTACCTGATCGAAAACGGCCGGATCGGCGCACCCATCAAGGGCGCGACACTGGTGGGCAATGGCCCGGATGTGCTGCTGCGCGTAGGAATGGTCGGCAACGACCTCAAGCTCGATGAGGGCATCGGAGTGTGCGGCAAGGAAGGACAGAGCGTGCCAGTGGGTGTGGGCCAGCCGACGCTGCGCATCGACGGGCTCACGGTAGGCGGTACCGGCTAGCGACCGGCCTTAACTGCCGGGCGTGCCATCGTTCAACACCGAGGTCGCCGTGTGGTGGTGTTCGATGTTGTGGCGGTGCTGCGCCCGCTCGTCGATGTACAGCAGTTCATGCTGGCCGATGCTCAGGACATCGCCATCATTGAGGTTGTGATAGCGCACGCGCTTGGAGTGCAGGAAGATCCCGTTGGTGCTGTTGAGGTCTTCGATCACACAGCTATGCGCCGTGGTTACGATCTGGCAGTGGTGGCGGCTCACGAAGCGACTGTCGATCTGCAGATCGTTGGCTGGGGTGCGGCCGATGACCAGGCGCCCTGGAAACAGTTCGTGCTCGCTGACGGTTTGGCCGGCCGTGGCGAGCAATATGCGCGCGAGCGGCACGCTGTCCGTGCCCTTCGTGCCCTCCGCGGCCGACGCGTCGGCATGGGCGCTATCCGCCTTCGGGCTGCCGCCCTCCGCCTCGTTACGCATGCGCATCAGCTTGGTACCGGTTCTTGAGGAGTATTCAACCCAGTGCAGCTCGCTGATCGCGTTGCGAACATCCTCCAGGCCGACCGTGTCGTGCTCCTTGGTCGATGCCGAGAGCATCGCGGTGTCGCACAGGGTGTTGATCAGTCGCGGCACGCCACCGGTGTAGCGGTAGATCAGCTCGAAGGTATCGGCCGCAAAGATCTCGCGGCCCTGCGAGCCCGCGACTTCCAGCCGGTGCAGGATGTAGGCGTGCATTTCAGTGGCCGACAGCGCCGGCAGATGGAAGCGCAGGCGCACGCGCTGCGTGAGCTGCTCAAGCTCGGGCGCATCGAGCGTCTGATTGAGCTCGGGTTGGCCTGCCAGGATGATGCGCAGCACCTTCTCTTTCGTGGTCTCTACGCCCGAGAGCAACCGAATCTCCTCGAGCACGCGCTCGGAGAGGTTCTGGGCCTCATCGACCACGAGCATGATCTTGCGGCCGGCGTTGTATTGCTCGATCAGGAAGTCGTTGAGCGTCGCCAGCAGCTCGGCTTTCTTCATGCGGAACGGCTTGAAGCCGAATTCCACCAGCACCGACTGCAGGAATTCGATCGAGGACACCTGGGTCTGGTTGATCTGCGCGACCAGCACATCCTTCTCGAGCTCGCGCAGGAAGGTCTCGATCAGCGTGGTCTTGCCGCAGCCGATCTCACCGGTGATCACGACGAAGCCGTCGGTGAACCACACGGTCGATTCCATGTAGGCTTTGGCGCGCGCGTGCGCCTGGCTCAAATAAAGAAATTCCGGATCGGGGCTGAGCCGGAACGGCAGCTCCCGAAGTTTGAACAGCTCAAGATACATCGGCGTTGGCCGGTCCCGCAGTCTTATTGTGCATCAGGATACTACGGCTTGAATGGCAGTTGCGGATAAAGCCGCGTCAAGATTTTACGGGCGCGCGCATTACGCCGGCCGGAGCTGGATTCCACGACGGTGCAATGCCCGAGCTTGCGTCCGTGACGCGGTTCCTTGCCATAGTCGTGTAAATGCAACCCCGGCTCGGCCAGCAGCGCCTGGCGCTCCGGCATCTGACCGATCAGATTAATCATGCAGGCATGACCGCGTGCGTCGGCGGCCCCGAGCGGCAGCCCAGCTACGGCGCGCACGTGGTTCTCGAACTGGCTGGTCACGGCCCCTTCGATGGTCCAGTGACCCGAGTTGTGGACCCGGGGGGCCATTTCATTCGCGACCAGGCGCCCTTGGTGCACGAAGAATTCGATGGCCAGAACGCCGACATAGTGAAAAGCCTCCAGCACGCGCTTGAGGCTCGCAGCGGCGGCGCGCAACAGCCGCGGGGCGTGCCAGGGCGCGAGCGTGAGGCGCAGGATGCCGTCGGCGTGATAGTTGCGATTGAGCGGGTAGACCGCGATCTCGCCGCGGCGGCTGCGTACGCCGATGATCGAGACTTCATAGTCGAAGGGCACGAACTGCTCGTAGAGCAATGGCACGCTGCCGAGCTGCTGCCACGCGCGCTCGCAATCCTCAGGCCGGCGCAGCACATATTGTCCCTTGCCGTCATAGCCGAGTCGCCGCGTCTTGAGCACGCCGGGCAGACCAATGCGCTCGACGGCACGCTCTAGCATGCTGCGCGAATCCACCGGAGCGAAGCGTGTGGTGGCAATCGCGAGACGCTCGAAAGTGCGCTTCTCGGTCAGCCGATCCTGGGCGGCGGCGAGCGCTTTGAGCGGCGGAGCGATGCGGGTCCTGGTCGCTCGCGTGGCCGCGCGCAATGCATCGAGCGAAATGTTCTCCCAGTCGAAACTGATGACTTCGCTGCGCTCGGCCAGTCGCCGCAGCAGCGACTGGTCGGCAAAATCGCCGGTCAATACCGGCGCGAACCGCCCCGCCGGCGTCTGGGCGCTGCGGTCGAGAAACACAAAATCCAGTCCGAGCGGGTAGCCCGCCAGCGCGAGCATCGCTCCGAGCTGGCCGGCGCCGACCACGCCGATGGTCACCGCTAGCCCGCCACGCGCGGATCGGGGTTGGCCAGCACCGCCGCGGTCTGTGCCTGACGCTGACGCTGCAGGGCCTCGGCGATCTCCGGATACCGCAGGCCCAAGATCCCCGCCGCGAACAGCGCGGCGTTGGTCGCGCCAGCGCTGCCGACTGCGAAGGTCGCGACCGGCACGCCGGCCGGCATCTGCACAATCGAGAGCAGCGAGTCCAGACCATTGAAGGCGCGCGACTGCACGGGCACACCGAGTACGGGCAATGTGGTCTTGGCGGCCGTCATGCCCGGCAGATGCGCCGCGCCGCCCGCTCCGGCGATCAGCACTTCCAGACCGCGCGCCGCGGCACCCGCGGCGTATTCGAACAACAGATCCGGCGTGCGATGCGCCGAGACCACGCGCGTCTCATAGGCGATGCCGAGTTTATCCAGGCTGTCGGCGGCCGCGCTCATCGTCTCCCAATCCGAAGACGATCCCATGATGATCCCGACCAGGGCTTTCATCGCGGCATCTTAGCATCACGGCCTTTGAGGTCGGGCGCATGCTCGGCGAGCGCCCGCTCGATCGGGGCCGGGTCGATGTCACGCATGAGCCGGCCGATGTATTGGCGCGCACGCGCGTGCGCCGAGCGGCTGCGCAGACGCTGCGTCTCGAGAAGGACCTCCAGCAAGAGCGGCGGCAATTCGAAGCGCTGCAATTGTTGCGGCTTGAGCCCAAGCAGGCGCTCGCCGAGCCGCTGCAGTGCCTCGGCGTTGCGCTTTCGGGCCGAGCGGCTCGGCGGCCGCTCATCATCCGGCTGCTCATCGTCGGGGACGCGGCGCTGGTTCATGAGGCTATTCCGAAAGGGGCGCCGCCGGCGCACTGCTACAATCCATAGCGATCATGGCATAGCGCAAGCCACCTTGCCGCAAAGGAAAACGAATGTCGCAGCAGGTCGATGCCTCACGTATCAGCGAGCTCCAGGAAGTGGTCGCCAGCGCGCTCAGCAATGCGCGCGCGAGCGGCGCGAGTCACGCTGAGGCGGATGCGAGTCTGCAGCGCGGCCTGACGGTGACGGTGCGGCTCGGTGAAGTCGATACCATCGAGTATCACCGTGACCGAGGCTTGTCGCTCACGGTGTATTTCGGCAAGGCCAAGGGCTCGGCCAGCACGGCCGATTTGCGGCCCGCGGCGGTGCGCGAGATCGTACTCAAGGCTTCGGCGATTGCGCGCCATACCGCGGCGGATGAGTGTTCGGGGCTCGCCGATCCCGAGGCGCTGGCGCGCGAGGTCCCGGATCTCGATCTCTATCACCCGTGGGATCTCGCACCGGAGCAGGCCGTGACACTGGCGCGCGAGTGCGAGGCGGCGGGGCTCGAGAGCGATGCGCGGCTCAAGAATTCCGAGGGCGCGACCGTCACGACCCACAGCGGTGTACGCGTCTATGGCAACAGTCACGGCTTTCTGCAGGGCTTTCCGAGCACCAGCCACAGCGTGAGCTGCGCGCTCGTGGCACAGGAAGGCGAGGACATGCAGCGCGATTACTGGTACTCGGTCGCACGCCGTGCGCAGGCGCTCGAGGACGTGGCCGTCGTCGGTCGCCATGCGGCGCAGCGCGCGCTGCGTCGCCTCGGCGCGCGACGGCTGCGGACGCGGCGTGCGCCGGTGCTGTTCGCGCCGGAGCTCGCGCGCGGACTGTTCGGGCATTTCGTCGGTGCGATTCGCGGTGCGAGTCAGTATCGGCGCTCCTCGTTCCTGCTCGCGGCCGCCGGAACCCAGGTGTTCCCGTCATTCCTCAATATCGCCGAACGGCCACATCTGCTTCAGGGACTGGCGAGCAGTCCGTTCGACGCCGAGGGCGTGGCCACACGCGATCGCGAACTGGTGCAGGGCGGGGTGCTGCAGGGCTATGTGCTCGGCAGCTATTCGGCGCGCAAGCTCGGTTTGAAGAGCACCGGCAATGCCGGTGGCATCCATAATCTTCTGGTGACGGCTCAGGCCGGCGCCGCCGGGCCGAATGATGGCAGCTTCCAGCAGCTAGTGCAGCGCATGGACGAGGGCTTGTTCGTGACCGAGCTCATGGGGCCGGGGGTCAATGGCGTCACGGGCGATTACTCGCGCGGCGCCAGCGGCTTTTGGATTGAAAATGGCGCGATCGCCTATCCGGTGCACGAGCTCACGATCGCCGGCAATCTGCGCGAGATGCTGCGCGGGATCGTGGCCGTCGGCACCGACATCGATGCGCAGGGCGCGATCTGTACCGGCTCGCTGCTGATCGAGGCCATGACCATCGCGGGCGAGTGAGTCAGCGCGGGCTTTCGTGGCCCGGCCGCTCGATCATCTCGCCCAGGCTCAACGTGGCGTAGCGCTGCTCGCAGGTGTGATCGAGATCGCTGCAGAATGCCTCGACCGCCGCAGGGGTAGCCGCCGCGCTGCGGATCAAGCCGCTGCGCTGAGTGCGCGCGGTGATCAGGATATCGAGCACGCGCAGCTGCGAGGCATCGCGGCCGAGCAGCAGCGTCTGGTCTTCACCGGGCACGATGTAGCCGGCCGCCTCGAGCCCTGCGCATACGCGTGCCACAGCGATGCCTGGAAAATCCAGACGCAGGGCGAGACTCGAGATCGTGTCACGCGCGCCGCCGCAGCGCTGGCGCGCGGCGATCAGAACCATGATGCCGAGGGCGAGCCGCTCGGTATCGACGCTCGCGAGCTGGGGCTCCTTGAGGCCTGAGCGCAGGTAGCCCGGATTCTGGGCATAAAACGACACCTGCGCTCCGAGCAGCAGGATGGTCCAGCCGAAATAGGTCCACACCAGTGCGGTGATCATGATCGCGAAGCCGGCGTACACCATTGTCAGGCGCACCGAGTAGAGCACGAACAACGTGAAGATACGGCCGGTCGCAGCCCACAGTATGCCCGCGGCGATGCCGCCGATCAGCGCGGGCCGGAAGCGAACACGGGTGTTGGGGATCGCAATGTACAGCGCGGTCAGCAAGCCGGAGACGAGCACGTACGGCGCGAGCCTCAGACCCAATGCCATCAGGCGGTCAGCCAGTGGCAGCCCCTCGAGCAGTCGCGCCGGCGTGCTGTCGGCTGCGCGCCGCGAGAAGCCAATCACGGCCGCCAGCAGCAGCGGGCCCGCCACCAGCAGTGCGATGTATTCGGCGCTGCGGCGCGCGAAGCTGCGCGCAACGTCGACGTGCCAGACGAAATTGAAGCCGTCCTCGACCTTGCGCATGGTGCCGAGCAGCGTCCAGACCAATAGCCCCAGGCCGACGGAGCCTACGAGGCCGCCGCGGACTTTTTTAGCGAAGGTCATGACCTGGTCGGTGAACTGGTCGGCGGAGCTACCCATCGGGTCGAAGAAGGCATGCACCAGCGGCCGCAGCACGTCCTGGGCGTCGAAGGCTTTCAGAATGCCGAAGCTCAGGGCCACGAGCGGAATGATGGACAGCAGGCTCGCGTACACGAGACCCATCGCGTGCAGATTGAGCTTGCCGCCGGCGAGGTCACGCAGCAGAGCGTAGGGATAGCGCGCGCAGCGCAGCACGCCCGATGCCGGGCCGGCGCCTCGGGAGGCCGGCCCGAACAGCACTCGATCCGGCAGCGCGCACAGCCAACGCCACGCGCTTTGGGCGCGCAGCGCTACTTCCGGCGTGGAAGTGCTCAAGGCCCGCGGGCGAGCGCGGCGGTTTCAGGCCCGGTCAAACGCCGCAGAGCCTCGCGGTAGTTCTCGCTGGTACGCGCGATGATGCCGGCGGGCAGGTGCGGCCCAGGAGCGCGCTTGTTCCAGTCGAGGGTTTCCAGGTAGTCGCGCACGAACTGCTTATCAAACGATGGCGGGCTGCTGCCGACGCGCCAGGTGTCGGCCGGCCAGAAGCGTGAGGAGTCTGGCGTCAGCACTTCATCGATCAGCGTCAGCTTGCCGTCGGCATCGAGGCCGAACTCGAATTTGGTATCGGCGATGATGATGCCGCGCGCGCGCGCATGTGCGGCGGCGTATTGATAGAGTGCCAGCGCGGCCTCGCGCACCGCGGCGGCGAGCGGCGCACCGATCAGTTTCGCGACCGCCTCGAACGAGATGTTTTCGTCATGCTCGCCGGGTGCGGCTTTGGTTGCGGGTGTGAACAATGGCGCGGGCAGCGCCTGCGCCTGTTTGAGACCGGGCGGCAGCGCAATGCCGCAGAGGCTGCCGCTGGCCTGATAGTCCTTCCAGCCCGAGCCGATCAGGTAGCCGCGCACCACCGCTTCGAGCGGCAGTGCCTGCAGCCGTCGGACGATGACGGCGCGGCCCGCGAGCAGCGCCAGATCGGCCGCATCGCGCACTACGCTCGCGAGCGGCTGACCGGTCAGATGGTTTGGGATGATCGGCGTGGTGCACGCGAACCAGAAGCGCGAAATTTCATCGAGCACGCGCCCTTTGCCCGGAATGGGATCGGGCAGCACGACGTCGAATGCCGAAAGGCGATCGGTGGTCACGATCAGCAGGCGCTGGTCGTCGAGCGCGTAGATGTCACGTACCTTGCCGCGGTGCAGCCGCTGCAGGCCATTGAGATCCGTGGCGTACACGGGGCTTTCGTCAACCGTGGCGGGTTTCGTGGCCAAGGCTTGCTACCATAGCTGGCACGTTGAAAGGGCGCGCATCTTGCCGCTCCGGCTGCAATAGGGTCAAGCGGGATGACAAGCTGAATCATGAACTGGGCTGGAAAAATCATCGGCGGGGTGCTGGGGCTGGCGGCCATGGGGCCGTCGGGCGCGGTGCTCGGCGCCTTCATCGGCCACCTATTCGATGCCGGGGTCGGGGTCGGTACGCTGCTGGGCGGCCGGGCCGACCCGGCGCAGGTCAATGCGCTGTTCTTCCCGACCACCTTTCGCGTCATGGGACACATCGCCAAGGCCGACGGCCACGTCTCCGAGCAGGAGATCGCCTCCGCGCGCGGCGTCATGCACGCGCTGCATCTGAATCCGGCGCAGATGCTCTCGGCGATGGGGTATTTCAACGAGGGCAAACAGCCCGGATTCGACCTGGACGCGGCGTTGCGGCTGCTTCGCGGCGCGATCGCAGCGCATCCAGACCTGGCGAATTTTTTTGTGGAGATCCAGCTGCAGGCAGCGCTCGCTGGCGATGGTCTATCGGAGCTGCCGCGCGCGCGGTTGCGACGCGTGGCCATGTTGCTGGGCTTGGGCCCAGCGGAATTCGCGCGACTCGAGAGCATATTGCGCTGGAGCCAGGGCACGGCAGGCGCGCGCAGCGGACCGGCAGGCAGCGCACATAATGGGGCCAGTGCGGCAGGCGGCTTCGCCGGCGAGGAGCGCCTGGCTCAGGCCTACAGCGTGCTCGTGGCCGAGCCAGGCATGACGGATGAGCAGATCGTCAAGGCCTACCGCCGGCAGATGAGCCGCCATCATCCCGATAAGCTCCAGGCCAATGGTCTGCCGGACTCGATGCTCGAGCGCGCCAAGGAGCGCACGCAGCAGATCCAGGCCGCCTATGAGTTGATTCGCGCACGTCGCGGTATGCGATAGACCCTCGCGCATGCAGGTGTGACGCGCGTCACGGCCCAGGCCTAGTCCTCGTCGTCCTCATCGTCGTGATCTTCATCATCGGGTGGCGCGGCGGTCTTCGGTCTTTCGGGCGGCCGGTCACGCATGGGTTTGGCCGGCACGATCACCGGACGGGTCTTCATCTTCGGGCGCGCATTGAACACGACGATGGTTTTGCCGGTGGCTCGCAGTAGTCCCTGGTCTTCGAGCACCTTGAGCACGCGGCCGGCCATTTCGCGCGAGCAGCCGACCAGGCGCGAGAGCTCCTGGCGCGAAACCTTGATCTGCATGCCCTCCGGGTGAGTCATGGCGTCCGGCTCTTCGCACAGGCCCGTGATCGCATGAGCGACGCGGCCAGTGACGTCTACGAAGGCCAGGTCTCCGAGCTTGCGATTGGTGCGATCCAGACGGGTCGCCAGCTGCGTGGCGAGCTCGAAGATCAGGCCCGGGCTTTCGGTCGCGACCTGGCGGAAGCGCGGGTAGGTCATTTCCGCCAGCTCGCAGGCGTTGCGCGTCCGCACCCAGGCGCTGCGGGTGGGCTGTTCATAGAACAGGCCCATCTCGCCGAAGAACTGCCCCTTGTTCAGATAGGCAAGAACCATCTCGTTGCCTTCCTCGTCCTCGATCATGACCTCGACCGAGCCGCTGATGATGTAGTAGAGGACGTCGGGTAGATCGCCAGCGTGAATAAGCACGGTCTTGGAGGCGACCGTGCGTATGCGGCAGTAGCTCAGAAAGCGGTTGATCGCAGGAATGTCGCTCAGTGGTCTGACATTCTCTTCCATGATTGGCTGGCCCTTCATTCGTTATTAAAGCAACGGCGCTTGCGGCCTTTTAGTACACAATTTGTGCCGGCCGCAAGTCACAAGTGTTCGATCGTCTCTCAAAGCCAGTATGCGGCGCCGGTCATGACGCGAGCGGCAACGCGCATCAGCGTCGGGATCGGTGCGGGCAGCTCGGCGCCGCCGCGTGCGCGCGCCGCTTGAGCGTGTCCGGCCTCTTCGGATTTCATGAGCTCAACGATCTTCCGGCTGCGTAGATCCCCCGCCGGCAGTCGATCCAAATGGCTGGCCAGATGACCTTCGACCTGCGCCTCGGTCTCGGTCATGAAGCCAAGGCTGACGGCATCGCCGAGCACCGCCGCGGCGGCGCCGAGGCCAAAGGAGCCCAGGTACCAGAACGGGTTCAGCAGACTCGGCCTTGAATCCAGCTCGGTCAGGCGCGACTCGCACCAGGCCAGATGATCGGCTTCCTCGCCCGCCGCTCGTTCCAGGAATTCGCGCGTGGCGGGGGAGCGCGACAGTGCGGCCTGCCCCCGGTAGAGCCCCTGCGCGGCGATCTCGCCGGCATGATTGACCCGCATCAGACCGGCGGCATGGCGCTTTTCACCGGGCGTCAGCGCGGCATTGTCGGCGGGCAGATCGGGCGTTCGCGCGCTGCGGGCTGGCGCAAACAGCGTGCGCAGGGTTTGATCCGCGACATTGAGCACCGAATCGAGTACGTCGCTAGCCAGCATGGGATACATTATATGTCATACGACAGGGCGCCCGGGCCGGCCAATGGTTGCCGCGCCCGTTTTGCAAAGCGGCCGCTCCTTGGGTAAACTCCGGCGCCCTTTTTCCAGACAGTCCGCGGCGCGCGGATTACAGGATCTAAGAGATGAAGACTGAATTCGCCCAACCGGCCACTGTCCGCGGCGACTGGTATGTCATTGATGCCAGTGGCAAAATCCTGGGTCGGCTGTGCTCGCGAATTGCACTGCGGCTCAAGGGCAAGCACAAGGCCGACTACAGCCCGCACGTGGACATGGGCGACCATATCGTGGTGTTGCACGCGGAAAAGATCGCGGTAACCGGCAATAAGCTCGACGACAAGATGTACCACCATCACACCGGCCGCATGGGCGGTCTGAAGTCGATTGCGCTCGGCAAGCTGCTCAAGGAACACCCCGAGCGTGCGATCCAGTTTGCCGTCAAAGGCATGTTGCCGAAGACCACGCTGGGCCGACAGATGTACCGCAAGCTGCACGTGTTCGCCGGCGATAAGCATCCGCACAGCGCGCAGCAGCCCAAACCGCTAGAGCTCTAAGGATCAAGAACCCGTTATGCCAGCATCCACGAATTACGGCACCGGCCGGCGCAAGAGCGCCACGGCGCGCGTCCATATGCAGCCCGGCAATGGCCGTATCACGATCAACGAGCGTCCGATCGATGAATTCTTCGGTCGCGAGACCGGAAGAATGATCGTGCGGCAACCGCTGGAGCTGGTGCAGATGGCCTCGACGTTCGACATCACGGTCAAGGTCGCCGGCGGCGGCATCACCGGCCAGGCCGGCGCGATCCGTCACGGCATCGCCCGGGCGCTGATCACTTATGATGAGTCGCTGCGCAAGCCATTGCGGCAGGCGGGCTTCGTGACGCGCGATGCGCGCGAGGTCGAGCGTAAGAAGGTCGGCCGTCGCAAGGCTCGTCGCGCAGGACAGTACTCCAAGCGCTGAGTCTGCTGCTGGGGGATCGTCTAGCGGTAGGACCGCGGACTCTGACTCCGCTAACCTAGGTTCGAATCCTAGTCCCCCAGCCAATTCACGCATCGCGCGCTACGCCCGGAACTCCCTGCGGACATTCGAGCGCAGCGCGGTCCCAGTCCGCGCAATGGGCTGCAGCCTGGTAAGTGCTTGCAAGGAATGCGAGTAATGCGGCATCGGGATCCGCCGCGCTTCGCACCGCATCATAGGGCAGCAGGAACTCTCCGAGCGCTTCGCTGAAGGACGCTGCTTGCGGCTTTATCGCGAACTCGCCGAACCCCATCGGCGCCGGATACGCGTAAGAATAGAACGCAGCGTAGTCGGCTCCGCCGCCACCAGGCCAGAATCCGGCGCTGCTCACCTCGTGCGAATAGGCCTCGCGCATCACGACGCCTGCCACGCCGGGGGTCTTTCGTGTCATCGGGGGGGCCCTTCTTCCCGAGAACCGCGTCACTGCGAGATCGAAGCTTCCCCAGAAGAAATGTACCGGGCTGGATTTTCCGATGAAGCCGGTCCGAAACTGCTTGAACACGCGGTCGACCTGTATCAGGACGTGCCAGAAGCGCTGAGCGAACTCGGGATCGTAGGCGGCATGGGTCCGATCGCTGCTGAACGGGATGGCAGCGGCGATCTCGCACGGAAGCTCGTCGATCGAGACCTTGATGCCGAGCTCGACGAGCGCTGCTAAGACTAGCGCGTAAAAGTCCGCGACTGAGCACGGCTTCAAGGGAATACGCCGGCTCAGGCCATCGCTCACGTCGATATCGAGCACGTGCCGGTTGAAATCGAATTGGATCTCGAACGAGCGGGATCCAAATGGAATGGGTGAGGTGGTCAAGCCCCTGGTGCTGACATACAGCGGCACGTGCCAGCTATGGTTCAGCCACGGCGTTTGCGCCAGCCGGATCTTGCCGACAATCTGAGTCCATAACTGCAGCGTCAAGCAGGTTTCACGCCATGCGGCGTACGGCAGCTCGGGCCAGAGTGAGTGTGGGGCGTTGGCCATGCCGAGGATTGGACCAGCGAGCGAATCTATCTGGATCGCTTTTATAACGAGCTCTCAGTAAACCCGAAGTCGATCGACGCAGCGACACGCGCGCATTATGCCGCGCCTCAGATCGTCTCGATGCCGTGCGCGGTGCCGACGATGAGCAGATCCGCCGGCCGCCGGGCGAATAGCCCGGACGTGACGACTCCCACGATCTGATCGATGGCGCTCTCCATGGCGCAGGGCTCGCTGATCGATAGGCCATGGACATCGAGAATGTGATTGCCGTTGTCGGTGATGACGCCCTGCCGCCAGACGGGCCGGCCGCCGAGGCGCTCGAGGCGGCGGGCAACGTAGTTGCGCGCCATCGGGATCACTTCCACCGGCAGGGGAAAACGTCCCAGGGTCCCGACCAGCTTGGTGTCGTCGACGATGCAGATGAAGCGCTCGGCCGCCGCGGCGACGATCTTCTCGCGCGTGAGCGCAGCGCCGCCGCCCTTGATGAGCTCGCGGGCGCGGTTGGCCTCATCGGCGCCATCGATGTAGAGCGGCAGCTCGCTGAGTTCGTTTAGATCCAGCACCGGTATACCGTGCGAGCGCAGGCGCGCACTGCTGCCTTCGGAGCTGGAAATCGCGCCGCGCAGCCGTATTTGGCTGATTTTCGGCGCCAGCAGGTCGATCAGCACGTTGACCGTGGAGCCGGTGCCGACGCCAAGAATCATGTCTTCGCGCAGATGCTGGAGGGCGGCGCGCGCGGCGCGCTGTTTGCGCTGTTGCGGCGTATCGGCGTCAGGGATCAGAGGTTCATTCATGTTTGAAACGATAGTGCCCGCTTACGCGGGCACTGTTTGAAGCTTTTTAAGTGCGGCGAGCAAGGATGTTATCCAAGCCCGCCGCTGCTGAAGGCCTTACTTCTTTTTGGAAGCTTTTTTCTTGGCCTTCTTCTTTGCTTTCGCCATGACTAGTTCTCCATGTCAGGTTAGTCCGGGGACCGAGTATATACACGCGTTGCAAAATTACAAGCAAGCGAGTATGCGATCGGGCATCTGTGATCTCGCTCACACAGTGTTTGCGAGTGTCACTCGAGCGAAAGAATGAATCGCCAGTGCGCGTCATCGACCGGTGTAACCGACAAACGATTGCCCGCACGCAAGACGATCATGCCCTCGAGCGCGTCCCTGGCATGCGCTCGCAGCTCATCGAGGCCGATCACGCGCTTGAAGCGGCGCACGAGCTGCACATCGAAGGTGTACCAGCGCGGATCGGCCGCGCTGCTGGCCGCATCGTAGTGGGCGTCGCGCCGATCGAAGGCGCTTGCGTCGGGATAGGCGCTGCGCACCACGCGCACGGTGCCGGCGATTCCTGGCTGCTCGCAGCTCGAGTGATACAAAAAGGCGTGATCGCCCTTTTGGATCTGGTCGCGGATCAAGTTGCGGGCCTGGTAGTTGCGCACGCCCTGCCAGCTGGTGGTCTTGCGCGCAGCAGCTTGCAAATCCTCGATACCGAAGGTCGAGGGCTCGGTCTTGAGCAGCCAATGTTTCAGAAGTACTCCACGCCGTCTTCGGTCACGACCGCATCGAGCGGGACATCGTGGCGGCCGAGCTCGATGTGATCGAGCCGCTGAACGCGGTAGGCGAGACCGACCAGCAGCGGCCGATGCCAGCTGTGGCGATGGCGGCGAAAGGCGAACACGCGATCGTAGTAGCCGGCGCCGGAACCCAGGCGCGCGCCATCGCCATCGAAGCCGAGCAGCGGAACGAACACCACCGACAGGCTGCGCGCGGGCACGGTCTCGGCGACGGCCGGCTCGGGAATACCGTGGCGATTGCGCAACGACAGATGCTCGCGATCGCGAGCGAACAGCATCGTGCGTTGCCGGTAATCGCTGATGCGCGGCAGATAGACCGGGCAGCGGCGGCGTCGCGCGAGGCTGCGCAGCGCCTCGGTGCTCACTTCGAGACCCACTGAGACGTACAGCCCGATCGGGCGTGCACCACGCAGCCAGCGCGTGGCATCGATGTGTCGGGTGATGGCTTGCGCAGCGGCGGCGCGTTGGGCGGCGCCGAGTTCGCGGCGGCGGGAACGCAGGCGCTGCCGCAGCACATCGCGCAGGGCAGGAGAGTCGCCGGGCGCGGCGCTCGCGCTGCTATCCGCCTCAGGCGTGAAATTCAAGGGCGCCACCCGCAAATGCCGGTGCGGACCGTTGCTCTCGACCAGAGCAACAAGTGGGATCACCTGCGACAGGTAAGGCTTTCTGCTGCAAGGCAGACCTGCACAGTGCTGTCGGCAAGGCTATCGATCCCTTGGGTGTTTCAATTAGGGTCGAGAGGTAACCCAGTCCACTTATCGAACACCGCAGGCGACGCTTACGATTACTGTACACCAAAGCCCAGGGCGCTGTCGTAGGACGCAGCACACAGTCCGGAGTAACGGTCTAAAGCTCCAGCTGCTGTCCCTTTTGCAGCGAAGTCTCGACCCGCTCGCGCATCGTCTTGAGGCGATGGCCCAGCTCCTGCTCGGTGCCGGTCGCGCGCGCGCGCAGCGTGATGACTTCGTGGGCGAGGTTCAGCGCCGCCATGACGGCAATACGATCCAAGCCGACGATTTTGCCGCTGTCGCGGATCTCGCGCATGCGGCCGTTGAGAAACTCGGCGCTGTCGAGCAGGTCGGTGCGCTCCTCGGGAGCGCAGGCGACGATATATTCCTTCTCGAGGATGCGCACGCTCAAGGGGCGTGCCGCCTCGCGCTCACTCACGCGCTGTGCTCCATCGATTTGAGCCGGCCGATCATCGCTTCGACACGTGTGCGAACCTGCTCGTTCCGGTGCAGCAGCGAGGTCTTCTCGGATGCCAGGGTTTCCTGGCGCGCTCGCAGCGCTCTATTTTCCTCCTTGAGCTGGTGCATCGTCGCAAGCAATTCATCGATACGCTTCTCGAGGCGCTTGAGCTCGAGATCGACCGCAGAGGAACTGGTGGCTTCTGTCATGGTAAAACTATAGTTCCGCCGTGACAGACAGGTCAATGTAAACCTGAAAAAGTGGGTTCCCGTCCCGACCAGCCCTTTTTGGGCGTGCGGTTTGTGTTGCGGCGAGCGCAACGGCTGCAATACCATTTTAAGGTGACCAGCCAGCACGACTACTCGCAGATCCAGAGCACGCTCGCGGCCTCGCACGCGCTGGCCGATGCGGCCGAGGCGCATGGCACGCTGGCCGGTGCGCTCTGTGCCCTGGTACCGTACCGGCTCGAGGACTGGTTGGCCGAAATCCTGCCTGAAGGCGTGGGTAGCGCGAGCGCCGACCCGGCGCTACAGACGCTTTACGATGCCACCGTCGCGGCATTGTCGGGGCGGCAGATGGACTTCGATCTGCTGATTCCCGCGGAAGATCGGCCCATTGAAGAGCGCGCCCACGCGCTGATCGCCTGGTGCAGCGGCTTTCTGTACGGCCTGGGCAGCAGCGGCGCCGCCGATCCACAGCGGCTGCCCGGAGATCTGGGCGAGATCGTGCGTGACCTGACCGAAATCACGCGCGCCGACGTTGATGCCACCGACACGGTCGAGGCCAACGAGTCGGCGCTGGCGGAGCTGGTCGAGTTCGTGCGAGTCGGCGTGCAGCTGGTATTCGACGAGCTCGAACCGCTGCGCGAGCGCCACATGGTGTCCGGACACGTGCTGCACTGACAGACCGCCCCGGTCGCGCCATTTACCTTAAGCTGGCCCGTCTTTAGCGCGTTATCTATCATATCTACCACCCGTTTGAGCATCGAGGCAGTCATGGCCGAACCAATCAAGGTCGAATACGCACGCCGCCGCCGCGCGCTCATGCGCCTGATGGGCCGCGATGCCATCGCCATCGTGCCGTCGGCGCCGGTGCGGCAGCGGAACAATGATGTCGAGTACAACTACCGGCAGGGCAGCGATTTTTATTACCTGACCGGCTTCAGCGAGCCGGACGCGGTCGCGGTGCTGGTTCCGGGCCGGGAAGCGGCTGAGTACGTGCTGTTCGTGCGCGAGCGCAACCGCGAGCGGGAGATCTGGGACGGCAAGCGCGCCGGCCCTGACGGCGCCGTGGAACAGTACGGTGCCAATGATGCCTTTCCGATTACCGATATCGATGAGATCCTGCCCGGCATGCTTGAAAATCGCGAGCGCGTGTTCTACACCATGGGTCTGAACCAGGAATTCGATCAGCGCGTGGTCGGCTGGGTCAACACATTGCGTGCGCAGGCGCGCAGCGGGCTGCATCCGCCGCAGGAATTCGTGGCGCTCGATCACGCGTTGCATGACATGCGGCTGTTCAAGAGCCGCGGTGAGATCGCTCTCATGCGCCGTGCCGGCCAGATCGCGGCCGGCGCGCATGTGCGCGGCATGCGCTTCTGCCGTCCCGGGCGCATGGAATACGAGGTCATGGCCGAGTTGCTGCACGAGTTCAACCGGCACGGCGCGGATATCTCCTACCACCCGATCGTCGGTGGTGGCCCGAATTCCTGCGTCTTACACTACCGCGATAACAGCGCGCGCCTGAATGATGGCGATCTGCTGCTGGTCGACGCGGGCTGCGAATACGGCTACTACGCCTCCGATATCACGCGGACGTATCCAGTCAACGGCCGCTTCACAACCGAACAGCGTGCCGTGTACGAAGTCGTGCTCGAGGCGCAGCAGGCTGCGATCGCCAAGGTCAAACCGGGCAATCACTGGAATGAGCCGCACGATGCGGCGGTGCGCGCCATTACGCAGGGGCTGGTGCGCATCGGACTGCTGCGCGGCTCGCTCGCGAGTCTGATCCGCACCGGTGCCTACAAGAAGTACTTCATGCATCGCACCGGCCATTGGCTCGGCATGGACGTGCACGATGTCGGTGACTACAAGGTCGGCGACGAATGGCGCGTGTTCGAGCCCGGAATGGTGCTGACGGTCGAGCCCGGCATTTATGTCGCGGCCGGAGCCCGCGGCGTATCGCGACGCTTCTGGAACGTGGGCGTGCGCATCGAGGACGATGTCGTGGTCACGCGCGCCGGGTGCGAGGTGCTCACGAACGGCGCGCCAAAGACTCCTGATGAGATCGAAGCGCTGATGGCAGCCGCGTGAGCGCGACCGCATGAGCGAAACTGCCCACTGCTGCGATGTCGCGATCGTCGGCGGTGGCATGGTCGGCGCGAGTCTTGCACTGGCATTGCAGGACACACCGCTGAAGGTCATGTTGATCGAGGCCGTCGAGCCCCAGAGTGCCGCCCAGCCGAGCTTCGATGATCGCACCACGGCGCTCGGCAACGGTGCGCGCCGCATCCTGCAAACCCTCGGGGTCTGGCCGCAGATCGCGGCCGGCGCGGGCGCCATTCGCAGCATCCACGTCTCCGATGCGGGTCATTTCGGCTTCGCGCGGTTGCAAGCCAGCGAACATCAGCTGCAGGCCTTCGGCTATACGGTCAGCAACCGACACATCGGCGCGGTGCTGTGGCGCGCATTGCGCGAACGCGAGCGCGTCGAGCTCGCCAGTCCGGCGCGGGTGCTCGAGGTGCAGCTCGCCGCCGACGCGGCGCAATTGAAGATCGCCGACAGCTCCGGCGCGCAGCGCCTGGTACGGGCAGCACTGGTGGTGGCCGCCGATGGCGCGCAGTCGCTGGTCAAGCAAGCCGCCGGCATCGCCTCCAGCGATAACGATTACGAGCAGGTGGCCGTCGTGGCCAATATCAGCACTGACCGCGCCGCGCGCGGCATCGCCTACGAGCGCTTTGCCGAATCCGGTCCCATGGCACTGCTGCCGCTCGGCGAGGGCAGCTATACGATTGTCTGGACGCTTAGCCCCGATCGCGCCGCCGCCGTGCAGGAATGCAGCCCGGCGCAGTTCTGCGAGCAATTGCAGCGCGCTTTCGGCTGGCGCGCGGGCCGGATCCTCGAGGTCGGACGGCGCAGCGCCTATCGACTCGCGCTGGTGCGCGCGCTCGAGCACACGGGCGAGCGCGTGGCGCTGATCGGCAACGCCGCGCAAGCACTGCATCCGATCGCGGCGCAGGGATTCAATCTCGGGCTGCGCGATGCCGCGGTGCTGGCCGAGCTGATCGCGCCGGCGAGCGATCCCGGTGCGCCCCCGGTGCTCGCGCAGTTCGCCGCGCGGCGTGCGGCCGACCGGCGCGGCATGATCGCCTTCACCGACAATCTCGTGAAGCTGTTCGGCGATCGACGCCTTGCGGCGATCACGGCGCGCAACCTCGGACTGCTGCTGTTCGATGTCAGTGCGCCGGCCAAGCGCGCGCTCTCGCGGCTGAGCTTCGGATTCGGCGGAGCGTTGCCGCGGCTCTCGCGCGGACTGCCGCTGTGAGTGAGCATTTCGAGGTGGCCGTGGTCGGCGGCGGACTCGCCGGCGCCTGCGCGGCAGCGTTGTTGACCCGCCATGCGGGTATCGCTGCCAGCCGCATCGCCCTGCTGGCCGCGCAGCTGCCCGCACCGGTGAGCCCCAACGCTGCGCCGGAACTGCGCGTGGCCGCGATCTCGCGCGCCAGCGAGCGCGTGCTGCGCGCGGCCGGCGCCTGGCAGCGCCTGGATGCGGCGCGCCTCTGCCCGTACGAGCGCATGCGCGTCTGGCATGAGTCCGCCGCGGTCGATAGTGAGGCCGCGCTGTGCTTCGATGCCGCGGATATCGGCGAGCCCAATCTCGGCGTTATCGCCGAGCTCAGCGCGCTGCAGCGCGCCTGCATCGATAGTTTCCGCGACGCCGGCGGCAGGCTGATCCACGCCCCGCTCGAACGCCTCGTGATAGGCCAGGATATCGTGCGACTGGAATGCGCCGGGGACGTGCTCCAGACCCGGGTCGTGGTCGGAGCCGACGGCGTGCATTCGGCGGTGCGCGAGGGCGCGGGCCTGTCGGTGCGTTCGCGCGACTATCGGCAGCTGGCCATCGTGGCCACGGTCGAGACTCAACGACCGCACGAGCACACGGCCTGGCAGCGATTTATGCGCACCGGCCCGCTCGCGTTTCTGCCCTTGTTCGATGGCCGCAGTTCGATCGTCTGGTCGCTGGACTCACGCTGCGCGCAGGGCTTACTCGATTGCGACGAGCGCGAATTCAATGCGCGGCTCGATGCCGCCTCGGCGCTCGCGCTCGGGGCCACCAGGTTGGCCAGCGAACGGGCGAGCTTCCCGCTGCGCAGCGTCGCGGCGCATTCTTACGTCGGCGCGCGCTGTGCGCTGATCGGCGATGCCGCGCATGTGATTCATCCGCTCGCGGGTCAGGGCGCCAACCTCGGTCTGCTGGATGCGGCGGCATTGTGCGAGGCGATTGCCGCGGCCCCCGCATTGCATGAGGATCCCGGCGCACTGCGGGTGCTGCGCCGCTATGAGCAGCAGCGCCGCACGCACAATCTAGCCATGGACGCGGCCATGAGCCTATTTCAGAGCGGTTTCGCCGCCGCGCGCGGACCCGGGGCGTGGCTCGTCAACCGCGGCCTGACCCTGGTCAATCGCAGCAGCGCGCTCAAGCGCGCCTTTGCCCGACAGGCCCTCGGTACCGCCGGGGAGCTGCCGCGCCTGGCGCGCAGCGATGCGGCGTGATGCGGCTCTAGCGGGTTGGTTCATGATTGCAGCCTGCGCGGGTAGGTCCGCGCGATGTACTGTTCCACCAGTTCCTGGAATTCCTCGGCGATGCGCTCGCCCTTGAGCGTGACGGTCTTGGCTCCGTCCTCGTACACCGGCGCCACGGGGCGCTCGCCGGTGCCGGGCAGGCTGATGCCGATGTTCGCGTGCTTGCTCTCGCCCGGCCCATTGACCACGCAGCCCATGACGGCGACGGTCATGGTCTCGACGTCCCTATAGGCGGTGCGCCATTCCGGCATGCGCTCGCGCAGGTGGCGCTGAATGCTCTCGGCGAGGGTCTGGAAATAGGTACTCGTGGTGCGGCCGCAGCCGGGGCAGGCGGTCACGAGCGGGGTAAAGGAGCGCAGGCCCATGGTCTGCAGCAGCTCCTGCGCGACGATGACTTCACGGCTGCGATCGCCGCCGGGCTCGGGCGTCAACGACACGCGAATGGTATCGCCGATGCCCTGCTGCAGCAGGATGCCCATGGCCGCCGAGGAGGCGACGATGCCCTTGGAACCCATGCCGGCCTCGGTCAGTCCCAGATGCAATGCGAAATCGCAGCGCGCCGCGAGCTCGCCGTAGACGGCGATCAGGTCCTGGACCGCGCTGACTTTGGCCGACAGCACGATACGCTCGCGCGGCATGCCGAGCTCAACGGCGCGCTCGGCGCTCTCGAGCGCGGAGCGCACGATCGCCTCGCGCATGACCTCCTGTGCTGACTTGGGCTGCGCTGCGCGGCTGTTATCGTCCATGAGCCGCAGCAGCAGATCCTGATCGAGGCTGCCCCAATTCACGCCGATGCGGACCGGCTTGCCATTGGCGCAGGCGATCTCAATCATCTCGGCGAACTGCGTATCGCGCTTGGATCCGCGGCCGACGTTGCCGGGATTGATGCGGTATTTGGCCAGCGCGGCGGCGCAGCCAGGATGCTCCTGCAGCAGCTTGTGGCCGTTGAAATGGAAATCACCGATCAATGGCACGGCGCAGCCGAGCGCATCGAGCCGATTGCGGATGTGCGGGACCGCGGCGGCGGCCTCGGCGGTATTGACCGTGATGCGCACCAGCTCCGAGCCCGCGGCCGCGAGCTGCGCGCACTGGCTCGCGGTCCCCGCGATGTCGGCGGTGTCAGTATTGGTCATCGACTGCACCACGATCGGGGCGCTGCCGCCGATCGTGACGCGGCCGACCTGCACGGCGCGGCTGAAGTGGCGCTTAAGTCCCATGGGGCTATTGTAGTGCAGCGGCAAACCGGTGTGGGAAAGCGCCGCGCGCTGCTATCATTCCCGATTGGATCTGGAGAGGTGGTTGGGAAGGCACACCTGTTTATTTGATTTGCACGTGGCGCTCGGGGCGCGGATGGTCGACTTTGGCGGCTGGGATATGCCAGTTGCCTACGGCTCGCAGATCGAGGAACACCATGCGGTGCGGCGCGGCGCCGGCGTGTTCGACGTTTCCCACATGTGCATCGTCGATCTGCGCGGCGCGCGCAGCCGTGAGCTGCTGCGTGGCCTGCTGGCCAACGACGTCGCGCGCCTGAACGTGCCGGGCAAGGCACTCTACAGCTGCATGCTCAACGATCGCGGCGGGGTCCTCGATGACCTGATCGTTTATTACCTCGACGATGATTTCTTTCGTGTAGTGGTCAACGCCGGCACGCGCGATAAGGATCTGGCCTGGATCGGCGCGCAGGCTGAAGCCGTCGAGGTGCAGCTGCTCGAGCGCCGCGATCTGGCCATGCTGGCGATCCAGGGGCCGCAGGCGCGCGAGCGCAGCGCGGCGCTGCTGACCGCCGAGGCGGCCTGGGCGGTGCTGGAGCTGCAGCCTTTCTTCGGCGTGCAGATCGGCGAGTGGTTCGTCGCGCGCACCGGTTACACCGGCGAGGACGGCTTCGAGATCATGCTGCCGACTGCTGAAGCCGTGTCCGTGTGGCAGCGGCTCAATGCCGCCGGCGTACACTCCTGCGGCCTCGGCGCGCGCGACACGCTGCGGCTGGAGGCGGGCATGAATCTGTACGGCAACGATATGAACGAGCAGACCAATCCGCTGGAGTCGGGGCTCGCATGGACCGTGGCCTTCGACCCCACCGATCGCAACTTCGTCGGTCGCGCGGCGCTCGAGGCCATCCGCGCGCGCGGCGCTGAGCATAAGCTGGTCGGCCTGGTGCTTGATGAGCGCGCCGTGCTGCGCAGCCACCAGCGTGTGCTGATCCCCAGCGTGGGGGAGGGCGAAGTCACCAGCGGCACGTTCTCGCCGACGCTGGAGCGCTCGATCGGTCTGGCGCGCGTGCCTGTGGGTACCTACGCGTCGGTGCAGGTTGAGGTGCGCGGTCGGCCGCTGCCCGCGCGGGTCGTGCGAGTACCGTTTGTCCGCCATGGCAAAGCATTGATTTCGTTAGTTTGACGAGCTGCAAGGAGTGGCGATGAGTGATATCCCGTCGGAACTGAAATTCGCCCGCAGCCACGAATGGCTCAAGCAGCTGCCCGACGGGATTGCCGAGATCGGCATCAGCGATCACGCGCAGCATGCGCTCGGTGATCTGGTGTTCGTCGAGCTGCCTGAGATCGGCCGCAGCCTCAACGTAGGGGAGACCTGCGCCGTGGTGGAGTCGGTCAAGGCCGCCTCCGATGTCTACACGCCGGTGGCCGGCACGGTGGTGGCGGTCAACGATCAGTTGCGCCATACGCCGGAGTTGATCAACCGCGACCCGTATGGCGGCGGCTGGCTGCTGCGGCTGCGGCTGCGGCCCGGGGGCCTGGGCGCCGAGACCGGCCTCATGTCCGCCAGCGAGTATGGCGTGCTGGCCATGCAGGACTGAGTTCGTCATGCCCTTTATTCCGCACACCGAGCAGGATGTCCGCGAAATGCTCGCGGCAATCGGTGCGCCAAGCATCGAGGCGTTGTTCGATGAGATTCCATCCAGCTTGCGCGTGTCCTGCCTGCCCGATGTGCCGGCCGGCCTCAGCGAGCTCGAGGTCATGCAGCTCATGTCCGCGCGCGCGCGCCAGGACGGGCAGCCGCGGTGCTTCATCGGCGCCGGCGCCTACGAGCACCACATTCCGGCGGCCGTGTGGTCTACCGTCACGCGGGGGGAGTTCTATAGCGCCTATACGCCCTATCAGGCTGAAGCCAGCCAGGGCACGCTGCAGACGATCTACGAGTACCAGACCATGATCGCGAGCCTGACCGGAATGGAAGTCAGCAACGCCTCGCTCTATGACGGGGCGAGCGCGGTGGCCGAGGCGGTGCTGATGGCGGTGCGCGCCAACCGGCGTTCCAAGGCCGCGCGCATCCTGATGCCGCGCACTGTGCATCCGCACTATCGCGCGGTGGCGCTCGCGACCGCCGGTAACCAGGGCGTGAAATTCGAGGATCTGCCCTACGAGCGCGGCATGGGGCACACCCCGCCCGAGGCCCTGGCGCCGTTCGCCGGCCAGGACTTCACGGCACTCGTTATCGCCCAGCCGAACTTTTTCGGCGTGTTCGAAGACGTCGATGCGCTGACCGACTTTGCCCATGCGCACGGCGCGCTGGTGATTGCCGTGGTCAATCCGACCTCGCTCGCGCTGCTCAAGCCGCCCGGTCAATGGGGTCAGAAGGGTGCGAACATCGTGGTCGGCGAGGGCCAGCCGCTCGGCTGCCCGCTGTCCTCGGGTGGTCCCTACTTTGGTTTCATGAGCACGCGCCTGGAACACGTGCGACAGATGCCGGGACGCGTCGTCGGCCGCACGGTGGACCTCGACGGCCGGCCCGGCTTCACCCTCACGCTGCAGGCGCGCGAGCAGCACATCCGCCGCGCCAAAGCGACCTCGAATATCTGTACCAACCAGGGCCTGCTCATGATGGCGGGCACGGTGTATCTCTCGCTGATGGGCGCCGAGGGACTCGAGCGCGTCGCGACGCTGTCGATGACGCGCACCGAGGAGCTCGCGCGCGCGCTCACAGCGATCCCCGGCGTGCGACGCGTGTTCGCGCGCGCGGGCTTTCACGAGTGCGTACTGACGCTCGATCGGCCCGTGGCGCCTGTGCTCACGGCGCTCAGCGCGCGCGGCATCGAGGGCGGTCTCGATCTCATCGACTATTACCCGGAGCTCGGCCCCGCGCTGCTGCTGTGCGCGACCGAGACCAAGACCACGGCGGATATCGACAGCTACGCTCGAACCTTGTCCGAAGTGTTGCGCACGGCGCGCGCGGCCTGACGAACATGAGTTTGCCGATGCGCGAGAAGCTGATCTTTCAGTATTCAAAGCCCGGTCGCGGCGCGCGCGCGCAATGGCCCGCTGCCGCTGCCGGCGCGCCGGCGGTGCCCGCCGCGTTGCGGCGAGCGCAGCGGCCGCTGCTGCCCGAGGTCAGCGAGCTGGATGTGGTGCGCCACTACACGCGTCTGTCGCAGCTGAATTTCTCGATCGACACGCACTTCTATCCGCTCGGCTCGTGCACCATGAAGTACAACCCCAAGGCCTGCAACGCCGCGGCGTTGCTGCCGGAGTTCGCGGGTCGACATCCGCTCTCGAGCGTCACCCGGGGACAGGGATTTCTGGCCTGCATGTACGAACTGCAGGAGATGCTCAAGGCGGTGACCGGCATGCGCGCCGTGGCGTTGAGTCCGCTGGCCGGTGCGCACGGGGAGTTCGCCGGCGTGGCGATGATCCGCGCCTATCACCGCGCACGCGGCGATCTGGAGCGCAACGAGATCATCGTGCCGCAAGCCGCGCACGGCACCAATCCGGCCACGGCGAGCATGTGTGGTTGCATCGCGCGCGAAGTCGCGGTGGGCCCGGACGGCGATGTGGATCTCGCCGGGCTGCGCGCGGCCGTGGGACCGAAGACCGCGGGCATCATGCTGACCAACCCTTCCACGCTCGGGGTGTTCGAGCGGCGCATCGAGGAGGTCGCGCGCATCGTGCACGACGGCGGTGGGCTGCTGTATTACGACGGCGCCAACCTCAATGCAATCCTCGGCAAAGTGCGCCCTGGTGACATGGCGTTCGATGCCATCCATATGAACCTGCATAAGACCTTCTCGACGCCGCATGGCGGCGGCGGTCCGGGTGCCGGTGCCGTGGGCGTGTCGGCGCGACTGCAGCCATTCCTGCCATTGCCGATCGTGGCGCGCGAGGACGGTGCGCAGTACCGCTGGCTCATTGAGCGCGATCTGCCGCAATCGATCGGCCGGCTCGCGAGCTTCGCGGGCAATGCCGGCGTGCTGCTGCGCGCCTACGTCTACATGCGCATGCTCGGCCGCGAGGGCATGCAGCGCGTCGGCGAATACGCGACGCTGAACGCGAACTACCTCGCGGCGCGGCTAACGCAGCTGGGCTTCGATGCGGCCTACCCGCAGCGCCGCGCGAGCCACGAATTCATCCTGACGCTCAAGCGGCAGGCCCAGGAGTATGGCGTCACGGCCATGGATGTGGCCAAGCGACTGCTCGATCTTGGCTTCCATGCGCCCACGACGTATTTCCCGCTGTTGATCAGCGAGTGCCTGCTGATCGAGCCGACCGAGACCGAAAGCAAGGAGACGCTCGATGCCTTCGTGGCGGCAATGGCGCAGATCCTGCGCGAGGCACGGGAGGAGCCCGAGCAATTGCAACGGGCACCGCACACCTTGCCCGTGCGCCGACTGGATGACGTGCGCGCGGCACGTGAGCTCGACCTGACCTACAAGAGCGCCGCCGGCTGATGCGGCGCCAAAAGATCCAGGGGGTCGACCGCCTGCTGCGGGCATTCGGCTCGAGCGGCAAAGGCTTTGCGGGCGCCTTCCGCGAGGAAGCGGCATTTCGCCAGGAGCTCATGTTCGCCGGTATGGCATTGCCGCTGGCGCTGTGGCTGGGCCGCAGCGGCGTCGAGCGCGCGCTGCTGGCCGGGCCGGTGCTGCTGATCCTGATCGTCGAGCTGCTCAACAGCGCCATCGAGGCGACGGTGGACCGCATCGGCATGGAACGGCATGTGCTCGCCGGGCTCGCCAAGGACATCGGCTCGGCGGCGGTCATGCTGTCGTTCATCCTGCTCGGCGTGGTCTGGCTGCTGGTGCTCTCGGCTCGATGAAGCGCACACTGGTTCTCTCTTAGCTACTGCTTCTCTCTTAGCTGAAGGACTCCTAATCCGATGACGGCGCTGATCTGCGGCTCAATGGCCTATGACACGGTCATGATGTTTGAGGGACGGTTTCGCGACCACATCCTGCCCGATAAACTGCACGTGCTGAATGTGTCGTTCCTGACGCCCGCGATGCGGCGCAACTTCGGCGGCTGCGCGGGCAATATCGCCTTCAACCTGAAGTTGCTCGGCGGCGAAGGGCTGATCATGGCCACCGTGGGGCATGACTTCGCGCCCTATGCCGAATGGCTCGAGCGCTGCGGCCTGCCGCGCACGCACGTGCGCACGGTGCCTGCTGAGTTCACGGCGCAGGCCTACATCACCACCGATCTCGAGAACAACCAAATCACCGCCTTTCACCCGGGTGCGATGAACCATTCGCATCTGAACCGGGTCAGTGATAGCAACGCAGTGAAACTCGGCATCGTCGCGCCCGATGGGCGGGCCGGCATGCTCGAGCATGCCGAGCAGTTCGCGGCTGCGGGACTGCCGTTCATCTTCGATCCGGGTCAGGGCCTGCCCATGTTCGGCGGCGAGGAACTGCGCAGCTTTATCGAGCGCGCAGCCTGGGTCGCGGTGAACGACTACGAGGCCAGTCTGCTCTCGGAGCGCACTGGCTGGTCGCTCGAGCAGATCGCGGCGCAGGTGCGGGCCCTGATCGTCACGCGCGGCGCTGAGGGCTCGTGGATCTTCGCCGGGCGCGAACGCCTGGAGATTCCGATCGCGGCCGCGGCGCGCGTGGCCGATCCGACCGGCTGCGGGGATGCCTATCGCGCCGGGCTGCTGTTCGGCCTCGAGCGCGGGCTCGACTGGGCCACGACCGGGCGCATCGCTGCGCTGCTGGCGTCGATCAAGATCGAAGCGCACGGTACGCAGCAGCATCGCTGCAGTCCGGATGAATTCAAGCAGCGCTTTCGTGCGGCCTTTGGATATGCACTATGACGTTGGATTTTGGGGTTCTGAGGCTTGCGTTCCTGGCCGGCGCGGTGCTGGTCTCGCCGCTGCTCACGGCGGCGCAGCCGGCGATGCCGACGAGCGATGCGCCCGCGGCGGCTGTACCCGTGGCCGTACCGGTGCCCTTACCGGTGCCGATTCCGGCCGGAGAAGAGGCTTCAGCGGCCGATTGGGCTGCCACGCTCGAGCACATCGCCGGCAGCGTAGTGGCGATCCAGATCGATCAGGCGCGCTCGTTCGACACCGAGCGCAACGTTTCCGCACAGGCGACCGGTTTCGTCGTCGATGCCGAGCGCGGTCTGATCCTGACCAACCGCCACGTCGTGACCCCGGGCCCGGTGACCGCCGAGGCGACGTTCCTGAACCGCGAGGAAGTGCAGCTGTATCCGGTGTATCGCGATCCGGTGCATGACTTCGGTTTCTATCACTACGATCCGAGCAAGCTGCGCTTCATCGCTCCCAAGGCACTGCCTCTGGCGCCGCAGGCGGCAAAGATCGGCCGCGAGATTCGCGTGGTCGGCAACAATGCCGGCGAGCAGCTCTCGATCCTCGCCGGCACCCTGGCGCGACTGGATCGCGAAGCGCCCGAATACGGATTGGGACGCTACAACGACTTCAATACCTTCTACATTCAAGCCGCCTCCGGCACTTCGGGCGGCTCTTCGGGTTCACCGGTCATCGACATTCGCGGCCGGGTGGTGGCGCTCAACGCGGGCGGCGCGACCGGCGCGGCCTCGAGCTTCTATCTGCCACTCGATCGCGTGCGCCGTGCGCTGCTATTGATCCAGCAGGGCAAGCCGGTCACGCGCGGCACGCTGCAGACGGAATTTCGATACCGACCCTACGATGAGCTGCGACGGCTTGGGCTGCAAACCGCCACGGAAGCGGAGGTGCGCAAGGCGCAGCCCGAGGGCACCGGCATGCTGGTAGTGTCCGACGTGCAACCGAGCTCGGGCAGCGATGGCGTGCTGATGCCGGGCGACGTGCTGGTGCGGGTCAACGGTGCATTGGTCACGCGCTTCGAGCCGCTCGAGGCGGTGCTCGACGATTCGGTCGGCGCCACCGCGGAGCTGCAGCTGCAGCGCGGCGGCAAGCTCTACACCGCGAAGCTCAAGGTCGACGATCTGGATTCCATCACGCCGGCGGCGTATCTGGAGTTCGGTGACACCGTGGTGCACACGCTCTCGTATCAGGAGGCGCGGGCATTCCATCGACCGGTGCGCGGCGTGTTCATCGCCGCTTCGGGTTACATATTCGATGGCGCGGGTGTGCCGCGCGGCGCGGTGATCACGGAGTTGGACTCCAAGAAGGTCGACGATCTGGCGGACTTCGCCGCGGCCGTCCAGGGGCTCGGCGACGGCGCGCAGGCGGCGGTGCGCTACTCGACCATCGATGATCCGAACGGCAGCGACCTGCGTTCGATACGCATGGACCGTCGCTGGTTTCCGGCGCGCCAATGCCAGCGCGATGATCGGGCGGGCTATTGGCAATGCACCGATCTGCCGGCCGTGGCCAAGGTCGCGGCGCCGGCGCCGGCCTCCACCCAATTGCCGCGAATCGATGACAAGCGCGCCGCGGAAATCGCCCCCTCGCTGGCATTCATCAACTTCGATATGCCCTATTCGATCTCGGGCGTAGCCGAACGCAATTACCACGGCACGGGCCTCATCATCGATGCCGAGCGCGGACTGCTGATCACCGATCGCAATACGGTGCCGGTGTCGATGGGCGACGTGCGTCTGACCTTTGCCGGCACGCTCGAGATTCCTGGCGATATCGTCTATGTGCATCCGCTGCACAATCTGGCCGTCATTCATTACGATCCGAAGCTCATTGGCACGACTGCGGTGCGCGCGGCGAAGCTCGCCACCGAGGAGCTCAAGCCCGGCGAGACGGTCAATGTCGTCGGCATGGACGGCAGCGGGGTGATCAAATCTCGCACGACCACCATTGCCGATGTGAGTCCATTACAACTGCCGCTGTCGCGTTCGGTCATGTTCCGGGAGAGCAATCTGGAGGCCGCCTCACTGGTCAATGCGCCGGATGATTTCGTCGGCGTGCTCTCGGACAACGCCGGGCGCGTGCGCGGCCTGTGGGCGAGCTTTGCTTCCGACAATGGCCGCGAACTGATGCAGGAAAACCGCGGTATCTCGAGCGAGCTCGTGGCCGAGACGCTCGATATCGTGCGCGCTGGTCTGCCATTGCATTCGCTCGAGGCCGAATTCGTCTCGCAAACGCTCGCGGATGCGCGACGCTTTGGTCTCAGCGATTCGTGGGTGCAGCGCATCTCGCAGGTCAACCCGTCGGCGCGCGAGGTGCTCAGCGTTGCGCGTCTGGTGGGCGGCTCGGATGCGGCGCGGGTGTTGCGGCCCGGAGATATCCTGCTGGCGATCGACGATAAGCCGGTAACGCAGTTCCGCGATGTCGAGCGCGCCGTGGCCAAGAAAGAAGAAGTCAGCACCACCGTCTGGCGCGTGAGCGGTGAGACAACGCTGCGCGTGAAGACGGCCAGCCTGTCGGGCAGCGACGTCGACGCGATAGTGCAGTGGGCCGGTGCGACGCTGCAGGCGCCCCACCGGGCCATCAGCGCCCAGCGCGGCATCGCGCCCCAGGGCGTTTATGTCGCATACTTCGAATTCGGCTCGCCGGCATCGCGTTATGGTCTGGTGCCGGGCCGGCGAATCGTTGAGGTCGACGGGCAGCCGACGCCGGATCTTGACGCTTTTCTGCGACAAGTCAGCGGTCGACCCGACCGGTCATCCTTGCGAATCAAGACACTATCCTGGAATGGTGCACCGGAAGTCATCACTTTGAAGCTCGACCGCCATTATTGGCCGGCTTACGAGCTGCAGCGCACGGCTGTGGGCTGGGAGCGACATTCGCTCGAATAGCGTCACACGGCGCCGGTACAATTGACCCCATGGTAAAGGTGTTGCGTGCGACGCATTTCGAGCTCGACGCCGCCGTGCAGGCGCTGCGCAACGGTGAGCTCGTGGCTTTTCCGACCGAAACCGTTTACGGGCTCGGCGCGCATGCCGGCCACCCGGGCGCGCTGCGGCGCGTGTTCGAGCTCAAGGGCCGTCCGACCTCGCATCCGCTCATCGTGCATCTGGACAGTGTGCGTTTTCTGACCCGCTGGGCGCGGGAGGTACCAGCCGCGGCCGAGCAGCTCGCCGCGAGCTTCTGGCCCGGTCCGCTGACTTTGGTACTGCCGAAGGCGCACAACGTGCATCCGCTCTTGACCGGAGGACAGGATACCGTGGCGGTGCGGATCCCCGCGCACCCGATGGCGCAGCAGCTGCTGACCGCCTTTGGCGGCGGCATCGCCGCGCCGTCGGCCAACCGCTATGGCCGCTTGAGCCCGACCCGGGCGGAACATGTGCGCGATGAGTTCGGCGAGGCCGTGAGCGTCATCCTCGATGGCGGGGACTCCAAACTGGGGCTCGAGTCGACCATCGTCGCCTGTGTGGACGACAGCGTGCGGCTGCTGCGGCCAGGCTCGATCAGCCTCTCGCAGCTGCAGCGCGTGGTCGGAGAGGTGCTGACACAGCCATCGGCGCAAGCGGCGCGCGCCCCCGGCAGCCACGGCGCACATTACGCCCCGACCACGCCGCTGGCGATTGCCTCGTCCGAGGAGATCGAACAGCTCGCCGACGAGCTGTCGGGACCCGGGCATCGTATCGCGGTGCTGGCGCAGCGCCCGCCGCTGCGCGCCCATCAGTTCGTGACCTGGATCAATGGCGGGACGCGGCCCGAGGCCTACGCGCATGATCTGTATGCGCACCTGCGGGCGCTCGACAAGTCCGCGTGTGTGCGCATCCTGGTGCAGGCAGTGCCCGGCGATGAGCGCTGGGATGCGATACGCGATCGCTTGGCCCGGGCAGCGGCCGCGAGCGTGGCCGAGAAGCATGCGGATGATGATTCACCGGCAGTAGGCGTGCTGCCGTGACCGCGCCGTCCTGATGCCGCGCGTTATCGATCCATTTGAGCCAACGCAGATCCGGCGGCTGGTGCGCGAATTCGGCTCGCCGCTGCTGATCGTCGATTGCGCGCGTGCGCGCACTCAATATCGCAAGCTGCGCCGTGCACTTCCGCAGGTGGCTTTGCATTACGCGCTCAAGCCGCTGCCGCACGCGGCAGTGGTGCGCAGCATTATCGAGGAGGGCGGCTCGCTCGATCTGGCCACTACCGGTGAGATCCAGCTTGCGGCCTCGCTGGGGATTGATCCGGGCCGGTGCATCGACACGCACCCGATCAAGCGCGAGCGCGACATCCGCAATGCGCTCGAGTACGGCGTGCGCACCTTCGTCGCCGACAACGTCGACGAGGTGCGCAAGTTCAAGCGTTACGGCGAGCGTGTGTCGCTGTTGCTGCGGGTGTCGTTTCGCAGTCCGGGCGCGGTCTGCGACCTGTCGCGCAAATTTGGCTGCGATCCGGAGGATGCGATTGCATTGGCGCGCTTCGCGGCCTCGCTCGGCATCGATGTGCTGGGATTCTCATTTCATGTCGGCTCGCAGGCTGCCGACGCGCTCAAGCACGTCGAGGCGATCGAGGCGTGCCGGCTGCTGCTCGCGAGTGCGCGGCGCGAGCGGCTCGGCACCCTCGATATGCTCGATATCGGCGGCGGGTTCCCGATTGATTACCTGCAGCGCGCTCTGGACATCCAGAAATTCTGCGCACCGATCCGCGCGTCGTTGGCCAAGTTGCCCGCGCGCGTGCGCGTGCTGGCCGAGCCCGGGCGCTTCATCGTCGGCCCGGCCGCCATCGGCGTCGCGACGGTCATGGGGCGCGCGCGCCGCGAAGGGCACTGGTGGTACTACCTCGATGATGGGTTGTACGGCTCTTATAGTGGACAGCTCTACGATCACGCCCACTATCCGGTCGAGTCGCTGCGACAGGGTGAGCCGCGTCTGCCCTCGGTGCTGGCCGGTCCGACCTGCGACAGCATCGATGTGATCGCCGAGAACCTGATGCTGCCGCAGCTCAAGGCCGGCGACTTGATCGTGGGCCGGGCGATGGGCGCATATACCTGGGCCAGCGCTTCGCAATTCAATTTCTTTCCCAAGGCGACGGTGGTGGCCGTCAATCGCCAAGCCGGCGATCTGGGCGGCACAGAATCGGGTCCATGAATCACAGCGGCGGGTGGACGGGGTGCAACACTGGGCGCCGGCCGCTCGGCAGCAAAAAGCTTTAGCCGGGCTCGCCGTTGAGCGTGCGCCGCAGCGCCGTGAGCGAGTCAATCGGCGCTGTGCAGACGCTGCCGCGGCACACATAGGCCACTGCGCCATCGCCGGGCAGTTTCGAGGCGATGGCTTCGGGCAGCCCCGCGAGCTCGGCCGGTATCGCAATAGTCCAGCGGCGTGGCGCAAACGCGGCATTGAGTTCCTTGTGCCAGGGCTCGATCGACGCCGGGCGGCCGCGCAGCAGCACGATCTGCGGCGGATCGAGATAGTCCTCGAGCGCCTGCAGCATGCAGACATGGGCCTCCGGGTACTGCGTTAGCGCCGACCAGGCGGCGCGCAGCGTGCGCTCCGCCGCATGCAAATAGCGGGTCTCGCCGAGTAGATAGCCCAACCGTAGCAGCGAGCGTGCGGCGACGGCGTTGCCGGCCGGAATGGCCTCATCACTGAAGGATTTCGGGCGGCTGATCAGTGCTTCGTGATCATCCGCGGTAAAGAAAAATCCGCCCGCACGCGTATCCTCGAAGTGCCGCAGCATGACTTCGGCCAGTTCGATGGCCCATTGCAGCTCATCGAGGCGGAAGCGCACGCTTTGCAGCTCGAGTATGGCCTCGAGTACAAAGGCGTAGTCGTCGAGGTAGGCATTGAACTGCGCGCTGCCGCCTACGCTTGCAGCAAGCAGGCGGCCATTGCGCCAATGCACGCGTTTGAGAAAGCGCAATGCCGCGGTGGCCGATAGCGCGTAGTCATCACGGCCCAGGCAGCGCGCGGCTATACCTAAGGCGCTGATCGCGAGCGCATTCCAGCTGCATAGCACCTTGTCATCGAGGCCGGGCCGCACGCGCGCGGCGCGCAGCCGCAATAGTTTTTCGCGCGAGCTGTCGAGCACGGCGCGCACCTGCTCGAGGGACAGCCGCTGCGTCGCGGCGATGCTTTCGAGGCTTGCGCTGACGCGCAGATGCCACTGACCCTCGAAGTTCGGTGCCGCGTCCATACCGAAACGCGCCGCAAACACCGCCCACTCCTGCGGCGCGAGAGCCTCTTGTACGCTCTCGCGCTGCCAGAGGTAGAACCGGCCCTCGTGGCCCTCGGAATCGGCGTCCAGACTGGAATACAGTGCGCCGTCGCCATTGCCGAACTCGCGCAACATCCACTCGGCGACATTGCTCGCGGTATCGGCGAACAGACTCTCACCGGTCGCCGCGGCGCCTTCCGCGTACAGACCCAGCAGCTGCGCGTTGTCGTACAGCATTTTCTCGAAATGCGGGAGCTCCCAGCGCTGATCGACTGAATAGCGAAAGAACCCGCCGCCGAGCTGGTCGAACAGGCCGCCTTCGGCCATGTGCGTGAGCGTAAGCTCTGCCATGTGCAGCGCCTGCACGTCGGGGGTCGGCTGCGAGGCGCCGGGCGCCGATGCGCTGGCATGCCAGTCGCGCAGCAGCCGCGACAAACCGGGGGCATGCGGGAACTTTGGTGCCGCGCCAAAGCCTCCGTACTGCCGATCGAAGCTGTGCCCCAGGCGAGCGCGGCAGGCCCGCAGGGGCTCGGCGTTCAGCGCCGCGAGGTCGGACGCGCTCGGGTTGATCTCATCGAGCGCCGCGACGACCCGCGCGGCACTCTGGCGTAAGGTTGCAAGGTGCGCGTGATAGTAGGCCGCGACCTGCTGCAGCAGATCGCGAAATGCCGGCAGCCCGAAGCGGGCCTCGTGCGGGAAATACGTGCCGCCGAAGAATGGACGCTGATCCTCGTGCATCAGAAACATCGTCAGCGGCCAGCCGCCGCCGCGACCGGTCAGCATCTGCTGGCTGAGCTGATAGAGCCGATCGAGGTCGGGCCGTTGCTCGCGATCGACCTTGATGTTGACGTAGAGTTCGTTCATGAGGGCGGCCGTCGTGGCATCCTCGAAGGATTCGTGCGCCATCACGTGGCACCAGTGGCAGGCCGCGTAGCCGATCGACAGCAATATCGGCTTGCGCTCGCGCTGCGCGCGCTCGAGCGCCTCGTCGCCCCAGGGATACCAATCGACCGGATTGTGCGCGTGCTGGCGCAAATAAGGGCTGGTTTGAGTCGCGAGCCGGTTTGGCCGCTGCACGGCGAGCTCGTCCATGGGTTTGGGCCGGTTTTCCAGTAAAATGGCGGGGCCACTATAACGGATCACCGCCGCCCCCCATGTCAGTCCAGGTTGAAGTTCCGGCCGCGCCGGGCACGGCCACGGCCGCCGACCTGCCGGTCCTGCGCCTCAAGCGCGGCGAAGACCGCCGGCTGCGCGCAGGCCATCTGTGGGTGTTCTCGAACGAGGTGGATAACGATGCCACGCCGTTGACGCACCTGCCGGTTGGCGCAATGGTCCGCGTACTGTCCGACCGGGATCAGTTCCTCGGCTATGCCTACGTCAACCCGCATGCCTTGATCTGCGCCCGGATTCTGAGCCGCAGTCCGGTGCACCCTCCCGATCGCTCACTGCTGGTGCATCGGCTCAAGGTGGCCCTGGCATTGCGCGAGCGACTTTACACCGCGCCGTATTACCGCTGGGTGTTCGGTGAGTCGGACGGCCTGCCGGGGCTGGTGCTGGACCGCTACGGCGAGATCGTCGTGGGTCAGATTGCCACCGCGGGCATGGAAGCGCTGCGCTCGGAAATCGAAGCGGCGGTGGTCGCGGTACTCGATCCGCGCGTGCTGGTATGGAAGAACGACGGCGCTGCGCGTGAGCTCGAGCAGCTGCCGCGCCAGGTACTCACGGCGATTGGCCGGTTTCCGGAGGAACTGCAGGTGCTCGAATCGGGGCTGAACTTCACCGTGCCTCTGGCCTCGGCTCAAAAGACCGGATGGTTCTACGATCAGCGCGCCAACCGCGAGCAATGGCGAGGCCTGATCGCACCCGGGGCGCGAGTATTGGATGTGTGCAGCTACGCCGGCGCCTGGGCGATCGCGGCGCTGTCCCGTGGGGCGGGCATCGCCCTGTGCGTCGATTCCTCGGAGGCGGCGCTGGCGGTCGCGGCACGCAACGCGGCTGCGAACGGCGTGGCCATCGCGACGCGGCGCGGCGATGCCTTCGAAGTGCTCGATGAGCTCGTGCGCGCCGGTGAGCGCTTCGACGCGATCGTGCTCGATCCGCCGGCGTTCATCAAGCGCAAGAAAGACATCCCGCGCGGCCAGGCGGCCTATCGCAAACTCAATCAGGTGGCGATGCGGCTGCTCGAACGCGATGCGCTGCTCGTGAGCTGCTCGTGTTCCTACCATCTCGCACCCGAGGAGCTGCTCGGGCTGATCCAGTCGGCCGCGCGCAATACCAGCCGCTTCGTGCAGATTCTCTACAGCGGCGGCCAGGCGCCGGATCATCCGCTGCACCCCGCGATCCCTGAGACACGCTATCTGAAAGCTTTCTTCTGCCGCGCCACGCGCGAGTGAGCCGTTGAGCAGCACAGCAGCAGCTGCTGCAACCCGTTAGAATTACTCAATGCTTCGCTATCCGCACATCGACCCGATCGCCATCAGCCTCGGCCCAGTGCGCATCCACTGGTATGGGGTCATGTACCTGGCTGGCTTCGCCGCGGCGTGGTGGCTCGCGCGCCGCCGCGCAGCTCAGCCCAATTCGAGCTGGAGGCCCGTCGACGTCGATGACTACGTATTCTACGCGATGCTCGGTGTCATCCTCGGCGGGCGCATCGGCTACGTGCTGTTCTACGGGCTGCCGCTCTGGCGCGCCGATTGGCTCTATCTGTTCAAAATCTGGGAGGGCGGGATGTCCTTCCATGGCGGGCTGCTCGGGGTCATCGCTGCCACGGCGATCTTCGCGCGCCAGCGCGGGCGGCGCATCGGCGATGTCTTCGACTTCGGCGCGCCATTGCCCGGCGTGGGTATCATCTGCGTGCGCATCGGCAATTTCATCAATGGTGAGCTCTGGGGCCGCCCGACGGATGGGCCCTGGGCCATGCTGGTGCCGGATCCAAACGGCGGGCCGCCGATCGCGCGCCATCCCTCGCAGCTCTATGAAGCGACCCTCGAGGGGCTGGTGCTGTTCAGCGTGCTGTGGCTCTACACGAGGCGGCCGCGGCCGCGCTACGCGCCCTCGGGATTGTTCCTGATCTGCTATTCGCTGGCACGCATTGCGGTGGAGTTCGTGCGCGAACCGGATGCGCAGATCGGCTACCTGGCCGGCGGCTGGTTGACGATGGGGCAGCTGCTGTCGGCGCCGATGCTGGTGCTCGGCATCGCGATGATGTTGGTTGCTTACCGGCAGCGCACGCCTTCGGGCAATTTTGTGCCGGTGCAATGAAACCCCAGGCAGGTCCATGGACCAGGCATACCTGAGCCTACTGCGGGACATCCTAGAGAACGGCGCCAAGAAGAGCGACCGCACCGGCACGGGTACGCTATCGGTGTTTGGTCGCATGTTCCGTCACGACCTTCGAAACGGCTTGCCGCTTCTCACGACCAAACGGCTGCACGTCAAGTCGATCTTGTATGAGCTGCTCTGGTTTCTGAGGGGCGACACGAACATCAAGTTCCTCAAGGACAACGGGGTGTCCATCTGGGACCAGTGGGCGACCCCGGAAGGAGAGCTCGGTCCGGTGTACGGCGCGCAGTGGCGCGCGTGGAACGGGCCATCCGGCAAGACGATTGACCAGGTCGCCGCGCTGGTCCAAAGCATTCGCAGCAAGCCCGACAGTCGCCGGCATATCATCAACGCATGGAACGTTGCGTACCTGCCGGACGAATCCAAGGCGCCACAGCTCAACGCCGCCGAAGGGAAGATGGCATTGGCTCCGTGCCACGTCATGTACCAGTTCTACGTCGTGAGCGGGCGCTTGAGCTGTATGCTCACGCAACGCAGTTGCGACGTGTACCTGGGTCTGCCTTACAACGCAGCGAGCACGGCATTTCTGACCTGCATGGTTGCACAGCAGTGCGATCTTGAACCAGGCGAGGTCATCTATTCGCTGGGCGACGCGCACCTCTATTCGAATCACCTCGAGCAGGCTCGCTTGCAGCTGACTCGCGCACCGCGTGCTCTGCCGAGGCTTACGCTCAAACGCAAGCCGCCTTCGATTTTCGACTATCAATTTGGCGACTTCGAGTTGCTCGGCTACGACCCGCATCCTCATATTCCCGCCCCGATCGCGAAATAGACGCCATAGCGAATCACAGGTCCAGCGTTGGAAGTTTGCTCATCGCGTGCTCCGGGAGGACGATAACCCGCCCACCGGCAGCTTGCATGCCGGTACAATCCGGAGCTGCCATGCGGACAGACGAGGATTATGAGCCGGGCACGCAAAAAGCACAGTCAACCCAAAGCTAAGCCTAGAGCTAAGCCTAGAGCTAAGCCGCGGTTCGTGCCGGCGATTCCGGCTCGGCCGGACATGCTGCGAGTGCGCCGCTCGCGTCTGCACGGCCGCGGGGTGTTTGCACTGCGCCGCATTCGCAAAGGGACGCGCATCATCGAGTATCTGGGCGACCGCGTGTCGCATCGGGAGGCTGATAACCGTTATGGGCACAAACCCATCGACGACAATCACACTTTCCTGTTTATCGTCGATCGCTCGACCGTCATCGACGGCGGCAGTGCCAGTGGCAACGATGCGCGCTTCATCAACCATTCCTGCGATCCCAATTGCGAGTCGCTGATCGATGATCGACGCGTATTCATCGAGGCCGTGCGCACCATCCAACCCGGCGACGAGCTGACCTACGACTACCAGATCGGGCGCGATAAGGAAGATCCGCCAAACGTGGATGAAATCTTTGCCTGCCGCTGCGGGGCAAACAGTTGTCGCGGCTCGATGCTCTGGCCGGCCAGGCGCAAACCACGCCCGAAGGGATCGTGAAAGCGCAGCAGGTTTCGCGCGCGGCCGTGATCGGCGCCATGGGCGTCGTCTACGGTGACATCGGCACCAGCCCGCTGTACGCGCTCGAGGCATCGCTCAACGCGGCGGGGGCGCCGACGGACCGCCTGGCCATACTGGGCGTGCTGTCGCTGATCTTCTGGAGCCTGCTGGTCGTGGTCACGCTCAAGTATGTGGTGTTGATCATGAGTGCCGATAACGAGGGCGAGGGCGGCATTCTGTCGCTGTTCGCGCTGGTGGAACGCACCTTGACGGCAGGCACGCGGTGGCAACGGACCATCGTGATGCTGGCGGCGCTCGGAGCGGCGCTGTTTTATTGTGATGCCCTGATCACGCCCGCGATCTCGGTGTTGAGCGCCGTGGAAGGGCTCGAAAATTTAAGTCCCACCACCGCCGGGGCCGTGGTACCCGTAACGCTGATCATCATCATCGCGCTGTTCGCGATACAAAGTCGCGGCACCGAGCGGGTCGGCCGCATGTTCGGTCCGATCATGGTGCTGTGGTTCCTCGTGCTCGCCGTGACCGGCCTGCTGGCCCTGATAAAGCATCCGTCCGTGCTCGCTGCCCTGAGCCCTAGCTATGGGCTGCTGCTGCTGCTGCAGCGGCCGGGTGTGTCGCTCGCCATCCTGGGCGGGGTGTTTCTGGCGATGACCGGCGGCGAGGCCCTCTATGCCGACATGGGGCATTTCGGCAAGAAGCCGGTGCGCATCGCCTGGTTTGCCGTCGTCTGGCCGTCGCTAGTGCTCAATTATTTCGGGCAGGGCGCCCTGATCCTCGACAAGCCGGAGGCGGCCCACTTACCGCTCTACCAGCTGGTTCCGGTCAGCGCGCTGCCGCTGATGGTACTGCTCGCGACCGCGGCCACCATCATCGCCTCGCAGGCCACGATCACCGGCGCGTTCTCGGTCACGCGCCAATGCATCCAACTCGATCTGTTGCCGCGCATGCGCATCAGGCAGACCTCGGCGCGCGAGCACAGCCAGATCTACGTGCCGGCGGTGAACTGGCTGGTGCTGCTTGCCGTGTGCATGTTCGTATTGGTATTCCGCTCCTCGGACGCGCTCGGGACAGCCTACGGAGCGGCCGTCGCGGGTACGATGTTCATCACGACGCTGCTCGGCACGCAGCTGGCGCTGGCCCAATGGCGCTGGCCGACCTGGCGGGTGGCCGCGGTTTTCGGCCCGCTCATGCTGGTGGATCTGGTCTTTCTGACCGGAAACCTGACCAAATTCGCGCAAGGCGCCTGGGTGCCGCTCACGCTGGCGGCATTATTGTTCTGCGTTTTCATGATCTGGCGCAGCGGGCGACGACTCATGCGCCGTGCGCTGCGGGCGGTCGCGGTCCCGTTGTCGCAACTGCCAAGGCTGCTGGCAGATGTCCCGCGGGTACCGGGCACCGCGGTGTTCCTGGCCAGCGATCCCGACCACGTGCCGACCGCGCTGCTGCGCAACCTCGAACACAACCACGTCGCCCATGAACGTATCGTGTTTCTGAATGTGGAGATCACGCGGGCGCCGCGCCAGGATCCGACCGATCGGGTCCGCATCGCGCTGCTGATGCCGGAGATCTATACGATCACGGCGCGCTTCGGGTTCATGGAGACCCCTGATGTCAGCGAGGCGCTCAAGCAGTGCCGCGTGCGTGGGCTGAAACTGTTCGGGCAGGACTGCTCGTTCTTTCTCGGCTGGCATCTGGTCGTGCCGCGGGCTCGAGGTGGCTACGAGGGCGTGCGCCGCCGCCTGTTTGCCTGGATGCAGCGAAGCAATACGCAGGCGGTCGAGTTCTTTCGTATGCCCGAGCGTCGCGTGATCGTGCTGGCGACGCAGGTCGAGCTCTGAGCGGCTCGTGCCCGCACGCATCGCGCTGGTTGTTGCTATGGCGGACAATGGTGTCATTGGCCGCGGCGGCACGCTGCCCTGGCATCTTCCCGACGATCTGAAGCATTTCAAGACCATCACGCTCGGCAAGCCGGTGCTCATGGGACGGCGCACCTTCGAATCGATCGGCAAGCCGCTGCCGGGGCGTCGCAATCTCGTGTTGACCCGCGGGAGGCTCGCGCTTGCCGAGGGCGTCGAGGCCGTGGCGAGCATCGAGGCGGCACGCGCGCTGGTACCCGGCGCTTCGGAGCTATGCGTTATCGGCGGCGCAGCGGTGTATGAGCAGTCGCTGCCGGTAGCGGCGCGGCTTTATCTGACGCGCGTGCACGGCGACGTCACCGGGGATGTGTATTTCCCGCCATGGGATGTTGCCGGCTGGCGCGAGCTCGAGCGGCTGGAGCACCGGGCCGATACGCGGCATGCGTATGCGATGAGCTTCGTGACGCTCGAGCGCGGATAGCGCCCACGCCGGGCCAACCTAGATGCGAGTCACGCTTTCGATACCGGTCGGGTTGCCGGCGTCGCAGAATCTCTCGCCAATTTCCGCCAGCGATCCCTCAGGGACTGGCAAGTCATCCAATAATCAAGTCATCCAATAATACTGTCACGATTCTGCGACACGTCGTGGTGAGAAGACACGTTGTTGCAAGTAGCTATCACAACAAGAATGCCTGCGAGACGAAACACGACTCACTCGACGGGGACATACGCTACATGCTACAAAATTCATTCCGGCGCGGCACAGGTACAGCCTCCACGGGTAAGATAACCGCGGCACATGTCCTATCACGGCAGGGCGGTCAATCACGAGTAGTCGTCGCCGAATAGTTCAACGCTAGAGTTAGATTGTGCAGTCATCGTCCGCCTACCGCATCTCGACCGATCGGTCGCAACTCGACGTGGTGCTGATCCATAGATTTCTCTCGCAGGAGTCGTACTGGGCGCAGACCGTGCCGCTCAATATTGTGGAGCGCGCGATCGCCCATTCGCTGTGCTTCGGACTGTACGAGGCGGAAGGTCAGGTCGGGTTTGCGCGCGTCGTGACGGATGCTGCGACTTTCGGCTATCTGGCCGACGTGTTCATCGTCGCATCGCGTCGCGGTCAGGGACTGGGCCGGCGCTTGATCGAAGCGGTTCTGGCGCATCCGGATTTACAGGGCCTGCAGCGTTTCATGCTCGCCACGCGCGATGCGCACAAGCTGTACCGGCAATTCGGATTCGCTGCTCCGAAACAACCCCAGTTGCTCATGGAGAAGCGCGACCCGACCATCCATCTGCACGATCGCGCACTGGCCGAGTGACCGGGATGCTGCGCTCACTGCCGGCGCAGATGCGAGGCGGCCAGAAACATGCGCACCGGCTCGCCGACTAATTCGTAGGTCGCCTCGTAGGACCGGAGTAGCCCATCCGCGCTTGGCACATACGCCAACGCGCCGAGATAGCGCTCCGTGAGTATTCCGACCGGAGCGGGCAACACTTCGAGCCCGGCGGAGGTGAATTCATGCACCGAGCGCCACATATGCGTGGCGCGCGTCAGCAATATGACTCGGTCAACACCATCGCGCTTGAGCAACCTCACGGCATTGCGGGCGTTTTCAAACGTGTCGTAGGCCTGATCGTCCACCCAGCGCGGGTCAAGGTCAAAGTTTCGTCGCAGTGTCGCGCGCATCGCGGCCGCGTCGACCCCAAACCCGGTCACGAGGATGGGCAGGCCCGTGCGCCGTGCGATGAACGCGCCGTAGGCCAGTTTCTCGAGCTGTTCCGGCGCGGCGGCAGCTCCGCCGTATTCGGGCGCCCAGGCGCGTTGCCCGCCGCCGCCCAGGATCACGATCGCCTGCGCGCCACCGAGCTGGCTCAAATCGAGCGGCGGATAGTGCTCGGCCAGCCGCGCGATCGCTTCGGCAATCACGGGGGTCGCGAGCAGCCACAACGAGCCCAGGCCGAGCGCCAGCAGGGCGCGGGCGAGGCGCGCTCGCCGCTGCAGCAGCAACAGGCCCATGATCGCCAGCAGCAATGGGCCTGCCGGAGGCAGCAGCAGTTCCCTCAGGAACGTCTTGAACTGCAGCAAAAACATTGCCGGGCGCTCCGGTTACCCGATGCTCTGCAGCGTCTCGGCCACGGTGTCGAATATCTGCTCGATCTGTGCCGGCTCGACGATCAGCGGCGGCGAGAAGGCCAGCGTATCGCCGGTGTAGCGGATCAGGACGCCGCGCTCCAGGCAGCGCAGAAACACCTCGTACGCGCGACTGCCCGGTCGGCCGGGCCGCGGCTCGAGCTCAATGCCGGCGACCAGACCGAGATTGCGGATGTCGCGCACGTGCGGGGCATTGCGCAGCGCGTGCGCGGCCTGCTCGAACTTCGGTGACAGTGAGTTGGCGCGCTCAAACAGCCGCTCGCGCTGGTAGATGTCGAGGGCCGCGAGGGTCGCGGCAGCAGCCACCGGATGCGCCGAGTAGGTGTAACCGTGGAACAACTCGATGCTGTCGGGGTTGGCGGCATCGATGACGGTGTCATAGATCACGCGCTTGACCGCGACCGCCCCGAGCGGAATCGCAGCATTGTTGATGCCCTTGGCGAGCGTGATGATGTCGGGCGTGAGGCCGAAGTACTCGCTGGCGGTGGCGGCGCCGAGGCGACCGAATGCGGTGATGACTTCGTCGAAAATGAGCAGCAGTCCGTGGCGGGCGCAGATGGCGTGCAGGCGCTCGAGGTAGCCGCGTGGCGGCACCAGCACGCCGGCAGAGGCGGACAGAGGCTCGACGATGACCCCGGCGATGGTCGAGGCATCGTGGAGCACCACGAGACGTTCGAGCTCATCGGCCAGATGGGCCCCCCACGCCGGCTGGCCGCGGGAGAACGCCGCTTCGGCAATATTGAGCGTGTGCGGCAAGTGATCGACGCCCGGCATCAGGTTGGCGGTAAAGGGCTTGCGGTTGGCGGCGATGCCGCCGACGGAAATGCCGCCGAAGCCGACCCCGTGATAGCCGCGTTCTCGCCCGATGAATCGAATGCGCTGAGGCTCTCTGCGCGCACGGTGATAGGCGAGCGCGATCTTCAATGCGGTATCGACCGATTCGGAACCGGAGTTGGTGAAGAAGATGCGATCGAGCCCCGCGGGCATGAGGCGCGCGACGCGGCTCGCGGCCTCGAAGGCTAGCGGGTGACCCATCTGAAAGCCTGGGGCGTAGTCGAGTTCGCGGCTCTGGCGTGCAATCGCCTCGGCGATCTCCGGACGGCAATGGCCGGCATTCACGCACCACAGACCGGCGCTGCCGTCGAGTACTCGCCGTCCGTCATGGGTCGTGTAGTACATGCCGCTCGCGCCGACCAGCAGACGCGGAGCGGCCTTGAATTGCCGATTCGCCGTGAATGGCATCCACAGCGAGTCGGTGTCCGGCAGCGGTATCGCGTTAGAACTCATTGCAACCCCAGTGTGACGGGAATTGACGGGATAACACCATATTCTACAGCCCCGCCTGGTCCAGCAAAGTCTCGATCCTGATCGAGTCGGGATCGGCCACGAGGGTATCGAGCACGCGCTGCTGCGCGGCGCCGCGGCGCTGTGCCTCGGCGTAAGCAATCTCGGGGTGGAACATGACCATCGAATAGCGCGGAATGAAGCGGCCCGGGAAGCTTCGCTCCAGCGCCGCCGCGAGCGCCTGACGCCGCGCGAATTGCGGCGAGCGCACTGCATCGCGCATCTCCTGGTAGTTCTCCAGCGCCATGGCGGCGATGGCGGCGGTATCCGGCCGGCGCTCACGCTCGAAGCGCAGGAAGATCGCAGTGCGCTCGCGCGCATCGCTCTGCGCCGCGCCACTGAGCAGCCGGTCGAGCAGGCGGCAATCCTCGAAGCCGCAGTTCAGGCCCTGACCGTGGAAAGGCACGATGGCGTGAGCCGCATCGCCGAGCAGCAGGACGCGCCCCTCGACCTGCCAGCGATCGCAGTACAGCGTGCCGAGCCGGCTCTGCGGATGCGCCGCAAACTGCTGCGCGAGATCGGGAATGGCGCGTGCGGCGTCGGCGAATTGCGCCTGGAAGAAGCGCAGCACGGCATCGGGGGCGTGTAGATGATCGAATCCAGGATCACCGTAACGCGACAGGAACAAGGTTGCGGTGAAAGTGCCGTCGCTATTGGGCAGCGCGATCAGCATATAGCCACCGCGCGGCCAGATGTGCAGCGCCTGGGGCTCGAACGCGTAGCGCTCGGGGCGCGCGCCATCGGGCGGAATCGCGAGTTCCTTGTAGTCGTGATCCAGGGGCTGCTCGTGCGCCTGGACATACCCGCGCGCGAGTAACGCCGCGCGCACCGCCGAGCCGGCGCCGTCAGTGCCGAGCAGGATCTCGAAGTTCTCGCTGTAGCTGCGGCCGCTGCGCTCATCGCGCAGTGCCACGCTGCCGGCAGCGACATCGACGTCAAGGCAGCGGGTATTAAATCGCAGCTCGATCTGCGGACACTCGGCCGCCGCGTCAATCAGGATGCGGTTGAGCCGCTCGCGGCTTACGGCGTGGATGACTTCGCGCTCGTTCTGGCCATAGCGCAGGAATTGCAGTGCGCCTTGTTCATCATGCAGCATCCGGCCGGGCATCGGCATCATCGCCGGTGCAATGCGGCCGGCGAGTCCGGCGTGTTCGAGCGCGACAATGCCGCGCGCCGCCATCGCCAGATTGATCGAGCGGCCGCGTCCGGCAGGCGCAGCGCGTGGATCGGCGCGGCGCTCGATCAGGCGTACGACGTGACCGCGGTTGGCCAGCATCAGCGCCATCAGAGTGCCGACCGGGCCGGCACCGATCAGCGTATAGCTGGGCATCGGTTTCATGTGTCGAGCGGCGCCGCAGCGCGTGCGCGCGTCAGAGCGGCTCGCGAAACGATTCGGATAGTTGCCACGCTGCGCGCAGCACGTCCTCGAAACCGTTATAGAACGGTACCGGCGCCAGGCGGATGATATCCGGCTCGCGCCAGTCGCAGACGAGGCCGCGCCGGCCCAACGATTGGAACACGCGGCGGCCGCGCTGTGCACCGGCACGCACGCGCAAGGACAGCTGAGAACCGCGCTGCGCCGGCTCAGCTGGCGTCACCACCGCCAGCTCGGCGCCCGAGAGCTGCAGCACGAGTGACTCGAGGTAGCCGGTCAGCGCCAGGGATTTGTGGCGCAGCGCCTGCATACCCGCTTCGGCAAACAAGGGCAGCGAGGCACGTAACGGCGCGGCCGAAAAAATCGGCGGGTTGCTGACGGCCCAGCCCGCAGCGCCGGCGGCCGCAGTGAATTCGGCGCGCATCTGGAAACGCGTCGCCGGCTCGTGGCCCCACCAGCCGGTGAGCCGAGGCAGATCGGTACGCTGGAGATGCCGTTCGTGGACGAACGCGCCGCCGATCGCGCCAGGGCCGCCATTGAGATACTTGTAGCTGCACCAGGCGGCGAAGTCGGCGCCATCGTCGTGAAGTGCCAAGGGCACGTTGCCGATCGCGTGGGCCAGGTCGAGCCCGACAGCTGCGCCGGCCGCGTGTGCGGCGCGGATGATGCGCGGCAGATCGAAGTATTGCCCGGTGCGGTATTGCACGCCGGGCCAGAGCACCAAAGCGAGTCCCGAACCGCTGGCCGCGATACGCTGCTCGATGTCCTCGCTGCGCAGCAGTTCCTCGCCCGGGCGCGGTGCGAGCTCGATGAGCTCGCGCGCGGGATCAAGGCCATGCCAGGCGATTTGTGCCGCGACGACGTGGTGATCGGAAGAGAAAGCGCCGGCCTCGATCAGAATGGCGCTGCGCTGTCGGTTCGGGCGATAGAAACTCGCCAGCAGCAGGTGCAGGTTCACGCTCAGGGAGTTCATCGCGACCACTTCCAGCGGCAGCGCGCCGCTCAGTCGCGCCAGCTCGGGCTGTAGCTGTTCGGCATAATCGACCCACGGCGAACGGGCCTGCTCATGCCCTAGAACCGCGAGCCGCTCCCAATCCTCGATCTCCGCGTCAATCATGGCGCGGGCACCGATCGGCGCCAGCCCCAAGGAGTGCCCACACAGATACAGCAGTGGTTGACCATCGGCACCGCGCGGCAGCGCGAAGCGACTGCGCAAGGAGCTAAGCGGATCGGTCTGGTCCTGAGCGCGGGCCCAGGGCCGGCGCGATTCGAATTCATCTTGCCTCGGCAGCGCCATGCGCCTCTAGGCTGCCCGCAGCGGATAGAGCATGGGCCGCGAGGGCACGGCCTCGCCGGCGATCGCCGGGGCGTGCAGCGCGAGCAGGTACCAGCCGTCGGGGATGGCATCGTCGACGTAGGCCAGCTCCGTGATCGTGCAGTCCTGGCGTCGCGCCTGGCCCAGCTGCGTGCTGCCGGCCGGCAGTCCAAAAAAAATACGGTGCGCCGTCAGCGCACCACTGTCGCTGGCACGGTCCGCCGACGGCACATCCAGGACCAGATGTTCGATACCGCGCTCAACCAGCGCCGTCACCGCCTCCCGCGACAGGAACGGCGCGGCGGCGGCGCGCTCTTCGGTGAACTTCTGGCGGTCGTTGGGTTGCGTGCGGATGACCGCGGCGCGCGCCGTCAGTCGCGGCGAAAGGACCGCGGGCCACGCTTGCTCGAGCCTTGCGCGGGTGATCAGAAGGTCTGCATCCTCAGCGCGCGGGAAGCTGCCTTCGGTGCTGTCGGCAGCCAGCTCGGGCTCGACGGTCAGCAGCGTGGCGAGCAGCAGCCGCTGCGGAATCAAGCTGTGCACATCAACCCGCTCGACGGTCAGGTGTCCGACGCTTTCGGTATGCGTGCCATTGGCGTGCGGCGTGAGGGTCAGTACGCTGCAGTTGCAGCTCGCGCCGCGAATCACGCGGCCGTTGAACTCGCCGACTTCGAGCGGCACGCTGGTTGCCGCGGTGGCGCCGAAGCAGCGCAATGAGGGCGGGTGAAATTCCAGTACGCGGGCCAGGCTCAAGCCCGCGGCCAGATCCGCCAGCACCGCCACGCCGTCGATGTCCAGGCGCGCCCACTGCGCGCGCTCATTGCGAGCCATGTGCGGCGTCCGCCGGCGCCGGCGGCTCCATGACGGCGCCGCAGTGTTTGCAGGTGCGCAAAGACAGGCTGCCGAAAAAGCGGTTGAATACCGGCGGAAACTGGGTCTCGATGTCGGTCAGGGCGAAGAACTCCTGATAGAGCAGCTGCTGGCAGCGTTCGCAATACCACCGCAAACCATCGAGTTCTCCGGGGCGCCGGCAACGCTCGATCACCAAGCCGACCGAGTCGGCATAGCGTTGGGGCGAATGCGGAATCCTGGGCGGCAGAAGCAGGATCTCGCCGGCGCGGATCGGCAAATCGGTGATGCGGCCGTCCTGCACTACGCGCAGCAACATGCTGCCTTCGAGCTGATGGAAGAACTCCTCCGCGGGATCGACATGGAAGTCCTTGCGGCTATTGGGGCCGCCCACCACCATGACGATGAACTCACTGTCCTGGTACACCAGTTTGTTGCCCACCGGGGGACGCAACAGATGACGGTTGGCGTCTATCCATTGCTTGAAATCGATGGGATGGAGAGGGTGCATGTCGACGATTTCCGACATTGTCCGAAGCAAGGCTGATTCGCGTATGGTAAGCGTATTGCCGCAGGGTGGCGACTTTGAACGTGCGGATATGTTGAATGATCCAGTTTCGAAATGGCCGGGATCGCCACGGCCGGTAGCGGCACGGCCGGTAGCGGCGGCCGTGGCCACGGTGCTGCTGTGCGCGGGCCTTGGGGCCTGCGCCGTGCATTGGCCCTGGAGACAGCGCGCGCCGCCGGCACCACAACCGGTCCAGGAACTGTCGATCCAGCCGCCGGCGGCGCTCACAGGCTCGGCGAGCGCTCAAATCCTTCAGTTTTGGGACCGCAACACGTTGCTGCTCGATCTCACCGCGCTGAGCGGCGAGGGCGCAGTCACGCTGACTGCAGCGGCCGCGCGCGGCTGGCCGATTCGGCTCGAGTTTCGTGTGCAGCCCGGAAGCATCGCGCGCCTGGAGGTGCAAGCCCGGGAGCGCGTCGTCTACCAGGTGCCCGCGCAAGGCGCAGCGATGTTGTTCAAACTGGCCCCCGACGCCTACGTGCACGATACGCCGCAGATCACTCTTCGATGGAGCGCGGCTGACGGCTTCGCACGCTGACCGGCAGGGACTGAGGCGCGTCGAGATTGAGCGCTGTCAGCGTGCCGCCCCAGACGCAGCCGGTGTCGAGCGCCACCACATGATCGGCGCCGTAGAAGCCGAGCGCCGACCAATGACCGAAGACGATGCGCACACTGCTGCTGGCGCGGCGCGGGGCCTTGAACCACGGAATCCACGGCGACGGCGCCGAGTCAGGCTTGCCTTTCTGCCTGAAATCTATGCGCCCGTCGGGCGCACAAAATCGCAGCCGCGTGAGGACGTTGACCGCGAAGCGCAGGCGATCCATGCCCTCGAGCGAGGGCTGCCAGCGATCGGGTTGGTCGCCGTACATTGCCGAGAGCAGCGCGCGTGGATTGGAATTCAGCGAGCGCTGCACTTCGCCCGCGAGCTCAAGGGTCAGCGCAACGTTCCATTGCGGCACAACCCCCGCGTGCAGCAGCAGATCGCCATGCTCGGGCGCAAAGTAGGCGAGTGGCCGCTGCAGCAGCCACTCGATCAGCGCATCACGGTCCGGGGCGTCCAGAATCCCGGTCAGCGTATCGCTCTTGCGCAGCTTCTCCCCGACCAGTGCGACCGCGAGCAGATGCAGATCGTGATTGCCGAGCACGCTTAAGGCGCTATCGCCAAGACTGCGCACCAGCCGCAGCACCTTGAGCGATTCCGGGCCGCGATTGACCAGATCGCCGACGAACCACAATTGATCGCGGTCGGACCTGAAGCCGATGCGCTCGATCAGCTCCGCGAGTTCATCCGCACAGCCCTGCACGTCGCCGATGGCCCAGCGCGCCATGCGCTCTAATCGCCGGCGCGCGCACTCAATGCAACATTCCGGGCATGGCAAGCCGAAACGCCGGAATGGCCGCATCGAATGTGGCGCCGTCGTCGGCCACCATCTGATAGCTGCCCTGCATGGCACCGACGGGCGTTTCGAGCACGGCGCCGCTGGAGTATCGGAATCCCTGGCCCGGTTTGAGATAGGGCTGTTCGCCCACGACCCCATCGCCACGCACTTCCTGCACGCGACCGTTGGCATCGGTGATGACCCAGTGCCGCGTCAGCAGCTTTGCCGGGACCTCGCCTTCGTTGCGGATCGTTATGGTGTAGGAGAAGACATAGCGGCGCTCGCGCGGCTCGGACTGATCCTCCAGATACGCGGTCTCCACTTCGACGCTGATTTTGTGACTCACGCTAGCCATGCCTACTGCCGTTGTGTGCAATTCAGCGCACGCGCACGGCCAGCACGTCGCAAGGCGCGCCATGCAGCACCGAATCTTCAGTACGGTGGATCAGAATAGACAGTCCGTGCCGTTCGCGACAGCCGAGCACGATCAGGTCGCTGCTCTGCTCACGCGCATAGCGCAGGATTTCAGCCTTGGCACTGCCTACCTCGACGTTGCCGGAATTTGGCGGCAGCCCCAGTTCGCGCGCGAGGCTCTCGATCTGCGTTTGCGCCCGCGACATGAGCTGGTCGTCGATCTGCATGACCGGCACCAACGAGTCGCTCATCGGCTCGATCGGCACGAATTCGACCACGTGCAGCAGGCGTATCACGCCGTTGCCCGCCAGCGCGAGCTCGCAGGCCCGGCCCGCAACGGCGCGACTGTCCTCGGTCAGGTCGATGGCGGCCAGAATGCGGCGGTAGGCGGTCATGAGGGCTCCGGTCGGCTCAAGGCGAGGGCCGTAGCTTCAAGCTTAACGGATCATGGCGGCCGCCGCGCGCGTGGCGGCGGCCGCGTGCGCCAGCGCCCCGAACTGCACCGGGGCGAGCGTCTCGGCGCGGGCGCCCGGATCGATGCCGAGCGCGTGGATTGCCTCGGCCGGCAGATACTGCCTCAAGGCATTGCGCAGGGTTTTGCGCCGCTGCCCAAAGGCCGCCGTGACCACTTCGCCATACAGCGGTACGCGCGCCCACTCGGGCGGCGTGTCGATGACTTGCAGGCGTACCACTGACGAGTTGACCTTGGGCGCCGGGCGGAATGCCCCGGCACCGACATCGAGCAGGCGCGTCGCCGTTACGCGCGGCGCGAGCATCACGGTCAGGCGACCGTAGGCGGCGCTGCCGGGGACTGCGACGATGCGGTCGACGACCTCCTTCTGCAGCATGAAGTGCATGTCAAAGATCGCATCGGTTGCCGCGAGCAATCGGAACAGCAGCGGCGTGGAGATGTTGTAGGGCAGGTTGCCGATCACGCGCAGTCGCGCACCACGCGCGGCCGCCAGAGCGCGCCAGTCCATCTTGAGCGCGTCGGCTTCATGCAGCACCCAGTGCGGCTCGGCGGCCAAGCGCGCGCGCAGCGCTGCGGCCAGATCGCGATCGATCTCAATCGCATCGAGCTGTCCGGCCGCCGCCAGCAGGCGTGAGGTCAGCGCGCCCTGACCCGGGCCGATCTCGACGGCGGCATCGCCCGGCTGCAGAGCGATCGCGGCGACGATGCGCGCGATGACGGCCGGATCATGCAGGAAATGCTGGCCAAAGCGCTTGCGGGCGCGGATCACGGCGTGCGCGTCGCCGTCATGGCCGCTGCGCGGCCATGTCTGCGGCCAGATCGATCGCGGCAATCAGGCTGCCGGCTTCGGCGCGGCCGCTGCCCGCCAGGTCAAGCGCCGTGCCGTGGTCGACCGAGGTGCGGACGATGGGTAGTCCAAGGGTCACGTTCACCGCCTGGCCGAAGCCGGCATGCTTGAGCACCGGCAGGCCCTGGTCGTGGTACATGGCCAGCACGACATCGTAGGGAGCCAGGTGACTCGGCACGAACAGCGTGTCGGCGGGTATCGGGCCATCGACGTCCAGCCCCATTGCGCGGGCCTGCGCGATCGCGGGGCCGATGATGCGCTGTTCTTCGTCGCCGAGATGCCCACCCTCGCCGGCGTGTGGATTGAGGCCGCACACCGCGATGCGCGCTCGCGCGAGGCCCCAATAGTGCTGCAGATCCTGTGACAGGATCTGCAGCACATGCAGCAGGCCTGGCACGTTCAGCGCGTCGCTAACCGCGCGCAGCGGCAAATGCGTGGTGGCGAGCGCCACGCGCAGGTTGGCGGCGACGAGCATCATCACGGGCAGCGCCGCTCCCGTGCGCTCGGCGATGTATTCGGTATGGCCGGTAAAGGCGATACCCGCCTCGTTGATCAGGCTTTTCTGCACCGGCGCAGTCACCACGGCGCGGAATTCGCCGGCAAGGCAGCCATCGACGGCGCGATCGATCAGCGCTAGCACCGCCGCGGCGTTGGCGCGATCAAGTCGTCCCGGCACGCAGGGAGCCGCGAGCGGCTGATGCAGCAGGCTCAATGAGCCGCCTGCGTGCTCGACCTCGGCGCCTGGCACGTAATCAGGCAACTCGATTTTGAGTCCGAGGATCCGGGCCCGCTGCTCCAGCAGCGCGCGATCTCCCAGGCATACGAGCGGCCAAGGGCGCGGCTTGGAGGCCGCCGCCAGGCAAAGGTCGGGGCCGATACCGGCCGGTTCCCCCGAGGTCAGCGCGATCGCAGCGGTCGGCCTCAGAGCCGCAGCTCGACGTAGGATTCGTCGCGGATCTGCTGCAGCCACAACTCCGTGGCCTCCTCGACGCGGCTGTCGCGCAGCGCCTCGAAGGCGCGCTCGCGCGCGGCATCAGCGGTATTGTCAAAATCGCGATGCCCGAGCAACTGCATGATGTGCCAGCCGTACTGAGTGTGGAAAGGCTGGCTGATCTCGTTGACCTTGAGGCTCTCGGCGGACGCGGCGAACTCGGGCACGAAGGAATCGCCCTGCGTCCAGCCCAGATCCCCGCCGTTGACGGCCGAGCCTGCATCCTGCGAATTGGTCTTTGCCAATACCGCAAAATCCTCCTTGCCCGAGAGGATCTGATCGCGCATATGCGTCAATTTCTGCCGTACCGTCGCGTCGTCTTCGATCTCGCTGGTCCTGAGCAGGATATGGCGCAGATGCACCTGCTGAATGATCTGCGGGCCGCCGGCCGTGCGTGTGTCGTTGAGTCTCACGATGTGAAAGCCGCTGGGAGTCTGCATGAGCTCGCTGACATCGCCGGGCTTCATGCGGGCGATGACATCGGCGAGAAAGGTCGGCAGTTCCGTGCCCTTGCGCCAGCCGAGCGAGCCGCCCTCGAGCGCTGTTTCGCTTGCCGAGTAGGTGATGGCGAGCTTGCCGAAGTCCTCCCCACCACGGGCGCGCTCGTCGATCTCCTGCGCGCGCTTGCTCGCCTGCGCGAGCTGCGCGGGGGTCGCATCCTGCGCGACCGGGATCAGGATATGCGCGACGTTGTATTCGTTCGCGGCCGAGGCGGTCTTCTTCTGGTGCTCGAGGTACTGATCGAGCTCATGCGGTGTGATCGTGATGCGCTGGATCACATCGCGCGAGCGCAGGATCTGACGGGCGATTTCGCGCTTGAGCTCGATGCGATACTCGGCGTAGTCGACTCCGTCGACCGCGAGTTTCGCGGGCAGCTGCTCGAGCGTGATGTTCTGGCGCTTGGCGATGTCGTCCATCGCGGCGTTGACCTGCTCGTCCGAGACCTTGATCCCGGCGCGGTCGGCGCGTTGGGCCTGGATCTCCTCGAGCACCAGGCGATCGAGCACCTGCTGGCGCATGACATCGCTGCTCGGCAGGGCGACATTCTGGGCACGCAGCCGCGCCGTAATCTCGCGTGCCTGGTGGTCGAGTTCGCTCTCGAGCACCAGACCATCGTTGACCAGCGCGACCACCCGGTCGAGCAGCGCTCCGTTGGTCGAGATGTCCTTGTGGGGGGCCGTATCGGCGCTCGCGCTGGCCGCGGCCAGCACGGCCAATACGACCATGGACCCACGGGCGCTGAGGTTGCCGATCGATCGAAGGTACGCTGTGGACATTAAATATCCATTCGCCTCAATGGGTTAAGCTCAGAAAAGGGGCTGCCTGCTCGCGGAGCTGGAGTATCCCCGAATCGACTGCTCAAGGAAAGTGGTGACCTGGCTTCCGACACTCGACAGACCCGTGAGTTCCAGCTGAAACGATACGCCGCTGCTTTGCTCCCCGGTGCGCGTGCTGATCGAGCGCTGCCAGAGTGCGCGGATGCTCCAGCATGCGCCGCGGTACTGAAAACCGGCAAAATCCTCGATCCATTGCGGATGAATAGGCACCGGATTGGCTGCGGGGTTGTCGAACAGGGAGTACACGGCACGCGCGTAGGCGTCCCAGTGATTCGCGATCGGCCAGGCCACCGAACTGTCGATCTGCGCGAACTGACCGCTGCGGTAGCGATAGCTGATATTCGCCACCTCCTGGTTGCTCGCGTGGTACTGCAGGGTCAGCTCATCCTGCGCGATCCCCGAAACGGCCGGATTGGAGGCAACGTCGAGCTGCAGGTTCCAATTCTTGTAGGCACTCAGAATCAGCTCGGCGATCAGGCTCGAGGTGCTGACCGAATCGAGCGCCTGATTGGGCAGCGTCACGCGCGCGGGCTCAAAATAGATCGCCTGACCGATGGTCGCGCTCAGATAGCGCGTGCCGCTGGTGGAATCGAACATCTGCGTGGTCAACCCGAGAGTGAGCCCATTCTCATCGCCGACGCGGTCGACGCTGACAAAGCGGTTGGGACGGAACAGCTCGATCAGGTTCGGATCGGGGGTCGAGGAATCAAAAATCGGCAGCTGGCTCTGGTCGCGATAGGGGATGTAGACATACATCGCGCGCGGCTCGAGCGTGACGCTGCGCGTGCCACCTGAGCCGCTCAAGCGCTCGAACTCAAGCCCGCTGTCGACGCTCACGATCGGCAGGCTGCGCTGCGGGGAGCTCTCGCCCCCATCGCTATCGCGCAGCGCATATTGCGTGAATTCCCAGGCGACGTTGGGGCGCAGGAAATAGCCCGGCCCGCTGAAATCCAGGCCAACCCGCGGCATGGCATCGAGCCGCCAGCCGCTCACGTTGGCCATCGTGTTCGGCTGCGTGTTGGACAGGTCGCAGGGGTTCGGCACGCTGCAAGCACCGAGTGCATTGCAAGGGTTGCAACCCGCGCGCGTGAAATTGACCAGCTCGGTGTCGAAGCCGGTCTGCAGCTGCGTCCACTCTGTAGGCGACCACAGCGCCGCGGCCGTCAGGCGCGGCAACTGGATGTAGGGCCGCTCATCCACCGGCAGCGTGTAATCGAGGGTCTGAAAGCCCACCATCTCGGCGCGCAGATTCCAGATATCGTCGCGGTGGCCAATGGCGATGCTGCGCGGCAGAAACGGCGTGCTGGTGCTCTCGGTGCCCTGGGTGAAATCTTCGAAATACTCGCCATCGCTGACGTTCTCGATGTTGGTGTCGATGCGGGTGTTCCAGCCGAGCTGGTAGCGATCGATCAAGCGCAGGAAGCTGCGATCGCCGCCGGTTTGCCGATCGTAGGGCATCAGATTGCCATCGATGCTGCCGCGGTTGGACTCGGTCAGCAGACGGTACTCGCCTCCCAGATCGATGCCGCGGGTCGAATAGATCGTGGGCGTGAACGTGGCGTCCTGGTTGGGCGCGATGTTCCAGTACCACGGCACCGCCAAAAACGCGCCGCTGAGACTGGAGTTGCCGAAGTTTGGGAACAACACACCGCTCTGTCGAGCACTGCTGAGCGGGAAGGAGATCCAGGGCAGGTACAGGATCGGTACGCCTTCGAAATCCACGGTCGCACCGTGGCCGACGCCGCGTCCCGCGGCGGTATCGAGCGTGAGTTCGCGCGCGCGGATCTGCCAGTCCGATCGCGGCGGCGGGCAGCTGCTGTAGGTCACGTGGCGCAAAGTGATCACTTTGCTGGGGCTCATCGAGATCTGATCGGCCGAGCCGTGGCCCGGTTGTTTGAGCAATTCAAACTGCCCGTGGCTGAACTGGGCGCCCTGTTCGCTGTAGTGGCCGGAATCCCCCTGCAGCAGCACGACCGGATCGCGGTAGCGCACCGAACCGGTGGCGGTCAGATTGTCGGCGTTGCGATCGTAGGTCAGGTGATCCGACTGGATTTCGCGGTCGCCCATGTGCACATCGACATGGCCAGACAGTTCAGTCGTGCCGTCGGCGCCGGCGGTGAGTTGATCGGAGCTGCTCGTGATGTCGCCTTTGAGCCCGCCGCGGTCGGTGCCGAGCAGCGACTGGACTGAATTGCCCGGGGCGGCGGCGGCCAGCAGCACGGGAGCGGTCTGCCACGGTTCGATGCAGGGCCCATCGGCGGCCTGCACCGTGAGCGGTAGTGCGCAGCACAGTGCCGCGCCCCACAGCGCGCGCAGATGCGAGGAAGAAATCATGTGGGCCTCATTATAATGACCGGCTGCAGCATAAGGTTTGTCCGCGCACATGAGCAGCAGCGACCCGCGCCTCGATCAACTCCAGAATTGGCTGCGCACCGAGCTGCGCTGGCCGTTCGTGCGTGTCGCGCCGGCCTCGACCGATGCAAGCTTTCGACGCTATTTCCGCATCTGGGGCGCCGACGGCGCCACCCGCATCGTCATGGACGCGCCGCCCGACAAGGAGGATGTCGGGCCGTATCTACAGGTCTCGGCACTGCTCGAGCGCTGCGAGGTGCATGTGCCGCAGGTGGAGGCCAGCGATGCGCGGCTCGGGTTCGTGCTGCTCGAAGATCTCGGCTCGATCTCCTATCTGTCACGACTGCAAGCGGGCGGTGATGCCGACGCGCTCTATCATGATGCGCTGGAGGCGTTGCTGCGCATCCAGGTCAAAGGCCGCGAGGCGGCGCGCCAGCTGCCACGCTACGATCGAATCGTGCTCGCGCGCGAGATGGCGCTGATGCCGGAATGGTTCTGCGCGCGCCACCTGCTGCTTTCGCTCGAGGATCGGGATCGGGCGCTGATCGGCGCGACCTTCGAGTTCCTGATCGCCGAGGCGCTGGCGCAGCCGACAGTGTTCGTTCACCGCGACTATCATTCACGCAATCTCATGGTGCTGGACAGCGACAATCCGGGCGTCATCGATTTTCAGGACGCGCTCGGCGGTCCCTGCGGTTATGATCTGGCTTCATTGCTCAAGGACTGCTACATCGACTGGCCGCGCGCACGCGTCGAGACTTGGGTCAGCGGTTATCGCGCACGGCTCATTGCGGCCGGCGGCGACGGCGGCAGCGACCAAGCCTTGTTCCTGCGCTGGTTCGATCTTGTCGGCCTGCAGCGGCATATCAAGGTGCTCGGGATCTTCGCGCGGCTCTGGTATCGCGACGGCAAGAGCGGCTACTTGGGCGATTTGCCGCGCACGCTCGACTACGTGCGCGATACCGCGCGGCGCTTCGAGGAACTGCGGGAGTTCTCGCATTGGGTGGAGGCCCGGCTCGTGCCGGAGCTGGAGCAGGCCAACGCCCGCGTGCGCGCCGGAGCACAGTCTTGACAGACAGCGACGCAGACAGCACGGCGGCCCCTGTGCGCCGTGCCATGCTGCTCGCTGCCGGCCGCGGCGATCGCATGCGTCCCCTGACCGATCAGACGCCCAAACCGCTGCTGGCAGTGCGCGGCAAGTCCCTGATCGTCTATCACCTCGAGCAGCTGGCACGCAGCGGTGTGCGCGAAGTCGTGATCAATCTCGCCTGGCTCGGCGCGCGTATTCGCGCCGCGCTCGGCGATGGCAGCGCCTTTGGACTGTCGATCCGATACAGCGATGAAGGGTCGCGGGCGCTCGAGACCGGCGGCGGTATTTTCAAGGCGCTGCCGTGGCTGGGCAGCGAGCCGTTCCTGGTCGTCAATGCTGACGTCCACACGGATTTTGATTTCGGTACGCTGCAGATCGCGACCGATGCCTGGGCGCAGCTGCTGCTGGTGCCCAACCCCGCGCATCACCCCAACGGCGATTTTGTGCTCGAACAAGGCCGGGTGGTCGCCCAAGGCAGTCCGCGCTGGACCTATGCGGGGATTGGAGTGTATCGCCCGGAGTTGTTCCGCGGCTGCCAGCCCGGGCGCTTTGCACTGCTGCCGCTGCTGCAGCGGGCGATTGCCGCCCGGCGCCTGCAGGGTGAGCTCTATACCGGCCAGTGGAGCGATGTGGGGACCGTCGAGCGGCTCGCGGCCCTGCAGTGAGCCAGCGCGGGGCGCTCGCCGCGCTATTGCGTTAAAATTGACGCAGCTGCCAGGAGCGCATATGAGCACCCTCAAAGCAATCCCTGTCGTCACCGACGCCGCTGCCGGCGCCGCAGTGCGCAGTGGCGAGAAATACCAGACGGCGCAAGGCGTTAGTGCGATCAAGGACGGCATCAAGCCGCGCGGCGAGATCGACCGGCGCTCACTGTCCGGCAAGCCGCGCTGGCTGCGGGCGCCAATCGCGATGGGGGAGGGCTACGATTTCGTGCGCCGCACGGTGCGCGAGCATCGTCTCGCAACCGTCTGCGAAGAGGCCAGGTGCCCGAACATCGGCGAGTGCTGGAATGCCGGCACCGCCACGATCATGCTGATGGGCGCGGTGTGTACGCGCGCCTGCCGCTTCTGTGCCGTGGACACCGGCAATCCGCGCGGCTGGCTCGACGCCGAGGAGCCGAGCAATCTCGCCGATAGCGTCGCCGTGATGCAGCTCAAGTACGTCGTGCTGACTTCCGTCAATCGCGACGACCTGGCCGATGGCGGCGCTGCGCACTACGCGGCCTGCATTCGTGCCATCAAGCAGCGCACTGCCTCGACTGCCGTGGAGGCGTTGACGCCCGATTTCCAGGGGGTGCTGCGCGATGTGGAAACCGTCATCGATTCCGGGCCGGAGGTATTCGCGCAGAACGTGGAGACCGTGCGGCGGCTGACCCATCCGGTACGTGACCCGCGAGCCGGCTATGCGCAGACGCTGGCCGTGCTGGCGCACGCCAAGCACCATCGGCCGCAGGTGCTCACAAAGACCAGCCTGATGCTGGGTCTCGGTGAAACTGATCAGGAGATCGCCGAGTGCATGGCGGATCTACGCGCCGCGGGCGTCGATGTGCTGACGCTCGGCCAGTATTTACGCCCGACGGTGCATCACTTGAGCGTGGAGCGATTTGTCACCCCCGAGCAGTTCCAACACTATCGCGCCTGGGGGCTCGCGCACGGATTTCGCGAGTGCGTCGCAGGTCCGCTGGTGCGTTCGAGCTATCGGGCCGAACGGGTGCTCGCGGGCAACAACGTGGGACTGGGCTTGTGACCGGTATGCGAGCGGCTTTGGCACCGCGGGCGGCCATGGCGGGGCCTGATGTCCATTGGTTGGGTCGCGTCGCCTACGAACCGACCTGGCGCGCGATGCAGCGCTACACGCAGGAGCGTGGTGTCGACTCGGCCGATCAGATCTGGCTGCTCGAGCACGAGCCCGTGTTCACGCTCGGCATGAATGCCGATCCCTCGCACCTGCTCGCGCCCGGTGATATCCCCGTGGTGCAGATCGACCGCGGCGGGCAGGTGACCTATCACGGCCCGGGACAGCTGGTGGTCTATCCACTGATCGACATCCGTCGCGCCGGCTTAGGGGTGCGCGATCTGATAACCGCCCTGGAGCGCAGCGTGATCGATTATGTGGCGCAATTTGGCATCCGCGCGCAATGCCGCGCCAATGCTCCCGGGGTGTACGTCGAGGGCCGCAAGCTCGCGAGCGTTGGCCTGCGTATTCGGCGCGGTGCCAGCTATCACGGCGTTGCCTTCAATGTCCGCATGGATCTCGAACCCTTTGGACGCATCAATCCTTGCGGTTATGCCGGGCTCGAGATGACGCAGTTGTCGCAACTCGGCGGCCCGGATGATGTGGCGGCCGTGGCGGCGGAGTTCGCGCCGCTGCTGTCGGCGAAGCTATATCGATGACGACATTGGGCTATTCAACGGGTTTGTTGCTGGCGCTGTTGGCGCTGGTCGTGCTGGTGGCGATACCGATCAAGGTCGGGGCGCACCTCGCGGATGCGCGGCGCAACGGTATTTTTTGGTGTGCGCTGGCCGCCGTGGTCGGTGTGCTAGCCGGACATCTCACCGCGCGTCTGTTCGGCGGCTACATCGGTGGATCGCTCGCGGCGTTTCTGGGATTCATCATTGCGATTCGCTACCTGCTCGGCACGACGGTAGCCGGTGCGTTGGGACTCACGATCATCGCGCTGGGCGTATCGCTGCTTGGAATCTGGGTGCTGGCTCATTTTTGGTTCACGGCCGCCGGGCCCAGCGACGTTTGGGTCATTTAGACGCGCACGCTGGTGTTATCGATCCCACAAATCAGGCTCGCCACAGCGCAGGATGTGGCCATGATCGCCGAGATGTCACGCGACTACATCGAGTATGGCCTCGGCTGGAGCTGGACGCCCGCGCGCGTACGCGCTGCGGTGGGCGACAGATCCACCAATACGGCCGTGCTGGGCGAACGCGAGGACATCGCGGGCTTCGGCATCATGCACTACGGTGACGATACGGCCCATCTGGCGCTGCTTGCGGTTCGCCCCAACCAGCAACAGCGCGGACTGGGCGCGCTGCTGATCTCCTGGCTCGAGAAGCCGGCGCTGGTCGCCGGTATCGAGCGCATTCGACTCGAAGCACGCGCAGACAATCCCAATGCCATCGGCTTTTATCGCAAGCAGGGATTCAGGGAATCAGGGCGGATTGCCGGCTACTATCGCGGCGCCGTCGATGCAGTGCGGCTGGAAAAAAGGCTTGCAGTCGTGCTGCATGCGCCGCGCCCCTGAGCGAGGGAGCTTCGAGGCGCTGGTGCCGCTATGGCCGGTGCTGACGAGCTCTGCGGGTTGCGCGTTGAAGCAGGGTCCGGTGCGGCGTAGCATCGAGCCATGAGAAGCCTCCTGGTTCACTTGGTCGTCAGTGCGTTGCTGCTGTTGCTCGTCAGCCAATTCGTGACCGGTATTCATTTCGCCGGTTTTGGCTCGGCGCTGCTGGCCGCGCTGGTGCTCGGTGTAGTGAATTCCCTCGTGCGTCCGATCCTCATTCTCGTGACGCTGCCGATCACGATTCTGACGCTCGGATTGTTTCTGATCGTCATCAATGCCTTGATGCTCATGCTCACCAGCGCGCTCGTGCCGGGCTTTGTGGTCGCCAATTTCCTCTCGGCACTCGTGGCCGGTGTGCTGCTCGGTCTGTTCAACCTCGTGGTCAGTTCACTGATGCACCGCGGCGGCGATAGCCGACGTCTGTGACGCGCCCCATCTCGGGCACAAATGCCACGATTGGCGCGAGTATCGCCTCAGGAGCTTGAGCAATGCATAAGAGCAAACTGGCCGGCTTCATCATCGACTGTCAGACCGATGAACTGCAGGCAGCGGCCGCGTTTTGGGGTGCGGCGCTGGGTATGCCGGTGCGAGCGCTGTCGCCCGCGGAGGCGCAGTACGTGGAACTCGTCGATCCACTCGGGCATCTGCACATTGAAGTGCAGTCGGTCCCGCACGCCAGCCGCGTGCATCTGGATATCGAGACCGACGATATCGAGGCTGAGGTGCGCCGGCTCGAGTCACTCGGTGCGAAGCGCGTCGCTCAGATCAGGACCTGGTGGGTCATGGAAGCGCCGACCGGGCAGCGTTTCTGCGTAGTGCGCGGGACTTCGGCTGGATTCGCCACCGAGGCCAACAGCTGGTCTTGAACGATGTCGCGATGGCGTGCTGTACCTGAATCCGGGCCGGGTCAAAGCACCAGCAGCACATGCGGACACAGTTTGAGCGCCTCGAACAGAGCCGCGATCTGGGCTTCACTCGTGGCGCGGATGACATAAGTAATACCCATGAAGCGATTCTGGGCCGAACTGCGTTCGGTCACCGCCAAGGGGTCCACCGGTCCGGCATGGCGGTCGACGATTGCGTCCACGCGAACGCGCACCCCGGGGTCCGCCCGAACCATGACTTTGATCGGGTAGTCACAGGGGAAGCTCACGCGTTCAGGGGTTTCGGTGCTCATAAGTCGGATCAGTGTATTATGACGTTTTGTCATCGCTGTAGGAGGCTTCCGACAGACCCGCAGCTTGAAATTCAGGCATTTGTGCTACACTCGTCGCCGATCGTCGACCGTCCGTGTTTCGTTTGTCTAGGAGCCGAACCGCCTGCGATCATGGTGACAGGATCTACGCTTTGACGGCTCGTGAGACGCTCTCTCCCTGACCTCGGTTGTTTTTCCTGCCGTATGCGATCTTCAAGGATCGAACCTGTTCCGGAGAGTGTGACTTTTATGGCGAAGATTTATGTAGGTAACCTACCGTTCACGGCCAGTGAGGCCGAGGTGCGAACGCTGTTCGCGCAGCATGGCACCGTGGAAGCCGTGTCGCTGCCGACCGATCGTGAAACCGGTCGTCCGCGTGGCTTTGGATTTGTCGAGATGAGCCAAGCCGATGCCGCTCGTGCAATCCAAAGTTTGAATGGCTATTCGATGAATGGTCGTCCGCTGCGCGTCAATGAAGCCCAGGACAAGCCGCGCACTGGCGGCGGTCGTCCAGGTGGTGGCGGTGGCGGTGGCAGCGGCGGCTTCCGTGGTAACGGCGCCGGCGGCGGCGGCGGTGGTGGTGGACGCTGGTAAGCGGCTCGCAACTCGCTGAACGCGATAACAGGCCCGGGGCGACCCGGGCCTTTTTTATGGTGCGGCGTCGCCGCGCGAGATTTATGCCGGCGCGGCGCGGTATGCTCCTGCCGCAGGGGAGAATAGGAACTCGACATGCCTGCACCAGGCCACTCACTGCACTTCCCCGGCCGCATCGGTCTTGGCACCTGGAAGATGGGTGCCTCGCGCGCCGCGCACGCGCACGAGATCGCCGCCGTGTCGCATGCGCTGGCGGTCGGTTATCGGCTGCTCGATACCGCTGAGATGTACGGTGATGGCGGCGCCGAGGGCATCATCGGCAGCGCCTTGAAGGCCTTTGGGCGTTCGCGGCGCGATGAGTTGTTCATCGTCAGCAAGCTGTTGCCGGATCACGCTTCGCGCGGCGGGACCATCCGTGCCTGCGAGGCTTCGATTGCGCGCATGGGTTGTGACTATCTGGATCTATATCTGCTGCACTGGCGTGGAGCGCAACCGTTCCGCGAGACGCTGCGCGGCTTCGATGATCTGCGCCAGCGTGGGCTCGTTCGCCAATTCGGGGTCAGCAATCTGGACCTGAACGAGCTCGCGCAGTGGCTTGATGTCGAGAAGGCGCTGGCGCTTGAAGCCACGACGCAGTGCAATCAGGTCTACTACTGCCTCGGGGCGCGCGCCATTGAGTTTGCGCTGCTGCCCTGGCAGCGCGAGCGGGGCATCCAGACAATGGCCTACTCGCCGTTGGGACAGGGTGCGCTTGCCGCTCATCCCGTACTGGAGCGAATCGGCCGCGAGCGAGGCCTCAGCGCCGCGCAGATCGCGCTCGCCTGGACGATTCGGGAGCCCGATGTGGTGGCGATACCGAAGTCGGTGCAGCCGCAGCGCATCGAGCAGAATCTGCACGCGGCGCAGCTGCGACTCAGCGCAGCCGAACTGGCGCTGATCGATCAGACCTTCCCAGCGCCGCGCTCGAAGCAGCCGCTCGCGACCACGTGATGCACCATGAAAGTGTTTCACTGCAGCCTCTGACGCAGGTCATTCCCAATCTTGCAATCGAGGGCAATCGCGAGGCCTGGTTCAAGCTCGAAGCGGCAAAGCGTGTCGGGGCCTCCTAGACGCGTCAGCCTGCGGCGTACGTTGGGGCTCGCGCTGCTCGGCGCGCTGGCAGGGGCACCGGTAGCGGCGAGCGCGGCGCAGAGCGCTTGCACCTATCTGACGCGCACGATCGCGCGACAGCCCGGCGCTGCGCTGTTTCTGGCGAGCTATCCAGCGGCCGAGCCGGGGCCGCTGCAACAGGCCGCATTTCTGTACGACAACGCCTTGGCGGCGATCGCGCTGATCGCTTGCGGCCAACCCGCGCAGGCCCGGCGCATCGGCGATGCGATGCTCCTGGGTCTGGAGCACGATCGCTATTGGCATGACGGGCGCCTGCGCAACGGCTATGCGGCTGGGACCGTGGATGACTCGCCGCTCAAGCTGGCTGGCTGGTGGGACCCCAGGAGCGGACGCTGGTTCGAAGACGATTATCAGGCCGGTAGCGATTCCGGAAATATGGCGTGGGCAATGCTGGCGTTGCTCACGCTCGATGCCGACGCACGTGTGCGCGATCCGGGCCACGGCGACGCTCGCTACGCCCGCGGCGCCTTGGCGCTTGCGCAATGGCTCGAAGGGCTGCGCGATGCGCGCGGCGCCGGCGGCTTTACCGGCGGCAGCTTTGGGTCTGAATCGGCACCGCAGCGGCTGCTCTGGAAGTCGACCGAGCACAATGTCGATCTGGCCGCAGCGTTCGAGCGCCTGGCCGCGACGAGTGCCGATGCGCGCTGGCAGGCCCAGGCGCAGGCCGCAGTGCATTTCGTCGAACTCATGTGGGACGCGCAGCGCGGCAGCTTCGCCGCTGGCACACGAGCGGACGGCGTGACGCCGAATCCGCTGCAGGCGCTCGATGCGCAGATCTGGCCGCTGCTGGCCTTGCCGCAGGCGATCACGCGGTATGCCGAGGTTTTGCCGCACGCTGCGCAGCACTTACGCGCCGGTCAGGGCTATGCCTACAGTGAAGCCGGCGGCGGCCCGTGGACCGAGGGCACCGCGCAGGTACTGCTGCTCTTCAAGCGTCTGCATCGCGACACGCTGGTCCGCGCACCCGAGGCGGCTATCGAGGCCGCGCGCGCGCCGGACGGCGGCTACTACGCCACCACGGTCGCGGCGCTGCCCACCGGATTCATGCTCGACACGGATCCGAGCAAGCCGCGGGTGTATTTGCATCTCGAACATCTTGGCGCGGCGGCCTGGGTGGCGCTGGCGGAGCAGGGATTCAATCCCTTCACGGGCGGCCGGTCCTTGCCGCCCTGACGCCGCAGCAGGCATCATCGATTTTTTCCCAGGAGTCGTCATTGGAATCGCTGGTCAGCACGGAATGGCTCGCGCAGCAGATCGAGGCGCCGGATCTGCTCGTGTTCGATGCGACGCTGTATCTGCCCACGGAGCAGCGCGACGCGCAAGCGCTGTATCGTGCAGCGCATCTGCCCGCGGCACGCTTCTTCGACATCGATCTGATCGCCGACACCGAATCGAAGCTGCCGCATATGGCGCCGACGGCTGCGCGCTTCGAGCGGCTGGTCGCAGCTCTGGGTCTAAGCAATCGCCATCGCGTCGTGTTCTATGACCAAAAAGGGGTGTTCTCTTCGGCGCGCGGCTGGTGGCTCATGCGTCTGTTCGGTCATGAGCGCGCCGCCGTGCTCGATGGCGGCCTGCCCAAGTGGCGCCGTGAGGGCCGCGCACTCAACACTGGCGAGGAGCCGGCGCCGACTCCCGGGGTATTCCGCGCGGCCTATAACGCGCGCTATCTGCGCGGGCTGGGCGATGTGCTCGCGAACCTGCCGGACCTGCGCGAGCTGCTGCTCGATGCGCGCTCGGCGGATCGGTTCTTCGCGCGCGTCGCCGAGCCGCGTCCGGGACTGCGCAGCGGACACGTCCCGGGCAGCCACAATCTGCCGTACACGGAGCTGCTCACGGACGGCGAGACGCTGTTGCCGGCGGCCGCATTGCGGGCGCGCTTTGCGACAGCCGGCGTCGGTCCCCACAGCGCCGTGGTCACGAGCTGCGGCTCAGGGCTCACGGCCGCGGTGCTGAGTCTCGGGCTTGAGGTCGCCGGGCTGCCGAGCGGTGCGCTCTACGACGGCTCGTGGGCCGAGTGGGGCGCGCGCGAGGACACGCCGGTGGAGCGCTGAGCAGTCCTCCTACAGTCATATCAGAGCTCCTGCGCTATCGCCGCTAGCGGCACGGTTCATACCCTTGA
>DAIMZW010000001.1:97783-99018 GCA_036733765.1 Steroidobacteraceae bacterium
GCTGGGGTTACTACCCCACCGGCGGGTTGGGCACACTACTGATTATCCTGCTGATTCTGGTCTTTACCGGGGTTCTGTAGATCCCTGCCGCGTGGCGCGAGGCCTCACGATCGCTTAGGGTGTCGGATTATTCCCAACAATTGTGGCTATGTCGTCTTCGACCGAATCAAGCGGCCAGACTGCGTCGAGTTCCGTGCCGCCTGCAAAGATTGACGGCCTGCGGATCATTGCGCTGTTCAAGTTCGTCAAGGCGCTGTTGCTGATCATCACCAGCTACGGGGTGCACGAGCTGCTCGACCCGGAGTTGGTCGAAAAGATCCGCGTATGGTCGGCGACCGTGACCGATCGGGTCGACCAGCGCCTGATCCTGCGTGCGCTCAGCTGGGTGGAGGGACTCGGCACCGACAGGCTTCACCTCGTGATCGCCGTGACGATTGCCTACACCGCGGTGGTGCTGGTCGAGGGCACCGGCTTGTGGTTGCGCCTCCGCTGGGCGGAATGGGTCACCGTCATCGCTACGACTTCGCTGATTCCATTCGAACTCTGGGAGCTGTTTGTGCGGCCGCCCGGCCACAGGTGGACGGTGTTCGCCACCCTGCTGGTCAATGTCCTGATCGCGGCGTATCTGGGCTATTTGCTGCGCTCGGCGCAGCGCCGCGGCCAACCGCTTCCCTCACACGAGCTTTAAATCGACGGGCGCCATTTGCTGAAAGATGCGCTCGCCTTGCTCACTCGACAGGCCCCAGAGGGAGCGGAACAAGCCGCCCAGCACGGCGCGATAGTCGTTGAGCACAGGGTAGTCGCGATCCTGGAACAGCGTGTTGCGCTCCAGACGCTGCTGCTCGCCGACAATGCTCGCACCGTTGATTGCGCCGCCGAGCACCCAATAGACCGTACCGTGACCGTGATCGGTGCCATGATCCCCGTTCTCGCGGAAGGTGCGACCGAATTCCGACAGCACGACCACCACGGTGTTGTTCCATTGCGCGCCCAGCGATTGCGCGAACGCCTGCAGGCCACGCCCGAGGCTGGCCAGATTGCTGGCCAGATTGCCCTGCGCCGCGCCCTCGCCGACGTGCGTGTCCCAACCGCCGACGTCGATGAAGCCAATGCGGTAGCTATCGCGCATGAGTCGGCCCATGCGTTCGGCTTCGAGCTCGAAACCCTTGGTGTTGATCGCATCGCGATTAGCGGCGCGCATTTCGTCGGCCATCTGCTGCGCCACCTCCTGGCGC
>DAIMZW010000002.1:0-97156 GCA_036733765.1 Steroidobacteraceae bacterium
GTCATGGAGGAGGCGGAGGAGGTGGCGCGTGCCGCGCGCGAGGAGAGCGACGATAAGCAGCGCACGCGCTACGGCCGCGAGGAGCTGCACATCGCCGGCGATGTCAGCGCCCGGCACAAGAAGAAGAAGCGATTGAAGGCGCGCACGGTTGCGGTCGGCGCCGAAGCCAAGCACGGCTTCGAGATGCCCACGGCGCCGGTAAAGCGTGAGGTGACGCTCGGGGAGACCATCACCGTGGCCGAGCTGGCGCAGAAGATGGCGATCAAGGCCACCGAAGTCATCAAGGTATTGATGAATCTCGGCGTCATGGCCACCATCAATCAGCCGATCGAACGCGACACCGCAGTGCTCGTGGTCGAAGAGCTTGGCCACAGCGCCAAGCTGCTCAAGGAAAACCAGATTGAGGAAGGTCTTCAGGGCCTTGCTGCCGATGCCGAGCAGTCCGAGGTGCGCCCGCCGGTCGTGACCGTCATGGGTCACGTCGATCATGGCAAGACCTCGCTGCTCGACTATATCCGCCGTGCCAAGGTCGCGGCCGGCGAGGCCGGTGGGATCACGCAGCATGTCGGTGCCTACCACGTCGAGACTGCGCGTGGATCGATCACCTTTCTCGACACGCCCGGTCACGCGGCGTTCACCGCCATGCGCGCACGCGGCGCACGCGCCACCGATGTCGTAGTGCTGGTAGTAGCCGCCGATGACGGTGTGATGCCGCAGACCATCGAGGCGATCCAGCATGCGCGCGCGGCCAATGTGCCGATCGTGGTGGCGGTCAACAAGATCGACAAATCCGATGCCGATCCGGATCGGGTGCGCACCGAGCTGGCCAAGCAGGATGTCATTCCCGAGGAATGGGGCGGCCAGAATATGTTCGTTCAGGTTTCGGCTCGCACCGGACAGGGGATCGATGCGCTGCTCGAAGCGATCCTGCTGCAGGCCGAAGTGCTGGAACTCAAGGCCCCACGCGGTGGCCTGGCTGCCGGCGTAGTGATCGAGGCCAGCATGGAAAAGGGCCGCGGCGCGGTCGTGACCGCGCTGGTCAAGCGCGGCACGCTCAGGGCCGGGGATGCGATTCTCGCCGGTTCCGAGTTCGGACGCGTGCGTGCCATGTTCGATGAAAACGGTCAGTCGATCGCCGAGGCGCCGCCGTCGATGCCAGTGGTGGTGCTCGGTCTATCCGGGGCGCCGAACGCCGGCGATGAGTTGCTCGTGCTCGAGAGCGAGCGCAAGGCGCGTGAGGTCGCGCTCTACCGGCAGGGTAAATTCCGCGACGTGAAACTCGCACGCGCGGCGACGCGGGCCGAGGACGTGTTCTCGCAGATGGGCGAGGTCAAGGCCGGCATCATCCCGGTGCTGATCAAGACCGATGTCCACGGCAGCGCCGAGGCCCTCAGCGATGCCTTGAACAAGCTCTCTACCGACGAGGTACAGGTGCGCGTGATAGCGAGCGGTGTCGGCGGTATCACCGCCTCGGATATCCAGCTCGCGGCCGCCTCGAAGGCCTTCGTGATCGGCTTCAATGTGCGGGCCGACGCAGCCGCGCGCGAGGCGATGAAGGAGACCGGCGTCGAAGTGCGCTACTACAGCATCATTTATGAAGCCATCGACGACGTGAAGCAGAAGATGAGCGGTCTGTTGGCGCCCGAAATCAAGGAGCAGATCGTCGGCATCGCGCAGGTGCGCGAGGTGTTCCGTTCGAGCAAGTTCGGCGTCGTGGCCGGCTGTCTGGTCACCGAGGGCGCCGTCCGCCGCAACAATCCGATCCGCGTGCTGCGCGAGCATGTCGTGATCTTCGAGGGCGCGCTCGAGTCGCTGCGGCGTTTCAAGGACGATGTCAACGAAGTTCGAGCCGGGACGGAATGCGGCATAGGCGTGAAGAACTATCAGGACGTGCGTGTCGGGGATCAGATCGAGTGCTTCTCGCGCATCGAAGTGTCGCGCTCGATCCAGTGATCAAGAGCAGCGCCCGGGCCTCGCGCATCGCCGCGCAGATGCAGCGCTCGCTGGCCGAGCTGCTGCGTCGAGGCGTCAAGGATCCGCGCGTCGGCAATGTGACGATCACGGCGGTGCAGCTCGCCAGTGACCTGTCGGTCGCCCGGATCCATTTCCTGCCGTTTGCCGCTGTGCACGCCGCCGATGAAGTGCTGGCCGGTCTGCGCAGCGCCGCCGGCTACTTGCGCGGCGAGCTGGCGCGCGAGCTCAAGCTGCGGCATGCGCCGCGGCTCGAGTTTCAGCTCGACACCGATCTCGAGCGCGCGCAGCAGCTCACGCGGCTGATCGATGGCGCGGTCAAGGCCGACCGTTCGCGCAGCGCCGAGCACGGTGAGGCGCTCGCAGCCGACGATGCAGAATGAGCTGCTCTTCGGTCGGCGTATTGCTGCTCGACAAACCGGTGGGATTGTCCTCTAACGCAGCCCTGCAACGCGTTAGGCGCCTGGCGGGCGGGGTCAAGGCGGGGCACTGCGGCAGTCTGGATCCGCTCGCCAGCGGCATGCTGCCGATCTGTCTCGGGGAGGCGACGCGCCTGGCCGGCGAGTTGCTGGTGGGCCGCAAGGCCTATCGATTTGGCCTACAGTTGGGCGAGCGTTCCGCCACCGGCGATGCCGAGGGCGAGATCGTCGAGCGCTGTGCGGTGCCGGCACTGACTGCGAGCGCCATTGTCCAGGTGCTCGAGCGCTTCCGCGGACCGCAGGGGCAAGTGCCACCCATGTATTCCGCGCTCAAGCGCGACGGCACACCCCTCTACCGGCTGGCGCGAGCGGGCCTCAGCGTGGAGCGGCAGGCGCGTCCGATCATGATCGATGGGCTGCAGTTGCTTGGGCTCGAGGGGGCGCGAGTCGAGCTGCAGGTGCTGTGCTCCAAGGGCACCTACGTGCGCGTGCTGGCCGAGGACATCGCGCGGGCGCTCGGCACCTGCGGCAGGCTCCATAGCCTGCGTCGGGACTATGTGGAACCGTTCACGGACGAGCCCATGGTGAGCCTCGAGCAGCTCGAAGCCGCCAGCGCGACCGGGCAGGATTGGCCGCTGCTGCGGGCCGATCGCGCGGTCTCGCATCTGCCATCGCTGCAACTGGAAGCCGACCAGACCCAGGCGCTATCCCACGGGCGCGTGATCGCACTGCCGCAAGCGAGCGCAGGCCGCTGGCGCCTGTACGACGCGGACGGCCGCTTTCTGGGGCTCGGCATCAGCTCTGCCTCGGGTCAGCTGCGGGTGCAGCGCCTGTTCAGCGCGCCGCTGGCCCTGTAACTCCCTGTTCCGCTTGAGGCTCGCGGGGTCTGAGGTTAGAATGCGCGGCCTTCAAAATGACAATCATTTTCAAGCATTGAAAGTTCAGAGGTTTTGTACGCAATGGCTTTGTCCACGGAACAGAAAAGCACTGTGCTCGCGCAGTATCGCCGCGACCCCAAAGACACCGGGTCGCCCGAAGTCCAGATCGCGTTGCTCTCAGAACGCATTAACGGTCTGGGCGGACACTTCGGTACGCACAAACGCGATCACTCCTCGCGCCGCGGCTTGGTCAAACTGGTCAATCAACGCCGCAAATTGCTGGACTATCTGAAATCCACACGTCCAGCCAAATATCAAGAAGTGGTCGAGCGCCTGGGGCTCCGCCGCTGAATCCGCGGGCCGCGCACATCCTGATTGGAATGCGCGGCTTTCTCCATTCTGCACCGATCATTTCCGAGGATTGAAGCGTGACTGTCTTCAAGAAGACTTTTTCTTATGGTCCCCACGCCGTGACGCTCGAAACAGGCGAGCTCGCTCGCCAGGCGGACGGCGCCGTGCTGGCATCCATGGGCCAAACGGTAGTGCTGGTCACGGCCTGCGCCGCGAAAAGCGCCGTGCCGGGCCGCGATTTCTTTCCGCTGACCGTCAATTACATTGAGAAAACCTATGCCGCGGGGCGCATCCCGGGCGGTTTCTTCAAACGTGAAGGTCGCCCCACCGAACGCGAAACGCTGACCTCGCGGCTCATCGATCGCCCGATTCGGCCGCTGTTTCCGGACGGTTTCAACAACGAGGTCCAGGTCGTGGCCACGGTGGTCTCGCTCGACCCCGAGATTGACGCGGATATTCCAGCGCTGCTGGGCGCCTCGGCTGCGCTGAGCATCGCGGGCCTGCCATTCAACGGACCGATCGGCGCCGCGCGCGTCGGTTACCGTGACGGCAAGTATCTGCTCAATCCGACCCGCACCGACCAGGCCCAATCGCTACTGGAGCTGGTGGTTGCCGGCACGCAGCCGGCGGTGTTGATGGTGGAGTCGGAGGCCCAGGTGCTGTCCGAAGAGGCGATGCTCGGTGCCGTCGTATTCGGGCACGAGCAGATGCAGATCGCCATCCGCAACATTCGTGAGCTCGCGGCGGAGGCCGGCAAGCCGCGCTGGGATTGGAAGCCGCCCGCATTCGAGGCTCCGCTGGCCGAGGCCGTGGCAGCCCGGACCGAGGCGGCGGTGTCTGCGGCCTACCGCATCACCGAAAAAACGCAGCGGTCCGCGCGACTGAGCGAGATCAAGAAAGACGTGACGGCGGCCTTGACCGCGGTCGAACCCACGCAGTGGAAGGCCGATGCGGTGGTCAATGAGCTGTTCAAGCTCGAGAGCCGCATCGTGCGCGAACGCATTCTGGCCGGCGAGCCGCGCATTGACGGTCGTGACCTACGCACCGTGCGGCCGATCACGGTGAAGGTCGGCGTGCTGCCGCGCGCCCATGGCTCGGCACTGTTCACGCGCGGGGAGACCCAGGCGCTGGTCGCCACGACGCTCGGCACCACGCGCGATTCACAGATCATCGACGCGCTCGAGGGCGAGCGGCGCGAACCGTTCATGTTGCATTACAACTTTCCGCCGTTCTCGGTCGGCGAGACCGGCATGATGGGATCGCCCAAGCGCCGTGAAATCGGCCACGGCAATCTCGCGCGTCGCGGCGTGCATGCCGTGATGCCGGACATGGCCGTATTCCCCTACGTCATTCGGATCGTGTCGGAGATTCTCGAGTCCAACGGCTCGAGTTCGATGGCCAGTGTGTGCGGCAGCAGCCTGTCGCTGATGGATGCCGGTGTACCGATCAAGGCCGCGGTCGCCGGTGTGGCGATGGGGCTGGTGCTCGAAGGCGCGCGCTTCAAGGTGCTCACCGACATCCTCGGTGATGAGGATCATCTGGGCGACATGGATTTCAAGGTGGCCGGCACGCGCGAGGGTGTCACGGCGCTGCAGATGGACATCAAGGTCGAGGGCATCACGCCGGAGATCATGCGCGTGGCGCTGGCGCAGGCCCGCGAAGGCCGTCTGCACATTCTCGACCAGATGGCGAAGGTGCTGCGAGAGCCGCGCTCAAAGATGTCGGAGTGGGCGCCCTCGATCATCACGCTGAAGATCGATCCGGAGAAGATCCGCGACGTGATCGGCAAGGGCGGCGCCGTGATCCGTCAGATCACGGAGGAGACCGGCACGACCATCGACATCGAGAACGATGGCACGGTCAAGATCGCTTCGGTCCTGGGCACGGCCGGACGCGAAGCGCAGCGGCGCATCGAGCTGATCACGGCGGATGTCGAAGTCGGCCGCATTTATGAAGGCCGGGTCGCGAAGCTCATGGATTTTGGCGCCTTCGTGACCATACTGCCCGGCCGCGACGGCCTGGTGCACATCTCGCAGATCTCGGACGAGCGCGTCGAGCGCGTCTCGGACAAGCTCAAAGAGGGCGATCAGATTCGCGTCAAAGTGCTGGAAGTCGATCGTCAGGGTCGCGTTCGCCTGTCGATGCGCAACGTCGACGGGCCCTAATAGCCGCGGCGTGGCCTTATCGCCGCGCCGTCCGCGCTCAACCGGGCGCGGTCCCGGCGGTCCTCATCAGCGTGCGGAAGATCTCTTCCTGTGCGCTGTGCCAGCGCTGATGATTCTGTTGCGCCAATTGGCTGGCCGCGGCGGCTGGATCTCCTGCCGGCGGCTTCTCGCTCAGAAACAGCCGCAAGCTCTGCTCCAGGTAGGTCGATAGCACGCCCTCGAGGCCTGCATTGTGGCTGCGGATCAACTGCGTCAGGAAGTCCTGGCTCAGCACGGTGCCGTTGCGCTGCTCGAGTTCTGCGATCACCTGCAGCAGCACCGGACGGGTAATGTCCTGCTGGCTGCGCTTGTCGATGACGCCGAACTCAACGCCGTCGAGCACCAGCCGGCGAACGTCGTCCAAGGTGATGTAGCGGCTCTCCACCGTGTCGTAGAGCCGCCGGTTCGGGTACTTCTTGATGACGCGAATCTCGCTCATGCTGAAGTCCTCTACTGCGCATTGCGGGGCAAGCCGCTCAAGGATTGCGGAACGCCTACCATAGTACAAGCGCCCATAGAACCCAAATCTTCAGTGCGGAGGGGGCCAGGACCGCCGGGACCAGGGACCTCGGCGGGCTTCAGCGGTAGCGGTCGTCCCGGTCCCCGTACTGGCGCTCGCGGCGCTCGCGGCGCTCCTGAGCCTCGATCGACAGCGTGGCGACCGGACGGGCTTCCAGACGCTTGATGCCGATTTCCTCGCCAGTCTCGAGGCAGTATCCGTAGCTACCGTCCTCGATCCGTTTGAGCGCTTCCTCAATCTTGCGGATCAGCTTGCGCTCGCGATCGCGAGTGCGCAGTTCCAGGCTGAATTCCTCTTCCTGGGTCGCGCGATCGTTCGGATCGGGGAAATTGGCGGCCTCATCCTTCATGTGGGAGACGGTACGATCCACCTCCTGCATCAGATCGCGTTTCCAGTTGAGCAGAATCTGCTGGAAGTGCGTGAGCTGGTGCTTGCTCATGTACTGCTCGCCGCGCTTGGCAACGTACGGCTGTACATTGCGCGGGCCGGACAGAAGACTGCCGGGCTCGGAGCCGTCGCCTTCATCGGTATCCGGCGCGGTTACGATCCGCGTTGCGTGCGAGGCGACCGTTGCCGCCGTCAACCCGCTCGTCGAGGGTCCATGCGCGGATGGCCCGCTCGCCGGGGCGGCGGGCCGCTGCGGGCTGTGGCTCTCGGGCTTGCGCTCGGTACCGGCCTTGGGTGCGGATTTGGCGGCGGGCTTGGCCGTCGTGGCGGCCACGGCCTTGCGGCTCGCGGCTGCGGGCCGGCGCGGCTCCGGCCGACGCGCTGCGGCTTTCGGCCGCACGGCCTTCTTGGGTTTGCTGATCTTGGATCCGGGCTTCTTGCCGGGCATCGCCTCGCTCCTGACATGGTCGCCGGTCATTTAGAGAACGCGCGATTATACCGACGCAAGGAAGCGTGTACAGAGCATAGAAAATACCGCTCCGTCCGGGCGGTTAGGGCAGTGTGACCGCCTCCGAAGCGCGCCAAAGCGCCGCGCGTCGCTCGGCGATCACTTGAGTCGTGATGCCGCCGCGCACATGGAAGTGCGCGCTCAGCCTCATGAAGCGCGGCGTCACCGCGCGCGCGAGATGGTCGATGATCTCGTTGGTCACGGCCTCGTGGAACGTGCCGCGGTCGCGAAACGACCAGATATAGAGCTTGAGGGCCTTGAGCTCAATGCAGAGCCGGTCGGGCACATATTCGAGCTCGAGGGTCGCGAAATCCGGCTGCCCGGTGCGCGGACACAGGCAGGTGAATTCCGGAATGCTCATCCGGATGGTGTAGTCGTGCTCGGGGGCCGGATTGACGAAAGTCTCGATCTGGCTGGACGCATGGCTCGGCATGGCTGGATTCTTTGTCTCTGGCCGCATCGAAAGCGGCATGCGGATAATCTACACTAGCGAGGTAGCGCGGCTGCTACGGATTGCGTCCGATCGCAAGCGACTGTCACACCGGTACACGGCACACCAGGACGGGATCAATGCGGCTCAATAAGGTCAAGCTCGCAGGTTTCAAATCCTTCGTCGATCCGACCTCGGTAAACCTGCCGGGCAATCTGATCGGTGTCGTGGGCCCCAATGGCGGCGGTAAATCCAACATCATCGATGCCGTGCGCTGGGTGATGGGCGAGCTCTCGGCGCGCCATCTGCGTGGCGACTCGATGGCGGACGTCATTTTCAACGGCTCGAGCGCCCGCAAGCCCATCGGCGCCGCCTCCGTCGAACTCGTGTTCGATAACAGCGACGGCAAGATCGGTGGCGCCTACGCGAGCTACAACGAGATCTCGCTCAAGCGCGCGGTGTCGCGCGATGGCAGCTCGGCCTATTTCATCAACGGTGGGCGCTGCCGGCGCAAGGACATCACACACCTGTTCCTGGGCACGGGTCTGGGCTCGCGCAGCTACGCCATCATCGAGCAGGGCATGATCTCGCGGGTCATCGAGGCCCGGCACGACGACATGCGCGCCTTCATCGAGGAGGCCGCGGGCATTTCGCTGTACAAGGAGCGGCGCCGCGAGACTGAATCTCGCATGGCCGACACCCGCGAGAATCTGGCCCGGCTGCAGGATCTGCGCGATGAGGTCGACAAGCAGATTCGACACCTGCAGCGTCAGGCTCACGTCGCGCGCCGTTACCAGGAACTCAAGGCGCAGGAGCGCAACCTGACGGCCGAGCTGCTGGCGCTGCGGCTGCGCGAACTCGACAGCGGCGCCGAATTGCAGGACGGCGCCGTGCGTGCCTGCGAGATCGCAATGCAACAGGCGCTCGCCGATCAGCGCGCGGCCGAAGCAGCGATCGAGAAGCAGCGCGAATTCCATAATGAGCTCAGCGACGCGGTATCGCGCGCGCAGGGTCGCTATTACGAACTCGGAGCCGAGGTCACGCGCGCCGAGGAGAGCATCCACTACAGCCGCGAGCTGCGTGAGCGCGCTCGCAACGATCTGGCACAGGTCAACGCCAACCTCACGACCAACACGCAGCAGATTGCGCGCGACGAGGAACAGCTTGCCGCTTTGGCCACCGAGCTGTCCGAGCTCGAACCCCAGGCCGAAGCGCGGGCCCAAAGTGAAGCGGTCGCCAGCACGGCGCTGGCCGGCGCGCAAGATGAGCTGGCCGCCTGGCAGCAGCGCTGGGAGAGTTTCAATGGCGAGCTCGGCGCTGCCGGTCAGAGTGCCCAGGTCGAGTCCGCTCGTATTGAACAGCTGGAAAGCCAGAGCCACCGTCTGCAAGCGCAGACCGATCGCCTGAGCCTTGAGTGCGAGGCACTGACTACGGCGCAGGCCGATTCTCCGCTCGAGGGCTTGAGCGAGCGGGAAGCCCAGTCGCGCGCGGCGGCCGAATCCCTGGCGGGCGAGCTGAACCAGGCGCTTGCGCAGGTGCAGGCGCTGCGCTCGTCCGAGCAGCTCGCCGATGGCCGACTCCAGCGCCTGCGGCACGAACGCGACCAGATCCGTGCCGAGCTCATGTCGCTCGATGCGCTACAGAAAGCGGCGCTGCGCGAAAAGAATCCGCTGGCGGCCAGCTGGCTTTCGGGGCTGCCGGGCGTCGCCGATGCTCCGCGGCTGGCGCAGTTGCTGGAGGTCGACGAGGGCTGGGAGCGTGCCGTCGAGACAGTACTGGGCGACTATCTGGAAGCCGTCCGTGTCGAGGCGCTCGAGCCGCTCGAGTCGTCGCTGGCGACGCTTGCGGGCGGCAGTGTCGGTTTTTTTGAAAGGGCTAGCGCGAGCAGCGTCGCCCACCCCGGTACCCTGGCGGCCCACGTAAAGGGCCCACAGGGCACCCTCGCGCTGCTCGCGAGCGTGCGCACCAGTGAGTCGTTGGCCGGGGCGCTCCGGCAGCGCAGCGCTCTGGCGGTGGGCGAATCGCTGATCACCGCGGCGGGGGAGTGGATCGGCCGCGACTGGCTGCGCGTCAATCGTGGCGGCGACACCCATGCCGGGGTGCTCGAACGCGAGCACCGCTTGAAGGGGTTGCGCGAGCGTTGCGCCGCGGCCGACCAGGGCGTGAGCACAGTCGAGCAGGAGATCCTCGCGCTACGCACCCAGGTGGTCTCGGCCGAGCAGCATCGCGATGCCACGCAAGGCCGAATCCAAAGCGCCCATCGCGAACACGCCGATCTGCGCGGGCGCCTCGAGGCGCTCCGGGCACGGTTCGAGGAGGCGGCGCTGCGCCGCGCTCGCATCGAGGCCGAGCAGGCGGAAGTCGCACTCGATGTGGCGCGCTCGCAGGACAGTTTGAGCCGCGCACGCGGCGCCCACGAGGCGGCTATGGAGGCGCTGGCGCGCCTGGACGATGCGCGCCTGGAACTCGAGGCCGAGCGTGAGCTACGGCGCGAGCAGGCGGCAAGTGCGCGCGCGCACGCACAGGCGGCACAGCTCGAGCTGCGCGACAGCCTGATTCGGCTCGAGAGCCGCCGCGCTGCGCGAGCCTCGATGGACAGCGCGCTCTCGCGCATGCACGAGCAGCGCTCGCAGCTGCAGGCGCAACGCGAGGCGCTCGTCGGCACGCTGGCGCAGGCCGATGCGCCGATCGCCGAGTTCGAACTGCGCTTGCAGGATCATCTGGCGCGTCGCGTCGAAGTCGAGGCTGAACTGACCGATGCCCGGCGCGCGCTCGAGGACAGCGAAGGCGCGCTACGCGCTCTCGATGAACGGCGGCTCAGCGCGCAGCAGCGCGTGTCGGCGGCGCGCGAAGCCATGGAGCAGGCGCGACTGGCGGCGCAGGAGTCACGCGTGCGACGCGAGGCATTGCTGGAACAGTTCTCGGCCACCCAGTGCGAACTCGGTGCCGTGCTCGCGGGCCTCGATGTTGAGGCGCAGACCGAGCCCTGGGAACAGCGGCTGGCGCAGTTGCGCGCCGAGATCGAAAAACTCGGCCAGGTCAATCTGGCGGCGATCGATGAGCTGGCCGAGCAAAGCGAGCGCAAGAGCTACCTGGACCGCCAGTTCACCGACGTCAGCGACGCCTTGGTGACGCTCGACCAGGCGATGCGCAAGATGGACCGCGAGACCCGCACGCGCTTTGACGATACCTTCAACCGTATCAACGCCGGCTTGCAGGAGAAATTTCCGCGACTGTTCGGTGGCGGGCATGCCTATCTGGAGCTGGTCGGTGAGGATCCGCTGGCCGCCGGCGTTGCGGTCATGGCGCGTCCGCCAGGCAAGCGCAACAGCACGATCTCGCAGCTCTCGGGGGGTGAAAAGGCGCTGACCGCGGTAGCCCTGGTGTTCTCGATCTTCGATTTGAATCCGGCGCCATTCTGCCTGCTCGATGAGGTCGATGCGCCGCTCGATGAGCACAATGTGGGCCGCTTCTGCGATATCGTGCGCGAGATGTCCAGCCGCGTGCAGTTCATTTTCATCACCCACAACAAGGTGACGATGGAGCTGGCGTCGCAGCTCATCGGCGTGACCATGAACGAACCCGGGGTGTCGCGCCTGGTCGCGGTTGATATCGACGAAGCCGTCAAGCTCGCGGCCCTCTGAAAGCCATGGCGGCGTTGCGCTGGATTCTGTTGGTGGCAGGCCTCGTGTTCCTGGTGGCGCTGGCGGCCTGGGAAATGCGCAAGCCGCGCCAGGCGCACCGCGACTCCTCGGTGCGCGGAGCGAAGCGCAATGAGCCGGAGCTGGGCTCGTTCATTGAACAGTCCGCCGAATCGCACGCGGCGCCGGCCGCGCGCAGCGGCTCCCACAGCAGCGTAGGCGAAGGCCGCCGCCCGGTGATGCCGCCACCGTGCATCGATTTACCGGCGATGGAAGCGATCCGCGATGAATCGATGATGGCCGAGGTCGATGCCTTGCCGGTATTTGAATACCAACCCGCAACCCGCGGCACAGAGCCGGAGGGTCACTCGCCGGAGGCTGAACAAGTCGAGTCGCACGATCAGTGCGCGCCTCACGAGCAGTCCGCCGCCGCGGCGCCGGCGCTGCCGCTGTCGAGCGAATTGGCGACGTCGCTGGTGGTCGAGTGGCCGCCGGACGGGGAGCGCCATATCGTTGCGCTGCGGATCGTCGCAGCCTCCGAGGAGCGGCTGTCGGGGCGCGCGGTGCGGTTGGCGATCACGGCCTGCGGTTTCGTGCACGGCCGCTTTGGCATCTATCACCAGCCCGATGCCGAGGGTCGTGCGCTGCTGAGTGTCGCGAGTCTGAGCAAACCCGGCATATTGGATCCCGTCAATATGGATTTTCAGCGGTTGGCGGGCATCAGCCTGTTTACCGTGCTGCCGGGCCCGCTGCCGCCTGCGGCGGCGCTCGACCATCTGCTCGACATCGCGCGTGAACTCTCGCAGCGCCTGCCCGCGCGGCTGCAGGACGAGCAGGGCCAGCCGCTCGATGCGGACCGGCTCGAGGACCTGCGCGACAGCATGCAGCGCCTATCGCGCCCAGGGTTTCATGCGGAGCCAGCGGCGTGAAGTCAGCAGCGCACCGGCGCGTTGCCGAGTTGCGTGAACAGATAGGCCAACACGACTACCGCTACTACGTGCTGGATGATCCGGCGGTGCCGGACGCGGAATACGATCGGCTCATGCGCGAGCTGCGCGAGCTCGAAGCCGAGCATCCCAAACTGCTGAGCCCTGATTCCCCGACGCAGCGTGTCAGCGGCCAGGTCGCCGACGGTTTCGCCGAGGTTCAGCATGGCGTGCCCATGCTCTCGCTCGACAATGCCTTCAGCGATGCGGATATCGAAGCCTTCGACCGGCGCGTGCACGCGCGCCTGGGCGCCGAGGAGGGGCCGCTGGAGTACTGCGCCGAACCCAAGCTCGACGGCCTGGCCGTCTCGCTGACCTTCCGCGCGGGCAAATTAGTGCTGGCCGCCACGCGCGGCGACGGCACGACGGGCGAGGACATCACCGCCAATATCCGCACCATCCGCGCCGTGCCACTCACCCTGCGCCGCCCCGCGCCCAAAATACTCGAAGTGCGCGGCGAGGTATTCATGCCTCTGGCCGGCTTTCGCCGCATGAACAGTGCTGCTGCAGCCGCCGGCGAGAAGGTGTTCGCCAACCCGCGCAATGCCGCGGCCGGCAGTCTGCGCCAGCTCGATCCGCGTGTGACGGCGAAGCGACCGCTGGCGGTATTTTTCTACGGCGTTGGACAGTGGCGGGGCGGCGAGCCGCCCGCGAGCCAAACCGCGCTGCTCAAGCAGCTCGAGGGCTGGGGCCTGTGCACCTGTCCGGAGATTCGCCGCGTGCGCGGTGTGGAAGGATGCCTAGACTATTATCGCTCGATCGGGGCGCGGCGCAGTGAGCTCGCTTATCAGATCGACGGCGTGGTGTACAAGGTGAACTCACGCAGCGAACAGGAAACCCTCGGCTTTGTCTCGCGTGCGCCGAGATGGGCCATTGCGCACAAGTTCCCGGCCGATGAAGCGCTGACGGTGGTGCGCGAAATCGAGTTTCAGGTCGGCCGCACTGGTGTGCTTACACCGGTCGCACGCCTGGAGCCGGTGCAGGTGGCCGGCGTCGTCGTCAGCAACGCGACGCTGCACAACATGGACGAGGTCGAGCGCAAGGACGTGCGGCGCGGTGACAGCGTCATCGTGCGGCGCGCCGGCGATGTCATCCCGGAGATCGTGCGCGTTTTAACTGAGCGGCGGCCCCGGGGCGCCAGGCGGCCGCAATTGCCCGAACGCTGCCCGGTCTGCGCGTCACCGGTGGTGCGCGTCGAAGGCGAGGCAGCGGCGCGCTGCACCGGTTCTTTCAACTGCGCGGCGCAGCGCAAGGAGTCGCTGCGACATTTTGCCAGCCGTCGTGCCCTCGATATCGAGGGGCTGGGCGACAAACTCATCGAGCAAATGGTCGATCAGGGTCTGCTGCAGACGCCAAGCGATATCTATGCGCTGCAGGCCGATGCCTTGACGGGCCTCGAGCGCATGGGCGAGAAATCCGCCTCGAATCTGCTGGCGGCCGTCGAACACAGCAAGCGCACCAGCCTGCCTCGCCTGCTCAATGGCCTGGGTGTTCCCGGTGTTGGGGAGAGTACGGCCAAGGCGCTGGCCGATCACTTCGGCTCGCTCGAGGCGCTGCAAACCGCTTCCCAGGAGCAGATCCTCGAGGTCCCCGACGTCGGCCCAGTCATCGCCGCCAGCGTGCAGGGTTTTTTTGCCGACCCGCGCCACGCGCGCGAGCTCGCGCGGCTGCACCAACTCGGGCTCACGTGGCCGGAGGGGCCACCGGCGAGCGCGGCCGATCCGGCGCGCGCGCCATTATCTGGAGTGACCGTGGTGCTGACCGGCAGCCTTACGGGCATGACGCGCCAGCAGGCCAGCGAGCGCCTCGCGGCGCTCGGCGCCAAGGTCAGCGGCTCGGTATCGAAGAAGACCAGCTACGTGATCGCCGGATCGGACGCCGGCTCCAAGCTGACCCGTGCCCGCGAGCTCGGCGTAGCGATCCTCAACGAGGCGGGCCTGGCGCAGCTATTGCTGGGCAAGGCACGACCCGAGCGGGCAGTGCCTTAGGGGTTCTTCTCGATCTTCGCGGTCTTCATCAATTCATCCTGGTGCGCCTTGAATTTTTTGGTCTGCACCAGCTGATCGACGCGGTCCTTGACCGAATCGAGCGGGGGCACCGGCGTCTCGCGGGTATCGATCAGCTGGATCACATGCCAACCGTATTGCGACTGTACAGGGGTCTGCGTGGTCTCGCCTTTCTTCAGGCCGGCCACGGCATCGGCAAAAGGCTTGACCATGTTGGCCGGGGAGAACCAGCCCAGGTCGCCGCCTTGATCTTTGGATGAATCGATCGACTCCTTTTTCGCCAGATCCTCGAATTTAGCGCCCTTCTTGAGCTGATCGATGGCCTTCTGCGCCGCGTCCTGGCTGGAGAGCAGGATATGGCGGGCGTGGTACTGCGTCTTGGGCATGGCTGCGACCTGAGCGTCATATTCGGCCTGTCGCTCCGCGTCCGTGGGCTTCTTGTCCTTCAGATACTGCTCGGCCCCGGCCTGCTCGAGAATCTGCATATGCGACAGTGTCAGCAGCAAGGCGGTGTCGCCGGTCTTGTCCAATCCGTCCTTCTCGGCCTGCTGGGCGATGACCTCGCCGCGAACCAGGTTGTCGAGGATCTGCGCGCGCTGATCGGGCGTCAGATCGGTAGGGGTCTTTCCGGCCGTATTCTTGGCGTAATAGTCGAACATCGCCCGGCTGATGGGTACGCCGTTGACCGTGGCAATCGGCTTCTCCGCCGACATTTTGGTATCGACCGCAGGGCCAGTTTTAGCGCAGCCGGCCAGCAGCATCAGCGCCACGAACGGCAGTGTTTGCAGAATTTTCATCAGATCTCTCAGTTAGTTACGTTAATTACTTAAAAAACTCATCGGGTGTCAAAGTCTCCATCGCCACCGCGTGCAGCTCGGTCGCGAATAGCGGCGACAGAACCTCATTGACGAGGCGGTGGCGTTGCAGGGGTCTCAGACCCGCGAAGCAAGTGGACACGATCCGCAGCCGGAAGTGCCCCTTGCCCCCCGCACTGGCATGGCCGGCGTGCGCTGCGCTGTCATCGTGCACCTCCAGATGTGCCGGCAGCAGGCGTTGCTGCAACAGGCTCTCAATGCGCGCCGCGGTGGAAACCGGTTCGCTCATGAAGCCTGTGCCTCGCGCACTTCGGCACGTGAGGCGAGCCACACCGCTTGCGCGATCGCGAACAGCGCAAAGGCCGCTGTCAGGCCGAAGAATTTAAAATTGACCCAGGCACGCTCGCTGCGGTGGTACGCAATCCAGAGATTGACCGCGCCGAGCAGCGCATAAAAGCCTACCCATATCCAGTTGAGCTTGAGCCACAGCGCGCGCGGCAGCGCCTCGCTGTGCGCGACGATCGGCTGCAGCAGGCGCTGCGCGAGCGGTATGCGGCTGAACCAGACGCTGACAATGGCCGTCAGCGCGACCAACCACAGGAATATGGTGGGCTTCCACTTCAGGAAGCGCGCATCGCGCAGGATCAAGGTCGCACCGCCGAGCACGAATACGAGCCCGGCACTGATCCAATGCAGGGGCGGCACGCGCCGCAGGCGCACAAGATCGATCAGCAGCAGCAGCAGCATCGCGAGCATCAGCACCGCGGTCGCGACGTAGATGCCTGCGAGGTAGTAGGCCACGACAAAAGCCGCCACCGGCGCGAGATCGATTACAGCTTGCATCCCGCTATGATAACGAAACTACCTCAGCATGTAGATCATGAGCCAGTACTTCGACCTGCATCACCTGAATCCGCAGCTGCGACTGATTCGCCGCGCCGCTGAAATCGTGCGCGCCGGAGGCGTCATTGCCTACCCGACCGATTCCTGCTATGCGCTGGGCTGCCATATCGGCGATGCCGAGGCCTTGGAACGCTTGCGTCGCATTCGCGGGGCTGACCGGCACCATCATTTCACGCTCGTGTGCCGCGACTTGCGCGAGATCGGGCGCTATGCGCGCATCGACACCTGGCAGTTCCGATTGCTCAAAGCCGCGACGCCCGGACCTTTCACTTTTCTGCTGCCGGCCACGCGTGAGACCCCGCGGCGGCTGCAGCACCCGAAACGGCGCACGATTGGCATTCGTGTGCCCGATCACATCGTGCCGCGTATGCTGCTGAGCGAACTGGGTGAGCCGCTCATGAGCTCGACGCTGCTGCTGCCGGGCGATGAGTTGCCGCTGACCGATGGTGCGCAGATTCGCGCCCGACTCGAGCACCAGCTGGATGCGATTCTGGATGGCGGTCACTGCGGAATCGAGCCCACCACAGTGGTGGACCTGGCCGTCTCGCCGCCGACGGTCGTGCGCCAGGGCCGGGGCAAGCTGGCCGGCGCCGAGTGGGAAGTTGTCGCGAACCCCGTATAATCAGCTCTGTATCGCCAGAGGCCCGTTGCCCACGCGGGTAAAACACTACGGATGAGTGCTGTTCCCCAAGGCAAGCGCGTGCTCTCAGGCATGCGCCCCACCGGAGCGCTGCATTTGGGCAACTACCACGGCGCCCTGCGCAGCTGGGTTGAGCTTCAATATCAGTACGAGTGCTATTTCTTCGTGGCCGACTGGCACGCGCTGACCACCGGTTACGAAGATACCGCCGGGCTGCCGGCAGCCATCCACGAGGTCATCATCGACTGGCTGGCCGCGGGGCTGAATCCAGGGGTCGCGACGCTGTTTGTGCAGTCCCACGTGCCCGAGCATGCCGAGCTGCATCTGCTGCTATCCATGATCACGCCGCTGGGGTGGCTCGAGCGCGTGCCGACCTACAAGGATCAGCAGGAGCAGCTCAAGGATAAGGATCTCGCGACCTACGGCTTCCTCGGCTATCCGTTGCTGCAGAGCGCCGACATCCTGCTGTACCGGTCTGCCTTCGTGCCGGTCGGCGAGGATCAGGTCGCGCACGTCGAGATCACGCGTGAGATCGCGCGTCGCTTCAATCATCTCTACGGACGCGAGCCCGACTTCGAGCAGAAAGCCGAGCGCGCCATCAAGGAACTCGGCGGACGCAATATCACGCTCTACCGGCAGCTGCGCCGGCGCTTCCAGGAGACCGGCGATCAGGCAGCGCTTGAGCGGGCGCGGGCGCTGGTGGAGAGCAACACGCGCATTACGGTTGCCGATCGCGAACGAATGCTCGGCTATCTCGCGGGCTCCTCGGTCAGTATCCTGCCCGAGCCGCAGGTGTTGCTGACGGCCTCGCCCAAAGTGCCGGGCCTGGATGGCCGCAAGATGTCGAAGTCCTACGGCAACACGATCTGCCTGCGCGAGGATCCCGACGCGGTCGCAGCCAAGCTCAAGACCATGCAGACCGATCCGGCGCGCGTGCGGCGCACCGATGTCGGCGACCCGGAAAAGTGTCCCGTGTGGGATCTGCATCAGCTTTATTCGGATGAGGCGACCCGGCAATGGGCCAATGAGGGCTGCCGCACGGCCAGCATCGGCTGCCTGGATTGCAAGGGGCCCGTGATTGAGCGCATCGTCGAGGAGGTCAAGGGCATGCGCAAGCGCGCCCAGGAGTTTCAGGAAAATCCCGAGCTCGTGTCGAACCTGATCCACCAGGGCGGCGAGAAGGCCCGCGAAGTCGCACGCGCCACGCTCGACGAGGTTCGGCGCGCAATGCATCTGCGTTCTCAATGAGTTAAGCGGTAATCATGAAGCCAGATCTGAAGATCGTTGTGTCCAATCCGTTGCCGCTCCATGAGATCATGGCGGCACCCGAGCAGGCTGAGATGCCCTTCGCCGTGGTCAATGGCGAACCGATGACGCACCTGCCGCGGGATCTGTACATTCCGCCGCAGGCACTCGAGATTTTTCTCGAGGCCTTCGAAGGTCCGCTCGATCTGCTGCTGTATCTGATCCGAAAGCAGAACGTCGATATCCTGAACATCCCGATCGCGGAAATCACGCGCCAATACACCCGCTACATCGAGCTCATGCAGGATTTGCAGCTCGAATTGGCCGGCGAGTACCTGGTCATGGCCGCGACGCTGGCCGAGATCAAATCACGCATGTTGCTGCCGCGGCCGCCCGGGGCGGGCGAGCTCGGTGAGGAGGACCCGCGCGCCGAGCTCGTGCGCCGGCTGCAGGAATACGAACGCTTCAAGCGCGCTGCGGCCGACATCGACCAGCTCCCGCGCCTGGAGCGCGACGTCTGGCAGGCCAGCGCGGAGTTGCGCGACCGGCCGCCTGTGCGCGCCGTGCCGCAGGTCACGCTGCAGGAAATGCTGCTTGCCTTCAAAGAGGTCGCGCAGCGGGCCGAGATGTTTGCGCACCATCACGTGCGGCGCGAGCCGCTATCGGTGCGCGAGCGCATGAGCAATATTCTTGCAGCGCTCGAGCAGGGCAGTTTTGTCGAATTTTCGCGCCTGTTCACGCTCGCGGAAGGCCGCGCCGGCGTCACCGTGGCGTTCGTCGCGGTGCTGGAGCTGGTGCGCGAGGGTCTGATCGAGCTCATGCAGACCGAGCCCTATGCGCCGCTGCACGTGCGCAGCGCCTCGGCACACCGTACACTGCATCTGGTCGGCGGCGACGAGCATGGCGATGAGGACGCAGCCTCATGAGCAATAGCGAAATCAGGAACATCATCGAAGCGGCGCTGCTGGCAGCGGGAAAATCCCTGAGTCTCAGCGAGTTGTCGCTGCTGTTTGACGAGACACAGCGGCCGGAGCCGGCGGCGATTCGTGCCGCGATCGAAGCACTGGCACAGGACTACGTCGCGCGGCCGATCGAGATCCAGGAGACCGGTGGGGGCTTTCGCGTTCAGGTCCGTCGCCAATACGCGGGCACAGTCTCGCGCCTGTGGCCGGAGCGACCGCAGCGTTATTCGCGGGCGCTGCTGGAAACCCTCGCGCTGATCGCCTACCGGCAGCCCATCACGCGTGCGGAGATCGAGGCGGTGCGCGGCGTGGCGGTGAATCCGAACATCATCAAGACGCTGCTCGAGCGGCAGTGGATCCGGGTCGTGGGCCATCGCGATCTGCCCGGACGACCGGAACTGCTCGGCACCACGCGCGATTTCCTCGAGTACTTCAGCCTCAAGAGCCTCGATGACTTGCCGCCGCTTGCGCAGCTGTGCTCGCTCGGAGAGATCGATCCACAGTTCGAATTAGCCGTCAGCGGCGTGGATGAGCCCGCCAGCGCGGGCAGCTTCGAGGCCGCGGCACCCGAGGCCGGGGATGAGGAGTTTGTCGAGGCGGACTCGAGCGACAACGAAGAGGATTCAGCGGCCGCGCATCGGCCGTCGGGCCTGGTCGCCGCGCCGCCTGACGGCGCGGACTGAAGCGTGATGGGTGCATCGCCCGGTGCACGCCCCGGCGGCGCGGAGCGAGTGCAGAAAGTGCTGGCACAACTGGGACTCGCCTCGCGTCGCGAAGCCGAGGACTGGATCCGGGCCGGCAGATTGACGGTTAACGGCAAGCCGGCAGCGCTCGGGATGCGCGTCGTAGCGCAGGATCAGATCAAACTCGACGGACGATTGATCCGCCAGCGCACGCCCAAGAGCGCGCCCGCGCCGGTGTTCATATGCCATCGCTCGCCCGGCGAGCCTCTGCTGACTGCGCGCGCCGCTGCGACCAGCATGGCGTCGCGATTGCCGCGTCGCGCGGGCCTGCGCTTCATCAGCATCAGTCCGCTACCGGCGGTCGACGGGGGACTGGAGTTGCTGACCGCCGATGGGGCAGTGGCCTCACGCCTGCAGCGCGCGATGCGCGGCGTGGAGATGGAATTCAGTTTGCGGGTACGCGGAGAGCTCAGCCCCGAGCAGCAGCAGGCGATCCGTCAGGGCATGCTGGATCGAGGCACCGCGATTCAGATCGTGCTGCTCGAGCCGAGCGGCGGGGAGGCGAGCAACCGCTGGTACCGCCTGGTCGCGGTTGGCGCGAGCGGCAACGAGATCCGCCAGCTCATCGAGCGCGCCGCCGTGACTCTGGTGCGCATGCTGCGCACGCGCGTGGGTAAGCTGACATTGCCGCGCAGCCTTCCTCGCAGCCATTGGCGCGAACTCACCAGCGAGGAACTCGCTAGCGTGGTTGACAGTCCAGGCTCTGACCGTTGACGCCGCGGCTGGCCGCGCTGAGCAGCCATAAGTAGGGGCGCAACACGTCCTCCGGCCTCGCCAGCGTGCTCGCGTCTTCGGCCGGAAAGGCTTGGGCCCGCATGCGTGTGCGCACCGGCCCGGGATTGAGCGCATTGACGCGCACCTGGCCGGCGCCGCCGAGCTCCTCGGCGAGTGTCCGGCTGAGCGCCTCGATGCCGAACTTCGAGACCGAGTAGGCGCCCCAATAGGCCTTAGGTACGCGGCCGACACCACTGCTGGTGAAGATGATCGAGGCGTCCTGCGAGGCATGCAGTGTCGGCAGCAACACCTGCGTGAGTGCGAACGCGGCGGTGAGATTCACCTGCAGCACGCGGCACCAGGTCGGCACATCATAGTGCTCGATCGGCGCGAGCGTGCCGAGGATGCCGGCGTTGTGCACCAGACCGTCAAGGCGGCCGTAACGGCTCTGCACCGCCTCGGCAAGTGCGTCGTAGTCGCGCGCGACGGCCCGTTCGAGATCCAGCGGTGCGATGCTCGCCTCGGCCTGTTTCAGCGCCGCGATGCGGCGGTGGACCGCTTCGAGTTTCGAGACCGTGCGTCCGATCAACACGAGCTCGGCCCCGTGTGCCGCCGCGCTCAGCGCCAGCGCGCGCCCGATACCCTCGCCAGCCCCGGTGATCGCGATCACGCGTCCGTGCAGCGCGTCGCCGGCCGGCTCGAAGCGCTGATGCACGGGACCCGGCGGGCTCGTAGGTTCAGGGTTGGCGATAGTCATCGGCTGGTGAATGTGCGCGCTATCGCGCGACGCGCGACGCTCCAGGCCCGTATATTGTCGGCGAAACCCTGCAGCAGCGAGGTGTTTTTCGCCCGCCGGGCGGCCAGCGCGGCCCAAACCAGCAGCGGAGCGAGCTTGGGCTGTTGCGCGGCTCCCAGGCGGTCCAACACGGCCTGCAGCGCCGCCGTCGCGAGTACCGCGTCCGCTGTGGGCGCTGCAGACGGCGCTCGCTCGAACTCCCATGTCAGTGCCCCCAACGCACTGATGGCATCGCGTAACGCCGGCGATAAGGGCCCGGCGCCTAGCACCTCCGCAGCCGCAGCGAACAACGCGCGCCGCAGCCGCTCGCCCCCGTATGGACGCTGCCGCCCCTCGGCCAAATCGACCGCGGCCGCCTCCAGCAGTGAGTGCAGATCGAGTTGCAGGCGCCCCGGTTGCTGCTCGGGCAACGATCGCAGCCAGGGATGCTGCGCTCGCCCTACGGCGTACTGCCCGGCCTCGTGCCGCCACCAGTCCAGCCGGGCATGCGCCACCTCATGATCGAGACCGCGCGCGATACCGGTCCCGATCTCATCGGCCAGCGCCAGCAGCCGGGCCAGGGCGGGCCGTCGCTCGGCCGGCGTGTAGAGCAGTGCGAAATAACGCGCCGAGCCCGGCTCCGGTGCCGGCGGCAGCGTGGCGCGCAACAGCGGCGGAACGGCGTCGCTCATGCACTGAAGGGTGGCTCGGCATCGCCAGGGCCGCGCAGCGGCGCGCGCACCGGCTGCTCGATCGGTTCCGGGCTCGAAAGCGCCTCGCCCGTGGACGCACCGAGCTCGCTGAAGCGCCGCGCGCCTGGTAACACCTGGCGCTCGAGCGATCCAACGGCGCTGTTATAGGCATCCACCGCGCCACTGAGCTGCCGCCCGGCCTTGCTGAAATGACCCAAGAAACTCGCGAGCCGGCGATGCAGCTCCTGTCCGAGATCGCGAATCAGCGCGGCATTCTCGACCACCGCGTCCTGGCGCCAGCCGTAGGCGACGGCTTTGAGCAGTGCGATCAGTGTCGAGGGTGTGGCCACGATGACCCCGGTACGCAGGGCGTTGTCGAGTAGTTCGGGCCGTTCGGCCAAGGCGCTGCTCAGGAACTGATCCCCCGGCAGGAACAGAACCACGAACTCCGGGCTGTGCTCGAACTGTGTCCAATAGGCCTTCGAGGCCAGTTCGCGTACGCGCGCTTCGAGCTGTTGCGCGTGGCGCGCGAGGGCCACGGCGCGCAGCTCCTCGGTCGGTGCATCGATCGCCTCCAGATAGGCCTCCAGTGGGGTCTTGGCATCGATCACGAGCTGACGGCCTTCGGGCATGTGGACCACGAGGTCGGGTCGCTGCGTGTTGCCGCCCGTGCCTACGTTAGGCTGCTCGGTGAAATCGCAATGCTCGGACAGTCCGGCGAGCTCGACCACGCGGCGCAGCGTGAGCTCACCCCAGCGGCCGCGCACTTCCGGGCGGCGCAAAGCCGTGACCAGATTGCGCGTTTCGCGCTGCAGCGCGGATTGCCCCTGCGCCAGGGTTTCGATCTGGACCCGCAGCGTGCTGTAGGCATCGCGACGTTCGCGCTCCAGGGCAGCCGCGTGCGCTTCGGTCTTCTCGAGTGCATTGCGCAGCGGATCGATCAGGGCGTTGAAGGCCAGCTCGCGCTCGCGCCAGAGGCCGTGGATACTGGCCTGCTCCCGGCCGAAGGATTCGCGTGCGAGCTTGAGAAACAGATCCGTGTTGTCGCGCAGCGCCGAGTTGGCGAGCTCCTGCAAACCGGCGCGCACACGCGCCTCGGAATCGGCCAGCTCGCGCGCGTGGCGGCGCGCGAAGACTCGAGCCGCCACCATGGCCGCGACCAGGCCAAGCAGCAGCGCCCCCAATACCGCGTAGGCGTTCTGCATCGCGCCCACGCGCGCGTCAGCTATCGGCGCCGGCGCGCAGCGGCTGCGTGGCGCGCTCCAGTCCGACCCAGTCGAGCAGATCCAGCGGCGAATCGATCCATGCCGTGACCGGCCACTCCGCGGTGTTCTCCTGCGGCCCGATGTAGCCGTAGCGCGCGGCCAGCCCCACCATGTTGGCCGCGCGTGCGGCCTGCATGTCGCGCAGTGCATCGCCGAGGTACAGGCAGCGCTCGGGGGCAACGGCGATGCGTCGGGCTGCCGTGAGCAATGGCAGCGGATCGGGTTTGCACACCGGTAGGCTGTCACCGGAGAGCACGCAGCCGGCGCGCTCGTACAGCGCGAACTCTCTGAGCAGAGGTTCGGTCAGCCAGCCGGGCTTGTTGGTGATCACGCCCCAAGGAATGCCGTGCGCCTCGAGCGCCGCCAGCACTTCCTCGAAGCCAGGAAACAGCAGCGTCTCGACCACCAGGTGCTCGCGGTACAACTCGAGGAATCGGCTCTGCAAGGCGGCCAGGCGCACGCCGTCGGATCCCGGAAAGGCCACGCGCAGGACGGCGGCCGAGCCGTGCGAGACGTACTGGCGTATGTCCGCGTACTGCACCGGCGCGAGTGTCTCTTGGGCGCGCATCATATTGACGATGCGCACCATGTCCGGCGCGGTATCGAGCAGGGTGCCATCCAGATCCAGCAACACCGCAGCCAGTGGCGTCGCGGGTTTCAAGCGCTGCTCAGGAAGCGCGATGAAAGTGCGCCAGGTAGTTGACGCGGGTATCGGCGCTGATGCGGGCCGTGCGCGCGAATGGGTTGAACTCGACGCCGCTGACATCACGCAACTCCAGCCCCTGCGCGCGCGCCAGTCGCGCGAGCTCGGCGGGCCGTACCAGGCGTGCATACTCATGCGTGCCGCGCGGAATCAGATTCAGCAGGTACTCGGCGCCGACAATCGCAAGCAGGAAAGAGCGCAGATTGCGGTTGATGGTCGAGACGATGAGTTCGCCGCCCGGACGCAGCAGCTTAGCCGTAGCGGCCAGCAGCGCTGCCGGACTCGGCACGTGTTCGATCAGTTCCATGCACGTGATCACGTCGTATGGGCCGGCGCCGCTGCGCGCCAGGTCCTCGGCCGAGCACAGGCGATAGTCGATCTGCATCTGACTTTCGTGCGCATGCAACCGTGCGACTTCAATCATGGCCGGCGCCAGGTCGATGCCGCATACCTGCGCGCCGTGGCGTGCGAGTCCCTCAGCCAGAAGGCCGCCACCGCAGCCGATGTCCGCGACGCGCCGCTGCGACAGCGCTGCGCGCTGCGCGATGTACTCCAGGCGCACCGGGTTGAGTGCGTGCAGCGGATGAAACGCGCCGCGCGGATCCCAGAATTCGTGCGCCAGCGCATCGAATTTCTGCACCTCGGGGGACAATTGCGTTGTCGCGGTTTGCCTGCTCATGGCACCAGTATAGCTGCGCGCGCGCGGCGCGCGGCGGCCAGGGCGTTCAAACCCTAAGAAAGCGAGCCGCTGTGCTATAATTTTTGGCTCAGAATTCAAATTCTATAGATCCCAAGAGAGTGAGCGAAATAGCGCGCGAAGTAGTGTCCGTCAGCCTCGAAGAGGAGATGCGGCAATCCTATCTTGACTATGCGATGAGCGTCATCGTCGGGCGCGCATTGCCTGACGTTCGCGACGGCCTCAAGCCGGTGCACCGGCGCGTGCTGCACGCGATGCGCGAACTCGGCAACGACTACAACCGGGCCTACAAGAAATCCGCCCGGGTGGTCGGCGATGTGATCGGCAAATATCACCCGCACGGCGACGTCGCGGTCTACGACACGATCGTGCGCATGGCGCAGCCGTTTTCGATGCGCTATCTGCTGGTCGACGGACAGGGCAATTTCGGCTCGGTCGATGGCGACTCGCCCGCGGCGATGCGCTACACCGAGGTGCGCATGTCGAAGCTGGCAGGAGAGCTGCTGGCCGACATCGACAAGGAGACGGTCGACTTCGTCCCGAACTACGACGAGTCCGAGCACGAGCCGAAGGTACTGCCCACGCGCGTACCCAACCTGCTCGTCAATGGCTCCTCGGGCATCGCGGTCGGCATGGCGACCAACATTCCGCCGCATAATCTGACCGAGATCATCAACGCCTGCCTCGCATTGCTCGACGATCCGGCGATATCGCTCGCGGGCCTCATGCAGCACGTGCCGGGACCGGATTTTCCGACCGCCGGCATCATCAACGGCGCGCAGGAAATCGCTACCGCCTACAGGACCGGCCGCGGCCGCCTGTCGATTCGCGCGCGCGCACATTTCGAGGAACTCGACGATCGCGGCCGTCAGTCCATCATCGTCACCGAGCTACCTTATCAGGTCAACAAGGCGCGGCTGCTCGAACGCATTGTCGATCTGGTGCGCAACAAGAATATCGACGGCATCTCCGACCTGCGCGATGAGTCCGACAAGGACGGCATGCGCGTGGTCATCGAGCTCAAGCGTGGCGAAGTGCCCGACATCGTGCTGAACAACCTGTACGCCCAGACGCCGATGGAGACCGTGTTCGGCATTAACATGGTGGCGCTGCTGGACGGACAGCCGCGGCTGATGTCGTTGCGCGACATGCTCGATGCCTTCCTGCGTCATCGGCGCGAAGTGGTCACACGCCGCACGATATTCGAGCTGCGCCGCGCACGGGAGCGTGCGCACGTGCTCGAAGGGCTGGCGGTGGCGCTGGCCAACATCGATGCCATCATCGCGCTGATCAAAAATTCGCCCACGTCGGTGGAGGCCCGCGCAGCGATGCTCGCGCGCAGCTGGCCGCCGGGTATAGTGCCGGAGTTGCTCGCGCGCGCCGGTGCCGTCTCAACGCGGCCGGAAGGCATGGGGCCGGAGGCAGGGCTGCTGGCGGACGGTTACCGCTTCAGCGAGGAGCAAGCACAGGCCGTGCTCGAGATGCGGCTGCATCGCCTCACTGCCCTCGAGCAGAGCAAGATTGTCGAGGAGTTCCAGGGGCTGTTGCGCGAGATCGTCGACCTGTCGGACATCCTGGCGCGTCCCGCGCGCCTGATCGAGGTCGTGCGGTACGAACTCATCGAGATCCGCGACAACTATGGCGATGAACGGCGCACCGAGATAAGCCGCGACCATCTGAATCTCAGTACCGAGGACCTGATCGAACCGCAGGACGTGGCGGTGACGCTCTCGCACGCGGGTTATGCCAAGGCGCAGCCGGTGTCGGACTACCAGGCCCAGCGGCGCGGCGGGCGCGGCAAATCCGCCACCGCGGTCAAGGACGAGGACTTCATCGAGAAGTTCTTCGTCGCGCACACGCACGATACGCTGCTGTGCTTCTCCAATCGCGGCAAGGTCTACTGGCTGCGCGTGTTCGAGTTGCCGCAGGCCGGCCGCGGCTCGCGCGGCAAGCCGATCGTGAACCTGCTGCCGCTCGAGCAGGGCGAGAAGATCAGCGCGGTATTGCCGGTCAAGCAATTCGACGAGCAGCACTACGTGTTCATGGCCACCAGCAGCGGCACGGTCAAGAAGACCCCGCTCACGGCATTTTCGCGGCCGCGGGCCAGCGGCATCATCGGCTTGGATCTGCGCGGCGATGACACCCTGGTGGGCGTCGCCCTGACCGACGGCACGTGCGATATCCTGCTATGCACCAGCGGCGGCAAGGCGATTCGCTTCCACGAAGAGGAAGTTCGCCCGATGGGCCGCGAAGCCACGGGCGTGCGCGGCGTCAGGCTCGGGCTGGGCCAGCGCCTGATCGCACTGCTGGTGCTCGCAGAGGGCTACGTGCTCACGGCCTCCGAAAACGGCTACGGCAAACTCACCCCGCTCGATGATTTTCCCAGTCACGGCCGCGGCGGTCAGGGCGTGATCGCGCTGCAGACTACGGATCGCAACGGCGCGACCGTGGCGGCGCTGCAGGTGCGCGCGGATCAGGAATTGATGCTGATCAGCTCCACCGGCACATTGGTGCGCACACCTGTCGCCGATATATCGGTGGTGGGCCGTAACACGCAGGGCGTGCGGCTGATTCGGCTCGAAGAGGGCGAGCGATTGACCGGGGTCGAGCGCGTGGAGGGGCTCGAGGCGGGTGAGGATGTGGCACAAGCCGACAGCGCCGGCAGCGCGCCGGAGGAGATCAGTCCGCTCTGAAGCCGGACTGCAGCGCTCTGCTAGAATGCTGCGGTTCCACTCTGGTCGATTGAATGCAAGGTCATCGCGTGCGGGTATTTAATTTTGCGGCGGGCCCGGCGGTGCTACCGCTCGAGGTATTGCAACAGGCGCGCGATGAGCTAATCGACTGGCGCGGCAGCGGCATGTCGGTCATGGAGGTGAGCCACCGCAGCAAGGCTTTCCTCGCCGTCGCGCTCGAAGCTGAAGCCGATCTGCGCGCCCTGCTGTCAATCCCCGTTCACTACAAGGTATTGTTTCTGCAAGGCGGCGCGACCGGGCAGTTCGCGGCCATCCCGATGAATCTGACCGGCAGCGACAGCAGCGTCGACTACGTCAACACCGGATCGTGGTCGAAGAAGGCGCTCGTCGAAGCCAAGCGCTACTGCCGCGTCAACCTCGCCGCTGATGCGGCAGCCAGCAATTACACCAGCGTGCCGCCGCAGAGCGGCTGGAAGCTCACGCCCGACGCGGCCTATCTGCATTACACGCCGAACGAGACCATTGGCGGGGTCGAGTTTCCATTTGTGCCGCAGGTCGATGTGCCGCTGGTAGCAGACATGTCCTCGACCATCCTGTCGCGCCCGATCGAGGTTGGCCGCTTCGGACTGATCTACGCCGGCGCGCAGAAGAATATCGGCCCCGCGGGGCTCTGCGTTGTGATCGTGCGCGAGGATCTGATCGGGCATGCACGGCCCGGCACGCCCGCCGTCTGGGACTTCAAAGCCATGGCCGATGAAGGCTCGATGCTCAACACACCGCCGACCTTTGGCTGGTATTTCGCCGGGCTGGTGTTCAAGTGGCTGCGCAAGCAAGGCGGCCTTGCAGTCGTGGCGCAGCGCAATCGCGCCAAGGCCGAGCTGCTCTACCGCACCATCGATGAGTCGAGCTGCTATCACAATCCGGTCGACAAGAGCTGCCGCTCGTGGATGAACGTGCCGTTCACGCTCTGGAAGCCGCAGCTCGATCAGAGCTTCCTCGCCGAGGCGCACGCGGCCGGGCTCGCCAATCTCGAGGGCCATCGCTCGGTCGGCGGTATGCGCGCGAGCCTCTACAACGCCATGACGCTCGAGGGCGTGAGCGCGCTGAGCGATTTCATGCGCGAATTTGCCCGCCGTCACGGCTAGAGTAGCAACGATGGGCTATCGGATCCTGACACTCAATCACATCAGCGTGCGCGGACTGGAACGTTTGCCGCGCGATCAATACGAGGTGTCTTCGGAAATCGGTCATCCGCATGCCGTGATGGTGCGCTCGGCCGACATGCAGGCCATGCAGATTCCGGACTCGGTGCTGGCGGTCGCGCGTGCCGGGGCCGGCACCAACAATATTCCGGTGGCGGCACTGGCCAAGCGCGGAGTGCCGGTGTTCAACGCGCCGGGCGCCAACGCGAACGCGGTCAAGGAGTTGGTGCTGGCGGGGCTGTTCCTGGCGGCGCGCAATATCTGCCAGGCCTGGGCCTACGCCCGGGGCCTTGCGGGCACCGATACGGCAATCGATGAGGCGGTGGAACAGGGCAAGCAGCGCTACGTCGGCTTCGAGCTGCCGGGCCGCACGCTCGGAGTGATCGGCTTAGGTGCGGTCGGCGTCCAGGTTGCCAACAGTGCTGAAGCCCTGGGCATGAAGGTGCTGGGCTACGATCCGCAGATCACCGTGCAGCGCGCCTGGCAGCTGTCCTCCTCGGTGCAGCAGGCGCTCTCGCTCGATGATTTGTTCGCACGCGCCGACATCGTCAGCGTGCATGTGCCGCTAATGCAGGCGACACGCGGCCTGGTCAACGCCGCGCGGCTGCGGCTGCTGAGGCCGGGCGGGGTGATCCTGAATTTTGCGCGCGCGCCGATCGTCGAGGAAGCCGATGTCGTGGCGGCGCTGGACAGCGGCCATCTGCACGCCTATGTCTGCGACTTTCCGACCCAGGCGCTCAAGAATCATGCGCGTGCGGTCACGTTGCCACACCTGGGGGCATCAACGCTCGAGGCCGAGGACAATTGCGCGATGATGGCCGCCGACACCCTGCGGGAGTTTCTCGAACACGGCAATATCCGCAATTGCGTGAACTTTCCCGAGGCGGTGCTGCCGCGCCAGGCAGGTTCGCAACGCATCGCCATCGCCAACAGCAACGTCCCGAACATGGTCGGACAGATCTCCACTTGCCTGGCCAGTGCCGGACTCAATATCGCCGAGCTGCTCAATCGCTCGCGCGGCGAATATGCCTTTACGCTGATCGACGCCGAGGGCGCGGCCGACGAGGCGCTCATCCAGCGGCTTCGCGCCATCGACGGGGTGCTGTCGGCTCGACTCGTGCCGCCTGCTGATTAAGGCGCCTATGAGCCCGCGCCGTGCCGCCAAATCCGCCGCCAAATCCAAAGTGCTCCGGCGCTCGCAGCGGGCGCCCGGCGCTGCGCTCGGAGACCTGCGAACACAGATCGATGCGGTCGATGAGCAGTTGCACGCGCTGCTGAACCAACGCGCGCGCCTGGCACAACAGGCGGGCATTTCCAAACATAGCGATGGCCACACGGTGGATTTCTACCGTCCCGAGCGCGAGGCGGAAGTTCTGCGTCGCGCGCTCGAGCGCAATCCGGGGCCGCTGCGCGACGAGGAGATCGTGCGCCTGTTCCGCGAGATCATGTCGGCCTGCCTCGCGCAGGAGGAGCCGCTCAAAGTGGCATTCCTGGGCCCCGAGGGCACTTTTACGCAGGCGGCGGTGCTCAAGCATTTCGGCCATTCGGTCCGGGCGCTGGCGCTGCCGACCGTCGATGAGGTGTTTCAGGAGGTGGAGGCCGCCACCGCCGATTTCGGCGTGGTCGCCATCGAAAATTCAAGTGAAGGAACGATCACCAACACGCTCGATCGTTTTCTGGCCAGTGCACTGCATATTTGCGGCGAGGTGGAGCTGCGCATCCACCACTGCATCATGGGCAAAATGGATTCGCTCGAGCAGGTGATGCGCGTGTGTTCGCACAGTCAGGCGCTGGCGCAATGCCGCGGCTGGCTCAACGAGCATCTGCCAGAGTGCGAGCGCGTGCCGGTGGCGAGCAACGCCGAAGGGGCGCGCCGCGCACGCGACGAGCAGGGCACCGCCGCCATAGCCGGGGAGACCGCGGCGCAGGTGTACGGTCTGAACCTGCTCGCGCGTGAGATCGAGGACCGCTCCGACAACGCCACGCGCTTCCTGGTGCTCGGGCGCAAACTGCTGCGCCCCAGCGGCGCCGACCGTACGACGCTGCTGCTCTCGGCGGGCGATACCCGATCACCGGGGGCATTGCAGCAGCTGCTCGAGCCGCTGGCCCGCTTTGGTATCAGCATGAGCCGGATCGAGTCGCGACCCTCACGGCGGCGCAAGTGGGATTACGTATTCTTCATCGATATCGAAGGGCACGCCGAGGATGCGCCGGTGCGCAAGGCGCTGGCGGTGCTCAAGAGCCGCGCCTCCTTGTTCCGCGTGCTCGGCTGCTATCCGCGTGCGGTGATCTAGCCACGTGGGCCGAGAGCAGCATCCGGGGCAGCTTGCGGTGGCGGCGGTACGCGAGCTGGCGCCTTACGTGCCGGGCAAACCCGCCGCCGAGCTCGAGCGCGAGCTCGGCATTCACGGCGTCGCGAAGCTGGCTTCGAACGAGAACCCGTATGGGCCGAGCCCGCGCTCGCTCGAGGCCATGCGCGCGACTCTGCAGCAGATCTGGCTCTACCCCGATGGCGCGAGCCATGAGCTCAAGCAGGCCTTGGCCCGGCATCTGGGCGTCGCGGCCGCCAGCCTGACGATCGGCAACGGCTCGAATGATCTGCTGGTGCTGCTCGCAGAAGCCTTTCTGACGCCGGCGCGCAGCGCGGTTTACTCGCAGTATGGTTTTGCGATCTATCGGATCGTGACGCAGGCGGCCGGCGCTCGCAGCATCGAAGTGCCGGCGCTCGATCGCGGCAGCGCCATGCCGCTCGGGCACGATCTGACAGCGATGGCCGGCGCCATAGCTTCGGACTCGCGGCTGGTATTTATCGCCAACCCGAACAACCCGACCGGCACGTGGGCGCCGCCTGCGGCGGTGAAACAACTGCTCGAGCGCGCGCCGCCCTCGACGCTCGTGGTGCTGGATGAAGCCTATCTTGAATACGGGCGCGAACGCGGCTCGCAGGACGGGGTGTCGTGGCTCGCCGAGCATCCGAACCTGGTCATCGTGCGCACATTTTCCAAGGCCTACGGGCTGGCCGGTGCGCGTGCGGGCTATGCGATCTCGCACCCGGAGATCGCCGAGGTGCTCAATCGCCTGCGGCCGGCGTTCAATGTCAACTCGATCGCGCAGGCCGGCGCGACCGCCGCACTGGCCGATCAGGCCCATATGCGCCGCGCGGTGTCGGTCACGATGCAGGAGCTGTCACGGGTCGAAGCCGCACTCACGCGCCTGGGACTGTGGTGTGCGCCCTCGGCGTGCAATTTCCTGCTGGTGCACATCGGCGCCAAGGCCGCGCAAGTTTTCGAGCGGCTGCTGCGGGTCGGGCTGATCGTGCGTCCAGTGGGCAGCTACGGGCTCGGGGAGTATCTGCGCGTGTCGATCGGCTTGCCGCAGGACAACGATCGACTGCTGCGCGAGCTGCCTGCGCTGTTGCGATGAGCGGCGCTGCGTCCCGCCGCTACCTGGTGCGCCCTGCCCACAGCGTACAGGGCGAGCTGGCCGTGCCCGGCGACAAGTCGATCTCGCATCGCGCGCTGATGCTCGGCGGCATCGCCGATGGCCGCACCGATATCGATGGCTTTCTCGCGAGCGAGGACTGCCTCGCCACGCTGGCCGCACTGCGTGCTCTGGGCGTGCACATCGAGCGGCCGAGCGAACGCCAGGTGCGCGTGTACGGAGCGGGACGCGAGGGACTGCGCGCGCCCGCAGGCAGGCTTGATATGGGCAATGCCGGCACCGCCATGCGGCTGTTCATGGGATTGCTGGCCGGGCAGCATTTCGACAGCACCCTCGTGGGCGATGCCTCGCTGATGCGTCGTCCCATGGAGCGCGTGGCGCAACCGCTGCGTGCGATGGGTGCGCATATCCAGACGCAGCAAGGCAGGCCGCCGGTGCAGATCCGCGGCGGCTGCGCCCTGCAGGCCATCGACTACACGATGCCGATGGCGAGCGCGCAGGTGAAATCCGCCGTGCTGCTTGCGGCGCTGTTCGCGCAAGGACGCAGCAGCGTGAGCGAACCGGCGCCGACCCGCGATCATACCGAGCGCATGTTGCGCGGTTTCGGGGTCGAGCTGGTTCGCGACGGGGCACGCGTGAGCCTCGCGGGCGGTGCGCGATTGCAGGCCTGTCGCATCGACGTGCCGGGCGATTTCTCATCGGCGGCGTTTTTCATGGTCGCAGGCTGCCTGGCAGCCACGGGCGACTTGACCCTACGCGGCGTCGGCGTCAACCCCACCCGCACCGGTCTGCTCGAATTGCTACGGCTCATGGGCGCGGATATCCGCGTTGAGCCTCAGGCCGGCGGTGGCTCGGAGCCCATTGCCGACATCCACGTGCGCGCGAGCGCGCTGCGGGGCATTCGCGTGCCCGAGCGGCTCGTGCCGCTGGCGATCGATGAGTTTCCGGTGTTCTTCATTGCGGCGGCCGCGGCGCGCGGCGAGACCCTGGTGACCGGTGCTGCGGAGCTGCGCGTGAAGGAGAGTGATCGGCTCGCGGTCATGGCCGAAGGTCTCACAGCTGTTGGAATCGAGTGCGAGCTGCTGCCCGACGGTTTGCGCATCCAGGGCGGAGCGGTGCGCGGCGGGCGCATCGACAGCCATGGCGATCACCGTATCGCGATGGCCTTTGCCATCGCGAGCCTCATTGCGCACGAGACGATCGAGATCGAAGATGTCGCGAACGTCGCGACCTCATTTCCCGGCTTTCCGGGCCTCGCACGCTCGATCGGCCTGGCGTTGCAGGAGGAAGCATGAGCTCGCCCGAGCGCAACGCGGCCCCGGTGGTGGCCATTGACGGGCCGAGCGGCTCGGGCAAAGGCACTGTGAGCCGCCTATTGGCCCGTCGCAGCGGCTGGCATCTGCTCGACAGCGGTGCGCTTTACCGTCTGGTCGCACTCGCGGGAAGTCTCGCGGGCGTCCCGAGCGACGACGTTGAGGCCCACGCGCAGCTGGCGCAGCGCATGCGGGTAGACTTCGCGAGCGACGCGCAGGGCGGCGAGCGGGTACTGCTGGAGGGCCGTGAGATCAGCGGTCCGTTGCGCACGGAAGCCGCGGGTGCGGGCGCATCGCGCGTGGCCGCTTGGCCCGCCGTGCGGCAGGCCCTGCTCGAGCGCCAGCGCGCCTTCGCGCACGCACCGGGTCTCATCGCCGATGGACGGGACATGGGGACCGTGGTTTTCCCGCGCGCCGAGCTCAAAATATTCCTCACGGCAAGTAGCGAAGAACGCGCCCGACGCCGCTATAAGCAGTTGAAAGACAAGGACTCTAGTGTTACGCTCGCCGGCCTTTCGCTCGAGATTGCGGAGCGCGACCGCCGTGATATGACGCGGTCCGCGGCGCCGCTCGTGCCGGCTGCAGATGCGATCGTTCTGGACTCGACGGCTCTGGAGGCCGCCGAAGTGACGGACGAGATCTATGCGCACGGCCGTTCCCGGTTGCTGTGGCCTTGAGATGGATCGGCTAGCGACCGCCGGGCGGGGATGAGGGGATTTTCGATTCGATCATGTTCAAGGTTGGGGCCGCAGGACGCGGCACCCTGGTTGTTCCCACCCGCGGGGCCGGAGGCGCTGCGGAGCGTAAAGCACGTCGACGTGCGAGAGAGCGTATGAACGAGAGTTTGAACGAGAGCTTCAGCGAGATGTTCGAGCAGAGCCTGGCCAATCAGCGCATCCGGCCTGGCATGATACTGACGGGGCTGGTGATCGATGTCGGTCCCGATGTCGTGATCGTCAACGTCGGACTCAAGTCCGAGGCCGTCATTCCGCTCGACCAATTCAAGAACGAGCGCGGCGAGATCGAAGTCCAGGCGGGCGAGTCTGTGGAGGTGGCGCTCGATTCGGTGGAAGACGGCACCGGCGAGACGCGTCTGTCGCGTGAGAAAGCCAAGCGCGCGCGTACCTGGACCCGACTCGAGCAGGCGTTCAATGCCGGCGAGATCGTCACTGGCGTGATTTCAGGCCGCGTCAAAGGTGGTTTCACTGTCGAAATCGACCACGTGCGCGCTTTTCTGCCCGGTTCGCTGGTGGACGTGCGGCCGGTGCGCGACACGGCCTACCTCGAGAACAAACCGCTCGAGTTCAAGGTCATCAAGCTCGACCAGAAACGCAATAACGTCGTGGTCTCGCGCCGCGCGGTGGTGGAACAGGAGTTCTCAGCCGAACGCAGCGCGCTGATGGACAATCTGCAGGAAGGCACGGTGGTGCGCGGATCGGTCAAGAACCTGACCGACTATGGCGCATTCGTCGATCTGGGCGGCATCGACGGTCTGCTGCATATCACCGACATGGCCTGGAAGCGCGTCAAGCATCCATCCGAAGTCGTCAAGGTTGGCGATGAGATCGATGTGCGCATCCTCAAGTTCGATCGCGAGCGCTCGCGCGTCTCGCTCGGCCTCAAACAGCTCGGCGCCGATCCGTGGGAAAATATCGCACGGCGTTATCCACCCAATACACGCGTATTCGGCAAGGTCACGAACATCGCCGACTACGGCGCCTTCGTCGAAATCGAAGACGGGGTCGAGGGCCTGGTACACGTCTCCGAGATGGATTGGACCAACAAGAACGTCAATCCCGCCAAAGTCGTGCACACCGGCCAGGAAGTCGAGGTCATGGTGCTCGACGTCGACGAAGAGCGGCGTCGCATCTCGCTCGGCCTCAAGCAGTGCAAGGCCAATCCCTGGAAGGAATTCGCGGAGAACCACAATCGTGGCGATCACGTGTCGGGGCAGATCAAGTCGATCACCGACTTCGGCATATTCATCGGATTGCCGGGCAATATCGACGGCCTGGTTCACCTGTCCGACATTTCCTGGGATCTCACAGGCGAAGAGGCGGTGCGCAATTACCAGAAGGGCCAGCTGGTCGAGGCCATGGTGCTGTCGATCGATCCCGAGCGCGAACGCATCTCGCTCGGCATCAAGCAGCTCGCGAAGGATCCGTTTTCGGCCTTCATTGCCGAGAATCCAAAGGGCAGCATCGTCAAGGGCAGCGTCAAGGAAGTCGATGCCCGCGGCGCGGTTATCGATCTGGGCAACGGTATCGATGGGCAGCTGCGCGCCTCGGAACTGGGTCGCGATCGCATCGATGATGCGCGCGCCGTGCTCAAGGTCGGCGATGAGGTCGAGTCCAAGTTCATTGGGGTCGATCGCAAAACGCGCACCATTTCTTTGTCCATCAAGGCCAAGGAAGTGCATGAAGAAGCCGAGGCGGTGCAAAGTTATCGCTCCGACGCGCCGATTACGGGCACCAGCCTTGGAGATTTGCTCAAGGAGCAGATCAACGCGCCTGAGCGTAGCTGAGCGCATCCATCGGGGCTGCGCGTGGCCGGCGAGAGGATCGAATCTGGAACCGCTATGACGAAATCGGAACTGATCGAAATCATCACGGCGAAGCAGAAGCATTTGCCGGCCAAGGACGTCGAGCTCGCGCTCAAGCAGATGCTGGAGATCATGAGCGACTCGCTGGCGCAAGGTGATCGCATCGAGATTCGCGGCTTTGGCAGCTTCTCGCTGCATTTCCGGCCGCCGCGCCAGGGGCGTAATCCGAAAACCGGCGAGGCGGTGGCGCTCGCCGGCAAGCATGTGCCGCACTTCAAGCCCGGCAAGGACCTGCGCGAGCGCGTCAACAGCGGCGCCGATCGACCTATCCGCGACTGAAGTTCCCAAGGATCAAGGCCGTGGCAGCGAAGACTATTCGGACCGCAGTGTTTCCAGTGGCTGGGCGTGGCACGCGATTTCTGCCGGCCACCAAGGCCAGCCCAAAGGAAATGTTGCCCATCGTCGACACGCCACTGATCCAATATGCGGTGGACGAAGCGCTGGCTGCCGGTGCTGAGCGGCTGGTGTTCATCACCGGTGCCTCCAAGCGCGCGATTGAAGATCATTTCGATAGCGACGAGGAGCTCGCGGAGCTGCTGGATTCTCAGGGCAAGTCCGAACTCGCGCGTCAGGTCCGCAACCTGCTGCCCAAGTACGCCTCGTGCATCTATATCCGCCAGCCCGCGCCCTTAGGGTTAGGACACGCCGTGCTGTGCGCGCGCCCGGTGGTCGGCGATGAGCCGTTCTTCGTGCACCTGGCGGACGATCTGATTGACGCCGAGGTGCCTTGCCTCAAGCAGATGGCGGGGACCTACGCGCAGTTCGGCGCCAGCGTGCTCGGCGTCGAGGAAGTGCCGCATCAGGATACCGACAAATACGGCATCGTCGAAGTCGAGCCCGGCGAGGGGGCCGTGAACCGGATCAAGAGCATCATCGAGAAGCCCAAGCCCGCCGTGGCCCCGTCAAATCTGGCGGTCGTCGGCCGCTACGTGTTGACGCCCTCGATCTTCGACGAACTCGAGCAGGTCGGCCAGGGGGCGGGTGGCGAGATTCAATTGACCGACGGCATCGCCCGCCTGATGAAGCGCGAACCCGTCTATGCGCACCGATTCACAGGCCGGCGCTTCGACTGCGGCAATAAGCTCGGATATCTGCAGGCGACGGTCGAGTTTTCGCTGGCCCATCCGGTGCTCGGCGCCGAATTCCGCAACTACCTGCGCGGCGTGGCGGCTCGACTCTAGCCAGTCGTGACCGCGTGACGCTGGTCACACTGCGCAGCGTGCGCACCTGAGCGCGCAAGCTGCTGACTAATCAATAAAAACCCGTCGCCTCCGAAGCCCCGCGCCACCGCGGCCGGCCTTCAAGAAACGCGCTGCGCGGCCGATAGCCCCAGTTGGACCGCTTCAACCGGCAGTGGCTGCGCATGTTATCGATCATTGGTTCCGTCCTCGTCCTAGGAAGCGTTCTAGGCAGCTTTCTGATGGAAGGCGGGAGCCTGCTGCTGCTCTGGCACCCGAGCGAATTCATCATCATCCTGGGCGCGGCATTGGGCGCATTCATAACCAGCAATCCGCTCAAGGTGGTCAAGGGCTCCTTTGTCGCCATCTTCGGGCTGCTCAAGGGGCCGCGCTATGGGCGCGCGGACTACCTCGATCTGCTCAAGCTGCTCTACGACATCCTGGTGAAGATACGCAAATCCGGCATGCTCGCGATCGAGGCCGATATCGAATCGCCGGGCAAGAGCAAGATGTTCACCGAGTATCCGCGCATCCTCGCGGATCATCACATGATCGAGTTCATCACCGACTGTCTGCGACTGATCGTCGGCGGCAATCTCGATCCGCAGGAGCTCGAAAGCCTGCTCGAATACGAACTCGAGACGCATCACAAGGAAGCGGCTGAACCCGGCCATGCCGTGCAGAAGGTGGCCGATGCGCTGCCCGGCTTTGGTATCGTCGCGGCCGTTCTGGGCATCGTCAATACGATGGCCGCAATCGAAGGCGCGGACACGGCCACCATCGGCAAGAAGGTCGGCGCGGCGCTGGTCGGCACCTTCCTCGGTATTCTGGTGGCCTACGGCTTCGTAGGTCCGATCGCATCGGCCATCGAGAATCGGGCCCATGAAGAGGGCAAGGCCTTTGAAGTGGTCAAGATGGCGCTCGTCGCCAGCGTGCGCGGCTATGCGCCGCCGGTGGCGGTGGAATTCGCGCGCAAACTGCTGTGGTCGGACGTGCGGCCGAGCTTCGCCGACCTCGAGACTCATCTGAAGGGTAAGAAGAAGGAAGCACCGAAACAGGGTGTCGCGGCGTGAGCGGCCAGGGCGGAGGTGCCAAGGCGCTGCGGCCGATCATCATCAAGAAGGTCAAGAAAAGCGCGGCCGGCCATCACGGCGGGGCCTGGAAAGTCGCCTACGCCGACTTCGTGACGGCGATGATGGCCTTCTTCATGGTCATGTGGCTGATCGCTGCGGTGACCAAAGAACAACGCGCCGCGATCTTCGAATATTTCAAGAATCCCAGCATGGAGCAGGGCAAGTCGGTCCGAGCCTCGCTGGGGCAGATGGGCCCAGGCGGCGCCAGCACCAGCGTGATCAACATGGGCGGCGGACTGGATGCGCGCCGTTCCGCGAGCGCGCTGTCGACCGGCATCGGCACGCCGCACAATGCGGAACCCACCGCGGACAAGGAGAAAGCGCAGGACAAGGAAAGGGCCCCAAGCTCCGAGGAACAGGCGCGCAAGCTCACCGAGGCCGCGGATCACAAGAAACTCGAATCGTTGATGCAGGAATTGCGCAAGGCGATCGACATGAGCCAGGCGCTCAGGCCGTTCAAGGACCAGCTGCTGCTCGATATCACGCCCGAGGGGCTGCGAATTCAGATCGTCGATGCGCAGAATCGGCCGATGTTCGACCTCGGCAGCGCCAAGCTCAAGGACTACACGGCGACCATCCTGCACGAGCTCGCGCCCTACTTGAACACCGTGCCCAATCACATCAGCCTGTCAGGGCATACCGATACCACGCCGTACCTGGCACAGAACGGAGCCACCAACTGGGATCTGTCGGCAGACCGCGCCAACGCCGCGCGGCGGGCGCTCGAGAGTGGTGGCCTCGCCACCGAGAAGATTGCGCGCGTGGTCGGGCTATCCTCCTCGGTGCTGTTCGACAAGGACAATCCGCGCAATCCGATCAATCGCCGCATCAGTATCATCGTGATGACCAAGCAGGCCGAAGAGTCAGCGCTCGCGACCGATGCCGCCCCGCAGGTCAAAGCCCCTGAGCTGCCCGCGACACTGGCGCCGGAGGCTCCGGCCGTGCCGGCGGTCGCACCCTGAGGGCGGTGCGCCTACAATCGCCCCGCGCGCGAGTGCGCACCGGAGGTGGATCATGTCTTGCCCTCAATGGCGCAGCGCAGCCATGAGCCTGTTGGCTCTGGCCCTAGCCGGCTGTGCCACGAACGCGACGCCGTCGAACAACGCCACGGCGGCATTGCCGGGCAAGGACGCCTGTATCTTTACCGTCAATCTGTCGGACTGGGTCGTGCTCGATGAATCAACGCTGATCGTGTATGCACCGCTGCGCAAGCAGCCGTACCTGGTCAAGCTGTTTGCGCCGGTCACTGGGCTGCAGTTCCGTGAGTCGTTGGGCTTTGAAGACACCGAACACAACGGACAGCTGTGCCGCGGCGACTATCTGGTGGCTCGTGGGGATATAGCGCAGCGCATGCCGATTTCGGCGCTTCGGGAGATCACCCCGCAGCAGGCGAAGCAGCTGCGCGCGGCGGCGGCCGCCAAATGAGTACCGTGCTCGACATGATCGGCAACACGCCGCTGTTGCAACTGTCGCGTCTGGATACGGGCATATGCCGACTGTTCGTCAAACTCGAAAACCAGAATCCGACCGGCTCAATCAAGGACCGCATTGGCCTCTCAATGATCGAGGCCGCGGAGCGCGAGGGACACCTGCGCCCGGGCAACGATCCACGCTCTACGATCATCGAAGCCACCGCGGGCAACACCGGTTTGGGACTGGCGCTGGTGGCGGCGCAGAAAGGCTATGGGCTGCTGCTGGTGATTCCGGACAAGATGTCGCAGGAGAAGATCCTGCACTTGCGAGCGCTCGGTGCGCAGATCCGATTGACCCGCAGCGATGTCGCCAAGGGACATCCCGAGCATTACCAGGACCTGGCCGCGCGGCTGGCGCAGGAAACGCCCAATAGTTTCTACGTCAATCAGTTTGCGAATCCCGCCAATGCGCGCGCGCACGAGGCGACCACCGGACCTGAGATCTGGGCCCAGACCGGACAGATGCTCGATGCGGTAGTCGTAGGCGTGGGCAGCGGCGGTACCTTGACCGGTCTGTCGCGCTATTTCGAGCGCGTGGCACCGCATGTCGAGATGATCCTTGCCGATCCGAAGGGATCGATACTGGTCGATATGGTAAAGACCGGCCAGATTCAAAAGCCGGCCGGTGCCTGGCTGGTGGAAGGCATTGGTGAGGATTTCGTGCCGCCGATCTGCGATCTGTCCAGGGTTCGTGGCGCCTACGAAATCTCCGACAGCGAAAGCTTCGCGACCGCGCGGGAAGTGCTGGCCCGGGAAGGCATACTCGGCGGCTCGAGTTCTGGCACGTTGATCGCCGCGGCGCTGCGCTATTGCCGCGAGCAGACGCATCCGAAGCGGGTCGTGACCTTCGTGTGCGACAGCGGTAACAAATATCTCAACAAGCTGTACAACGACCATTGGCTGTTCGATCAGGGCCTGCTCGGGCGAGCGCGACAAGGCAATCTGGTGGACCTGATCGTGCGGCGCTACCAGGAGGGCGGCGCCGTGACGCTCTCGCCCAGCGATAATCTGCTGCTGGCCTACCGTCGCATGAAGCTGTTCGATGTGTCGCAGATTCCAGTCATGGACGGCGAGCGCGTGGTCGGCATCGTCGATGAATCGGACCTGGTGCTGCATCTGCATACCGATCCGGCACGCTTTCAGGACCCAGTCAGCACGGCGATGGTGCGCACTCTGGAGACGATCGCCCCCAGCGCGCCGATCGGGGATCTGCTGCCGATCTTTCAGCGCGACCACGTGGCGATCGTTGCCGAGCGCGGCCGGTTTGTCGGTCTGATCACCCGAATCGATCTGCTCAACTATCTGCGCAAGCAGCTCGGCTAGAATGCAGCCCATGGGCGGCAACTCCAGCGACGATCAGGGCAGTGGCGCGGATTCACGTTCCGGCTTCGCCACCCGCGTGATTCACGCCGGCCAGGCGCCGGATCCCAGCACCGGCGCAGTCATGCCGCCGATCTACGCCACCTCAACCTACGTGCAGAGCAGTCCCGGCGTGCACCAGGGCTACGAGTATTCGCGCACGCAAAATCCGACGCGTTTTGCTTACGAGCGTTGTGTCGCGGATCTCGAGGATGGCCGGCGCGGCTTCGCCTTCGCCTCAGGATTGGCGGCCACCGCGACGCTGCTCGAATTGCTCGCTCCGGGCGATCACGTGGTCGCCTCGGACGATCTGTACGGTGGCAGCCGCCGGCTGTTCTCGCGCGTACGCGCCGTGTCGGCGGGCCTTGCGTTCACGTTCGTGGATCTGCGCGATCTGCGCGCCGTGGAAGCTGCGATGCGACCGGAAACGCGACTGATCTGGGTCGAGACGCCGAGCAATCCGATGCTCAAGCTTGCGGATCTGCCGGCAATCGCGGCCCTGGCGCGCCGCCGCGGTGTGCTCGCAGCAGCCGACAACACCTTTGCCACGCCCTATCTGCAGCGCCCGCTCAGCATTGGCTTCGATCTGGTCATGCATTCGGGCACCAAGTATCTCAACGGTCATTCCGATGTCGTCAACGGCGTGCTGGTCGTCGGCGAACGCAGCGATCTCGCCGAGCGGCTCGAGTTTCTGCAAAACTCGGTCGGTGCCATCGCGGGGCCGTTCGATGCGTTTCTGGCGTTGCGCGGTGTGAAGACCCTGGCGCTGCGTATGCAGCGGCACTGCGAAAACGCGCTGGAGCTGGCCTCATTCCTCGAGCGCCATCCGAAGGTCGCGCGCGTGCACTATCCGGGGCTCAGCTCGCATCCGCAGCACGCACTCGCGCGAATGCAGATGCGCGATCCGCGCGGGCAGAGCGCCTACGGCGGCATGATATCGATCGAGCTCAAAGGCGGCATCGAGGACTCACGGCGCTTCCTTGAGCGCTGCGAGCTGTTCGCGCTGGCCGAGTCGCTCGGCGGAGTCGAGAGCCTGATCGAACATCCGGCGATCATGACCCATGCCAGCGTGCCGAGCGAGGCACGCGCCGCCTTGGGGATAACCGATACGCTGTGTCGCCTGTCGATCGGCGTCGAGGCGGTCGAGGATCTGCGCTCGGATCTGACTCATGCTTTGCACTGATATAGCGGCAGGTGGATTTCCACCTGCAGGCCGCCGTCCGGATTATTGCGCGCGCGCACACTGCCGCCGTGCAGCGCGGCCACCCGAGCCGTGATGGCAAGGCCGATACCGTAGCCGCCTGAGTCGCGATCGCGTGCCCTGGCCACACAGAAGAAGGGCTCGAAAATCCGCTCGAGCGATGCCGGCGGCACACCCGGACCATGATCGGTGACGCGTACCACGACTTGATCCGCGCCTCGCTCAGCCGCCAGCTCGACCACGGCGCCGTTGGGCGAGAAACGCACGGCGTTGCGCAGCACGTTCTCGATGGCACGAAACAGCAGCTCGCGATCGCCCTCGACGCTCAACGCGGCCGGTGCCTTGATCTGCACGCTGATTGAGCGCGGTTCGGCCTCGACACGCGCATTGTCGAGCAGGGTCTCGAGCAGTTCCTCGAGATTGACCGGCTCGGCGATCAGGGTGTGCGCCGGATCGTCGAGGCGCGAGAGACTCAGGATCTCGCCAATGAGCTCATCGAGACGCCCGGTCTCCTGCTCGATACGGTCGAACTCCTGCTCGAGGTTGGCATTGGGTCGGCGCGCGAGGCCGAGCGCGATTTGCAGCCGCGCCAGCGGCGAGCGCAGCTCGTGCGAGACGTCGCGCAACAGTTCCTGGTGCGATTCGAGCAGTCCTCGTAAGCGTTCGGCCATGAGGTCGAAGTCCAACGCGAGCATCGCCAGCTCGTCGCGGCGCGCGCCGATCAGGCTCGAGACGCGCACCCCCAGATCGCCGGCGGCAATCGAGCGCGTCGCGGCACGCAGATGGCGGATCGGATCCGACAGGTAGCGCGCCAACAGGAAGCAGACGATGGTGCTGACCATCAAAGTGGCTATCGCGGTGATGATCGGTGTCTCGGTGGAGCTGAAAATGCCGAGCGGTCCGCGGCGCAGCCGCAGCAGCGACAGCGCGTAGGTTTCATCGCTCGGCGAGATCAGCTGCGAAAGCCAGCGCACATCGCGCGCATCAGGCGGCAGATCGGGGACCTTACCGGGTACCGTGCTGTGGCCGAAGCGCGCGCGCAGAAAATCCGGCACATGGCGGCCGAGCAGGTCGCTGCCGTGGCGATCGAGCACGAACAGCCGATCGGGCGCGGCCCGCGCAGATTCGTGCGTGAGCCAGTCTCGCAGGCCCGGAACGCCGCTGTCGGCCAGAACCCTGGAGGCCTCGCGCGCCAGCTGGTCCTGGCGGGTCTGCTCGCGCTGCGCACGTTGATCGCCCAGCCACAGCGTCGCCATCACGGTGAAGGTCAGTACCAGCACCATCGCGGTCCAGAAGCTCACGAAGATTCGCACATACAAATTGCGCATTAGAGGGGCTTCACCGTGTGGCGGGCGCATCTGCGACCGTAATGACATAGCCCGTACGCCGCACGTTGACGATCGAGACTTGGTCGGCGACGGCGACCAGTTTGCGGCGAATATTGCTGATATGTGTGTCGATGCTGCGATCGTACGGAGTCAGTCGCCGGCCGAGCACCTGACGCGTGAGCTGCTCGCGCGAGACCACGATGCCGACCTGCTGCATCAGCACCTCGAGTACGCGGAACTCCGCGCCGGTCAGATTGATGGTCTGGCCGCGAGCGCTGGCAGTGCGGCTGGCGAAGTGCAGGCTCAGCGGGCCGGCATCTATGCGATCGCGTCGCCCGGGCTGCGGCTCGAGCAGCAGGCTGCGGCGCAGAATTGCGCGCATGCGCGCCACCAGTTCGCGCGGGTTGAAGGGCTTGGGCAGATAGTCATCGGCACCGAGCTCGAGTCCCACCACGCGGTCAATGTCCTCGCCGCGCGCGGTGAGCATCAATACCGGTGTCGTGTTCTTCTGGCGCAGCGTGCGCAGCACGTCCAGCCCACCGAGCCGAGGTAACATGACGTCGAGTACGATCAGATCGAAGTGATGGCGGCCGAGCGCGTACAGCGCCTCATCGCCATCGTGCACGGTGGTGAGCCTGAAGCCTTCCGGATTCAAATACTCCCCGAGCATGCGGCAGAGCTCGCGATCATCGTCGACCAGCAGCACGGCCATCGGTGCCGAATTCGTGCCGGTATCGGTCGCTGCGTCGGGGGCGTCTGCCGGGGGCTGCATGTCGGCATTGTCCGGGAGATCCCGGCGGCTTGCGCGGAGGCTTTACAATTCTTGGCAGGCCCGGGCTCTGCGCCGGCTGCAGCGCCTGTCACCGTTGTGCGACAGCAAGCCGGCCAGCGATGGAACAATGGCAGGGCGCTCGGGGTCATAGCGGGAGTCGATCCAGTGAGAGAGCATACTAGCGCGCAGCGGCGCGGGGCGACGCAGGAGAACAGCATTTGAACTCGCAGCGCCGCCAGCGTTGGCGCGGGCCAATGCGGCCGGGCGTACGGCTGCTGACTGCGGCCCTGTGGATCGCATCGCGCGCGCAGGCGGCCGATCCTCAGCCCTATACGCTCACCATGCAGGGGACCGGCATCGCGGCGCTCGATGCAACCCTGCATGCGAGCTCGCAGCTGGAATCCCTGCGTAAGAGCGCGCCGGTGGGGCCGTTCGCCTTGATCGGCCGCGCACAGCAGGACGTGGAACGGCTGCAGACGGTGCTCGAGAGCTTTGGTTACTACCGCAGAAGTCTCACGGTCACAGTCAACGGCCAGGCGTTCGATGACCCCGGGTTGCCCGACACCATCGCGGCGCTCACGACGGATCGGCCCGCCAAGGTCGACATCGCCATCGAACTCGGGCCGCTCTACCATCTGCGGCGCATTACGATCGACGGAGAGATCAGCGCCGCCGCGCGCACGGCCATGAAGCTCCAGACCGGCGCCCCCGCGGTGGCCGCGGAGGTGCTCGCTGCGCGCGATCGCCTGCTCAATACGCTGGAGGAGGAAGGCCATGCGCTGGCGAAAGTCGATGACCCGGTGGCCTATGAGGATCAGAGCGAGCCGGTGCTCGATGTGGGCTTCAAGGTCGCCGCCGGGCCGCAGGTGGATGTCGGGGAGATTCGATTGACCGGACTGAAGCGTATGCACGTGGAGTTCGTCAGAAGGCGGCTTCTGCTGCACTCTGGCGAGCGCTACCGCCCGAGTCTGATCGAACGTGCGCGCACGGATCTGTTGGCGCTCGGGGTGTTCTCGGGTGTGACGGTGCACACGGCCACAGAGGTCGACGCGCAGGGGCGTCTGCCAGTCACCTTCGAGCTGCAGGAGCGTCCGCGCCACGCGGTCACGCTGAATGCGGCCTACTCCAGCGATCTGGGCGGCAGCGTCGGGACGACCTGGTCCGATCGCAATGTGTTCGGCAACGCTGAACAGCTCAATCTGACCGCCAGCGCGATCAACCTGGGCGGTAACGCGACCACCGGCCTCGGCTACGATTTTGCCGCCCAGCTGATCAAGCCGGATTTCCTGCGGCGCGACCAATCGCTACAGTTCACTCTCGCAGCGCTCAAGGAGGACCTGATTGCCTACCAGCAGACGGCCGCCACCGGCGGCGTGTCGCTGAACCGCAAGCTCTCCCCGGTCTGGAACGTGAGCGTCGGGTTGAATCTCGAGCAGGAACACATACTGCAGGAAGGCGAGGCGTGCCTTGCGCCTCCGCCCCTTCCGGCTCCGCCCGCATTGGCCGCTGCATTGGCGTACCGTTGTATGAAAGTGCCGCGCGATTACACGCTGGTCGCTGTGCCGATCAGTGCCAAATACGACAGCACCAGCCTGATCAATCCGCTCGACGATCCATTGCACGGTCTGCGCGCGACGCTGACCATCACGCCGACCGAATCGCTGGGCAATGGGAACACGGCCGCCACGGTGACCCAATCGCTCAGCAATGGGCACGCGAGCGTCACGCCGAGCGCATCCACGGGCAACGGCAACGCGACCTTTGTGATCGTTCAGGCTACCGCATCGACCTACTTCGACCTCGAAAAGCTCGGCTGGACGCAGCACGGGCGCAGCGTGATCGCGCTGCGCGCGCTCGGGGGGCTGGCGACAGGTGCCGGCGAATTCAGCCTGCCTCCGGATCAGCGCTTCTATGGCGGCGGCAGCCTGACCGTGCGCGGTTTCCCCTACCAGTCGGTCGGTCCCCAATTTCTCGATAGCAACCCGATCGGCGGCACCGCCATCGAGGCCGTGGGCGCGGAGTTCCGCCAGCGCTTTGGCGAGCATTTCGGCACGGTGTTTTTCGTCGATGCCGGTGAGGTCACGGCGACCACGCGGCCGTTTCAGGGCACGGCGAGCATCGGTTACGGCACGGGGCTGCGTTACTACACGCCGATCGGGCCGATCCGGCTGGATGTGGGTTTCCCGACCAGGCGGCCCCCGAGCGGCATTCCATTTGTCGAAGTCTACGTCGGCCTGGGCCAGGTGTTCTGATGCGACGCCGATACCGGGTCATGCTCTGGATTGCGGCGCCGGTGATCGGCCTGCCGCTGCTGTTGGCCCTGGGATTGTACTGGGCCGGAAACAGCCAGATCGGCCGCGACTGGATCGAGCGCGGCACCGCGCGGCTGACCGGCGGTCACGTGCAGCTCGCAGGGCTGGCCGGACACTTTCCCGAGCGGCTCGAGCTCGCTCGCCTGGAGTTGCGCGATACGCGGGGGCTGTGGCTCGCGATCGATCATCTGCAGCTGCATTGGTCGCCGCTGCAGTGGCTATCCGGGCGCGTGCGGGCGCAGCTGTTGCAGGCCGATCACGTCGACATCGCACGGGCCCCGGTGTATGAGCGCAGCAAGCCGAGCTCTGGCTCATTCAGTTGGCCGCGAACCGAGCTCGACCGGCTCGAGGTCGAGCGGCTCGATCTCGGCGCCGCGCTGACCGGCAGCCCCGTGGCGCTGCAGATTCAGGGTAGCGGCTCATGGGTCTCGCTCTCGCACTTGTCACTGCAGCTCGTGGCGCATCGGCTGGACGAGGTGCCCTCGATCTACCGCGCGTCGGCACAGTTCGACGACAGTCGGTTGCAGGCGCAGCTGGATCTGGAAGAGGACGCGGACGGGCCGCTCGCGCACCTCGCGCAGCTGCCCGCGATCGGCGCGCTGTCGATCCACCTGACCCTCGCCGGTCCGCGTGAGGCCGTGACTACCACGCTTGCAGCGCGCGCTGGGGAGTTGACTGCCAACGCCAGCGGCAGCGTCAATCTGGCAACCCGCGCCGCATCGATCGAGCTCGCGCTCGATGCGAACGCGATGACACCGCGGCCGGGGCTGTCCTGGCAGCGGTTGCACCTGACGGGCCAATGGCACGGTCCGATCTCGGCGCCGATGGCGAGCGCGCAGCTCGACGTAACCGGGCTCGAGCTGCCATCGCTACAACTCACGACACTCACCGCGCAGCTGCAAGGTCAGGCTGGCTCGTTGACGCTCGCGGGCAGCGTGGGCGGTCTGGTGCTGCCCGGCCGGCTCGCGACTGTGCTCGCGGACTCGCCGCTGACGGTGCGTGCACAGATGCGGCTCGACAATGCCGCACACCCGGTGGACTTCAGTCTCGCGCATCGGCTGTTGAGCGCGAGCGGGCATTGGAGCGGGGGTAAGGCGGACGGGACCGGCAGCCTCAACGCGAGCATTGCCGATCTCAAACCGGTGGCGGCTCTCGCGGCGCTGGATCTCGAGGGCCGGGGTCGGGTCGAGGCGCAGTTGCGCAGCCACGCCGACGCCTGGCATCTCGAGCTATCCAGCGCTCTCGAATTCACTGGCGGCCGCTCGCCCCTGGCCGCGCTGCTCACACCGAAGACCACTCTTGGCGCAGCGCTCACGTTCGAGCATAGCGGCATCAAACTCGAGCGCTCGCAGCTGGAGTCCGGCCGTGCGCAGGCCTCCGTGCGCGGCAGCTATGACAGCGGCGTGCTGGATCTGAACTGGAAGCTGGCACTGCCCGATCTGACCGTGCTCTCGCCAAGGCTGGCCGGCAACGCCAGCGCGCAGGGCCAGGTGCAGGGACAGGTGCCGCGGCTCGCCGTGACGGCCGACCTCAACGGCCAGGTGGCCGCGAACGGCTCGAAGAGCGGAGCGCTACGGTTGAAGCTGCGCGCGCGCGATGTGCCGCAGCGTCCGAGCGGGGAGCTGCAGCTCGCCGGATCGTTCGCCGGGGCGCCGCTCGAACTCGACGCCAGCGTGGAGGGCAGCGCCGATGGTGCGTTGGACGCGAAAGTCCAACGCGCGAGCTGGAAGAGCGCCCATGCGCAGGGCGAGATCAAATTCCCGAGCGGCGCGCGCGCACCCCAAGGGCAATTGCAACTGGCCATGGAGCACATCGAGGATCTGGACGATGTGCTCGGGCAGGCGATGCAGGGCAGTGTCGATGCGCACGTGGATTTCGATGCGACGGGGCCGGGCGGTCGCGCGCGCGTGCGCGTCGATGCCAAAGACGTGGGCGTGCCGGCACAGCAGCTCAAGACGCTGCAGATCTCGGGAGAGATCGATTCGCCCATGAGCCATCCAACTCTGACGCTGCAGCTGGCGACCCAGGCGCTGATCCGCGGTGTGCCGGGGCATATGCAGGCACAGCTGCAGGGGCCGCTCAACGCCGTGGCGCTGCGCATCGACGCCGGCAGTGAGGGCGATAAGACGACGCAGGCCCAGTTGACCACCACGGCTACGCTCGATGGCGAGCGGCGCGAGCTACGGGTCAGTGCTCTGGAGCTTCAGTACCGCGGGCAGAAGGCGCACCTGCTCTCACCGGCGCTGGTCTCCTTTGGCGCAGGCTTGGCCGTCGACCGATTGCGTCTGGGCCTGGGTCAGAGCGTATGGCAGGCGCAGGGACGGCTGACCCCCGCGCTCGACTTGACTGCTTCGGTGCGTAATTCCACTTTCGAGCTGTTGCGAACCTGGCTGCCGATTCTGCAGGCCGATGGCCACGTCGATGCCGAGGTGGAGCTCCACGGCAGTCTCGCGGCGCCGACCGGCAGCGTGCACGTGTACGCCCATGGACTGCGCGCCAGCAGCGGCTCCGCGCGCGCTCTGCCGGCGGGGGATATCACAGCGCAGGCGCAGCTTCAGGCCACCGTGGCGCAGGTGGAGATCCAGCTCAGCGCCGGCGAGCGATTGCAGCTGCATGCCTCGGGCCAGGCGCCGCTGAACCGTACGGCGCCGATCGCCCTCAAGGTCAGCGGCGTCATCGATCTGATCCTATTGAATCCCATACTCGAGGCGAGCGGGCGGCGAGTGCTGGGCGAGGCCAAACTGGATGCCGACATCAGCGGCACGCTGGCTGCGCCGCAGGCGCGCGGCACAGTGCTGCTCACGCATGCGGACTTGCAGGACTATCCGCGCGGGCTGCACCTGAGCGATATCAGCGCGACGCTCGCGGCCGACGGCGATCAGCTGCGCCTGCAGCAGCTCGTGGCGCACGCTGGCGCGGGCACCATTTCGGCCAATGGCACGCTGGGACTGGACGGCGACCTGCCGGTGAGCCTGAAGCTCGAGGCGCACAATGCGCAGCCCCTGACCAGCGATCTGGTGACGGCGAATGTGGATATGAACGTTACGCTCACCGGTCAACTGCGCCAGAAGCTCGATGCCGCGGGCAGTCTGCACATCAGCCATGCCGATCTTAATATTCCCAATGCACTGCCGCCCAGTGTGGCCGTGCTCGATGTGCGCCGGCCGGGGCAGCAGGTCGCGCCAGAGCGTTCGAGCTCGATACCAATCAATTTGAATTTCGCGGTCGATGCGCCGCGGGCGGTTTTCGTGCGCGGCCGCGGCCTGAATGCGGAAGTCGGTGGCGCGCTGCACGTGGGTGGTACCAGCGATGAACCGAATATCAGCGGTGGCTTTGATTTGCGCAGCGGCACCATCAATCTCGCCGGTACGACGCTGACCTTCACCAGTGGCCGCCTGAGTTTCAACGGCACCGGTGTGAAGAAGAAGATCGACCCGACGCTCGATTTCACCGCCACCAGTACCGCCAGCGGCGTGAGCTCGACCTTGAACATTGGCGGTTATGCCGATTCGCCCGTGATCACACTGAGCAGCACCCCGGAGATGGCGCAGGATGAGATCCTCTCGCGGCTGCTCTTTGGCGTCAGCGTGACACAGCTCACGACCCTGCAGATTGCGCAGATCGCCGCGGCACTTGCCAGCATGACCGGTATCGGTGGCGGCGGTTTCAACCCGATCAATGCGGTGCAACGCCGGCTGCGCCTCGATCGCCTGGCGATCAGCGGCAACACCAACGGCGCCGCGCCTGCCAGCAGTACCACTACGGCCCAGGGCACCAATACCGGAGCGACTATCGAGGCGGGGCGCTACGTCTCGAGCCGCGTTTATGTGGGTGCGAAGCAATTCACGACCGGCACGACCCAGGCGCAGGTGCAGATCGATCTGACCAAGAGCCTGAAGGTGCAGACGACATTGGGAACCGGCGGTGGGACCGTGCAGGGTGTGACGCCGCAGAATGATCCGGGCAGCAGCGTCGGCTTGAGCTATCAGTTCGAGTATTGATCGAGTATTGACGAGCGCGACGCAGGCCCTCCTCGGTGCCATACTTATGACCTCTCAGTTCGCTCACGGCCATCTCGGTCAAGGGGCTCTCATGCCAAACAATCCGTTGAATCGTCTCGCCGCTCTGGGCCAATCGGTGTGGCTCGACTATATCCACCGCGACCTGTTCAGCAGCGGGCAGCTGCAGGCGCTGATCGCACAGGATTCCTTGACGGGTATGACCTCCAATCCGGCGATCTTCGAGAAGGCGATTGCCCAGAGTGCGGCCTATGACGAGCAGATTCTGGCGCTCAGCAGCGTTGGGCAGGATGCCAGCGCCATCTACGAGCAGCTCAGTCGGCAGGACGTGCAGCGTGCCGCCGATGAGTTCCGCGGCGTGTTTGACGCCACCGGCGGTCAAGACGGCTACGTCAGCCTGGAGGTCAATCCGCATCTGGCGCATGACAGCGCCGGTACCCTGATCGAGGCGCGGCGGCTATGGACGGCCCTCAAGCGACCCAATGTCTTCATCAAAGTGCCGGGCACGCGCGCGGGATTGGCCGCGATCCGCCAGCTCATCAGCGAGGGTATCAGCGTCAATGTGACGCTGCTGTTTTCTTTGCCGCGCTATCGCGAAGTGATCGATGCCTATCTGGCCGGACTCGAGGCGCGCGTCGCGCAGGGCTTGCCGATCAAGGCCGTGGCCTCGGTGGCGAGCTTTTTCATCAGCCGGATCGATACGCTGATCGATCCGATGCTCGATGCCTTGGTGGCTGCAGGCGATACGCGTGCAAGCCAGGCCAAGGCGCTGCGCGGCGAGTCGGCGATTGCCAGCGCGAAGCTCGCCTATGAGATGCACCGCCAAGTTTTCGCGCACGAGCGTTTCACGGCTCTCAAAGCCCACGGTGCACAGGTGCAGCGCCTGCTGTGGGCAAGCACCAGCACCAAGGACAAGCGCTACAGCGATTTGAAGTATGCCGAGGCGCTGATCGGCGCGAATACAATTGACACCCTTCCGCTCGAGACATTGCTGGCATACCGCGATCATGGACAGCCCCAATCCCGGCTGTTGCAACAGATCGACCACGCGCGTGCCGTGCTCGAGGAGCTGCCGAAACTCGGAGTGGACATCCAAGCCGTGACACAGCAGCTCGAGCAAGAGGGCGTCGCGAAGTTCATTCAGCCGTTCGACAAGCTGCTGCAGGCCGTGCAATCCAAGCAGGCCAGCGCTCGCTCCGGCAGCGGCCCGAGCGCTGTGTCACTACAGAGCCAGACTCAGCGCTGATCGTATTGTGCTGCGAGCGCCGTGGCGATGAGAGCTTGGCCTGTGCTGTTGGTCTGGGTGGTAGCGGGGCTTTGGGGCACGGCTGGGCTTGCCGCCGCGCCACGCAGTGTCGTGATTTTCGTGGCCGACGGACTGCGGGCCGGCTCCGTCAATACCGAAGATGCGCCCACGATGGCAGCGCTGCGCCAGCAGGGCGTGAGTTTCCTGAACAGTCATGCGCTGTTTCCGACCTTTACCACGCCCAACGCCTCGGCCATTGCCACCGGCCACTACCTCGGCGATACCGGTGATTTCAGCAATGGCTTGTACGCCGGCTACCGGCTGTTCAATGCCGGTAATTTCGCGCGCCTGCCGGCGAGCAGCACGGCGTTCCTCGAGAACGATGCGGTACTTGGGGATCTGGACGATCATTTCGAAGGCAACTTCCTCGGCGAGGACAGCCTGCTGGCGCTGGCACGCGAGCACGGCTACAGCACGGCGGCGATCGGCAAGCTCGGGCCGGTAGCGATCCAGGACATCACGCAGCTGCAGCCGCAGGATGGCCGTTTCGCCGTGCCGCAAACCATATTCATCGACGACTCGACCGGCGCGGAGGCACCGCCGCTCGATGCCGAAGTCACGAACGCGCTCAAGAGCGCGGGATTGCCGCTGGTGACGCCGGCGCGACTGCAGCCGGCCGGCACGAGCCGGATTGCCGGCGTGCTCAATCCCAATTCGGCGCAGCAGCAGTATTTCATCGAGGTCACCACGCGTGTGGTGCTGCCATTGCTGCAGAAGCGCGGCAAGCCGTTCGTGCTGTTGTATTGGTCGCGCGATCCCGACGGTACGCAGCACAATCAGGGCGATAGCCTCAACGTTCTGATCCCCGGCATCAATGGCCCGACTTCGCGCGCGGCGGTGCGCAACGCTGACGACAACCTGCGGCAAATCCTCGAGTTCGTGCGCAGCGATCCGCAGTTGGCCGCCAACACCGATGTCTTCGTCACCTCCGATCATGGTTTTGCCACGATCAGCAAGCACGACATCGACCCCGAAGGCCACGCTACGGCGAGCCTGGCCGCGGATGCGCGCTACCCTGACGTACCGGAGGGTTATCTGCCGCCCGGATTTCTGGCGATCGATCTGTCCCGGTTATTGCACGAGCCGCTGTACGATTCGGACCGCCTGGGCAAAGATGCGCACGGCAACCCGATCTATCAGCGCGTGACACAGCATCCTGGGCTCGGCAATGGCATCATCGGCGGCACTGGCGCGGCGCTGGATCAGACCGATGCCAAAGTCATTGTGGCCGCCAATGGCGGCTCGGATCTGATCTATCTGCCGCACGGTGACCGCCAGCTCGCGCGGCGCATCGCGGCGTTGCTCACCGGACTCGACTATGTCGGTGCGCTGTTCGTCGACGAGCAGTTTGGCGCGATCCCTGGGGCGCTGCCGCTGTCGAGCATCGCGCTGCAAGGCAGCGCGCGACTGCCGCATCCGGCGATGGTCCTGAGCTTCAAGACTTTTGCGCTCGCAGCGCGCAACGGTGCCGATGCGTACGACCCATTGCAGAACGCCGTGCAGATCGCCGATACCTCGCTGCAGCAGGGCCAAGGCATGCATGGCAGCTTTGGCCGCGACAACACCTATAATTTCATGGTGGCCACCGGTCCGGACTTCAAAACGCACTATGTTGATGAACTGCCTGCCAGCAACGCCGACATCGCCCCCACGCTGATGCGCGTGCTCGAGCTGCAGCCCAACACGCGCGGTACATTGATCGGACGGGTGCTCGAGGAGGCCCTGCAGGGTAGCGCCGTGCCGGGCGGCGCCGCACGGCGCTGCCTCGCGATGTCGGGCCCGGCGGCCGACGGCCGGCGCACGCTGCTCGAGTACCAGCGCCTGGATGGGCGGCTGTATCTGGATCAGGCTCAATTCCGACCTGCGGTGGCGGGCGAGTCAGCGGGATGTCGGTGAGCCGAGCGTGCATCATGGCGCTGGCTCTGATCGGCAGTGGTCTGGCCGCATCGGTGGCGGTCGCTGCCGCAACGCCCCAAGAGATCCTGCTTGCGCGCGCCAAAGCGCTGGAGCTGGATACGCCCCTGGTGCCGCCGCCGGGTGATCCGCTGGAGCATTACGCGGCGGGGTTCGCGCAAATCATGTGCTCGGCGGTCTTCATTACCGGACTCGAGCCGCAATTTGCGGCCGAGAACGTCGGCTATTTCACCGCACCCTATGCGCAGCGCTCCAAACTCGGCCGGCCGGTCATTGACCGCGTGGCCAAGACCGTGCGCGTCGCGGTGCCCGATGGCCCGGTGCGGCTCGCCAGATACGTCGGTGATCAGGGCTGTGTCACGCTGCCCGTGGGCAAGGACAGCCTGGACTTCGTGCCGGAGGCAGTCCGGCCGCGGTTGCCCGATCCGGCGAATCAATCCTGGCCCATGGGCGACAAATTGCCGGACGGGCCTTTACCGGCGGAGCTGGATGCGGCCAGCTTGCGGCGGGCAGTGGACGCGGCGTTCGCCTCTCCGGCGGGAATGACTGCGGCGTTGGTCGTCACGTGGCGCGGACGCATCATCGCCGAACGCTATGCGCCCGGAATCAGCATGCATACACCGCTTGAGAGCTGGTCGATGGGCAAGAGCGTGACCGCCGGATTGATGGGCATCCTGATCCAGCAGGGGGCCTACCAACTGTGGCAGCCCGCACCGATCCCGGAGTGGCAAACACCGGGCGATCCGCGGGCGAAGATTCGGATTGCCGATCTGCTCAGGATGTCGAGCGGATTGCGCATCCGCTCGCCTTACGACCCTGATTTCGATCCCGCCGGGCCCTACCCGGAGCACTTCTACCTGTACACGGGCAGCGTCAACTCCTTCCACTACGCGGCCACGCGGCCGTTGCAGTGGCCGCCCAACACGGTCGGCCGATATCGGAATACCGACCCGGTTGTTATCAACTATTTGGTTCGCCTGGCGGTCGAGCGGCGCGCCGGCGACTATCCCGCGTTTCCTCAGCGCGCGCTGTTCGACAAGATTGGCGTGCGTACGATGGTGATTGAAACCGACCCGTTCGGGGACTTTCTGACTCAGGGCTACGATCTTGCCGCGGCGCGCGACTGGGCGCGGCTTGGCAACCTCTACCTGCAGAATGGCGTCTGGAATGGCGAGCGCATTTTGCCGGAAGGCTTCGTCAAGTTTGTCAGTACGCCGGCGCCAGCGTGGGTTGCGGACGGGCGTCCCATCTACGGCGGGTTCTTCTGGATCAACGGCGATGGCGCGTTGCCCATGCCGAAGGATGCGTACTACATGGCTGGCGCGGGCGGTCAGTTCACGATGATCATTCCGTCACACGATCTGGTCGTGGTGCGGCTGGGTCACTACAAGGGAGAGGCGGTTGGCAGCAAGGACTTCTACCGCGCCTTATCTCTATTGCTCAAAGCCGTTCCGCCGCGACCATGACTGGCGTGCACTCCAGGCCGGACTGAACCCAACCAGGTTGATCCCGATCAGTGCGCGCCGGCTTGCCGCGCGCGCAGCGCGGAGATCAAACCCTGGATGCCCGTGTCGATGAGCTTCACGACCTGGGTAAAATCGGCCGCCTTGCCGTAGTACGGATCCGGGACATCGCGCAGCGGCTGATCGGGTGCGAAATCCAGCAATCGCACCAGCTGTGCCGAGCTAGTCGGACGCGCCAGTGCAAGCGCATCGCTGCGGTTGCGCTCATCCATCACAACAATCCAGTCGAAGCGCTCAAAGTCTTCAGGCACAAGTCGACGCGCACGCAGATCGGACATGTCGATGCCGTGCTGCCGTGCGGCACGCTGCGAGCGCACATCGGGCGGCGCGCCGAGGTGATAGTCATGGGTACCGGCGGAATCCACCTCGAACTCCAATTCGGGCGCGAGTCTCGGCGCGAGCTGGCGAAACACGGCCTCCGCCGTGGGCGAACGGCAGATGTTGCCCATGCAGACGAACAGTATCGTCAATTTCCGCTTGGGCAGAGCGCGGGAGGCCAGTGTCACTTCACGCTGTAGCCGCGGGCCTCAAGACACGCCGTCTGTGCCCGCAGGTTATCGCCGCGATTCATTGGCGATCCGCCGCCGGAGCCTATCTGCGATGCGGCCCAGTTACGGCACTCCTGCTTATCGCGCGCCTGCTGCTCGTCAGTCTGGGCATTCTTGGGGTATGCGAATAGGTCGTCTGCGCCCTGCTGCGCTGGGGCCTGATTCATGATCTGGGACGGCGGGGGCACGGCCTGATATCCACCCGCGTAACTGTTCCAAATATAGTAAGAGTCATCCGCGTAGTAGTAGGGCACACCGTTCCACCACACGGTCGAGGAGTACAAGGGCAGCGTGGCCAGGAACAGGCCGTACCCGGGCCAGCCCCACCAACCGTAACCGAAGCCACCGCGCCAGCCAAAGCCGCCGCGAAAGCCAGGTCCACCACGAAATCCGCCGCCGTGAAATCCAAAGCCGCCGGCGTGGCCGACACCGCCAAAGTGTCCGGCCGCATACGCATGGGTCGGAGCGCAGACCAGGAACCCTGCAATCAAGGCGAGCCCAAGGGCTCTTAGGCCGCGGAGTGTGGCGTTGGTGTTCATGGTTGTCTCGCGGTCGGTTGCGCGCCTAGCTGCAGTAAGGAATCTTACTCGCCTAAGGTTAAAGCACGCTTAACGCTAGCGTAAACTATACTAAATGCCGTTAATTATGTCAGCCGCTGGGATCAAACGCACCGCCATCGATGATGGCAAGGACGTTCATGACCATCCGGGGTTGCTGGACTGCGGTATCACAAACGCAGCGACCAGCAACGTCGGGTTGCACAGAAACCGCCCGATTCCCGCGATGTGCGACCAGGTGTCGCCGTCGGCGTTGCGGATAGACACGCTGAAGCTGCACTCCGGCAGATCAAACGAGACGCGTAATTGCTCGAATTCGAGCGCCGATCGCTGCTGCGGAAATATCGCCTTGAAGACCGCTTCCTTCGTGACAAAGCACAGCTTTGCATGATCGATGCCGAGTTGCGCGAGCTTCGGCGCCTGATGTCTCTCATCGGCCCGACAGACGATTGAAACCAGACGCCGATCCAACCTGGGATCGTCTTCGAGGTCTACGCCCACGGCCTGCATCAGCGTGGAAGGTGCGGCAATCGCGAGCGCGAAGCGCTCGGAATGTGTGATCGAACCGAGGAAGCCCTGCGGCCAGATCGGATCACGCTGCGGGCGCGCCAAAATCGCCGTCGGCGCACAGCCCACCTGTGCGAGCGCCTGGCGTGCGACATCGCGGCCCGCACGGAACTCGTTGCGGCGCTTGCGGACGGATTTGCCGATCAGTTGCTCCTCGTCCGCAAACGCGCCCGCGGCTCGATCTGTGATTGGCCCCGCGGCCCAGCCGCAGCCTGGTGGCAACCAAGCACGCAGCCAGCCGAGCACCGACTGCATTGCGGGATTGTTGCCGGGATCGCTGCTATTGGCGTTCAGCTCGAGTTCAGCGGTCCCAATGTCCGGGAGCGTAGTGCCAGTGCGGTCCGGCTTGCACCCACTGGTCGGGGACCCAACGGTAGCCCGGTCGCTCTCTGAGCCAGTGCCCGCGCACCCAGGCGTGCGCGTGACCACGCCAGCCCCAATAGCCTGGGGCCCAAACATAGTGAGCGCGCGGCCCTGGGACCACTTCGACACGCGGAGCCGGTGGTGCTACATCGATGTCGACGTTGATTGCAGCCGAACTGAGTGTCGGTGCCGCAATCGCGCTGGCAGACATCAATAGAGCGACGAGCAGTGTTCTTTGGCTAGCCATCATTGCGTGCCCCTTCAAGTTCAATGCAAATCCAAGGACGTCCGGTTGAACGGTGTGCCGGCGATAATACAGCAACGACCGATCGGTACCAAACCGATGCCGGGCGTAAGCTACGCGCGTTCACAGCTTGCCGTGGAGAACGACGATGCCTGCGCCGAAAGCCTCAGATGCCGATCCCGAGGAGACTCGGGAATGGCTGGAAGCTCTGGAGGCGGTGGTCAAGAGACTCGGCAAAGCGCGCGGCGTATTTCTGCTCAAGCAATTGGAAGAGCAGGCTCGGCAGCTCGATATCCTGACGCATGCTCTGCCGTATTCGTCCTACCGCAATACCATTGCGCTCGAGCAGCAGGCGGTTCATCCAGGCGACGTCGACCTGGAGGAGCGCATCACCGCGATTCTGCGCTGGAATGCGCTGGCGATGGTGGTGCGTGCCAACGAGGCGTATGGCGAGTTGGGCGGTCATGTCGCGAGCTACGCCTCGGCCGCTGAAATCTTTGAGATCGGTTTCAATCATTTCTTTCGCGCCGATGCCAACGGCCATGATGGCGACCTGGTGTTCTTTCAACCGCATTCAGCCCCGGGTGTGTACGCGCGAGCGTATCTCGAAGGCCGCTTGAGCGAAGACCAGCTCGCCCGCTATCGGCAGGAAGTCGGTGGCCGCGGACTGTGTTCCTATCCGCATCCGTGGTTGATGCCTGAGTTCTGGCAGGTCCCGACCGGCTCCATGGGCATCGGGCCCATCAGCGCCATTTATCAGGCGCGCTTCATGCGCTATCTCGAGCATCGCGCTCTCAGCGCCGCCTCGACCCGTCGAGTCTGGGGCGTGTTCGGCGACGGCGAGATGGACGAACCGGAATCCGTCGGCGCTCTGACGCTTGCCGCGCGCGAACAACTCGACAATCTGACCTTCGTGATCAATTGCAATTTGCAGCGTCTGGACGGACCGGTGCGCGGCAACGGCCAGATCATCCAGGAGCTCGAAGGGCTGTTCACGGGTGCCGGGTGGAATGTGATCAAGGTATTGTGGGGCTCGGATTGGGACGCGCTGTTCGCGCGCGACACGCACCATGCGCTGTTGCGCCGCTTCGCCGAGACCACGGACGGCCAGTATCAGACGCTGGGCGCCAATGACGGGGCTTACAACCAGGCCCACTTTTTTCAACTCGACCCCGAGCTGCGAGCTCTCGTCGCCCACATGTCGCTGGCCGATATTGATGCGCTCAAGCGCGGCGGTCACGACATGCGCAAACTGTACGCGGCGTTCGCGGCCGCGCGCGCTCATCGCGGCCAGCCGACGGTAATTCTCGCCAAGACCAAGAAGGGCTATGGCATGGGCGGCGCTGGGGAATCCCGCATGACCTCCCATCAGCAGAAGAAACTCGACGTCGCGACTCTGCTGGCCCTGCGCGACCGCTTTGCGCTGCCGCTGACCGACGATCAGGTGGCAGAACTCACCTTCATCAAACCCGCTGAGGACAGTGCGGAGATAAGCTACCTGCGCGCGCGCCGCGCCGAGCTCGGCGGCTATCTGCCCGCGCGGCGCGCCGACGCCCCTGGCGTTACGGTGCCGCCGCTCTCGAGTTATGCCGGGTTTGCGCTGCACGCCGAGGGCAAGGAAATGTCGACGACCGTGGCGGCGGTTCGGCTGTTCAGCAACCTGCTCAGAGACAAAAGCCTCGGGCCACTCATCGTGCCGATCGTGGCGGACGAAGCGCGCACGTTTGGAATGGCCAATCTGTTCCGTCAAATCGGTATCTATTCGCCCAGCGGTCAGCTATATGAGCCCGAAGACGCCGGTTCGCTGCTGTCCTATCGTGAAGCGCGCGATGGGCAGTTGCTGGAGGAGGGCATTACCGAGGCAGGGGCGCTGTCCTCATGGGTCGCGGCAGCGACGGCCTACAGCGTGCATGGCCGGCGCATGCTGCCATTTTATATCTTCTACTCGATGTTCGGTTTCCAGCGTGTCGGTGATTTGATCTGGGCCGCGGCCGATCAACGCGCCCGCGGTTTCCTGATCGGCGCGACCGCCGGTAGAAGCACTTTGGGCGGCGAGGGTTTGCAGCATCAGGACGGATCGAGCCATGTCGTGGCTGCGACCATTCCGAATTGCCGCGCCTACGATCCGGCATTTGCCGGCGAGCTGGCCGTGATTCTCGATCATGGTGCACGCTCGATGATGCAGCAGTCCGAGGATGTGTTCTATTACGTCACGGTCGCCAATGAAAACTACCCGCAACCTTCACTGCCGACCGGGCTGGCTGCGCAGGTCATCCAGGGTATGTACTGCTACGCGCGCGTTCCTGCGGCGCAACCGGTCGCAGCGGTGCGCCTGCTCGGGTCGGGGGCGATTCTCAGGGAAGTCATCGCCGCCGCCGGGCAACTGGCGAATGATTGGAATGTCTCCTGCGAGGTGTGGAGCGTCACGAGCTTCAGCGAACTCGCGCGTGACGCGGCCCAGGCCGCGCGCTGGAATCGGCTGCATCCTCTGCAGCAGCCCAGGGTCTCGCACCTCGAGCAATGCCTGGACGGCACAACGCCGATTGTGGCGGCCAGCGATTACGTTCGCGCCTATCCGCAGCTGATCGCGCCGTATTTGACGGCGAGATATACGGCGCTGGGCACGGACGGTTTCGGTCGCAGCGACACGCGCGCCGCCCTACGCCGCTTCTTTGAGATCGACCGACAACACGTCGTTGTCGCGGCGCTGGACGCCGCGGCCCGGAACGGCGATGTCGAGCGCGGCCTGGCGGCTCAAGCGCTGGAGCGCTATGGCATCGACACAGAGCTGGCCGCGCCCTGGACGCGCTGAGGCCGATCAGCGCCGCAGCGCGGATTCCACGGCCTCGAACAGTAAATGCATCCCGAACGAGACGTCTTGGATGATCCGATTGACGAAGAAGCTCGGGGTGCCGCGAACGCCGCTGTCGCGACCGCCCTGCGCATGCTCGCGAATCCGCTGCAGGTATATGTGATCGTCCAATTCGGCTGTGTAGCGCGCCATATCGAGCTGTAGGCGCTCGGCGTAGCTGCGCAGGTTGGCGGCTTTCAGATGCAGCTGGTTGTCAAACAGAACATCGTGCATCGGCCAGAACTGACCCTGGGCGCCGGCGACTTCGGCCACTTCCGCTGCCAGCAACGCGTGCGGATGCACTTCCTCGGCCGGAAAGTGGCGGTACGCATAGCGAATGCGACCGGGGAAACGTTCGAGCAGCAACTTTACGGCCGGCGCCGCCTGCTTGCAGTTTGGGCATTCGAAATCGCCGTATTCGACAACCCTAATCGGAGCGTGCGGCTCACCGATCACGTGATCGGAGGCATCGATCGGTAGCGTCAATTCAAAATGGCGATGGCTGTTCATGCTCTCATTGTGCCATGAAGCGAGCCATGTTTTGCGGTCATCGATGTCAAGTGATACGTTCGGCAAAATAGCGAGGCGCTATGAGTACGCAATGCGGACATTTGCCTTCCATCAAAACCTCCCACCCGCGCACCCGCACGCACGGTTGCGAGGAGTGTCTCAAGCTGGGCGATACCTGGGTGCACCTGCGACTGTGTCGAACCTGCGGGCACGTGGGCTGCTGTGACGACTCGAAGAACCGGCATGCGAGCAAACATTTTCATGCCACGCAGCACCCGATCATCACGTCGCTCGAACCGGGCGAGACCTGGAGCTGGTGTTACATCGATGAACTCGTCATGGAGTTGACTTGAGCGGCGCGCAGGGCGAGCGGGTGGTGGAAGTCTCGAGGTATTACCGCGCGACCAGGCCGGCGTGCAGACCGCTGGCGCAGGTTGCCAAAATCCTCATCAACAGCGGTTTCAAGCGAGTCCGCCCGCTCCGTGGCGGGCTTGATGCATGGATCGCCGCCGGTTACGCCGCGCAGGCGATGCCGGCGGTAGCCTCGACGATTGTGGCGTCGACGGCTGGTTCCTGACCAGCCGCGCGCATGCGAGCACTGCCAACACCAGTAGCGTGCTGCCCCCTAAGCCGCCACCGCCACCGCCACCGCCGCCGCGGGGCGCAGCTGCCGCGGGCGGCAGCTGCGCCAGCGCCGCATCGGCTTGGACGAATCCGTAACCTGTTTCAAAGTCCGGGCTGGGTGTGTCCATCGCTGCCGCGCTATCTCGCAACGCGTCATAAATCTGCGTAGGCGTCACGGCGGAGTTCGCTTGCAGCATCAACGCGGCGATGCTGGCCACGTGCGGCGTCGCGGCCGAGGTGCCAAAGAAACTCGGATAGTTGGCGTCGTTCTGGCACTGGCTCACGCTCGAATTGTCGGAAAAACCCGAGTTCGCGAGCGCGACACCAAAGAATGTAGTGTTAACCCCGTCGGGGCCAACGACATCAGGCTTCTGGCGAATCTCCGGAGTCGCGAGCCGGGTGCCCGACGCGTCGAACAGAATCGGCGCGCCGCCTTCCGAGGAGTAGGGCTCAAGTATCGCCGGAGAAGTACCACAACGCGGCGTTTGCGGGAAGAACGCCGCTCCGACGGCGACTGCGCCAGCGGCACCTGGATGCCCCTGCAGCGTCGCACTGTTGGTCGCAAACGCATTGATCGAAACCAGCGCGCCATCGGCCTCGAGCGCGAGCTTGATGCGGCCGGGCGCCGTCGAACCGTTCGCCAGCCCGATGAGGAGGTTCAGGGACTCGGTGGCGCTGTTGCCGCTCGCATTGGCTGGATTGCCGATGATGAGTACCTGCACCGGATCGACGCCGATCGCGTTGGGGCCTGTGCAGGCGACCGAATTGCCATCGAGGTCGGTGATCCGGTCGCTGCCGGATGCCCCGGTGACGCACAGGTCGATCTGACTGCTTGCGCCGGGGCTGCCGGGGGCGCCAGTCACGTAAGGCTGATCCCACTCGACCACGACAGCGAGAAACTCCCCCGGAAACAGCGCCGGGATGCTCACGGGCAACGCAGTGGTCGTCGTGGCGCCGGTAGTGTCGAGATTGAGCAGATACTCACCCGTGTTGGGTGCAGTGGCCGACAGCGTGGCGAAGCTTGGCGCCGTGTTCTCATAGGAGAACTCGGCATCGTTACCGGCAGCGGAAAAGTACGCCACGCCTTGCGCTTCAACTTGGTCGACCGCCTGGGCCAGGATGCCGTCCTGGAAGAACGGCTCATCAAAGTAGACGGTGTCGTCGGCTTCGACTTTCGCACCGGCCGTCGCGAGCGCGACGATGCCGTTGGCAAAATCCGCCTCGCTGTTGTCGGCCGTGTAGAAGGCGAGACTCGCCCCCGGCGCGACATCGTGAACGATCTGCAGCATCGCGCGGCCTTCGTCGGTGAAGGGCAGCTGGGTGGGAGCGCCATAGTCCAGGCAGGGCGCTTCCTCGAGCACGTTGACGCTCGCGGGTAGATCGCCGGTCGACTCGTCCTGCTTGGCGTCAGCGAGGTGGCCATTCGGGGCATAGCCGGTCGTCCCCGAGGCCGGCACGCCGTTGCCGGGCTTGGCGTACACCGCGTAGCAATTAAAGCTGTCGGACAGCACGCCAACGGTCACACCGGCGCCGGTCAGCGTCGGATAGGTCGTGCGCAGCACATCGCTGCCTTGGGCGAAATCGCCTTGGGAAGTCACCTCGCCCGTGCGAGCGCGCGGCATCGCGGCGCGCATCGAGTGCAGCTCTGCGCGCGCTGTGGCCGCATCAATCTGCGTCACCGGCAGCCAGCCGCCGACATCGTTGCGGTAGACCGAGGCTCTCTGCAGACCGAGACTTTGCAGCGCGGTTTTCAGTCTCTGGGGGTCACCACGTGTCACGGCGTCGATGAGCACGAGCGGCGCGGCCGCGATCGAGGGCTGCATGAAGCGTGCGGCGGGGTTGAGCGCATGCAGGTCCGCGAGCGCGTGGTCGGGACGAACGAGGGCTGTGTGGCGCGTGAGGTCCGCGAGCGCGGCGTCGAGTTTGCCACTCGCAGCACTCTCTCGCTGTTGCGCGCTGCGACTGCCAAAGGCCTGCAGATGAGCGATGCCGGGGGTCGCAAGGGGGCGTGTGCTTAAGGGTAGCCCAGGGGAGGTCGCCCGCGACGCGGCGATGGCGCCCAACAGCGCCAAGATACCGATCGCCGAGTGACGTGATGGCATGTGGGTCAAAGCTCAGAGGATAGTGCCGCTAGATAGTTTAGCCGCTGCGCCCCCATATAATCTTAATCCGGCCCACTGCCGATCTCCGATGAACATGAGTAAAATTATCCAAGCGCGCCGTCAAACCGGGGCCTTCAAGCCGAGGCGCACTCCCGGGGTCAGCCGGCGTTACTGGATGCCAGAGTCCTGAAGAGCGATGCGCTCAGGCGGCCTCTATCGCTGCGCACTGACAACGGAAACAAGGCATGTTGTTCAGCGGCGCGCTGTATATAATCCCAGTGAAATACCTATGCGCCGCACCTCTTCCACAAAGGTCAAAATATTAAGACTGCGGCTCAAGGATAAGCACGCCACAGCGCAGCGCGCGGGAAAGAAGCATCGAGTGCGCGCGATCCACGCCAAAATCGCTCATCGCAGGAGAGACTGCCTGCGTCAGTTCTCGACTCGCCTGGTGCGCGAGAAGCGGGCGATTTTTGTCGGGAATGTGCATGCCACCGCGCGCGGAAGCACGTCAAATATTCAAATGATTACCAATGATTACCAATGATTACCAAGAGAGAACCGATTCATAGCCACCGGGCAAATGCCAATTTTTCCCCCGCACTTCAAATGAGCCAGAGATGAAATACCTCCACACGATGGTTCGAGCCACCGACCTCAAGGCCTCCCTTGCGTTCTATTGCGACGCGCTGGGGCTGAAAGAGCTGCACCGCATTGACAACGACAAGGGTCGCTTCACCTTGGTGTTCGTCGCTGCGCCGGGGGATACCGCGGCGCAGATTGAATTGACGTGCAATTGGGATCCCCAGTCGTACACGGGCGGTCGCAACTTCGGCCACGTCGCCTACGAGGTGGAGGACATCTATGCCACCTGCGAGCGCTTGATGAAACACGGCGTCACCATCAGCCGTCCTCCGCGCGATGGCCACATGGCCTTCGTGCGCTCGCCGGATCAGATATCAATCGAGCTGCTACAGAAAGGCGAGCGGCTCGCGCCGCAGGAGCCCTGGGTCTCGATGCCGAATGTTGGTGTCTGGTAGTCCGTGCGGGAGCCTCGGGGCAGATGAAACCTTTTCCGGACCCACAGCGAATAACAACATAGAGAACCCCCGTGCCGTCCGTACGGCCATCTCATATAGGAGACCACGATGACAACAGGCCACCCGACAAACTCAGCACGCCGCACAATTCTGATCCAGGGTCTGGCGGCGGCATTGTGCGGTGCATTCATCGGCGGGCTGAGGGTTGCAGTGGCGTCGGAGGCCGGGGACGGCGGCGCAGTGAGCATCGAACTGTTCGCGCCCTCCGGCAAAAGTGGCGGAGTGGTGAGTGTCGCGAGGCTCGTGAAGAGCGATGCCGATTGGCGCCACCAATTATCCGCGGAAGCCTATCGGGTGACTCGCCATGCCGGGACGGAAGCGGCGTTCTCGGGACGCTACGCGAACAATCACGCCGACGGTCTGTACCGCTGCATATGCTGCGACACGGCTCTGTACGACTCAAAAAACAAATATGAGTCTGGAACGGGTTGGCCGAGCTTCTGGCAACCGATATCGTCGCTGAATGTGGTCAAAGCCTCGGATCGCAGCCTCGGTATGCAACGCGATGCGATCTCCTGCCGTCGCTGCGATGCACACCTGGGGCATGTATTCGATGACGGGCCAAAGCCTACGGGGTTGCGCTACTGCATGAACTCCGTGGCATTGAATTTTACGGCACGCGCTTGAGGCGTTGGTCGCCTCTTTAAGGAGTACTACATGTCGCTGCCGAAATTGAATCGAGCCACATCCCTCGCCGTTGCGGCGCTGCTGCTGATCGCCGGGGTTCTGGGGCAGTGGCATGTGCACGCTGGCGAGCGCGCAGCCGTGGTTGCGCCGGCCGCTCTGGACAATCCCAAGGCGGCCGGACCCGCTCAAACCGTAGTGCTAGCTGGAGGCTGCTTCTGGGGCGTGCAAGGGGTCTTCGAGCACGTGCGCGGCGTGGGCCGCGTGGTCGCGGGCTACGCCGGTGGCGCCAAGAGCACTGCGGAGTATGAGAGCGTCAGTTCCGGAACCACCGGCCACGCCGAGTCCGTGCAGATCAGCTTTGATCCGGCGCAAATATCCTTTGGCGAGATTCTGCAGGTGTTCTTTTCGGTCGTTCACGATCCCACGCAACTGAATCGGCAGGGACCCGATACCGGAACGCAGTATCGCTCGGAGATCTTCTATAGCGATGCGACTCAGAAACAGATTGCCGACGCCTATATCGCGCAATTGAGCCAGGCACAGGTTTTTCCGCGGCCCATAGTCACGCGTGTCGACGGCCTGACAGGATTCTATCCGGCGGAGGACTACCACCAGGATTTCCTGACTCACCACCCGAACTACCCCTACATCGTCTATAACGATTTGCCCAAGATCGAAAACTTCAAGCGACTGTTTCCGGCTTACTATGTGGGGCAACCAGTCCTGGTCAGCAATGTCCTCGCACCGTAGCCATTGGAATCGCGTGATGCGAATCTGACACAGTTCAAATGCAGGACGGGTTTGTCTTATACACTCGGCAAGCCTTGATATAGGGATCAGATGCCCAGGCACTGCGACAGCATCCTGTTTGCCGCCGCGCTCGCTTTGACATGGACTATTACTGCAACCAGCACCTATCGATGGTCAAAGATGGTCAAACAAAAGCTGGGATCGGCATTGAAGAATGTGGCAGTGGAGCAGGGGATGTCCGCAGCAACGCCGGGAGCGGCGCCGACCTACCTGGCCTGACTCTAGGCGCCTACACTTAAGGAATACCTATGACTTTAGAACGGCGCAGCGAACAGGCCTGTTTTGGCGGGCGCATCGGCTTCTACGGCCACCGCTCCGATTCAACCCGCAGCGACATGCGCTTTGGCATCTACCTGCCGCCGCAGGCCGGGCGCGGCAAAGTGCCGGCACTCTATTACCTCGCGGGCCTGACCTGCACCGAAGAGACATTCATGATCAAGGCCGGTGCCCTGCGGCTGGCGTCCGAATATGGCCTGGCGCTCGTGGCCTGCGACACCAGTCCCCGCGGGCTCAATCTGCCGGGGGATTCCGAGGCCTGGGACTTTGGCGTCGGCGCCGGCTTCTATCTCGACGCCACGGCCGCGCCCTGGTCGACGAACTATCGCATGGGCAGCTACGTCAACCAAGAGCTGCCCGCGCTGGTAGAAAAGAACTTCCCGATCAGCATTGAGCGTCGTGGGATTTTTGGGCATTCGATGGGCGGTCACGGCGCATTGGTTACTGCACTGCGCAATCCCTCGCGCTGGCATTCGGTTTCAGCGTTTGCGCCAATTTCCAATCCGGTGGCGGTGCCTTGGGGCAAGAAGGCATTCGGCAACTACCTGGGAGCCGACGCTACCCAGTGGCAGGACTGGGATGCATCCGTGTTGATGCGACGCAGGGCGTACCCGCACCACATTCTGGTAGACCAAGGGCAGGCCGATCAGTTTTTGGCCGAGCAACTTCAGCCCCAGACGCTGGAAGCGGCCGCCGCGGTGTCAGGCCAGGCGCTGACCGTGCGTCGGCACGAGGGCTACGATCATTCTTACTGGTTCATCCAGAGCTTCGTTGCCGATCATCTGGCGCATCATGCCAAGAGCCTGCGCTAGTCGATCTGTCGGCCGGGTCTGGCACAATGTTGCGGGTATCGATAACATAGTCTCAAAGGGGTTGGGTCAATTACGGCACACCGTTGTGGCGTCGCCGACCCGACAAACCTGGTTCGGGCCGTTCGGGGGCGCGGGTTGAGAATTATAACCTGATGATAAGTGGAACTTTTTCCTTGTAAATAATACTGGCACGGCGAGTGCTTAGTCATGAGCTGATAATCCCCGCTGGCACTCCGGCAGTGGCGGCGGGACATAAAGACACGATGCGTTTAGGAGGAGAACAGCGTATGGAATCCGAATTTAGGAGCAGGGTGGGGATGTTCTGTGCCGCCTTGGCACTCACCGCGATATCCGGTGCGACAGTTGCTGATGAGGTCGCGGACCGCGCCAAGGACCCAAATCAGTGGGCAGCGCCGGGTGGTGACCAAGCAAACACGCGACACAGCAATTTGAAGGACATTACCACCGCCAACGTCGGCAAGCTGCAGATGATCTGGTCGCAATCGAGCGGCACGCTGCGTGGCCATGAGGGCCAGCCACTGGTGGTGACGGTCGACGGCAAACCGATGATGTACATGGAAAGCGGCTGGCCGAATATCGTGCAGGCGCTCGATTTGACCGATCCGGATCATCCGAAACAGATCTGGCACTACCAAAAGATGACCGATCGTGACGAATCCGCCGTCGCACGCGCCTGCTGCGACACGGTCAACCGCGGCCCGTCCTATGCCGACGGCAAGCTGGTGTTTGCCACGCTGGACGGCTTCGTGGTCGCTCTGGATGCGAAGACCGGCAAAGAAGATTGGGTCGTCAAGTCGGCTTATCCGGATCGCGGCGAGACCATCACGCCCGCTCCGATCATTGCCAATGGTAAGGTGATCATCGGCTTCGGCGGCGATGAATTCGCTGCCCGCGGTCGCCTGGACGCCTACGCTTTGGCGGACGGCAAGAAAGTCTGGGAGTTCTTCAGCACCGGCAGCGACAAGGACGTGGGCCTCACGCCCAACACCAACAAGGCGCACCCGGAATACGGCACGGCAGGCTCCGATGTCGGTATCCACAGCTATCCCGGCGACGAGTGGAAGCGCGGCGGCGGCGCCCTGTGGGGCTTCTACAGCTATGACCCGGAGCTCAAACTGGTCTATACCTCAACGGGCAATCCCGGGCTATGGAGCCCGTCTTATCGCTGCGGCGACAAGACGCAGCAGGAGTGCAACAGCGGCAAGTGGGACAACAAGTGGTCCATGAGCATTTTCGCCCGCAATGTCGATACCGGCGAGGTCGCCTGGGTTTACCAGATGACGCCGTTCGACCAGTGGGACTACGATGGCATCAACGAGCTTATGCTCGAAGACCTCAACGTCGACGGCAAGATGCACAAAGTGCTGATCCACTTTGACCGCAACGGCTTCGCGTATGTGTTGGATCGCGCCGATGGCACGTTGCTGCGTGCGAACAAGTTCGTCACCGTCAACTGGGCCGAGAAGGTCGACCTCAAGACCGGGCGTCCCGTCAAGGTGTTCGAGCATTCCCCGCTGCTGCCGAACGGCAATACGCAGGCCTGCCCGTCCGCGATGGGCGGTAAGGACCAGCAGCCGTGCGCGATCGACCCGAGCGAGCCTGGCATGGCGTACTGCCCGACCAACAACTGGTGCATGGAAGATGAGCCGCAGCAGCGGTCGCATACCCAGCAGGGCACCGTGTACGTGTTTGCCAACGTCTACATGTATCCGGAGAAGCCCGGCGTAACCGGTAAGTTCAAGAAGTTCAACGTGGTGACGGGTGAGACCGTTTGGGAGATTCCGGATGCGTACCCGAATTGGGGCGGCGCACTGGTGACCGACGGCGGTCTGGCGTTCTACGGCAATCTGTTAGGCGACTTCCGGGCCGTGGACCGAAAGACTGGCAAGGTCCTGTGGGAGCGACGGCTGGGTTCCGGCATCATCGGCAACCCGATCACCTACAAGGTCGGCGGCAAGCAGTACGTCTCGGTGTGGAGTGGCATTGGCGGCTGGATCGGATTGCCGGTCACCGCGGGCCTCGACCTGAGCGATAAGTTCGGCGCCATTGGCGCAACTGCGATGACCAAGGCAGCCAATCTGGACAAGATCCCGATGGGCGGCACGCTGTACACGTTCCGAGTCGAATAACCGAAAAATTGTAACGTCTTAGTTGATACTGGCGCCTGATGTCTGCAAAGACATCGGGCGCCTTTTATGTGGGGAGCAAGTCCGGCTCTAGGCCCGACAGTCAGACGATTGCTACGATTGAGTTCGCCAGGCGCTGATGGGTTGAACCGTTTGTCGAGCGCGGTAGTCTGATGGGGACAGAAATAGAGTACATTGAGGCCCAACTAATGATCACCAGCATCCGCTCGGCCATTCCAGTTTTACTGCTCGGCGTCACTGGCGCCGCGCTGGGCGCCGCCCCGATGGCGGCGCTAAGAGTTTGCGCCGACCCCGGCAACATGCCGTTTTCGAACAACCGGGGCGAAGGTTACGAGCAAAAGATCGCGCAGGTGATCGCCGAGTCGCTCAACACCGGAGTGCAGTACTACTACCGGCCCGGAATCGAGCGCGGGCAAACCCGCACTACTCTGGCCGCAGATCAGTGCGACCTCATGCTCGACCTGACGAGTGACGCACAGGGCGTATTGAGCACCTCGCCGTTGTACCGCACCACTTTCGTGCTGGCCTCGCGAACTGACCGAGACCTGGATTTCAAGAATTTGGACGATCCGCGACTCAAGACCCTCAAGGTCGGCGTTTACCAGACCTCCGCGATCCGCGAGGCGCTCGAGGAGCACGACGTCAAGAACAATATTGTCGTGCACTACCTCAGTCACGATGCCGATACGGTCCCGGCGGATGAGCCGGTCTATCAGATGCAGCAGGTCATGGATGGGCAACTGGACGTCGCGGCGGTCTGGGGACCGTTCGCCGGCTACTACAAGGTCATGAAGCACGCGCCCTTGACCATCCAGCCCGTGAATCTGATGGAGGACTCGGTGCCGATGGAGTTCGACATGACCCTGGCGGTGCGCACGCAAAATCGTGCCTTCAGGGATCAGATCGAGAATGCGCTCAAACAGCAGAAGGACAAGATTCGGGCGATCCTGGTCGACTTCGGCGTGCCACTGGTCAAATGCGAGAGTTGTATCATCGACGGCGATCTGCCCTCACACGGACCTTATGCCCCGCTCAACAAGCCGAAGTACACGGGCCCGGCGATACAGAACGTCACCATCGCCATGCTGGACGATTGGCTCGCGCATGGCGCCAAGCTCAGTGTTGAGCTCAACAATGCGGTGATCGCCGATGACCCGGTGCGCGTGACCTACCTCGTGGAAAAGAAGCACGCCGACGTCAACGCGCGCGATCCGCAGGGCAACACGCCACTGCTCAACGCGGTTCGCAGGATGTCACTGAGCATGGTCACGTACCTGGTTGAACACCACGCCGAGGTCAATCGGCCGGACAGCGACGGGTGGACCCCGATGATGACTGCGGCATGGGTGGATGATCCCGATCTGGTGGAGTTCCTGGCGGCGCGCAAGGCCGACCTGAACGCCAAGAATTCGAGCGGACTGACGCCTCTGGGGATCGCCTCCGAATACGGTAAAGACGTGGCCGTCGTGGCGCTGGTGAACGCCGGCTCAGATGTCAATGAAAGGATAGGCAGCGGCTACACGCCGTTGATGCTCGCCGTTGCGGGTCTTTCGGATCGGTCCGCCAAGGCGTTGCTCGATCACGGCGCAGATGTCAATGCCACGAACAAAGGTGGTGTCACGGCGCTGATGATCGCCGCCGCCTCCAATCAGGCGGATATGACCGCCTTGCTGCTCAAATCGGGCGCCGATCCGGCCCTGAAAAACGAGAGCGGCAACACCGCGCTCGGCATTGCTCGCGACAAGGGCAACGACGCCGTGATCAAGCTATTGGAGCAATCGGCGCCGCATACGGCTTCGAATTCGGGTTAAGCGTCGCGCCGACACCGCGAATGATTTCTTGGGCACTGTAGAGGAGAAACGATGTGCTAGCAAAAAGTTTGGTTGGCGGTTTGGTGGTGCTCGCCCTGACCATGGGCGCCTGGGCACAAGATCACGCAGCTCCGGCGCCGGCCGCCGCCACGCCGGTGGCGAGCAAACCCGGTTCGACGATGACGCCGGTTCAACGGGTTGATAGCGCCGCGAAAGGAACACTGAAGAACGCCTACACCGACGACAACGCCGATATCGTCGCGCAGGGTAGCAAGCTGTATCTGCAATACAGCTGCAACGGCTGTCACGGCGGCAATGGCGGCGGCGGCATCTGCCCACCGCTGATCAACGACGTTTGGATCTATGACGGCGACGACGACACCTTGTTTCGCCTCGTCACGCTGGGTAGCGTCGCGTTGCAGGCCAAAGGTTACGTGCGCAAAGGACACGAGAACGTGGTGGCGCCGATGCCGCCGTTCGGGACCCTGATCCCGACCGAGGATGACCTGTGGAAGATCATGACTTTCGTGCGCGCCAGCTTTAAAGGCAGTCCGTCGCGAAAATACGGGAATCCGCCGCCCACCCCGGAACCAACGCAAGAATAGGCTGGTTCCAGCCCAAACGGTTGGTAGCTTCCTTAAGGCTACGGACCGGCTGCATCGGCCTGTGTCACAAGTGTCACAGGATTGTGGCGTGCCCGACTCTGGCCGCCAAGCCAGATTCCCGATTTAGTTTCAGTTATTGCTATAACTGATTGATAAAGAATATTTTTATAGCATAGCCAAAGATGGCACACAGGCTGCAATCCGTAGTGGAAGCAATGCGGGTGTTGCACCAGCTCCAGCACCAGGACGCGTGAGCCGACTGCCCCCGATGGCAACAAGAAAGTGCGGAGGGAGATATGAAGTCTAGAGCTGCAGTGGCTTGGGGCGCCGGCAAGCCGCTTTCGATCGAGGAAATCCAGGTCGACGGACCCAAAGCCGGTGAGGTGCTGGTCAAGATAGTGGCCACCGGCGTTTGCCATACGGATGCCTTCACGCTTTCCGGCAAGGATCCGGAAGGCATGTTCCCGGTCATCCTGGGTCACGAGGGCGGCGGTATCGTGCAGGAAGTCGGCGCCGGCGTGAAAAGCGTCAAAGCGGGCGATCACGTCATTCCGCTCTACACGCCCGAGTGCGGCGAGTGCAAGTTCTGCAAATCCGGCAAGACCAATCTATGCCAGAAGATCCGGGCTACCCAGGGCAAAGGCCTGATGCCTGACGGCACCACGCGCTTCTCGCATCGGGGTAAGCCCATCCTGCACTACATGGGTACCAGCACATTCTCCGAATACACGGTGATGCCCGAGATTTCGGTCGCAAAAATCAATCCGAAGGCCCCGCTGGATAAGGTCTGCCTGCTCGGTTGCGGCATCACCACGGGCATCGGCGCGGTGCTCAATACCGCCAAAGTGCCACCTGGGTCCACCGTGGCAGTCTTCGGTCTCGGTGGCATCGGGCTCTCGGTCGTACAGGGTGCCGTGATGGCCAAGGCCAGCCGCATCATCGCGGTCGACACCAATACAGATAAGTTTTCCATGGCCAAGGCGCTCGGAGCTACCGATTGCCTCAATCCGAAAGAACACGATGGGCCGGTGCAGCAGGTTATCGTCGATCTGACCGACGGCGGCGTCGACTATTCGTTCGAATGTATCGGCAACGTCAATGTGATGCGCTCGGCGCTGGAATGCTGCCATAAGGGTTGGGGCGAGTCGGTCATCATCGGCGTGGCTGGCGCCGGCGAAGAAATCCGCACGCGTCCGTTCCAGCTGGTCACTGGGCGCGTATGGCGCGGCTCCGCCTTCGGTGGCGTCAAAGGCCGCTCGCAGCTGCCGGGGTTCGTCGAACGCTACCTGCACGGCGAGATCAAAATCGACGAGATGATCAGCGAAGTGTTGCCGCTTGAAGAGATCAACAAAGCATTCGAACTCATGCACGACGGCAAGGTCATCCGCTCGGTGATCCGTTTCTGATCATGCCAAGGCGCCGCGCGAATGCAGTATCGAGGCCAGCTGGCGCTACCGGGCGCTGTGACCGTGCTGCAACACATGCCCTGGCGTTGACCCCCGTCTGGGCCGCTGGCGCCGGTTTTTGGCTGATTTTTCAATGGTAACTCCTGTTCGCGGGCAGCCATTCGTAATACCCTCTATGCTAGGTGGTGGGAACACTGTTTCCGGGCGGTACGGTAGCGCTGTACAGTCCGCGGGAGGCTTTGGTTTCGCGGCCGTCGACAAAAATAAAACCGGCATGCCTGCGGGCGTCGGCGGGAACAGGCAGCTGGAGGGGAACATGCGTTTGAGGCTAGATAGTCAAGGCCATGCGCGATTGATCGAGTCGGCCTTGAAAGGCTGCGCCGACAGCAACACGATCGGCCACGCGGTGCGTCGCTCTTGGAGCCGTTGCTTATCCACCTACTCTCTCGATCCATCGCAAATCAAGAAGCCGTTGATCGTCGAGCGCAGCGACCTCGAGGCGAGGTGCGAGCGCATCGGCGCCGTGCTGCCGATCGCCCGCATCGAAATGCTCGGGCTATCCAGACAGATGGCGCATACACAGTACGCCATCATGCTCACCGATCACGATGGGGTGATCCTCAGTTATGTGGGCGATCCTGCCTTCTCCATGACGGCACGCCGCAGCGGTTTCCGCGAGGGCGCCATCTGGAGCGAGCAGGAACTCGGTACCAACGGCATGGGCACCTGCCTGATGACGCGCGAGCCCATCGTCATTCATCGTGCGGACCACTTTTTGGTACAGAACACGGATTTGACCTGCTCGGCGGCACCGATCTTCGACCTGCAAGGCAGGGTGATCGCGGCGCTGGACATCTCCGGCTGTTCCACCGGGGCGCAGACCCACACTTTGGCACTGGTCGAGATCGCTGCACTTAACATCGAGAACCGCGCGCTATTGCGTGCGTGCAAGCCGTATTTCGTGTTGCGCTTTCATCGCTGCGCGGATTTTGTCAGCACCCCCGGCGAGGGCGTTCTGGCATTCGACGAGGGCGGCACGATCATGGGCGCCAACCGCAGTGCGCTGGAAATGCTTGGCTATGCGGATCACAAGTCCCTATGCGGGCACGCGATTGGCACGGTGCTGGACGCACCGCTGGCGACCCTGCTGCACATGAGCATGCGACACGGTTTCCGACCGGAACCGATGGCGACGCGCGGCGGGCATCGAAGTTTATTTGCGCTGGTACAGCCGCCGGCGGATGAATTTCGGCACGCACCGAAGTCCGTGATCGTCGGCACCAGGGCGTTCTCAGATGTGCTGGATGTGATGGAGCACACCGATCCGGTGATGGTGCGCAACGTGCAGACCCTGCGCCGCATACTGAATCGGGACATCTCGGTGCTGCTGCTCGGCGAGACCGGCACCGGCAAGGGCTATCTGGCCAAGGCCATCCACAATGCCAGCCGGCGCTCAGACAAGCCGTTCGTGGCGGTCAACTGCGCCGCGATTCCGGAACTGCTGATCGAGAGCGAATTGTTCGGCTACAAGGCGGGCGCCTTCACCGGCGCCGCTCGCGAAGGCAATGTCGGGCGCGTGTTGCAGGCCAGCGGGGGTACGCTGTTCCTCGATGAGATCGGCGATATGCCGATGCCGTTGCAGGCGCGGTTGCTGACCGTGATCGAAGAGCGCGAGGTAGTGCCGCTGGGCGGCAAGCCGGTTGCAGTCGATATACGCGTGATCAGCGCCACCCATCGCGACCCGGGGGAAATGATCGCCAAAGGCCTGTTTCGCGATGATCTATACTATCGGCTCAATGGCATTTCCCTGACCATCCCACCCTTGCGCGATCGCAAGGACGCGGCCGACGTGGTGCGCTGTCTGCTGCGTATCGAGGCGGGTGAACGTACGCCGGTGCAGATCGACGAGGCACTGGTGCAGCGCCTGGCGCGATATTCATGGCCAGGCAACTTGCGGCAACTGCGCAATGTGCTGTGCACGATGCTGGCATTGTGCGAGTCGGATTACCTGAGCCTCGAGGACTTCGACGAAAGCTGGCTGACCGGCGGCCGGAACAAGCCCCAGGCTGAAGCCGATTCGAGGCCGATCGTCGATGACGACGACGGCAACGTTTTGAGCAGCGCCGAATGCGACGCGCTGCGTCGGACTCTGGAGGCGTGCAACTGGAATGTCAGCGCCGTTGCGGTGCGGTTGAACCTGAGCCGTAAGACGGTATATCGGAAGATGCATCGTCATGGATTGCAGCGGCCTGACATCGGTCGGGTAACAACCCGCCACGGTTCCGGCGAAGAGACGAACGTTTTGGTTGCCGAGGAGTCACATCTCGGTTCGCCCCACACTAACGGTGGGGCGGATCTACCGGCCGCATGGCGCGCCACACGCTAGAGTCGGGTCGACCAGGACCACATTCCGATCAACTGTTCAAAAATTTATGGAGAAGATGCAATGAGTAACAATCGGTTCCGCGACGGCACGCAAGCCATCATCAGCGATCGGAGGTAAAAAAAATGGCAATTTCACTTCATCCGTCGATCGACAACGGCATTAAACAAGGTTCAAAGGATTTCGCGGGCGGCACGCTCACCTGCAAGTGTGCAAACAACCCCGTGAAGGTGTCGATCAAAGCCCAGACGGCTCACAATCACGCTTGCGGCTGTTCCAAATGCTGGAAACCGAAGGGTGCGCTGTTCTCGGTGATCGCGGTCGTGGGCAAAGACAAAGTCAGCGTCACACAGAACGCGGACAAACTCGCCGTGGTCGACCCGAAGGCCGCCATTCAACGCCACGCCTGCAAGGGCTGCGGCGTGCATATGTATGGTCGTATCGAAAATACCGGCCATCCATTTTACGGCCTGGATTTCATCCACACCGAACTGTCATCCGAACCGGGTTGGTCCGCACCGGGCTTCGCAGCCTTCGTGTCCTCGATCATTGAACAAGGCTTTGATCCGGCGCGCATGGGCGAAGTACGTGCCCGGTTCAAAGAGCTGGGCCTCGAGCCCTACGACTGTCTGAGTCCGCCCTTGATGGATGCCATCGCGACGCACGTGGCGAAGGCCTCCGGAGCGCTCAAGAGCTGACCGCTGCGGTTGAGCCCACAGAACGAGTAGCATCCCGGGCCCTGTCGACCCTGAGGGCCCGGGATCAGCTACTGCCGCGGCGCTAAGACTGCGACCAATCCAAGCGGTCCTTGCCATCTGCTTGATCCAGGCTGGCTGGGTTGAACGCACGATTCCCGCATGAGTCTGCCCACGCCGGAGCAAACCAGACGCCCGTTCGGCACCAGCCTGAAACTGCGCCTGAGCCTATTGATCACGGTCATGAACCTCACCGGGCATTTTCTCGACGCGCAGCTGGCACTGGCTGTGGCACTTTCGTCCCACGTTGTAGAGGGAAATCATACGACTAGGTCAAAAGCGTCTCATGTCGCATTAAAACAACAACATAATGCTGTGGAAGATAAGGCTTTTATGCTTTAATGAGACGGGGTTGAATTGGCATATCGCTTGCCTTTAATTCAGCGGGGGCGCGGGGTTTGCGCCACGCGGACAAGGTCCGCGAATACAGCGACATTGATAAATATACTTAGGAAGGAGCTCCGATGAACCATATCCATAGAAGGTTGTACCCGCTTGCCTCGATTGCGGCGGGCGTGGTCACACTTGCCGCGGCCTTGCCGGCTTCGGCAATCGATCTCACCAACGCGGACGGCACGTGGAAGTTTTCCCTTAATGGCAACGTTAACGTGGACTACATTTATTCAAATTGCGAAAAAGCCTCTAAGGTCGCACCCGTCGTGACGGTCGGCGGCGCCTGCACCGGTGATGCGAGCGGCAACAGCGTTTCCAGCATTGCCAACGGTCTGCTGCCGGCGGCCTTCGTCTTTGGCGTCTCGACCACTCAGGACGGCATTGATCTGGCGGCGCACCTGGGTCTCTATCCGGGCATTGCCACCAATGACGGCGGCAGTCCCAACCTCCAGCAGACCGCTGGCGGTAACCCCAATGTTGGTTTGGGCACCACCGGACTGGACCTGCGCCAGGTCTATATGACCTTCGGTAACAAGGACATGGGCACCTTCACGCTGGGTCGGAACTTCGGCCTGTTCGGCTTCGATGCGATCATCAATGACATGACACTCATTGGCGTGGGGGTCGGAGGCGCCGCGTCGGGTCCTTCACCGGCGAACACTACGCTGGGCTCGATCGGCTTCGGGTACATCTACGTCGATACGCTGGCGCAGATGAACTATACGACACCCGACTTTAGCGGCGCTAACCTCACTGTCGGTATCTTCGAACCGGTCAATTCACTGACCGAGCCGGGAATCCCCGCCGCGAAGAGTGCCCCGGGGTTTCACGGCAAGATCGCCTGGAGCGGCAAATTCGGCGACGACATGAAGCTGTCTTTGTCGGCGACCGGCATCGAGCAGAAGCAGGACTATGATCTGAGCGCCACCACCGCCGGCAGCTTCCGGAGCGTCGGTGGCGACGTGTTTGCCAAGCTGGACATCGGCAGCCTGTCCTTGACGGCCTCGGGCTACGACGGCAAAGGTATGGGCACGACGGGCCTGTACTTCCTGGCCGATGACGGCCATGGCAATGCGCGTCCATCCTACGGCTACCTGCTGCAGGGCACCTACACGATCCAACAGGTGAAATTCGGCGTGAACTACGGCGTCAGCCGCTTGGCCTTTGCCAACGCAGCCGATCGGGCCGCGGTGCCTGATTTGCTGGCGGACAATGCGAAGGTCACCGGTGGCGTGTATTACTCGCTGACCAAGAACCTGACCCTGCTCGGAGAAGTGAGCCGCGTCTGGACGATCGCTCATAACGACGGTGAGAACAAGAGTACCGACGTCAACGTCGGCGCGTTCCTGGCATTCTAAATCCAATCAGTTCCCCTTCGACTCGCCGGCGCCCTCTGGGCGCCGGTTTTTTGTGTGCCATTTGCGGCGCGCGAGGCTTCCGGATCACTCCGGACGCAGCCAGCGCGCCGCGAGCGGCGGGATCAGCAGCAGGCTCACGAGTGTCGAGGATACCAATCCGCCCAGTATGACCACGGCCATGGGTCCCTCGATCTCATGACCCGGCTGGTGCAATTGCACGGCCACCGGCAGCAGCGCGAGGCCGGTCAGCAGCGCCGTAAGCAGCACCGGTGTCAGGCGCTCTTGCGCGCCTAGCAGTGCGGTCTCAAGGCTCCAGACATGGCCTTCACTACGCACCAGGTGATCGTAGTGGGAGATCAGCAGGATAGTATTGCGTGCGGCCATGCCGAACAGCGCCACGAAGCCCACCATGGCTCCGAGGGACAGCGAGCCGCCCGTGAGCGCCACCGCGGCGACGCCGCCGATCAGCGTACTGGGCAGGGCTGTGATCACCAGCAGGACATGGCGGGCAGACCCAAATGCCAGCGCCAGCAGTAGCACGATGAGTATCAGAGCGGCCGCGGAGTGCAGCAGCAGTTCGCGCGCCGCGATGGCCTGCGCCTGTGCAGCACCGCCGAAACGCAGGTAAACGCCCGCCGGCAGCTTAACCTGCGCAGCGATGGCCCGGCGCGCCGACTCCGCGAAGCCTCTCTGGTCTGAGGTTTGCGGATTGACCTCGACCACCTGACGGCGCAGACCGTCTTCGTGATCGATCAGGCTGCGCGCCGATATCAGCTGCAGATCCGCGACGCTCGATAACGGCACGATCGCACCAGCACTGCCGCGCAGCAGTAATGCGGCCACGCCCTGCGGCGATGCGTCCGCATGCGCGATGCGTACCGTCACCGGCACGCTGCGGTCGGCTTGGTTGAGCTGGGCGACTTCGGTGCCATGGTAGGCGGCATTGACGGTTTGCAGGACATCGGCCGCCTGCAGTCCGTACAACGCCAGCTGTTGCGGGCGCAGTTCCAAATGCAGTTCCGGCTGGCGCGGCGGCACTTTCAAACGCACGTTGCCGCTATGGGGCAGCACTTCCAATACCTTGGCAATTTCTGCCGCGACGCTGTCGTCGGTATCCAGATCCGAACCGAATATGCTGACGAAGAACGGCGCGGATTCACCGGACAGCGTCTCGCCGATGCGTTCGACCAGCACCGAATAGATCTCGACCAGCTGGTTCGGAAAGGCGTCGAAGGTCTGACGAATGCGCTGCTCGATCTGGGTCGCGCTGTAGCCCTGCGCGGGATCGATCTGCACTTCAAACTCGCTCTTGTTCGGCGCATCCGGATCCTGTCCGTTTTCGGAGCGGCCGATTTGCTCGGCGACGCTCTTCACGCCGGGAATGGCCGACAGGCGCTGCGCGATGCGAGCCCCGACGCGCGCGGTCTCGGTCAGCGAAATGCCTGGGCGCAGTGAGGCGTGAGCGATCAGGTAGTCCTCGCGGAAGTCCGGCAGCAGGCGGGCGCCGAGCAATGGCATCAGGACAATGCCCGCCGTGCCGGTGATCAGCAGCAACGCCAGCACCAGGCGCGGATGCGCGTGCAAACCCTTGATCGCGCGCTGTTGCGCACGTTTGCAGCGAAGCAGAAATGTGGCTTCCTGACGGGGCGTGTAGCGGCTCATGACCAGCGCGCACAGCGCCGGTGTGGCACTCATTGCCACCAGCAGCGAGATGCCAACCGCGAGCAGAAAGGCGATCGATAGCGGTCGGAAGAATGAGCCCTGTAAGCCCGAGAGCATCAGGATCGGCAGGAACGCCACCGCCACCGCGACGGTGGCGTAGAACACCGGCTGGCGCACTTCGAGCGAAGCACTGACGAAGAGGCTGCGGATGTCGGCATCCTTGGTGGCCCCCCGCCGCCGGCGTGTGATGTTCTCGACGTCGATGACCGCATCGTCCACGACCACGCCGAGCGCCACCACCAGGCCGCCCAGGCTCATGGTGTTAAGCGTGATGCCGCAGCTGGTCAGAATCCACACGGTGGCGAGCAGCGACAGCGGAATCGAGCTGAACGACACCAGCGCACCGCGCCAGTCGCGCAGCGCAACCAGCAACAGGGACACCACCAGCACCGCGCCGATCAGTAGCGAATTGCGCAGCTTGGCAATCGCGCTTTCGATGAAGCTCGCCGGCCGCAGCAGCGCAGGATGGTATTGGACGCCATGCTGCGCCAGCGCCGGCGCAAGGGCATCGAGTCTTTGTTCCAGGGCGCGGGTCACCTCCAGCGTATTGGCGCCGTATTGGGTCGAGGTCTCCATCAGGATGCCCGGTTGACCACCGATCATGGCATCGCCAAAGCGCGGCTCGCTGCCATCGCTGATCGAGGCCACATCGCCCAGCCGTATCGGCAAGCCGTTGTGCTTGGCGAGCACCGCCTGCGCCAGGTCTTCCGGGGTCGCGCCGGCAGGCTGCGCCTGCAGCACAATGCGCTGGTTTGGCGTTTCGACGTAGCCGCCGCCGATCAGCTCGGTGCCTCGGCGCGCGGCGGTATAGACATCGTCGAGCGTGAGCCCGACCGTGGACAGTTTGAACGGATCGACCAGCACCTGGCGCTCGCGCGATTCGCCGCCAAAGATCTGCGCCTGCGCCACGCCCGGAACCGCCAGGATCTGCGGCCGTAGGGTCCAGCGCACCAAATCGCGCAGCTCGATCGGTGACAGGCGCTCGCTGGTGAACCCGAAATGCACCAGGTACTCCATGGAGGAGCTCAGCGGGGAGAGCAGGGGCGGCCCGGTACCTGAGGGCAGCAGTCCACTGGCTTCGGCCAGCCTCTCGGTGACGAGCTGGCGCTGGCGGTAAGGATCGCCGCCGCGCGTGAAGACCACCTGGATCGCCGAGAGTCCCTGGCTTGACGTGGAACGCACCGCCTCCACATTGGCCGTGCCGGCCAGCAGACCTTCCAACGGCCGCGTCACCAGCGCCTCGACCTGCGTCGCATCGAGCCCCGGCGCTTCGGCCTGCACCAGCACGTGCGGGGGTGCAAAGTCGGGAAACACGTCGAATTGCGCGTTCAGTAGCGCGGCGGCGCCCAGCAGCGCCACCAGTATCGACAACGCGGTAATGATTCGCGGGTGCGCGAGCGAGGCGCGGACGATGAAGGCGAGCATGTGCTAGTCGTGGTCCTCTTCCTCGGCCGAGAAAGTGCCCAGACCCTGCAGCGACCACAGGACGCCGGCGCCGTTGGCGACGATGATGTCGTCGGTGTCGACGCCCTGCACCAGCCACGCGGTACCCGCCGCCTGCAGCAGCTTCACCGGCACCGGCGCGTACTGTTGTTTGCCGTCTTTGTCGTGCGTGCCGAGCCGGCGATAGACGTAGGCGCCGTGCTCCCCATACAGCAGTGCACCATTGGGCACCAGTACGCCGTTATTGGACCCGCCGCGCAAGGTCACCAGCACTCGCGCGCCCGCGCCCAACCCACTGGGGGCATGGTCGATCTGCAGCAGCAAGCCGACGCTCTGTGACGCGCTGGCACTGCGTTGCAGCGTGCCGAGCACGCGCGCGGGCACCTGCGTGCCGTCCACGTTCAATGTGGCCGATTGCGGCATGGTTCCAAGACGCAGACGCCCCGGCAGATCGGCGCGTACCAACATACTGCGGCCGCTCGTCAGCGCATCGATCAGGCCGGCGCGCTGCGCGTCGGAGAGCTTGGCCAACGGTCCCCATTGCAATGCGAAGGTCGAGCTGGCGATCTGCGCCTGCGTCTGTGCCTCGATCTGCGCAGCCTGGGCGCTCTCAACGGATCTGAGCGAGGCATCGGCCGCGCCGCTATAGAGCCCCGCCAGACGTTGCGCTTCGGTGCCGGCGGCGCGGGCGGCCGCTCGGGTGCTTGCCAGGCGGCCGGCATCGCTGACTAGCGAGGCGGCGTCGAGCACCTCGCCGTAGCCTTCGATGCGTTCTCCGGCGCTGGCTGGCAACGGATGCAGGACGGTGATGCCGACGGCCTGCTCCTGCTCAATGCTCAGCGCGGGCTGGGCCGTGTCGACCGCGGCGGGGGCGGGGGCGTCGTCATCGTCGGCCCATGCCTGGCCAGCAAGCGACAGGCCGAGAACGCTGCACAGCAGGGGGATGATTCGTGTCATTACACTTACTCCGTACGCCAACTCAACGCCAGCTCGCACTCCGGCCCTTCCAGTGGCCGGCGATACGCGTCTTCCAGCGCCGCAAAGGCCAGCTGCGCCTCGTATGCGGCCTGCAGCGTCAGCAATTGCGCGTCGACCGATGCCGCCGCGGCAAGCAATGCGCTCGGACGGTCGGAAGCCCCGGCTTTGAGCGCACGCTGTTCCGCCTCGTTCTGACGCTGCGCCATCACGGCGGCTGCCGCTGCGTTCTGCCAGGCCTGGCGGGCGCGAGGCCACGCGAACTCGGCGCGTTCCATCTGCCCGAACAGCTCGGCCTGCACGGCTTCCAGGTGCTTGCCGGCCAGCTCCCGGCGCGCAACCGCCTCACCGATCGGTCCTTCATTGCGATTGAACAATGGCAGCTCCATGCTCAGGCCCAACTCGTTGTCGCGCAGGTTTTCGTTCAGCTGGTTCTCGTGCACACCACCCCGGTCCCAGGCATAGCCGGGCTCGAGGTGAACGGCGGGCCATCGCCGGGCCACCTCGGAGCGCAGGGCGTTCTCGGCCAGATCGTATTCGCGCAGCGTTCGCACCAGATCCGGACGGGCAATCAGCGCTTCCTCGTGCAAGGAGTCGGGTAGCGATGGTGAGAGCGCAGCGATGTCGGCCCACTGCGGCCACAGCAGCGGTACTCCTCCGAGGGCTGAGGCCGGCACGCCGACGGCGGCCGCGAGCCTCGCCTGCGCATCGGCGCCGCGCGCGAGCGCTTGGTCCAGCCGCTGCTGCGCGGCGGCGAGTTCCAACGTGGCCGGCGGGATCCCGGTCGCGCCGATTTCGCCGGCGTCGGCGCGGGCCTTGGCCGATGCCAGCAGGCCCTGGCGATCCGTGACCAGTTGCTGCAGCAGGATCGTTTCGTCGTCCGCATGGACCTGGTCGAGCAGCGCCTGGCGCAGCTCTGCGCGCACCTGCCAGATCGACTCGGCCACATCCGATTGCGCCGCCTGAGTTTGCAGGGTCGCGTTGCGCCGAGCGCGAGTGCGCTCGCCAGGCCGCTGCAGCAGGAAATCCAGCGACAGCCCGTACAGCCACGCCGCGCCGCCGGCCGCGGCAGTGACGTATTCATCGAACAGGTTGAGCGTCGGATTCGGGAGCTGCGCGGCCGTACGTTCACCGGCTGCCACCGCCGCGGCGCGCGCGCGCGCCTCGGCGAGTTGCGGGTTCAGGGTCAAAGCCGCGTTGAGCCACTGTGCGCGGTTCCAACCGCTTGAGGCCGGCGGGTAGTCGGGGAGCAGATTCTCCAGGCGGCGCGACTGGAAGGCCTGTGCCGTCGTCGCGGGGTCGGGCCGCGGTTGCGGCGGCACCGTCGCACAGGCGACAGGCACCGTGGCGCACCACGCCACGAGAGTCCAATGCCGCAGCACCGCCCTGGTACGCGGCAGCGTGCTCGGCGTTACACGGCCTGGCATGTCTCCCCCATTCGTTGCTCGAGCCAAGTCCCGTATCACAACTGTTAGCGGGAAGTCATCCCTTGAAAAATGCCGGAAACTTCACTAGCCGCAGAGGCTTGCCGCGCATGCTGCATTTTGCGGCGCGCTATGGCAATGGGTCGTCGGCGACACACCGGTGCCGACGCCGTGGGCGCGCTCCGCGCGCCAAAAATCAATGTGGTACAGGTACACTGCGACGCATGAAGGCGCTGGTACTTGGCGCGGCGGCGGGCGGCGGATTTCCTCAGTGGAATTCCAACGCAGCGGCGTGCAATCGGGCGCGTCGGGGGGACCCGAAAGCGCCGGCACGCACGCAGGCTTCACTTGCGGTGAGCGCCGACGATGCGCACTGGTTCTTATTCAATGCCTCCCCGGACCTGCGCCAGCAGATCGAGGCCACACCGGAGCTGCACCCGCACCAGGGGCTGCGCTCTTCGCCCATTGCCGGCGTGGTGCTCACGGGCGCCGACGTCGACGCGATCGCCGGTCTACTGACGCTGCGCGAGCGGCAGCCGTTGACGCTCTACGCGACCGCGAAGGTGCTTGCATTGCTCAAGGCTAATCCAATTTTTGATGTGCTGGCCGCCGACGTAGTCACTCGCCACGCGTTGGCCCTGGACACTGCGCAGCCGCTCTTGCTGCCTGACGGCGCGGCCAGCGGTCTGACGGTCGAATGCTTCGCCGTGCCCGGTAAGGTGCCGCTGTACCTCGAACAAGCCGAGGGTACGCCGCCTATTGTGCTGGGCGAGGATACGGTGGGTGCCTTGATCGCGGATGCGCGATCGCGGCTGTTTTTCATTCCAGGCTGCGCGACGATGACCGACTCGATCTGCGGGCGCCTGCGCGGTGCCGATCTAGTGCTGTTCGATGGCACCTTGTGGCGTGACGATGAGATGATCCGCGCGGGCCTGGGCAGCAAGAGCGGCCGCAGGATGGGGCACATGAGCCTGACCGGTGCCGAGGGCACGATGGCCGCCTTCCACACGCTGGCGGTCAAACGCAAGATTCTCGTGCACGTCAACAATTCCAATCCGGTGTTGCTCAAAGATTCCAGCGAACGCGCCGAGCTGGAGGCCGCGGGCTGGGAAGTGGCGCACGACGGCATGAGGATATCTTTATGAGCTCGAACTCGCCCGTCTCGAGCAGATCACCGGACGAGCTTGAAGCCGAACTGAGGCACATCGGCGCCACGCGCTACCACATCCTGCATCCATTCCATCGCCTGCTGCACGGTGGTCAGCTCAATCGCGGCCAGGTGCAGGCCTGGGCGCTCAATCGTTATTATTACCAGAGCCGCATTCCGGCGAAGGACGCGACGCTGCTGGCACGCCTGCCGACGGCGGACCTCAGGCGCGCGTGGCGCAGCCGCATCGAAGATCACGATGGTACTGCGCCAGGGACCGGCGGCATCGCGCGCTGGCTGCAGCTGGCGACCGGGGTCGGCCTCGATCGTGACTACGTTGAGTCCACGAGCGGCCTATTGCCGGGGACCCGTTTCGCCGTCGACGCCTACGTGAACTTTGTGCGCGAGCGCAGCATTCTGGAGGCGATCGCCTCGTCACTGACGGAACTATTCTCTCCCACGATCATCTCCGAGCGAGTCTCCGGCATGTTGCGCAACTACGATTTTGTGACAGCGGAAACGTTGGCCTACTTCACCCCACGGCTCACGCAGGCGCCGCGTGACAGTGATTTTGCCTTGGCGTACGTCAAGCAGCATGCGCGTACGCTCGAGCAGCAGGAGGCGGCGCTTGCGGCGCTGCGCTTCAAGTGCGACTTGTTGTGGTCGCAGCTCGATGCGTTGCACTTCGCCTATGTCGAGCCCGGCTTCATTCCTCCCGGAGCGTTCGTACCGGCCGAACAGGAACGGCTGGGCAAGCGGGCGTAAGCGCCACGGCGCTGCTGGCTTCATCGGCCGGGGCACGGCAGTGAGCCGATGCGCGCGCCCACCGTGGGAAAATCAGAAGGATAAGACGCATGGTGCACTCGACACGGTTCCGGACGCTGTGTGGTTTGGTTTGCATCGCGGGCTCGGCGATGCCGCGTGCCGCATCGGCGGCCGATGCGGACGCTTCCGCGCTCCCGAGCAACCCGGCCACCGCGCAGGAGCTTCAGCAGGTCATCGTTATCGGTAACGCACCGCTGCCGGGTCTGGGTTTGCCATTGAATCAGATACCCGCGAACGTTCAGACCGCCGACAGCAAGGACATGCAGCGCCAACAGACCTTGGATCTGGCGGACTATCTCAATAGCAACTTCAGTGGCGTCAACATCAGCGCGAGCGCGGACAACCCATTTCAGCTCGACATCAATTACCACGGCTTCACCGCCTCGCCATTGCTCGGTACGCCCGAAGGGCTGTCGGTCTACGTGGACGGCGTGCGCGTGAATGAATCTTTCGGGGATACCGTCAACTGGGATCTCATCCCGGAATCGGCGATCTCCACCGTGACGCTCATGTCCGGCTCCAACCCGGTGTTCGGCCTCAATACTCTGGGCGGCGCGTTGTCGGTGCAGACCAAGAGCGGGCATGACAATCCCGGCACCGAGTTTCAGGGCATTGGCGGCTCCTTCGGGCGGCGCTCTTTCCAGGCGGAGAGCGGTGGCGAGGTGGGCAATTTTGATTATTTCGTCACCGGCAACTATTTCGACGAGACCGGCTGGCGCGACCTGTCGCCGTCGAGGGTCTACCAAGGGTTCGGCAAGGTGGGCTGGCAAGACGACAAGAGCGATATCGACCTGAGCTACACCTATGCTGATAGCAGCTTATTCGGTAACGGCGCCGTGCCACTGAGCATGCTGTACTTCCGCCGCGCAACGAGCTACACGCCAGACTTCACTCAGAATCTTCTAAATTTCGTGAACCTCACCGGCACACATTTCCTGACCGACCATCTGCTGCTGTCCGGTAATGTCTACTATCGCCACCTGATCACCGGCAGCAACAACGGCAGCAACAACGACAACTACATCTCGGATGCTTACACCGGTCCGCCGATCGACTGCGCCGCACCGGCTTCGAGTCGCGCCGACATTGCCTTTTGCGCCAACGGCCTCAGCCAGGTATCGCGCTTGATTCAGCGCACCGCCGGTTTCGGTGTGCAGCTGACGGATTCTCAAGATGTCTTCGGCTGGACGAACCAGGCCATTCTTGGCGCCGACTACGACGACTCACAGGATACATTTGCCCAGACTTTCCAATACGGGACATTGGCGCCGGATCGGCAGCTAATTTACGAGGTCAACCCGCTCAATAATGAAACGGCGATTTCGCTCAGCGGCAGCAACAAGATCTTTGGTGTTTATCTGACCGACACCCTCTCGCTGAGCAAACTGCTGCATCTCACGGCATCGGTCCGCTACAACAGCAACACGGAGACACTCAACGGCTACAGCGTCGATACCGACGTGGGTGATGTCGGTTCGGGATTCGATGAGGCCAGCCCTCTGATCGGTGATCACACATTCAGCCGAATCAATCCGGCTTTCGGATTCACGGTGACGCCGAACGACGCGATGACCTACTACGCCGATTACAATGAGGCGAGCCGGGCACCGACCGTGATTGAACTGGGCTGCGCAAATCCCGCGACGCCTTGCGGCCTGCCCAACGATTTCGCCAGCGATCCGGATCTCAAGCAGGTGGTCGCCAGAACGGTGGAAGTGGGCCTACGCGGCAATCTGCCGGATCGGCGTTTGATCTGGAGCGCGGACGCGTTCCACACCCTCAATAGCAATGACCTGCAATTCATCGCCACGAATACCAATCAAGGCTATTTCGCTAACGTCGGCAGCACTCGCCGCCAGGGATTGGATCTGGCACTGGGCGGCAGGGAAGGCGGCTTGCACTGGCAGCTGGCGTACAGCTTAGTCGATGCCACCTTCCAGTCGAGTTTTGAGCTCAGCGCCGCATCCAATAGTGCCGCGGATGCCAACGGCAATATCCTGGTTCGCCCGGGAGATCGGATTCCGCTGATTCCGCGGCATACGGGGCGGCTGGTGCTCGACTACGAGCTGAACAAACAATGGGACGTCGGCGGCAACGTGGTCCTGGCCTCAGGCTCGTTCCTTCATGGAGACGAAAACAACGCCAATCAGGCCGGGGGCACGAACGGGCAGGGCGCATTTATCTCCCCCACAGGCACAGGATGGATTCCCAGTTACGCCGTGGTCAATCTGCAGGGCACGTACCGTGTCACGAAATATGCCGAACTGTTCGCTCGTCTGCTCAACGTATTGAACAAGGAATATTCCACGGCCGGATTCCTGACCAGCAATACGTTCAACCCGAACGGCTCGTTCCGTTTCGACCCGGACGATTGGACCAATGAGAATGCGGTATCGCCGGCGCAGCCGCGGGCAATCTGGGCGGGGGTGCGCATACACTTCAATTGACGACATCCAATCAGGGCGGGACACCAGTCCCGCTCTGCTCCCAGCCGCCGCCCAACGCGCGATATAGGCTCACGAGGTCGTCGCCAACGATGGTGTTGCTCTGCGCCAGAGACAGCTGATTCTGCTGCAGCGTGCGCTCGGCATCGAGCGCCTCGATAAAGCTCGCGACCCCGCTGGCGTACCGCTGTCTCGCCAAAGTCAGGGCGTCGCGATTTTGTCCCACGGTCGAATCGAGCCAGGTGCGCCGGTCCTGGTCGGCATCGAACGCGGCCCGCGCATTCTCCACCTCCTGCAGGGCGTTGAGCACCGTATTCGCGTATGACACGGCCGCTTCCTTCGCGCGCACGTTTTGCAGCGTGATCGTCTGCCAGCGGCCGCGGTCGAACACGGGCAACTCCAGAGTGGGCCCGAACGAGATAAACCGGCTCGCCCACTCGGTCAGCTCACCGACGGTCTCGGATTGAAATCCGCCGCCGCCCGTGAGCGTGAGGCGAGGGTACAAGGCCGCCACCGCGACGCCGATCTCGGCCGTCGCCGCATGCAGGCTCGCCTCGGCCTTGCGGATGTCCGGGCGGCGCCGCGCGAGCTCTGCGGGCAATCCGATCGGCACCGCGGACGGCAGCGGTGGAATCGCTGCAGCCGTGTCCAGTTCCAGGCGCAGCGCTCCGGGCTCTTGCCCCAGCAGGCGGCTGAGTTGATTGATGGCCTGCGTGATTGCGAGATCGAATGCGGGCAGTTGGGCCCGTGTCGCGCTCAGCTGTGCGGCCGCTTCGACCACGTCGACATCGCTCGTGAGGCCCGCCGCGCGGCGCTGCCGCGTGAGCTCGAGCAGCTCATTCGTGGTCGCTATGCTTTGCTCTGCGGTGGCTTTGCTCAGCTGGGCGCCGCGAAGCTCGAGGTAATTTCGTGCGACATCCCCCAATAAGGACACCAGCGCCGCGTGCTGATCCTCCACCGATTGCTCGATATTGGCATCGGCAGCCTCGACCGAGCGGCGCACGCGCCCGAACAGATCCAGCTCCCAGGAGACATCGGCGCCAAGTTGATATTGGTTGTACGGATTCGGGATGCTGATGCCCGCCGCTCCCGGTATCTTAATCTGGCCGATCGTGCTGAATAGTGCCCCGGTGGGCGTGGTCTCGCTCAGACGCGTGCGCGTGTAGGAGGCATTGGCCGCAAGGCTTGGCCACAGAGAGGCTGCCGTGACAGCGCGCTGTGCACGCGCCTCCTCGATGCGAAGCACGGCCACGCGCAAGTCCAGGTTCGAGTCCACGGCGCGCTCGATCAGCGAGGACAGGGTCGGGTCGTTGAAATCGGCCCACCAGCGGCGCAGATCCGCGGTCTCTTCCGTCATGGCGCTGTCGCGCGCATGCTCGTCGGGCCGGTTGCTGGCGGCGACATCTGCCCAATGCGCGGGCGTCTGCGGCGTGGGCCGCACGAAATTCGGCCCGACAGTGCAGCCGGCGAAGGGCATCGTCAATCCGACTGCGAGCAGCCACAGTTGATAATGATGGTGCGGGAATCGCATGGACAATCACTGCATCCGATGGCTGAACATCCACGAAGCCGCCGCGAGCGTCACGGCCGAGATCAGCGCGAGCGGCCACAGGTCGGACCAGAGCAAATCCAGTCCAATGCCCTCCAGATACACCCGCCGCGCAATGTCGATCGCGTAACGCAGCGGATTGATCGCCGTGAAATACTGCAATGAGAGCGGCATATTGCTCAGCGGCGTGGTCAGACCGGACAGCAGCGAGAACGGCATGATCAGCAGCATCGAGTAGAGCATGGCCTGCTGCATCGTGGCCGCGACCGAGGATACCAGCAGACCGATGCCAATCGCCGCCAGCAGGAATAGCAGCAGGCCGGTATAGAGCGTCAGGTACGATCCGGCGAACGGGATTCGAAACCACAGCTGTGCCACCAGCAGCACACCGGTGGCCTGAATCGTTCCGACCAGCATCGATGGCAGCGCCTTGCCGGCCATGATCTCGTACGGGCGGAACGGCGTCACCAGCAGTTGATCGAAGGTGCCCTGCTCGCGCTCGCGTGCCACGGACATAGCGGTCAGCATCATGGTCTGGATCAGCGTCAGAGTGCCGATCATGCCCGGAATCATATTCCAGCGCGTCTCGAGATTGGGGTTGTACCAGGCGCGGCTCACGACTTCGACCGGCGCGGCGGCGAGGGCGTGCGCACCGCGCCAGGCGGTATTGAACTGTTCGACGATACTGCTCAGGTAGCCGAGCGCCGTGCCCGCGGTGTTCGAGTTGCGGCCGTCGGCGATGACTTGGACGTCGGCGCCCGCTCCGGCGAGCAGGCGCCGCTCGAAATCCGGTGCGATCTGCACCACGAGCAGCGCGCGCCGGGCATCGATGTAGCTGGCCAGATCGCTGGCGCGGTGCAGATCGGCGACGCGTTCGAAGATGCCCGAGCCATCCAGTCCCGCCAGCAGCTCGCGCGAGCTCGCGCTGCGATCCTGATCCAGCACGGCGTAGGGCACGTGATTGAGATCGTAGGTGGCTGCGTAGCCGAATATCAGTGCCTGCACCACCGGGGGCACGAGTAGACTCATGCGACTGCGCCGGTCCTTCAGAACCGCCAGCAGTTCCTTGCGTGTCAAGGCGAGAATGCGCAGGATGGCAGCAAGCATAAACGGCTCAGATCAGCCTCTTGGTCATCACCGCGCGGCTGCTCAACCCCAGCACGGCGGCCATGACGGTCAGCACCAGCGTATTCGGTACGATGACCGACCAGACATCGCCGGCCAGAAACACCGACTGCAGCAGTGCGACGTAGTACCGAGCCGGCAGCAGGTACGTGATCAAACGCACCGCCAGCGGCATGCTGCGCAGGTCGAACAGAAAACCCGACAGCATGAAAGCCGGCATGAACGTCACCAGCATCGTCAGCTGGCTCGCGACCAATTGATTCTTGACCCATGAGGAAATCAGCAGGCCGATGCCGAGGGCGACCAGCACATACAGCATCGAAGCGCCGAGCAGCACCCAGAGACTGCCGCGCATCGGCACCTGAAACAGAAATTTGGCGGCGAACACGCAAACCGCCAGGCCGATCAGTCCGAGCAGGAAGTACGGCAAGGTTTTGCCGAGCAGGATTTCATCGCTGCGCACCGGAGTAACCAGCAGTGCTTCGAGCGTCCCGCGCTCCCATTCGCGGGCCATCACCATCGAGGTCAGCAGCCCGCCGATCAGCGTCATGACCAGCACGATCAAACCCGGAACCAGAAAATAGCTGCTGTCATTGGCCTCGTTGAACCAGGTCCGCGTCCGCAGCGTCACTGGAGCGGTAGCCGTGCTTTGACCCTGTGCGGCGCGCTGCGCGGACCAGGTGCCGACCGCTCCCTGGACATAGCTTTGGATGATGCGGGCCCGATTCGCGTCGGCACCGTGAACGATCAGCTGCAGCGATGCGTGGCCCGCGCTCAATTGCCGGGAAAAATCGGATTGGATGCGCACGATGCCATCGACTTTCTGCTCGAGCAGGAGCTGCTGCGCCACCGGCATCGATCGTGAGATCTGCGGTCGGAAGTACGGCGAGAGCTCAAAGCTGCCCGCCAGCTCATTCGCATCGCTTGAGGCATCGTCCATGACGAGCGCCAGCGGCACATTTTTCACGTCAAGCGATAAGCCATAGCCGAACAGCAGTATCAGTATCAAGGGCAACACGACGCCGATCGCGATGCTGGAGGGATCGCGCAGCACCTGATACGTCTCCTTGCGTACCAGGGCTCGGATCCGGCGCAGTTTTGCCGGCCACGAGCTCTGGTGCCCGGCAGTATCGGCGGTCATGCGATCGCCTGCGCCGCGACGGGATTCGCGGGCGTGTGCTCGACCCGTGAGCGTTCAACGATGGCAATGAACGCATCCTCCATGCTCGGCGTGGGCATAGCTGCGGTGCGCTCGCTCTGTCGGATGTCGTCGGGGGAACCCTGTGCCAGCACCTTGCCCGAGTCCATGATCGCAACGCGATCGCAGTACTCCGCTTCCTGCATGAAGTGCGTGGTCACGATCACGGTCACGCCCTGCTCGGACAGTGCAGTAATCCGTCGCCAGAACACCCGTCGCGCGTGCGGATCGGCGCCGCTGGTCGGCTCATCCAGGAACAGGATTTCCGGTTCATGCAGCAGTGCCGCCGCCATCGCCAGCCGCTGCTTGAACCCTCCGGGCAGCTGCGCGCTGGTGACGCGCGCTTGAGTATCGAGCTCGAACTGCTGCATCGCCCAGGCGATGCGCGCACGTCGGCGTGCACCGCGCAGGCCATAGGCACTGGCGAAGAATTCCAGATTCTCGGTCACGGACAACGGACCATAGAGAGAAAACTTCTGCGCCACGTACCCCAGGCGCGAGCGTGCCGCGGCCGGTGCGCGGCGCACATCGGTGCCGGCGATCTCCAACTCGCCGCCGCTCGCGGCCAGCAGGCCGCACAACATGCGAAACGTCGTGGTTTTGCCAGCCCCGTTGGGCCCCAGGAGCCCGAAGATCTCGCCCCGGCGCACGTCGAATTCGATATGGTCGACCGCAATGAAGTCGCCGAACCGCTTCACCAGATTGCGCACCTTGACGACGATCTGCGTTGCGTCGGCTGACACTGGCCGATCGACCGCAATGGGCCGCGTCTGTTCGGGAGCGGCGTCGCGTCGCAACAGCACCATGAAGCCGTCCTCGAAGCGCGCGGGGGTCGGCGTGACCGTCAAGCCTCGCAGCAATGCGTCGGTCGCCGCGGCATCCGCGCTCCCGGTGGCACGCACCAAGCGGACCCTGCCGGCATCGGGCACCGCGTCGATGATGTCCGGCCGATCGAGCAGCTGCGCTTGCAGCGCGCGAGCGCCGTTCGCCGCCGAGGGCTGTGCGATGTAACTGAGGCCCTCAGCATTGCGCGTCACTTCGGACGGTGCACCCCGCGACAGCACCTTGCCCTGATTCAACAGCACAACGCGACTGCAGCGCTCAGCCTCATCCAGGTAGGCGGTGCTGAGCAGCACCGTCAATCCCTGATCGGCAACCAGGTGCAGCACGATCTCCCACAGCTCGCGCCGCGACAACGGATCGACGCCGACGGTGGGTTCATCCAGCAACAGCAGCTCCGGCGAGCGCACCAAAGCGCAGGCCAGGCCCAGCTTCTGTTTCATGCCCCCGGACAAGCGGCCGGCCAGCCGTTGCTTGAACGGCTCCAGCGCGGTCATCTGCATGAGCTGCGGATAGCGCTGCGCGCGCTCCTCGGCGCTGACTCCGTGCAATTCGGCGTAGAGATCGAGATTCTCGGCGACGCTCAGATCCTCGTAGAGCCCAAATCGCTGCGGCATGTAGCTGATGCGATCCTGCACGCGTTGCGGATTGAGCGTCACGTCGAGGCCCAAGACCTGCAGAGTTCCGCTACCCGGACGCAGCAACCCCGCCGTCAGACGCATCAGAGTGGTCTTGCCGGCGCCATCCGGTCCGATCAGCGCCGTGAGTTCACCGTGACGCACTTCGAGCGAGACGCCATCGAGCGCCTGCAGCGGCGGCTCCTTGGGGCGACGGAATGCATAGCGCAGCTCCTTTGCCACCAGAGCGGGCGAGGTGGGCCCGGAGCTTGGCGTCGCGGCAGTCATGAGCCGTTGCGTTGCGCGGTATTGGAAGTGCCGCCGCCGCCGGCCAACGGCAAGTGCACGGTCGCCGGGCTACCAAGCCGCAACTCGTCCGCTGGGTCCTGCACAAATACGCGGACCTCATAGACCAGGCTCGAGCGCAGCTCGCTGGTCTCGACCGATTTTGGTGTGAATTCGGCCACCGGGGAGATGAAGCCGAGCCAGCCCTCAAAGCTGCGGGCCGGGAAGGCGTCCACGGTAATGGAAGCCTTCAGGCCCTCGCGCACAGAGCCCAAGTCGGTTTCCGCCACGTACGCACGGACCCACTTCGGGTCGGTGATGGCCAGCGTGAAGGCAGGCTTCTGCGGGGAGGCGATTTCGCCCGGTTCGACGATTCGCGAGCGGACTACGGCATCGAGCGGCGCGAGCAACTCGGCATCCTTCAACTGCTGCCGCAGCAGCGCGAGCCCAGCCTGTTCGGCCTGAAGCTGCGCATCCCCCTGCGCCAGATCCTCCCGGCGCGGACCGGCCAGCTCGAGTACCAGCGATTTCTGGCTGACCGTGAGTTTTGCCTCCGCGGCATCCAACGCGGCCTTGGCCGAGTCCAGATCCTCACGGCTCAGCGCACGCCCCGAGGAGCTGTCCGACAGCGTACGCAGTCGAGCGTATTGCGCGCGCGCATTGACCGCATCGGCCCTGGCCGCATCGACATTGGCGCGCGCCTGATCGATCTCTTCGGGACGATTACCGCGATGCAACCGGTTCACGACCTGCTGCTGGGCCGCGAGATCGGCTTCGGCTTTTGCCACTTGCGGCAACAGCCGATTCGTGTCCAGTCGCGCGAGCACCTGGCCGCGTTTCACATGATCGCCTTCCTGGGCCAGGACCTCGGCGATTCGCTCACTGCCATTGAAGGGCAGGTCAACCTGGCGCAGATCGACATTGCCATAGAGCACGAGTTCATGGCGGGTGTGGTGGTGCGCCGCCGTCCACCACCATAGCGCGAGCCCCAGAGCTACCAGGCTGGCGAGCACCAGAGCAAATCGCGCGGTTCTATGCATGAGGGCGTTCGCCGATGATGTCGCTACGGCGCCCATGCTGAGCAATTCGCAGGCGATACACAAGAAATTGTTGCAGGAACTCACCGAAGAGATCTGGAACGCTCGGTCGAAGAACTCATCAGTGCGAGGCCCGTGCGGGAAGTACCTAGTTAACTTAAACTAGAGACGGGGCATATTCAGTGCAGTAAACCGGCTAACCAAAATTAGGAATCTATCGGGGGGTGGCATGAACAAGCTAGAAGGGCGGCAAGCATTGGTAACAGGGGCAGCGCGCGGCATTGGCCGGGCTATTGCGAAAGCCCTCGCCAGCGAGGGCGCCGATATCGCGATTAACTATCAGTCAAGCGAGGCCGATGCGGTGTCGCTGGCAGACGAGCTAACCAAGGCAGGCCGCAAAACGCTGTTATTCAAGGGCAACGTGGGTGAACGCTCGACCTGGAACTCAATGATCGAGAAAATCAAACAGACCTGGGGGCGGCTCGACATTCTGGTCAACAACGCGGGCATCACGCGCGACAAGACGCTGCGCAAAATGACTGACGATGACTGGCTCACGGTGCTGAACACCAATCTCAACGCCTGTTATTTCGGCGTCTCCGCAGTCATGCCGACCATGATTGAACAGAAGTATGGCCGGATCATCAATATCAGCTCGTTCGTCGGTCAGGCCGGCAATTTCGGGCAAGCCAACTACGCAGCGAGCAAAGGTGGAATCATCGCTTTCACCAAGACCGCCGCATTGGAACTCGCCAAGTACAACGTCACGTGCAATGCGCTCGCTCCGGGATTTACTGAGACCGGCATGCTGGCCAAGGTGCCCGAGCAGGTGCGGTCGCAGATCCTAGCGCGCATTCCGATGGGTCGTTTCGCGACGCCGGAAGAAATTGCGAAGGCGGTGCTGTTTCTGGCGGCCGACGCTGACTACATCACTGGTCAGCAGATTAACGTCAACGGCGGCGTGTATATGTAGGGTCGAATGCTTCAGCGCGTCGCGAGCCAGCGGGCAATCGCTACCGGCACCTCGCGTTGCGCGCGCGCGCTGATGTACATGCCGATGTGTCCGAGATCAAATTCGAGGGTGGTGAAGTCGTTGCTTCCGACCAGCCGTTGTAAGACGGCGGAGGCCTCGGGCGGCACCAGATGATCTTTCTTGCCGATCAGGTTCAACATCGGCAGCCGTAGGGCGTGCAGATCGACTTTGCGACCGGCGATTTCAAGCCGGTTTCTTACCAGGCAGTTCTCCTGATAAAACCAAACCACAAACTCCCGGAACGCAGTGCCCGCCTGGTCTGGGCTGTCGAATATCCACTGCTCGACGCGCATGAAATTCTCGATTCGCGCCCGATCGGCGCTCCCCCTGAGCAGATCCATATACTTCTGGTGCGTCAGCCGGAACGGCATCAACGATAAGAACAGGCGATTCAGCATATCGCCCGAGACGTTGCCATCACCCACCCAGGCGGCAACATCGATTTTCCTCACCCACTTTGACAGCAAATCTGCGCGGGTATGGAAGTCCACTGGTGTCACCATGGTGATCAGATTTCGCACGCGCTGCGGATGGAGGGCGGAAAAGCACAAGCTCAACACCCCGCCCTGGCAGACCCCGAGGATATTCAGAGCATCCAGCCGGTGTATCCGCAAGATCTGCTCGATGCAGCCGGCGAGAAAGTCGTCAATATAATCGGCGAGCGTGGTGAACCGGTCCGCCCCGTCAGGGTAGCCCCAGTCGATCAAATATACGTCCAAGCCTTCAGCTAAAAGGCCGCGGACGAGCGAACGATCCTCCTGCAGATCCATCATGTACGGCCGGTTGACCAGCGCATAGACGATGAGCAGCGGCACGGCGCTGGCCGGCCGGGCGATCGGCTGATAGCGATAGAGCCGGAGCTTGCCCGATTGCCATACCGCCTCCTTCTGCGAGCAACCGGCGGCGCAATGGCTCGCCTGCGCGAGCGCCGCGTACAAGCCTGCATCCGTCATGGCTTTGACTTGCGCCGGCCGCGCTGTGCCTTGCTCGCCACAACTTGTGGCTTGCGTCCATTGCGCGGCGCACGTAGCTGCTGCTCGACGGATCTCAGGCGCTGCGTCAGCGTATTGATTTCGCTACGCGTGGGCAGGTCGAGCAGCTTTGCCCACTGTTCGATGCTCGCCTGGAGTTCTCGGCGCCATTGGCTGCTCGCATTGACAAATTCCGCCAGCGCGTTGCAGAAAGCGTCACTGTGGGCCGTGCGCGCGTAGGCCTCTTCCGCGCAGTCGATCCAGGTGTCGTAGAGATTGTGCAGCGCCTCGGCGCTCACCTCGGGCGGTTGCGGCTGTCCGAGGCGGCCCGCAAAGGCTACGGCAGCGTCGCGCAGCGCATCGGACCACAGTCGTTGCAGCCGACGCTGCGCGTCATCGATGCGCTGCCAAGCTTCGGCCGTGCGCTG
>DAIMZW010000003.1:0-78202 GCA_036733765.1 Steroidobacteraceae bacterium
TTCCCGCAGCGTCGCGAGCCGTTCCCAGGGATCTTCCTTGAGGAACCGCATCGCCACGTCAAAGGTCGCACCGCCCCAGCACTCCACCGAGAACAACTGCGGCAGCAGCGCGTCATACGCCGGGGCGATGGCCGCCATGTCGATGGTGCGCACGCGCGTGGCAAGCAGCGACTGGTTCGCGTCGCGCATGGTCGTGTCGGTCAGCAGCACGCGCTGCTGGGCGCACATCCATTGCGCGAAGCGCTCAGGTCCCAGTTCCTCGAGACGCTGCCTGCAGCCCGCCGGCGCACTGTCGATCGAGGGTGCGTCCGCCGGCAGGCGCGGCGGCCGTACTGCCGCCAGGCGCTCAGGCACCGGCCGGCCGGTGACTTCCGCATTGCCGTTGACTACGGTTTCCGCCAGGTAGGTCAGGATGCGTGTGGCGCGGTCGCGCCGTTGCGGCGCTGCAAACAGCTCCGGCGTCTCGTCGATGAAACGCGTGGTGTACTGCGCCTGTGCAAAGCGCGGGTGCATGATGATCTGGTCGAGGAAGCGCAGATTCGTTGCCACGCCGCGCACGCGGAATTCCCACAGCGCGCGGTGCATGCGCGCGATCGTCTCCTCCGGCGTGGCGGCCCAGGTCGTGACCTTGACCAGCAGCGAATCGTAGGAGCGCGTGATCAACGCGCCAGCGTAGGCGGTGCCGGCATCGAGCCGCACGCCGAAGCCCGCCGGGCTGCGGTAGGCGGTCATGCGGCCGTAATCCGGCACGAAATTGTTGTTCGGATCCTCGGTCGTGACCCGGCATTGCAGCGCGTGCGAGACCAGATGGATGTCCGCCTGCGGCGGCACACCGCTGCCGGAATCACCGATCCGCGCGCCATCGGCGATGCGAATCTGCGCTTTCACGAGGTCGATGCCGGTCGCGCACTCGGTCACGGTGTGTTCGACCTGGATGCGCGGATTCACCTCGATGAAATAAAACCTGCCGCTTTCGGCATCCTGCAGGAACTCGACCGTGCCGGCGTTGCAGTAGTGAGCGGCGCGGCCGATGTTGAGGGCCGATTCGCACAGCGCCGCGCGCTCGTGGTCGCCGAGGAACACCGCTGGTGCACGTTCGACCACCTTTTGATTGCGCCGCTGCACGCTGCAGTCGCGTTCGAACAGATGCACCAGATTGCCGTGGGCATCGCCGAGGATCTGCACCTCGAGGTGGCGCGCGCGGCGCACGAGCTTCTCGAGGTAGACCTCGTCGTTGCCGAAGGCCGCCTTGGCCTCACGGCGCGCGACCGGCAGCAGTTCGGCGAGCTGTGCATCGCTCTCGATCACGCGCATGCCGCGCCCGCCGCCGCCCCAGCTGGCCTTGAGCATGGCCGGGTAGCCGACCTGCTGCGCGAGCCGAATGCTTTCGGCTATTCCTGCGGGCAGCGGCGGTGTGGCCGGCATCACCGCGACGCCGGCCGCGACGGCCAGATGGCGGGCCGCGACCTTGTTGCCGAGCACGCGCATGGTGGCTGCGCTTGGCCCGACGAAAATGAGCCCCGCCGCGGTGCATTGCTCGGCAAATTCAGGGTTCTCGGACAGGAACCCGTAGCCCGGATGGATGGCATCCACGTGCGCTTCACGCGCGATGCGCAGGATTTCCGGGATGTCGAGGTAGGCCTCGATCGCGCCCTTGCCTTCGCCTACCAGGTAGGCTTCGTCGGCCTTGGTCCGATGCAGACCAAAGCGGTCTTCCTGCGAATAGATGGCGATCGTGCCGACGCCCAGCTCATTCGCCGCCCGCATTACCCGAATGGCAATCTCGCTGCGATTGGCGATCAGCAGCCGGCGAATCCTATGGAGCACGCTTACAACCTCGTGGGGACTGGCCGCTGGGATTCTAGTCGGCCAGATACGCGGCGAGATAGTCCTCGAAGCTGCCGCGACGTGCCGCCTCGATTGCGGCGTACTCCTGCAGCGACTGCGTTACTTCCGCCTCGAACTCGCGCGCACGTTCGGCTGCGCAGGGCAGCGCGTGCAGGCAGTATTGCTTGTGGTCGCGCGAGAAGCGCAGCGCCAATGCCGCGAAGCTCTCGTCATTCTCTCGCAGTTCGCGCAGCAGCCGCGCCGAGGGGGTGTGCTCGAGGTCCTCAAGCTTCAATCTCTGCTCGCCCAGCGCGGCCAGATACGGCCGCTGCGGATGGGAGCTATCGAGCAGCTCGCAAATTCCCTGCATCGAGTCGAGCAGCTCGGCAGCCCAGGTGCGCATCGGCACGCGTCGCCGGTCGCGCTCGAGAGTCAATCCCGGTTCGCGTCCGCGCCGTGCGACCAGCAGATGATTGCGCTCGATCGCCTCCTCTTCATTCGAATCGATCGGCGGGCTGGTCTTGAACAACAGCAGTATCAGCAGCGCCTCGAGAAAGTGGAGTTTTCGCACATTCACGCCGACCGGATCGAAGGCGCTGTTGTCGAGCGCGCGCACTTCAACGTATTCGACCCCGGCACGCGCTAGCGCGCCGGTGGTGCGCTCCCCGGCACGCGGTGTGCGCTTGGGCCGCACATAGCTGTAGTACTCGTTCTCGATCTGCAGCGCATTGGCGGAGAGCTGTTGGTATTGGTCGTCGCGCTTGACCCCGAGGGCCGCGAACAGCGCATGCGGCGCACTGATCGCGCGGCGCAGATCATGCAGGTATTCCTCGAGGCTGTTGACGGACACCGAGACCGCGGCTTGATTGCGGTTGCGATAGCCGATGTCGCTCATACGCAGCGAGGTGGCATAAGGGCCGATCAGAGTGTCGGCGCCGAACGGCTCGAGCCCGGTGGCGCTGCGACCCTGCAGGAATGATCGGCACAGGGCCGGCGACACACCGAACAGATACGATACGATCCAGCCGTGGCGGCGATAATTGCGCAGCAGATCGAAGTAGCGCGCGCTCCTGAATTCCTGGCCGGTCTCGTGGCTCTGGCAAATCTCGCCGTACAGCGGCCAGAACGGCGCCGGCAGCGAGTAATTGAAGTGCACGCCGGAAATTGCCTGCATCATGCCGCCATAACGCACCTTGAGCCCGTGCCGGTAGATGCTCTTGAAGCGTCCCTGATGCGAGCAACCATAGCGCGCGATCGGCACCTCATCGTCGCCGCGGATCTCACAGGGCATCGAGGTAGCCCAGAGCAGCTCATCGCCGATGTGGCGGTAGACAAACTGGTGCAGATCGCGCAAGTAATCCAGCAGCGCGGCATTGTCGAGGAAGGTCGGCGTCACCAGCTCGGTCAGCGCCTCGGAGTAGTCGGTCGTGATGTGCGGATTGGTCAGCGCCGAGCCCAGCTCGGGCGGATGCGGGGTTTGCGCGATCCGCCCGTCAGGGGTCACGCGCAGCGATTCCCGCTCGAGGCCCCGGCTGCCGTGCGCGAGCAGCTGCTGCTCGCGACTGTTGCTCAGTGCAGCCAGCCGGCGCTCGAATACGCGATCGACGCCAGATGCGCGCATCCATCCTCCACCTGTACCTTCGGGCGTGGCATCCTATCAGCCTAGTTGAGAAAAGAGCGCAGGTCGCTGGAGGCGAACATGTTGATTGGAAACACTACTCAGCGCGTCGCCATCCTGGGCGGGGTGCGTACACCGTTCGCGCGTTCCCATACCGCTTACGTCGGGACCGACAATCAGGAATTGCTGACCGCAGCGCTGCGCGCGCTGGTCGAGCGCTTCCATCTGCAGGGCCAGCGCCTCGGAGATGTGATCGCCGGAGCGGTCATCAAGCATCCCAAGGACTACAATCTAACGCGCGAATCGCTGCTGGCCACGGGCCTGGATCCGCAGACCCCGGGATTGGACCTGCAGCGCGCCTGCGGCACCAGCCTCGAGGCGGCCATTCTGATCGCCAACAAGATCGCCTTGGGCCAGATCGAGGCCGGAATAGCGGCAGGGGTCGATGACCTCAGCGATCCGCCCGTGGTCTACCCGAAATCCTACCAACACCGGTTGCTCGAGAGTTTTCGCGGTCGCAGTTTCGGACAACGCCTGCGACCCTGGCTCGGGCTGCGGCGCGCGGATCTGAAGCCGGTGTTGCCGGCCGTAGTCGAGCCGCGCACCAGCCTGTCGATGGGTCAGAGCTGCGAGCTCATGGTCAAGACCTGGAAAGTCAGCCGCGAACAGCAGGATAAGGTCGCCTATGACAGCCACGTCAAGGCCGCGGCCGCCTGGCGCGAAGGCTTCTACGACGATCTGGTCATACCGTTCCGCGACCTCAAGAGCGACAACAACATTCGCGCCGACGCCTCGCTCGAGAAGCTGGCAAAACTCAAACCCGTATTCGATTTGAGCGGCGCCGGCAGCATCACAGCCGGCAACAGCACGCCGCTGACGGACGGCTCGTCGGCGCTGCTACTGTCCTCCGAACGCTGGGCGGCGGTGCACGGGCTACCGGTACTCGCCTATCTGCGCGCGGGCAAGACCTGGGCGGTGGATTTCGCCAGCGGCAAGGAGGGCCTGTTGATGGCTCCGGCGTATGCCGTCTCGGCGATACTGCGCGACACCGGTCTGAGCCTGCAGGACTTCGACTACTACGAGATCCACGAGGCCTTCGCCGCGGTGCCGTTGTGCCTGCGCAAGGCTTGGGAGTCGGCCGAGTACTGCCGCGAGCGGCTCGGGCGCGAGGCCCCTCTGGGCACGATCGATAGCTCGAAACTCAATGTCAAAGGCGGCAGCGTCGCGATTGGGCACCCGTTCGCGGCCACGGGCACCCGCATCTTGGCGGCACTGGCCAAGCTACTGGCCGGCGACCCTGCGGCCAAACGCGGCTTGGCCTCGGCCTGCACCGCCGGAGGCATGGGGGTGACCGCCATACTGGAGCGTGCATGAGCCAGTACGAAACGCTGATGGCGCGCGATGGCCACACGTTCAACACCTATATCGCCAAACCGAGCGGCAAAGCGCGCGGCGGCGTGGTCGTCGTGCAGGAGATATTCGGCTTGTCGCCGCATATCTGCCGTCTCGCCGACGGTTACGCGCAGGATGGCTATCTGGCGGTCGCCCCGGCGCTGTTCGACCGCGTCGCTCGAAACCTGGTGCTCGGCTACTCCCCGCCCGAGGTCGAGCTGGGCATGGGCTACCGCAAACAGATCCCGACGGCGAAGGCCATATTGGACATTGCAGCCGCCGCGGCGATATGCCGCCATGCGGGCAAGGTGGCCGTGATCGGCTTTTGCTGGGGCGGTCGCCTGGCATGCGCCGCCGCCAGTGAAGTACCGTTCGGTGCCGCGGTCTGCTACTACGGCAGGGGTATCGTCGAGGAGCTGCCCAAGACGCCGAAATGCCCGACCATGCTGCATTTTGGCGAGCGGGACCGATCGATTCCGCTCAGCGATGTCGAGCGCATTCGCGAGGCCTTTCCCGAGGGCCTCTACCATCTCTATGCGGCCGGCCATGCCTTCGGCAACGACGATCGACCGCAGAACTACGATGCCGAGGCTACCGCCCTGGCGCGCGAGCGTACCGCCGCGTTCCTGGCACAGCATATTGGCTAGCGGCGCAACCCCTATGGCGAGCGCGACGGTCGCTGCACTGATGGTGAATACCGGCACGCCGGAAGCGGCGCGCAGCGGCGCGGTGCGGCACTTTTTGCGCCGATTCCTATCCGATCCGCGCGTGATCGAACTGCCGCGGGTACTGTGGCTGCCGCTGCTCTATGGCCTCATCCTGCCGCTGCGCGCTCCGCGCAGTGCGCGCAAGTACCGCGAGATCTGGCGCGAGGAAGGCTCGCCACTGCTGCTCAACACCTCGCGCCTGCGCGAGGCGCTCGCGCGTGAACTGGGCAATGCACGCGCAGGGGTTCGAGTCGAGCAGGCGTTTCTATACTCGCCGCCTTTTGTGGCTCAGGCGCTCGATGCCGTGCGCACGGCGGGGATTCGGCGCCTGATCGTACTGCCGCTGTATCCGCAGAGCAGCGGCAGCACCACCGGTGCGGTCTACGATCAAGTGGCCGGTGGCTTGCGCGCCTGGCGCGCCATGCCGGAGCTGCGTGTTATCGCCAGTTACTTCGGCGAGCCCGAGTACATCGACGCACTGGCCAGTAGCGTCAGGGAGCACTGGAGCACGCATGGCCGCAACGGCCATCTGCTGATGTCCTTTCATGGCATCCCGCAGTCCTACGTCGTGCGCGGCGATCGCTACGCCGAGCAGTGCCGAGCGACCGCGGCGCAGCTCGCGGCCGCGCTCGAGCTGCAGCCGCAGGACTGGAGCTTGAGCTTTCAATCGCGATTCGGTGCCAATCGCTGGCTCACCCCTGCCACGGATCTGACCTTGGGCGAGTTGCCGCGCCGCGGGCTACGCGCCGTCACCGTGATTTGCCCTGGTTTTGCCGCTGACTGCCTCGAGACGCTCGAGGAAATCGCACTGCGTGGACGCGAGATCTTCCTGTCCGCCGGCGGCGAACGATTCGACTATGTCGGCGCCCTGAACGGCCGCACCGATCACGCACGTGCGCTGGCGCACCTGATCCTGCGCTCCACCAGCGATTGGGTCTGAAGTCCGACCATACGATGTTCGGCCGCTTTCTCGAGCTTGCCATCGCCACGCAGGACATTGCCGCATCGGTACAGTTCTACGAGCGCCTTGGGTTCGAGCAACTGCCGACCAGCGACGCCTGGCCGCACCGCTACGGTGTGCTCAGCGATGGCCGCATCCACCTCGGGCTACACGAGTGCGCGATGCCCTCGCCATCGGTGTGTTTTGTTTTGCCCGAGCTGGTGCAGGCGCGCGCACGGCTGGTCGCGGCGCATATCGAACCGGAACTCACGCGCCTGGGCGAGGACCAATTGCATCAGCTGCGACTGTGCGACCCCGCTGGGCAAGCCATTACGTTGCTCGAGGCACGCACCTATTCACCGGCCGCGCCGCCCACGAACGGGGAATCGCTGTGCGGATATTTCTCGCACCTGAGCCTGCCGGAGCCGGACTTCGAGCTCGCGCGCGCGTTCTGGGAGCGCGCCGGTTTCGTCGCTTTGCCCGAGCTCGATGAGCCCTACCCGCATCTGCCGTTGACCAGCGATCGGCTTGATCTGGCCTTTCATCGGCGCCGAACCTTCGATGCGCCGTTGCTGGTGTTCGAATGCGCGGACTTGGCGAGCCAGTGCGCGCGATTGCGCGCGCTCGACATCCCGCTATCGAGGGAGTTGCCTCGCGGGGCCGATCATGCGAGCAGCGCCTTGATCGAAGCGCCCGAAGGCACGCTGCTATGGATTCTCGGCGTCAGTGCCTGATGGACTTAAGCGCTGTGCCAGCAGGCGATAGCGGATATGAATGGTCTCCGCCACGCGCAGCGCGCCCAGTCCCACGCTGTAGGGCGTGAGTCCGAGCTGCGCGTGGCTCAGATCGAACTCGCCGCTGGCGGTCAATTCGTCCTGCGTGGACGCGAGCGCCACGGGCACCTCGGCCGTGCTGTCGCGATCGCGAACGGTGATGTGCAGCGTCACGAGCCAATGGTCACCCTCGGCACGCAGCTGCTCGGATTTCAGGCGGATGCTCGGAAAGCGCGTCGCATCGAGCAATTGCTCACCGAGCATATGCCCGCGCGTACCGTCGATGCCCAAAGCATCGACGGTGGCCTTGAAATCATCGCCCTGCTCGGCGCGCAGCGCCGGCTCATCGATCGTCATCGCCGCGACCGGAAATTCCAGCGAGAAACTGGCGCTCGAGACATCGCTCAACATGAACACATCGCCCGACAAACCGTGGACTGACAGCACGTGATTGTGCCCCAGCTTGGCCATCGGACCGTCGCGGAACACCAGTATGAGCACCTGCGAGCGCGCGGCATCGATGCGATAGTGTTCGATGCGCTCGCGCACGACCGGCGCCGCGGGTATCGCGGGCGGCGCTGCCGCAGGCGGCGCGGACACAGTGCGACAGGCAGCGATCGCGAGACAGCTCACCCATGCGGCCCCGCGCCTTGCCTCGGTCATCATCGGGCGCGGCGGCAGACCACGTCAGCAAACACCGATTCGCCCTGGTCGTCGACGATATCGGCGAATATGCCCGCAAAACTTCGCGTCTCACGCAGCGCCGATTCGATGTCTTTGGCTTTTTTTGTGTGCGCTTTCACGGCAGCCCCACCCCATTGTCCGGCGGCCCATCAAACGCAAGGATACATGCCAGCCGGCCGGATGCGCGCTAGAATCACGCGCTCGGAGCGTTATGTAGCCTTAGGTCAAGGAGGGATTTGCGATGAGTCAGTCCGTTTCACGCCGCGATGCCTTGAAGCAAGTCATGCTGCTGTTGGGTGCAGCCGCCGCCGTGCGCCCGGGCCAGAGCGCCCACGCCGCCGCCCTGCCGCACTTGGATGCGTCCGACCCGACCGCGAAGGCGGTCGGCTATCGTGATGACGCCAAGTCAGTGGATGCCAAGGCCTTCCCCATGTACAAGGCCGGCTCGGTCTGTAGTAATTGCACGCAGTTCCACGGCACGGCCGGTCAGTCGTGGGGACCCTGCAACGTCTTCGCCGGCAAGACGGTGAACGCCAATGGCTGGTGTACGCTGTACGTAAAGATGTAAAGATGGCCTGATCAGAGCCTGCCGCTCGCGGGCGGCAGGCTCAGGCGCTCGGCCTGACGACGCAGCAGGCCGCCGAAGCCGTGGCCGCTGCAGAACGCTTCGATCTGCGTGAGATCGGGTGCCCGCCGTTGCAAATCCGCGTGCCGGGCGCCCATCGGCACGTCGCAGACGATTCGGGTCAGCGAGCGGGCCAGATAGGCCGCTGCACGGTGCGTAAGCAGCCGCGCGGGCAGCGAGGCCGCGCCGCGCAATGGCAGCCGCGCGACCGCCTCGAGCTGTTCGAACAGCTCATCGATCGACGCACAGAGCGTCATGAGCGCCGCCGCGGTCTTCGCGCCCACTCCGGGTACGCCCGGCACGTTGTCGACGCTGTCGCCGCGCAACGCCAGATAGTCGGCCATGCGTTCCGGCTGCACACCAAACCGCGTCGCGATTTCCTCGTAGCGATATTCGGCCGCTTCGCTGTAGTCCCAGAACACATCCCCGGGGCCGATCAGCTGCGCCAGATCCTTATCGCGCGACACCACGGTCACACGCAGGCCCTCGGCGCGGCACAGGGCCGCCAACGTGCCGATCAGATCGTCGGCCTCGTACGCCTCATTCGCGAACTCCGCCACGCCCAGATGGCGGCAGTATTCGCGGCACAGGGCGAACTGCCGCGCGAGCATCGGCGGCGCGGGCTCGCGATTGGCTTTGTAAGCCGGATACAGATCGTTGCGAAAGCAGCGGCCGTGGCTGGCATCGAAGGCCACCGCCACATAGCGCGGCTGGCGCCGTTCCAGCAGGTCGCTGAGGAAGCGCGCAAACCCGTACAGCGCCTGCGTCGGCTGGCCCTCGGCGTCGGCAAGATCAGGCGGCAGCGAATACCAGGCTCGGAAAATGTAGACCGAGGCATCGATCAGATAGACCACTGATCGCGCCGCGCTCAAGCGCGCCAGCGCGCGATGCGATCGTGCAGCGGACTGTGGCGCGGAAAATGCGCCAGCAGGTATTCCATCTGATCGGCGAGCACGCGCCGGCCCTTCAGAAAGATGTATTCCGCATAGGTCGGCGTGAACGGTACGGCGATCAGCTGCATCTTCGCCTGCTCGGGCGTGCGCCAGGCCTTCTCGTTGTTGCAGCGGCGGCAGGCCGCGATGACGTTGGTCCAGACATCCATGCCGCCCTGGCTGAAGGGCCGCACGTGGTCGCGCGAGAGCTCGCGGCTCGGGAAGCGCTGTGCGCAGTACATGCACAGATAGGCGTCGCGCCGGAACAGGGTCTCATTGTTCAGCGGCGGCACATAGTCGTGGCGCGTGTTGCCCGGGTTGCCGGTGTGGCCGACCGTGGCGACGATCGAGCTGACCTCGAGCACCGTACGGCGACCGCTGCGCGCGTTGACCCCGCCATAGAGGCGATAGAGCAAGGAGCCGCAGGTGTAGGCGATCTGATCCTGATGATAGAGCCGGGCGGCTTCGCGGTAGTCGATCCATTCCAGCGGCATGCCCGCAACATCGGTACGCAGCACCATTTGCGACAGGCCGTGGCTCGACGCGCACGCCAATAGCTCGAACTCCGAATCGTGTTGTCTCAGCCCAACGCTCATAATCTGTAAGATACGGCAGGGTTATGCGAGAATTCAACGATTAAGGTCTTGAATGCGCACCGCCGGGGGTGCGCCGCCGGGTACGCACCTGCCACGCCCGTCAGCAGCCATAGCGAGGAGAACGATATGCCGGTCACGATCGGTGCGCTCCGTGAGCGCGCGCCTGGGGAGACGCGCGTCAGCCTGGTTCCGGAGATTGCCGATAAACTGGCCGCGGCCGGCGTGCGTGTGCTGCTCGAGCGCGGCGCGGGCATCAGCGCGCAATTCCCCGACGCCGGCTTCAAGCAGGTCGAATGGGCGGACAGCGCTGAGGCCGTGCTGGCAGCCGCCGACGTGCTGTTGACCGTCCAGCCGCTCAGCATCAGCCAGATCCAGGCACTCAAGGCCGGGGCGGTGGTCATCGGCTTCATGCAACCGCACGCGCATATGCAGGAAGTCCTGGCACTGCGCGACCGGCAGATCACGAGCTTTGCGATGGAACTGGTACCGCGCATTTCGCGCGCGCAGTCGATGGATGCCCTGTCCTCGCAGGCGTCGATTGCCGGCTACAAGGCGGTGCTGATTGCAGCCAACACGCTCGACCGCTTCCTGCCCATGCTCACGACTGCTGCCGGAACCATTCGTCCGGCGACGGTGCTGATCGTCGGCGTGGGCGTCGCCGGCCTGCAGGCGATCGCCACCGCCAGACGCCTCGGCGCCGTGGTCGAGGCCTACGATGTTCGCAGCGCGACCCGTGAGCAGGTCAAGTCGCTGGGTGCGAAGTTCGTCGAGACCGGCGTATCGGCCGAAGGCACGGGCGGCTACGCGCGCGAGCTCACGGAGGAGGAGAAGCAGAAGCAGCAGGAAGTGCTCGAGTCGCGCATCGCGGTAGCCGACGCCGTCATCACCACGGCCGCGATACCGGGCCGCAGGGCGCCACGCATCATCTCGCGCGCAGCGGTCGAGCGCATGAAGGCCGGCTCGGTCATCATCGATATCGCGGCCGAGTCCGGCGGCAATTGCGAGCTCACGCAGCCCGGGCAGACCGTGGAGCACCAGGGCGTCAGGATCCTGGGCCCGGTGAATCTGGCGGCAACGCTGGCGTTTCATGCCAGCGAAATGTACGCCCGCAACCTTTACAACTTCTTGAAAAGCGCGATCACGAAAGACGCCGCGCTCGCGATCGACTGGCAGGATGAAGTGTTCGCGCAGTCCTGCCTGACGCACGCGGGCACGATTCGACACGAACCGACGCGCAAACTGGTGGAGGCAACATGACCGGGATCGTCGCACTGTACATTTTCATGCTGGCCGCGTTCACCGGTTACGAGGTGATCGCGAAGGTACCGGTGATCCTGCATACGCCGCTGATGTCAGGCTCGAATTTCGTGCACGGCATCGTGCTGGTCGGCGCGATGGTCGCGCTGGGCTCGGCTACCTCCCCGCTCGAGAAGACCATTGGTTTCATCGGCGTGCTGCTGGCCGCCGGCAACGCGGTCGGCGGCTATGCCGTGACCGAGCGCATGCTCGAGATGTTCAAATCCAGCGGTGCCAAGCGAGCTGGCTCCGCTGCGGGGAAGCACTGATGGGACTGATCGGCGATTACCTCAGCGCCGCAGCGCTGATCCAGGTCAGCTACCTGGTCACGGCGTTCCTGTTCATCATGGGCCTCAAGCGCATGAGCTCGCCGGTCACGGCGCGCAGCGGCATACTCTGGGCCGGCGCCGGCATGCTGGTCGCGACGCTGGCGACTTTCTTCTACCCCGGCATGACCAACTATCCGCTGATCGTCATCGCCGTGGTGATCGGCGGCGCCATCGCCTGGATCAGCGGCCGGCGCGTGGCGATGACCAACATCCCGCAGATGATCGCGCTGTACAACGGCATGGGCGGCGGTGCCGCCGCCGCGATCGCCGCGGTCGAGCTGTATCGCGGTGGCGAGATGTCGAATTCCGAGGCCACGCTTGCCGTGGTCGGCGGCATCATCGGCGCAGTCTCCTTCAGTGGCAGCCTGATCGCCTTCGGCAAATTGCAGGGATTGATTCGCAAATCCCTGCGCTTCAGCGGCCAGCAGCTGCTGAATCTGCTGATTCTCGCCGGCGCGATCATATTCGGTGCGCTCATCGCCACGGGCATCAACGCCTCGACGGGCGTGGTCACGGGCTTGTTCGCGCTCTCGCTGCTGCTTGGACTGTCGATGACGCTGCCGATCGGCGGCGCCGACATGCCGGTGGTGATCTCGCTGTACAACGCGCTGACGGGGCTGGCGGTGGCCTTCGAAGGCTTTGTGCTCGGCAACGCCGCCATGATCATCGCCGGTACGGTGGTCGGCTCGGCCGGCACGCTGCTCACACAGCTGATGGCCCGGGCCATGAACCGCTCGCTCGGGAACGTGCTGTTCTCGGGTTTCGGCGACACCGGCGGCGCGGCCGCCCCCGGCGCCGCGGTCAGCGGCAGCCTCAAGCCGATCGATGCCGCCGACGTCGGCGTCATGATGGCCTTTGCACAGAAAGTCATCATCGTGCCGGGCTACGGCATGGCCGTGGCCCAGGCGCAGCACAAGGTCTGGGAACTGTGCCAGCTGCTGATCGATCGCGGTGTCGCGGTGCGCTTCGCCATCCACCCGGTGGCCGGCCGCATGCCGGGCCACATGAACGTTTTGCTGGCCGAGGCCGGCGTCCCCTACGACTTGATCGCCGATCTCGATGAGATCAACTCCGAGTTCGAGACCGCCGATGTGGCGCTGATCATCGGCGCCAACGACGTGGTCAACCCGGTCGCGCGCAACGACAAATCCAGTCCCATCTACGGCATGCCGATCCTCAATGCCGACAAGGCCAAGAACGTGATCGTGATCAAGCGCGGTCAGGGCGCGGGTTTCTCCGGCATCGAGAACGCCCTGTTCTACCTCGACAACACGCGCATGCTTTATGGCGACGGCCAGGCAGCGGTCGCGCAGCTCATTGCGGCGGTCAAGGCGGTCTAACGCGCCGCGCCGAGCGGGCTAGCGCTGGCGCTGCCCACGCTCGAGTCGCTGTGCGCGTTGCCGCTGCAGCATCTGTGCACGCTGTTGCGGTGTCGCGTTGAGCCAGCGCTCGCGTAACTGCGCGCGTTGCGCCGACGGCAAGCGGGAAAAAGCGCGGAAATTCTGGCGTACCGCCTGCTGCTGCTCCGGCGCGAGCTGCTGAAAATGCTGCCAGCGTTGACGAATCAGCGCGCGCTGGTCGGGCGGCAGTTGCTGCCAGGTCTGGAAGCGTTCACGGGCATCGCCACGTTGCTGCGGCGTCATCGACAGCCAGCGCCGTGCCCCGGTGGCGAGCGCCTGCTGCCGCTCGGGCGGCAGGCTGCCCCACTGCCCCTGAAAGCGGCCCAGCGCCTGCTGCTGGGGGGCGGACATTGATGACCAGGCCACACCCGCTGGCGGCGTCGGCGCTGGCGGTGTCGGCTCGGCACTCAAGGCCGGCAGGCAGACCAGCAGCAATACGGCGTACAGCGCGCAGCGGCGATTCATGGCTGCGCTACCGGTTGGTCGGAGCTGTTCGGGGGTGGATCGGACGCTGGCGGATCGGCAGACTTGTGCCGCGCTGGCCCATCCGCTGCGGCCGGGTTGCCCGCACCGTCGCCGGCGCGGCGCGCCACTTTGTCGATATCCGTGCGCGCCAGGTAGTCATGCCAACCCCTGTCCTCGGAATCCACCGAGCCCAAAAACTCCAACAGCCCGTCATCGGGCATTTCAGCGGCCCGCGGCGCTGTCGGGACCGCACCACCGCTCAACAGGGCACCGAGCAGCCAGGCACTACGCCTCACGTCCCGACCGAAGGCGCACCCGCGCCCTTCGCTTCGCTCACAGCCCATTCGTAAAAATCGTAATCCACGTCCTGCTCCCGGCCGAGCTGCACGCCGTCGCTGTCCGCCAGCATCTCCAGATCTTCCGGCGCCGCGCTCGCGAGCGGGTTCACTGCCGGACTCTCGCTGCGAGGCACGACGATAAACAGCACCGCGAACACGGCCGCGGCAAGGGCACCGGCACCGGCAGGCGCCCAGCGACGCGCGAGGCTGCGCTGCCAGGAGGGGCGCGAGCTGAGCGCGGCATAGCGCGCCCGCGTGAGCCGCGAGCGCGTTTCGGCGGGCAGCCGTTCGACGCTGTCGTTCAACAACTGCCGCGCGCGCTGCTCGAAATCGCTCGCCTCCTTATTGAGCTCACGGGTTGCAGAGTTCATGTCGAAAAGTCTCCCAGCTTCAAACGCAGCGCCTGCAGCGCGCGAAAATAATGTGTTTTAACGCTCCCCTGCGAACATTTCATTGCCGCCGCGGTGTCCGCAACGTCCAACCCCTCAATATTGCGCAGCAGGAATGCTTGCCGCTGCCTTGCTGGAAGTTGCGACAGAGCTTGTTCGAGGGCCTGCATCATCTGGGCTGATTCGAGCTGCGCCGGGGGCTGTGGGCCGAGATCGGCCGCTTGGGCGACCGGGTCGGGGGCCTCCTCTTCGTCCTCGCCGCGCCAGGGCATCCAGCTCATGACGCGCTGGCGAACGATGCGCCGACGCTGCATGTCTCGAATTCGGTTCTCGAGGATGCGATAGAACAGCGGCCTCCACTCCGCGCTCGGGCGCGAGCCGTAGCGGTGCGCCAGCTGCATCATTGCGTCCTGTACCACATCAAGCGCATCCGCCTCATGACGCAGTGCGATCTGTGCGATCCTGAATGCCTTCCGCTCGACCCCGGCCAAAAAGGTTTCGAGGGCGCGCGCGCCATCCTGGGTCGTCTCACGCAAATGTGCCTTCCCGGGCGGGAGCAGATCAGTTATCTGTGATCCAAGAGTAGCAAAGGCGAGCATGCGCGGGCACCCACACTGTTATAGGAGCTGGCTCACAGTGGAGAACGCCGCAGAAAAGGATTTGGTTGACACTGTTTGCATAAGCGGAACGCCACGAAAATCATCCACTTATTGGGAGCACGTGTGCGAACTGTCATGGTCGGCGCCGGCAGAAGCGTCCAAATTGAACTTTGTCTAATCCCAAGCCATTGATCCTGAACGGAAATGCAGTTTGATCATTTTTTCATCAAATTGACATGAATGCCTTAAAACACAGGTGATTTTGCGCTTGCAGACTGAGCTGTCCACAGACTTATCCACATCGATTGTGGACAACGCCGACACGGGGAACCCGGCGCCGGATGGCCTGCCCCCGGATCGCCGGCCGGTGCTGCGGGTCGCGATCAATATGCCCCGGCATAGGCTGTTCGATTATCTTCCGCCCCCAGGGCTCGAGACCGCCCAGGTGCCGATTGGGGCGCGCGTGCGCGTACCGATGGGCGCGCGCGACTGCGTCGGCGTGGTCGTGGACTATGCCGATCAGCCCTCGGTCAGCCTCAGTTCGCTCAAGCCGGTGCGCGCGCTGATCGATCCGAGCGCCCTGTTCGATGCCTCGCTGATGCGGCTGCTGCGCTGGACCGCCCAGTACTACCACCACCCGCTCGGCGAGGTCATCGCCGCAGCTCTGCCCAAGGCGCTGCGCGAGGGGACACCGGCCACGCCACGGATCGAGCTCTGGCGCCTCAAGGGCACCGGGTTCAGTGCCAGCGCGCCCGAGAGCTTGCGGCGCGCGCCGCAGCAACGCGCCGTGCTGGCGCTGCTGACGGCCCACCCGGACGGACTCTGCGCGGCCGAGATCGCCGCGCAGCTGCCGTCCTGGCGCGATGCCGCTCGCTCGCTCGAGGCGCGCGGCCACATCGAGCGGCTCGACACGCAGGCCCCGACGCTCGATAGCGCGGCGGCGCCCGGCGCGGAGCGCGCGCCGGGCGCGCTCGACGAGGCTCCCGTGCTGACGCTCGCGCAGAGCGAGGCGGTGGCACGCATCGACGCCGCCTCCGGCTCATTTGCCGCGTTCGTGCTGCAGGGCGCGACCGGAAGCGGCAAGAGCGAGGTCTATCTGCAGTGTGCCGCGCGCACGCTCGAGCGCGGCCAGAGCGCCCTCGTGCTGGTGCCCGAGATCGCGCTGACCCCGCAACTCGTCGAGCGCTTTCGCCGACGCCTGCCCTGCGCGATGGCGGTGCTGCATTCGGCATTGAGCGATGCCGAGCGACTCGCGGCCTGGCGCGATGCGCGCTCGAACCGGGCGCGCATCGTGCTCGGTACGCGCTCGGCCGTGTTCGCGCCATTGCCGCAGCTGGGCCTGATCGTGGTCGATGAGGAACACGACAGCTCCTACAAGCAGCACGAGAGCGGCTGCCGCTACTCGGCCCGCGACCTTAGCGTAGCGCGTGCGCGGCAGGCACAGATCCCGGTCGTGCTCGGCTCGGCCACGCCGGCCTTTGAGACGCTGCACAATCTCAGCCTCGGTCGCTACCACGGCCTCTCGCTGCCGCGGCGGGCGGATCAGCCCGAGGCACCGCGCCTGGCGCTGATCGATCTGCGCGCGCACGCCGTGACCCAAGGCTTGTCCACGCCCGTCATCGACGCCATGCGTCGACATTTGGCTGCGCGAGGACAAGTGCTCGTCTTTATCAATCGGCGCGGCTACGCGCCGACGCTGCTGTGTACCGCTTGCGGCTGGATAGCGCCTTGCGGCCAGTGCGATGCGCGGCTGACCGTGCACCGTGCGGCATCCGAGCTGCGCTGCCACTACTGTGGCGCGGTCGAAGCATTGCCGCAGCGCTGCCTGCGCTGCGGCTTCACGGTCAAACCGGTTGGGCAGGGCACCGAACGCGTCGAAGAAACGTTAACGCAACTATTCCCCGGTGAAGCGCTGATTCGCCTCGACCGCGATACCGCCTCGAACCCGGCGGAACTCGCAACCCTGATGCGTTCGGTGCTATCGGGCGAGGCGCGCATACTGGTGGGCACGCAGATCGTGACCAAGGGTCATCATTTCCCAGGAATCTCGCTGGTCGTGGTGCTCAACGCCGACCAGGGACTGTTCAGCACCGATTTTCGCGCCGCCGAGCGCCTCGCCCAGACCATCGTGCAGGTCGCCGGGCGTGCCGGACGCGAACACAGTCGCGGCGAGGTGCTGATTCAAACCGAATATCCCGAACATCCGCTGCTGCAGAGCCTGCTCGCATGCGGCTACGAAGGCTTCGCAGCCAGCGCCTTGAGCGAGCGCGAGGCCGCGCGATGGCCGCCCTTTGGTCGCCTCGCGCTGCTGCGCGCCTCGGCACTCACGGCAGCGGCGACGCTGGAATTTCTGAGCGCCGCGCGCACGGCCGCCCCTGCGGTCAGCGGCGTGCGCCTGCTCGGTCCGGTCGCCGCCGCGATGGCGCGCCGCGCCGGCCGCTACTACGCACAACTATTGCTCGAGAGCAGCGAGCGCGGTGCCCTGCATCGCCTGCTCGATCAGTGGCTGCCATTGGTCGGTGGCTTGCCGCAGGCGCGGCGCGTGCGCTACGCGCTCGATGTCGACCCCATCGACATCCAGTAAACTCGCCGGCCGGTTCCATCGAGGATTTGTGGTTTGAAAGCCGAGCTCGAGCGTCTGATCGCGGACGCAACTAAAACCCTGATCGGCACCGTACTGCCGGAGCCCATCGACCCTGGCTCCATCAGCGTCGAGCGCACGCGCGATGCGAACCATGGGGACTACGCCTGCAATATCGCGCTGCGTCTGGCGCGCAGCGCCCGCAAGCCGCCGCGTGAGATCGCCGAGGCGATCGTCGCGGCGCTGCCGGCGAGCCCGTTGCTCGCGCGCGCCGAGGTCGCCGGCGCCGGATTTATTAACCTGTATCTCGCTCTGAGCGCGCACACCGCCGTGCTGGGCCAGGTGCTCGAGCTGGCCGACCGCTACGGCCAGAGCGATGCGGGTCGCAGTGAGAAAATCATCCTCGAGTTCGTCTCGGCCAACCCGACCGGGCCATTGCACGTTGGCCATGGCCGCCAGGCCGCCTATGGCGCGACACTGGCGAATCTACTGCGCGCTATCGGCCACGAGGTGCAGCGCGAGTACTACATCAACGATGCCGGGCGGCAGATGGACATCCTGACGGTCAGCACCTGGCTGCGCTATCTCGAGCGCTGCGGGGAGAGCATTGAATTTCCGGCCAACGGCTACCGCGGCGATTACGTCCATGCCATCGCTGCGCATCTCTACCAGCAGTGCGACCGCAAGTTACAGCGTGACGTCGCCGCGGTGTTTGCGCAGCTGCCGCTTGATGCGCCGGCAGGCGACAAAGAACAGTACATCGATGCGCTGATCGAGCGCATGCGCTCGCTGCTCGGGGCAAGCGGCTTTGAAACGGTACTCGAAGTATCGCTCGCGGCGATGCTGGCGGACATTCGCGAGGATCTGGCGGCCTTCGGCGTCGAGTTCGAGCGCTGGTATTCCGAGCGCGAGCTGGTGCGCAGCGGCGCGGTGGAGCACGCGCTCGAGAAGCTCGAGTCCCACGGCCAGCTCTACTTTAAGGACGCAGCGCTCTGGTTTCGCGCCAGCCGCTTCGGCGACGATGAAGACCGGGTGCTGGTACGCGCCAACGGTCAGAGAACCTATTTCGCTCCCGACATCGCCTATCACCTGCAGAAGCGCGAACGCGGCTTTGCACGTCTGATCGATGTGCTGGGCGCGGATCACCATGGCTATGTGGCGCGCGTACGCGGCGCCCTGGTGGCGATGGGCGAGCCGGGGGAATGCCTGGAGGCCTGCCTGATTCAGTTCGTGAGCCTGTTCCGCGGCGGCCAGAAAATTCCCATGGGCAAGCGTGAGGCGCAGTTCGTGACTCTGCGGCAGTTGCGCGAGGAAGTCGGCAACGACGCCTGCCGGCTGTTCTACCTCATGCGCAGTCATGATCAGCCGCTGGATTTCGACCTCGAGCTCGCCAAGTCGCGCAGCAACGAAAACCCGGTCTATTACCTGCAATACGCCCACGCGCGCGTGGCGAGCGTGCGCAAGCAGCTCGAGGCGCGCGAACTTAGCTACGATCCGGCGCTGGCCTTGCAAAGCTTGGGCCGGCTTGATAGCCCATATGAGCAGGCGGCCCTGGCCTCACTGGCACGCTACCCCGAGGTGTTGCTGCAGGCCGCTGCCGCGCGCGCGCCGCATGCGCTGGTGCACTACCTGCGTGAACTCGCCAACGCCTTCCACAGTTGGTACAACGCCGCCACCTTCATCGTCGAGGACAGCGCGCTGCGCAATGCGCGCCTGGCACTGGCCTACGGTGTGCAGCAGGTGCTGCGCAACGGCCTGGCGCTGCTCGGCGTCTCGGCGCCGGAGAGCATGTGAGCGGCCAGCGCCTGACCTCGCGTGACTACAAGAGCGCGCGCCGCGGGCAGTTCGTCGTCGATCTCTCGCGCTGGCGTGAATACGGCATCGGGCTCGCGGCCGGATTGTGCGTGGCCGGCATCGTCTACGTCGCCGACCACCGCACGAGCGAAGCGCCGCCCGCCGAGCGGCCGGTAGCGCGCCGCGCCCGTGCGGTGGCGGCCGCGGCGGATGCGGCCGCCACCGCCGCGACCACCGATGTTGCGAGCGCGGATGCCGCGAGCCTCGCGCAGGGGAAATACGACTTCTACCAGATGCTGCCGAAATTCGAGGTGGTGGTGCCGGAGAAGGAGCGCGGCACGCGCGTCGCGCCCGCAGCGCAGATCGATCGGCCCGGGGTGTACTTTCTGCAGGCCGGTTCCTACCACGATGTCACGATCGCCGAGCGCATCCGTGCGCAGCTCGAAAAGCTCGGCATCGATGCCACGGTGCAGCGCGTTGCGGTCGACGCCGACGTCTGGCATCGCGTGCGCATCGGTCCGATCCGTGATCTAGCGCAGCTCAACAAACTGCGCGCGAAGCTCCAGCAGAGTGATCTGGACGCGCTGGTGATTCGGGTCGACGACTAGCTCTGCGGTGCGCTGAATTCGGCTTTGGTGCTCTGAAATTCCGACAGCGCGCGAGCCAGGGCTCGTGGCGCTTCTCGGGCCGCACGTACGGCGAGTCGTACATGCCGATCCACAACATGGGTGCCGGACCTCATTCCTCGACGCCATGCCCGATCTCGATCCCGAGTGAACGCAATTTGCGGTACAGGTGCGTACGCTCCATGTCGACCCGCTTGGCGAGCAGGCCTACCTTGCCGTTGCACAACATCAGCTGCTGCTGCAAATAGGCGCGCTCGAAGTGCTCGCGCGCCTCGCGCAGCGGCAATGCCAGCAGATCGTGCTTGACCAGCGGTTCGTCGGCGGGCGTCTGCGCCGAGAGTTCACGCTCGACCTCTTCGAGCGCAATATCCTCCGAGCCGGCATTGAGCAGAAAGCGGCGCGTGAGGTTGCGCAGCTCGCGCACGTTGTCGGGCCAGGGATAGTTGCGCAGTCGATTCTGCGCCGCCACGCTGAAGCGCCGAAAACGCAGACCTTCGGTCTCGGTCAGGATATCGACATAGTGGCGCAGCAGCTCAGGCACATCCTCGGCGTAGTCGCGCAGCGCCGGAACGCGTACCAGCAGTACCGAAAGCTGTGCGTACAGATCACGCCGAAACTCCTCCGAGAGCACGCGGCTGACGATTCCAGGGCGCGCAGAGGCGACGATGCGCGCCTCGAGCTGCATGGGATCGCCCCCGGCGATGCGCGCGAAGCAGCCGCTTTCGAGCACGCCGCTGAGCAGGCGCTGCGTCGATGACGGCATATCTTCAATGTCGCCCAGGAACAGCGTGCCCTTGCGGGCCTGCTCGAGCAGCCCCGGCGGTGCGCCGGCAGCGCCGGTGCCGAGCAGCGTTGCGGCAGCGCTATCCTCGCGCAGCGTGCGGCTGTCGAGCGACACGAACGGACCCGAGGCGGTCGGCCCGGCCTGGTGTACGAAGCGCGCGAGCGTCTCGCGTTCGGTCCCGGATTCGCCGAGCAGCAGCAACGGCGAGCTGTAGGCGGCCAGCCGCGTCAGCTCGCTGCGCAACTGCGCAATGGCGCGGCTGCGCCCGATGGGCACCGCGCCCACGACCGCACCGGCACTGACAAATTTGCCGCTGGGCCGGCGCGAGCGGGCATCGAGCGCGCGTTCGACCGTGCGCAGCAGCTTGGCCAGCGAGAGGGGCTTCTCGACGAAATCGTAGGCTCCGAGCCGCGTGGCTTCGACCGCGGTCTCGACCGTGCCGTGACCCGACATCATGACGACCGGGCAGCCGTCGCTCGGTTCACTCGACCATTCGCGTAGCAGCGTGATGCCGTCGGTATCGGGCATCCAGATATCGAGCAGCACCAGGTCGGGCGTCTGGCGCGCGCGCGCCGCTCGAGCTTGGCTGGCATCGGCCGCCACCTCGACCTCATAGCCCTCCTCGGTCAGGATCTCCTGCAGGAGCCGCCGGATGTCGGACTCGTCATCCACCACCAGAATCTTGCTGGCACTCATGCGCGTTCCCTCCGCAGATCCACGCGTCGCTCGCCCCCTGCAAACAGCGACCGGTCCTGGTCGCTGACTGGCAATAAGACCAGTATTTTAGCCCCGCCCTCGGGTCGGTTCTCCGCCTCGATACGGCCGCCATGTTCTTCGACAATTCGTTTCACGATGGCCAGCCCCAGACCGGTGCCGCGCGGCTTGCCCGTGACGTACGGATCGAATAGGCGGCCGAGTATCTCCTTTCTGAACCCGGGACCGTTATCTAACACACAGATTACAGCGGCAACCGCCCCCTCTGCACGCTGTTGTCGCGTGCTGAGCTCAACGTAGCCGTCGGCCACGCCCGCGAGGGCTTCGATGCCGTTGGTGATCAGATTGGCCAGCAGTTGACGCATCCGGCCCCGGTCGGCCTCGATTTCAGGCAGCGTCGGGTCGAGATCGAGGCGGATTTCGGCAGCCGGGTCCTGTAGCCGGTACAGCTCGGCCACCTCGGTCACGAGCTGATTGAGGCTGAAATGCGCGAGCCTCATGTCAGGCGCCCGCGCGTATTCGGAGAACGCATTGACCATCTGCTTCATCGCATCGACCTGCTGCACGATCGTGTGGGTCGCGCGCTCGAGCAGCTGCGCATCCTCGGCGTTCATGCCGCCGAGAAGCTTGCGCCGCAGCCGCTCGGCCGACAGCTGAATCGGCGTCAGAGGATTCTTGATCTCGTGCGCCAGACGCCGCGCCACCTCGCCCCACGCGGCATCGCGCTGCGCCGCGAGCAGCGCCGTTATGTCATCAAACACGATCACGACGCCGCCGTGCTCGCTCTCATCCGGCAGCGGGGTGCAGGCCCAAAGCAGCACGCGCTCGCCAGCCTCGCCCGGCAAAGTCAGTTGCTCGCGCCATTCGTCCCAGCCCGATTGCAATCGCGCGCGCAGCTCGGCCAGGAAGGTCGAAAAACGCAGGTTGCCGCCGCCTAACTGCGCCAGGTTCTGCCCGGCCGCGGGCGTGCCGAAGTCGCCGCCGAGAATGGTCGCGGCCGATTGATTAGCGCTGTGTACGCGCAGCTCCCGGTCCGTCACGATCACACCGGTCGACAGGCGCGAGAGGATGATCGAGAGCCGCTCGCGTTCGCGCTCCACCGCCTGTCGGCTGCGCTTCGCCTCCTCGCTCGCGCGGCGCAGCCGCTTGGTCATGTCGTTGAAGGAGTGCACCAGGAAACCCATCTCGTCGCGCGAGGGCAACGGCAGCCGGGTCTCGAAGTCGCCCTTGCCCACCGCGCGCGTGCCGGCGATCAGATCCTGCACCGGTCGCGTCAGGCGCTGTGCCGAGAAGATCGCGCCATAGATCGCTGCCAGCAGCGTCAGCAGCACCACCAGCGTGAGGGTCAGCCGAAAGCTGATCTTCAGCGGCTCACGCACCGCCGACAGATCGCCGTACTGCGAGGAGGTGTGCTGCACGGCCTCCGCCAGCGCCGAGAGCGCCTGCGGCACTTCGTAGTCGATCAGCACGTAGCGACGCATCGCGCGCGCCGAGACCGCATCGGCGATCGGCGCGGCGGTAGCGATCGTGTACTGGCCGTTGGGCAGCGGATTCAAGCTGACATAGCTGCGCCCGGCGGCCACCTGCAATGCCACGTCCGGCGGCGCCGGTGCCGGCTGCTGCGCCATGGGGGTGTCGCTGCTGAGGGCCGAGGCACGGCCGCTCGCCTCGTAAACGATGATTTCCTTGGCCTCGGTAGCGCGCCGCTCCTCATCGAGCCGCTGCAGCAGCTCCGGCCCGCGCAGTTCGCGCAGCGAGCGCGCAAAGATTTCGGTGCGCCGCGCCTGCTCGCGCAGCCGCAGGTCCAGCGCCGAGCGCGACAGGACCAGCGCGTCGTTGAGACCCTGCTTGATCTCGACGCGAAACCAGCTGTCGATGCCGCGGTTGATGAAGTCGAGCGAGAACAGATAGACGATGATCAGCGGCGCGATCACCAGGCCGCCGAACATGACCACGGTGCGAACGGTCAGCCGCGAACCCGGCTTGTGGTCGCGAAAATCGCGATACAGCTGCCAGAATTTGCGCGCCAGCAGCACCATCAGCGCGATCACGCCGCAGATATTGAGCAGCAGGATCCAGGGCTGCCAGTGCGAGAACAGCGTCGAGTTCTCGACACTGGCCGCCAGCAGCACCAGCGCCGCCACGCCGGCGGCGACCGCCACCGCGGTCAGAGCGCGCACGCCGAACAGTCTTAGAGCGTGAGTGTCCATGTGTACCAGTCGCTGTTGCGATGCCATGCATCGCTCCAGAACATCAGCGCCCGCATGGTGTCCGACATCCGGCCGCGCCGCACGCCGGCGCGCACCGCCACCTGCCATGGCCCTTCGCCTCGCAACTGCGATTCGACCAGAATCGGGAGATCCTCGACGCGTCCCAATTTGTCGAGTGCGCCCTCGAGCGTGGGAAAGCTCTCCTGCTCGACTCCCTGATCGTCGCGCAGCACATAGCGGTCGGTCACGGCGTGGTAGGTGAGTTCCCGACGCAACGTGATGTCCAATACGCCGGCATTCCACCAGTAACGCCGATGCCGCGTGATGCTCAGATCCAGATCGAAAGCCAGCGTGACGCCGTCCTGCAGCGCGCTGCGGATGCGGTCATTGATTGGATACTGTACATGCACATTGAGCTGCAACACGCCGCGGTCGATCACGACGAATGCGGAGCGGATCTGGAAGTCGCCATCGAGCGGCCCGACCGCGCCCCACACGGGCGGCACGGCCAGCCAAAGCAGCAGCCCGAGGGTAATGGCGAATCTGAGCTTTAAAAGCACGTGTACCTTGAATTCTTGGGCGCATGTTGCGCTTAAGTCACTGTCAGGCAAGCATAATAGAAGCCGTCGGTCTGCGCCTTCGCGCCTGGAAGCAACTGCACGCCCAGCGGCCGGACCAGCCATTGCCCGGCCAGCGTGCCGGAAGCCTCGAGCGGCACCATGCGCGCTGTCGGGTTTGCCGCAAGTCCGGCCTCGACGATCCGCTCGTTCTCGGCCGGCAGCAGCGAGCAGGTTGAGTACAGCAGGCGCCCGCCCGGCTTGAGCAACGTAAGACAGCGATCGAGTAGCAGCCGCTGCGTGGCCGCGAACGCGGCGATGTCGCCGGGGCGGCGCAGCAGCCTGATATCCGGGTGACGCCGAATGACGCCGGTGCTCGAGCAGGGCGCATCGAGCAGGATGCGATCGAAACTCGCGCCATCCCACCACGACAGGTCCGAACGCAGATCGGCAGTGACCAGCCGGGCTTGGCGCTGCAGCCGCCTGAGATTCTGTGCAATGAGCTCGATGCGTCCGGCATGGATGTCGACCGCCGTGAGCTCGATGGGCCCCTGCGCGGCCTCGAGCAGCGCCCCGCTCTTGCCGCCCGGCGCCGCGCAGGCGTCGAGCACGCGTTCGCCGGGCTGAGGGTCAAGCAGCGCGGTGGCCAGTTGTGCCCCGGCATCCTGGACCGACACCAGACCCTCCTCGAACCCGGGCAGTTGCCCGACCGGCAACGGCGTGTCGAGCACCAGCGCCGTGGGCAACCAGGACACCGCCTGCGCGCGCAGGCCCTGCTGCGTCAACCGATCGATGTAGGCCTCGCGGGTCGTGCGGGACAGGTCTACCCGCAGTGTCATGGGCGGATGAGCGTTGTTCGCGGCCACGATCTGCTGCCACTCGCCAGGCCAGGACGAGCGCAATGCCGCGAGCATCCAGGCCGGATGCGCACTGGCCGCTTCGCTGCTTTGCAGCACGCTAGCGAGGATTGCCGCGCGCTCTCGCAGATACCGGCGCAGCAGCGCATTGACCATGCCCGCCGCGCGCGGCTGCTCGAGCACGCGCGCGGCGTCGACCGCGGAGGACACTGTGGCCTCGATCGGATTGCGAGAATGTTCGAGCTGATGAAGGGCGGCAGCCAGCAGCGTGCGCAGTACGGGCGCAAGGGCTTTGCCATGCAGCAGCCGCGCCACGACCGGCTCGAGCTGGAGATACCAGCGCAGACTGCCCAGCGTGACCGCGCGTACCGCGGCGCGTGGCGCGCCAGCCACGTTGACGCGCTCGAACGCGTCCTCGGACGAGCGGCCCTCGAATGCGACCGCAGCGATCACGCGGGCGGCACCGGCCAACACCGCGGCGGCCGCACCAGGGTGTGTGGTGTTCAAGCGAAGCGCGCGCCGTCCAGCGACTGGCCGCTGACAAAATCACCGGCGGACAGCACGCGCCGACCCGCGAGCTGCAGCTTGGTCACCGCGAGCACACCCTGGCCGCACAGCACCTGCAGCGCGTCCCCGGCGAGGCCCAGGACATCTCCGGGCTTTGCGTGCGAGGACGCATCGGTAGATGTTGCAGGTCCCGGCCCCACGTGCGCCTCCCGGATGCGCAGCTGCGTTCCTTGCCAGAGCGTTTCGGCCACGGGCCAGGTGCTGAAAGCGCGGACCTGGCGTGAGATTTGCTCGGCACTGCGCCGCCAATCGATGCGTGCCTCGAGCTTGTCGATTTTGGCTGCGTAGCTCACGCCCTGCTCGGGCTGTGGTTCGGCGTGCGCACGGCCGGCCTCGACGGCGTCGAGCGTATCGAGCAGCAACTGAGCCCCCAGCTCGGCCAGGCTCGCATGCAGCTGTCCGGCATCGGTGTGATCGCCTACGGCTAAGCGACGCTGCGCGAGCATCGCTCCGGTATCGAGCCCCTCATCCATCTGCATGATCGTCACGCCGGTCTCGCGATCGCCGGCGAGGATCGCTCGCTGGATCGGCGCCGCACCGCGCCAGCGCGGCAGCAAAGAGGCGTGAATATTGAGGCAGCCCAGTCGCGGCAGCTCGAGTACGGCGCGCGGCAGCAGCAGGCCGTAGGCCACCACGACCAGCAGGTCGCTCGCCCAGCGCAGCAGCGGCGCGCGCTCGTCCTCGCTCTTGAGCCGGGCCGGTTGCGCCAAGGACAGCCCGAGCTCCCCGGCGAGGCGTTTGACGGGGCTGGCCTTGAGTTCGCGGGGGCGGCCGGCCGCGCCACGACCGGCCGGACGATCAGGCTGGGTCAGTACGCCAACCAGCTCGTGGGGCGATGCGGCCAGCGCGCGCAGCGCCGGCAGCGCAAACTCCGGCGTACCGGCAAAGGCGATACGCAGCATGCGTCATATGACGCGCGCGGCGGCGCGCGCGGTCGCGGCAGGGGCGCCGCTGGCGCGCTCTCGGCGCTCTTTCTCGAGCCTGTGCCGGATGCGCTCACGCTTAAGGCTTGAGAGGTAGTCGACAAACAGCTTGCCGGCCAGATGATCCATTTCGTGCTGCAGGCAGACCGCATCGAGGTTCTCGAGTTCGCGCTCGAACACCTTGCCCTCGGCGTTCTGCGCCCTGACGCGCACGCGTGCGGCGCGTTGCACTTCCTCGAACACGCTCGGCACGGACAGACAGCCTTCTTCGGACACCTCGACGCCGTCACGCAAAAGAATCTCGGGATTGATGTACACCTGCGGCTGGTTCTTGTCATGGCTGGCGTCCATGATCAGCAGCGCTCGATGCACGTCGACCTGGGTGGCAGCGAGCCCTATGCCGGGGGCGGCATACATGGTCTGGAACATGTCGGCAATCAGCTTCCGCAGTGCGGCATCAAAGGCGCGCACCGGCTCGGCGCGGGTGCGCAGCCGAGGATCGGGAAACTCCAGTATGGACAATAGGGCCATCGATACGCTCCGGTACTTAAACGTGGGGAAATGTGCCAATATTTCAAGGACCAGGGGCTAAATGCTCCGCCACGTGACCTAGTGCACAAACTTCGCAAGGAACGGTGTGCGTTTGCGCGCGGTTAAGTTTATAACAGCCGGGCTCAACGCCCTACCCGGCCCGAAGAGGTAGCAGGGATGTTTTTGAATCAAGTTTTAAGCGCCAGCCGTGTCACAGTCGGCTGCGCCAGCCTGACGGTGCTCCTCACTCTGGGCGCCTGCTCGATGAACTCGCGCAACAGCCACGCGGCCGAGACCACCCCGACGCCCGTGTCGATGGCCGACAGCGGCGAACCCGCCGCTGAACCGCAAACCGACACGGAAGCCCTCGCAGACGTGGCGTCCGATAATACCGACACGACGACGGTCATGGCCGATGCCGGGCCGGCGCTGAAGGCCAGCGCACCGAAAAACTACGTGGTGAGGCGCGGCGATACGCTCTGGGGCATCGCCAATATGTTCCTGCGCGATCCCTGGCTGTGGCCCGAGATCTGGTACGTCAACCCGACTATACAGAACCCGCACCGCATCTACCCCGGCGATACCATCCACTTGGCATTGTCCGGCGATGGCAGGACCGCCCTGCAAGTGATGCGCGGCCGCGGCCTGCCCGGCAGCCGGCTCGAACCCATGCTGCGCAGCTCGCCGCTCGATAGCGCCATTGCGACCATACCCTATTCCGTGATCGGCGCCTTCCTGGAGCGCCCCGGCATCCTGACGCGCGATGAGGTCAAGGCTGCCCCCTACATTCTGGCGCTGCGCGGCGAGCACGATATCGCCGGCTCGGGCGATGAGCTCTACGTCAAGAAGCTGGACGCTCAGACCACCGGTGCGCGCTACAGCGTCATGCACGTCGATCAACCCTTGAAGGATCCCGACAGCGGTCGGAAATTGGGTTATCTGGCGATCTACACGGGTACCGCACAGCTGGTTCGTCCCGGAGAGATCGCCAAAGCCACGCTGACCGACTCGGCGCGCGAGACCCTGCAAGGGGACGTGCTGATCTCCGAGGACATCAGCCCGACGAGCGATTTCAAACCGCACCCGCCCTCACGGGCCGTGTCCGGCGAGATCGTTGCGGTGGTGGAAGGCGCGGACCTCGCCGGTCAATACGATGTCGTGGCGCTCAATCGCGGATCCAGCGACGGGCTCGAGCGCGGCAGCGTGCTGACGGTGGAGGAATTCCCCGCCCAATCCAGTGACCAATGCGCCCGTATCGAGGACACCAGCACCTGCCTGACCCACCCGAGGACAACACTCCCGAGTGAGTTCAACGGCACGCTGTTGGTGTTCAAGACTTACGAGCTCATGAGTTACGCGCTGGTCCTCAACGACATCTCGCCGATCCATACCTACGACCACGTCCGCAATCCCTGATTCCGGGGTTTTTGCAGCATAAACGCCGCGCGCGCGCGCGGCGCACGCGCTTTATGCTGTGCGCACATGGACGCGGTGGCAATGCAACTGGTTTTGGGCCGCGCCCAGGGCTTGAGCGCGCAGCAACTGCTTGCAGCTGTCCAGCGCACCGGCACGCCCCGGCCCGGGATCGCGGCAGTGGCAGCGCTGATCGGCGAGCGGCCGGCGATGTTGCGAGCCCTGGGAGTTCCGCCCGCTGCGAGCGTCTGGTTGCATGCGCCGGATCCCGCGCTGCTCGAAGCTGACCGCAACTGGATCGTTCGCGAGCGCATCGGGCTCATCGACGCACTCAGCGACGAGTACCCGCCGCTGCTCGCGCAAGCGAGCGTCGCCCCGGTGCTGCTCTATGTCCGAGGCGATGCTTGCAGCTTGAGGCAACCGCAACTCGCGATCGTGGGCTCCCGCAACCCGACCGTCCCGGGACGACGCACGGCCGCACAGTTTGCGATGTGCCTGTCACGCGCCGGGCTGACCATAACCAGCGGGCTCGCGCTCGGTATCGATGCCGCGGGCCATGAGGGCGCCCTCGCCGCGGGCGGTCAGACGATCGCGGTGCTCGGCTCGGGGCTTGACCAGATCTATCCTCCGCAGCATGGCCTGCTCGCGGCGCGAATCGCCGCCCAGGGTGCCCTGGTCAGCGAGTTTCCGCGCGGCACAGCGCCACTGCGCGCGAATTTCCCGCAGCGCAACCGCCTGATCAGCGGCTTGAGCCTCGGAACGCTCGTGGTCGAGGCCGCGCGCCACAGCGGCTCGCTGATCACGGCGCGGCTGGCGCTCGAGCAGGGCCGCGAAGTGTTTGCCATTCCCGGCTCAATCCACAACCCGCTCACGCGCGGCTGTCACGCCCTGATCCGGGCGGGCGCCAAGTTGGTTGAAAGCACGCAGGATATTTTCGAGGAGATCGCCTTTTCATTTGACAAACAAGATGATATGTCACGCGGCTTCGGACGCGATCGCGTCACGGCGGCTGCCGCTACGTTGGACAAGGGGCACAAAATCCTGTTAGATGCCTTGGGGTTTGAATCGGCCAGCGTCGATACGCTGGTCGCACGAACCGGCCTTCCAAGCCAATCCGTCGCGTCCATGTTGCTGGTTCTTGAGCTTCAGGGCGCCGTCGGATCGCAGGCTGGGGGCCGCTATGTGCGCCTGTGAGGCGAGTGCCCCGACTGATACCGACCGGCAGCGTTTACCGAATCAATGATGGACAACACTGTATTCGACATTCTGATCTACGTCTTCGACCGTTACATGCTCGAAGAGCTTCCGGCGAGCGCCGAACGCGAGACGCTCGCGCGCGATCTCGAAAGTGCCGGGTTTGGCGAAGCCAACGTCGAGCGTGCGCTGGACTGGCTGGCTGATCTGGCGGAGGAGCGCGAGCGCCCGGACCTGCACGGCAACGGCGCGTTTCGCGTCTATGCCCCAGAGGAACTCGTGCGCCTGGACCCCCAGTGCCGCGGGCTGCTTGCCTCGCTCGAGGCCGGCGGCATTCTCTCGCCAAGTCAGCGGGAAATTGTGATCGATCGACTGCTGGCGCTCGATACCGAGGAGCTCGATCTGGAACAGGTCAAATGGGTCGTTCTGATGGTCCTGTCGAGTCAGCCCGGACAGGAACTCGCGTACGCGCGCATGGAAGATCTGGTATTCGATGTTCCGCATCGCGACCCGCACTGAGCCTTCGGCCGCAAGGTCGAGGCAACCACCCGCGGCTCGTCCGCGGTTTTTCGTTTTTGGCTCCCTCACGCAGTAGCGCCATGGCTGACAATCTGGTTATTGTTGAATCGCCCGCCAAAGCCCGCACGATCAAGAAGTATCTGGGCAAGGGCTTCGAGGTCCTGGCCTCCTACGGCCATGTGCGCGACCTGGTGCCGAAGGAAGGCGCGGTCGACCCGGACGCCGGCTTCGCGATGAATTATCAGCTCATCGAGCGCAACGCGCGGCACCTCGAGGCCATATCCAAGGCGCTGCAGAAAGCCCAGGCGCTGTATCTGGCCACCGACCCCGATCGCGAGGGCGAAGCGATCGCCTGGCATCTGTTGGAAATTCTCAAGCAGCGCGGTGAGCTGCATCGCAAGCAGGTGCATCGCGTGGTGTTTCACGAGATCACACGCAACGCCATTCGCGCAGCGGTCGCGGCACCGCGCGAACTGTCACTCGATCTCGTGAACGCGCAGCAGGCGCGCCGCGCACTCGACTATCTGGTCGGCTTCAACCTCTCACCGCTGCTGTGGAAAAAAGTCCGGCGCGGACTGTCGGCCGGGCGCGTTCAGAGCCCGGCGCTGCGCATGATCTGCGAGCGCGAGGAGGAGATCGCGGCCTTCGTGCCCCAGGAATACTGGAGCATCGATTCCCTGGGGGAGCATTCCGAGCAGTCGTTTCCGCTGAAGCTGACGGAATTTCGAGGACGCAAGGTCGAACAGTTCACTTTCACCGATGCAGCCGGCGCGCGCGAGGCGCAACACGCGCTGACGTCGGCCGCGGGCCCTGATGCGGCGCTGCAGGTGCTGGCGGTCGAGCGCAAACAGCGCCGACGCAACCCGGCGCCGCCCTTCACGACCTCGACCTTGCAGCAGGAAGCTTCGCGCAAGCTCGGCTTCTCGGCCCAGCGCACCATGCGCCTGGCGCAGCAGCTCTACGAAGGCATCGATATCGGCGAGGGCAGCGTCGGTCTGATTAGCTACATGCGTACCGATTCGGTGTCGCTGGCCGCCGAGGCGGTGCAGGAGATTCGCGAGGTGATTGCGCGTCTGTACGGCCCGCAGGCGGTCGCCGAGGAAGTGCGGATTTACCGCACCAAGTCAAAGAACGCCCAGGAAGCGCACGAAGCGATTCGCCCCACATCGGCAGCCATTGTTCCGGCGGATATCGAGCGCCATCTCGACGCCGACCAGTTCAAGCTCTACGCGTTGATCTGGAAGCGCGCCGTCGCCTGTCAGATGGCGCACGCCGTGTTCGATACCGTGGCGGTGGATATGCTCGCAGGCCCGGACGGTCCCGAGCGACACCTGCTGCGCGCCAACGGCTCGACGCTGATCACGCCAGGCTACATCGCCGTGTACCAGGAGGATCTCGACGACGCCACCGCCGACGACAGCGATCACGTGCTGCCGCCCATGAACGAGGGCGATACCGTAAGGCTCAAGCAGGTCACGCCGCAGCAGCATTTCACCGAGCCGCCACCGCGATTCACCGAAGCCTCCCTGGTCAAAGCCCTCGAGGAATACGGCATTGGCCGCCCTTCGACTTACGCCTCGATCATTTCTACGCTGCGTGACCGCGAATACGCGGAGATCGAAAACCGGCGCTTCACCGCGACCGATATCGGCAAGATCGTGTGCCGCTTTCTGACCGATCACTTTCGCCGCTACGTCGACTATGGCTTCACCGCGGCGATGGAAGATGAACTCGACGCGGTCTCGCGCGGCGAGGAGCCGTGGACCACACCGCTGTCGAAGTTCTGGAAGCCGTTCATCGAGCAGGTCGAGGACGTCGAAAAAAACGTCACGCGCGAACAGGTGGCGCAGGCGCGCGATCTCGGCCGCGATCCGGTCAGCGGCAAGCCGATGAGCGTGCGCATGGGACGCTTCGGCCCATTTGTGCAGATCGGCACCAAAGACGATGAGGAGAAGCCGAAGTTCGCGGGGTTGCGTCCGGGACAGAAAATGGACGCGATCACGCTCGAGCAAGCTCTGGAGCTGTTCCAGCTGCCGCGCACACTGGGCGCCACGGCCGATGGCGAGCCGATCGTTGCCAGCGTCGGTCGCTTCGGTCCCTACATCAAGTACGGCGCCAAGTACGTGTCGCTCAAGGACGATCCCTACACCGTTACACTCGAGCGCGCGCTCGAGTGCATCCGCATCAAGCAGGAGGCGGATGCCAATCGCATCATTCAGGACTTCGGCGTCGAGAGCATTCAGGTGCTCAATGGCCGCTACGGTCCGTACATCAGCAACGGCGAAAAGAACGCCAGAGCGCCCAAGGGCCGTGACCCCAAGAGCCTGATGCTCGAGGAATGCCGCGCCTTGCTCGAGGCTGCGCCGACCCGAGCGATGCGCGGCCGTAGCCGCTTTGGTTCGAAGAAAGCCGGCGCTGCAGCGACAGCGACGGCCACGGCGCGCCCAAGACGGGCGCGGACACCGGCGCCGGCGCCGGCAGAAGTGGCCACCGCGCTCGCGGCCAAGCTCACCGCGCCGCTCAAGGTTAAAACCCATCGCCAACCCAAACCAGCGGCGGTCGGGCCCAAGGCGGATGCGAAGTCGCGGGCCAAAGCGGCGCCGAAGGGCTCGCTCAAACCCGCCGGCGCCGCCGCTCGGCCGCGGCCGGGAGCAAAGAAGGCAGCGGGCGCGGCCTAGCAGTCCCGCGCCGTATTGGCTCAGGCGCCGATTGCAAGTATCTCCCGATGAAGTATCGCCATAGCTTTCATGCCGGAAACTTCGCCGACGTTCACAAGCACGTGGCGCTGTGCGCACTGCTGCGGGCCATGCAGCGCAAGCACAAGGGTTTCTTTTATCTCGACACGCATGCTGGTGCCGGCCGCTATGACTTGGATAGCCCCGACACCCACCGCGGCGCCGAGGCCAGACACGGGGTGACGGCGCTAATGGCCGCTGCCGCGCAGCTGCAGGCCGAAGAGCTGCAGAGCTACTGCGCGGCGATCGAGGCCCTGCGCCGCAGCATCGACAGTCCTCATGCCTATCCGGGCTCGCCCTGGCTGGCGGCCCAGCTGTTGCGCCCGCAGGACCGGGGCCTGTGCTGCGAACTGCTGCCTGCCGCATGCCGCGCGCTCGAGCGCACGCTCGGCGGAATGCGGCGCATGCGCGTGGAATGTCTCGACGGCTACCAGCAGTTGCGGGCGGTACTGCCGCCGCAGGAGCGGCGCTGTCTGGTGCTGATCGACCCGCCGTACGAAAATCCTGGCGCCGAGTTGGATCGCTCGCTGCAAATGATCCAGCTCATACTCGAGCGCCTGTCCAACGCCGTGGTGGCGTTGTGGTATCCGATCAAGGACGAGCGCACGCTGGTGCCCTGGCTCGCGCGCGTCGAGCGAGCGCTGCAGGCGCCGAGCGTGAGCCTGGAGCTGTGGCTCTACCCTCGCGATTCGCGTGTCGGTCTCAACGGCTCGGGACTGCTGCTGGTCAATCCGCCATATCAATTCCAAGCGCGCGCCGCGCTATGGCAGCACGAGTTGCAGCGCGTGCTCGATCGCACCCAACGCGGCGGCAGCGCCGCGCGCATGTTGTCGAGTGCAGGCGCTGCCCATGACGCTGGAACCTGACCGCTATGGCGTGATCGGGCATCCGATCGCACATAGCCGCTCGCCCTGGATTCATGCGCAGTTTGCACAGCAGACGGGGCAGCACCTGGTGTATTCGGCAATCGATGCGGCACCCGGCGAACTTCCGGCGTGCGTGCGCGAGTTCTTTGCGCACGGCGGCCGCGGTCTCAACGTCACCGTGCCGCACAAGCAAGCGGTGCTCGAACTCATCGATAGCTTGAGCGAGCGAGCGCGCATCGCCGGTGCGGTCAATACCATCGTGCGCGAGGCCGGCGATCGCCTGCGTGGCGACAATACCGATGGCATCGGTTTCGTGCGCGATCTGACGCACAACCTAGGCGTACAGGTGGCTGGACAGCGCGTGCTGCTGTTGGGTGCCGGCGGCGCCACGCGCGGATTGCTCGCGCCATTGCTCGCACTCGAGCCAAGCGAACTCGTGATCGCCAATCGCTCGCCCGAGCGAGCGCTCGAACTGGCTCATCTTTTCGCCCGCCAGGGCCCGGTCCGCGGCGCTGGCTTTGCCGAGCTCGAAGCGCAGCGCTTCGAGCTGATCGTCAATGCGACCGCGGCCGGCCTGCGCAACGAGCTGCCGCCGCTGCCGGTGAGCGTGCTGCGGCGGGCGACGGTCTGCTACGACCTGGCCTACGCTCGCGGCACGACGCGATTCGTACAGTGGGCGCGCGAGTGCGGTATTGCGCGCTGCTTCACGGGCGCGGGCATGCTGGTGGAACAGGCCGCGGAGTCGTTCCTGCTCTGGCGAGGCGTGCGTCCGGATACCACGGCCGCGCTCGCGGCGCTGGGCGCTTGAAAGCGCCTCGCCGCGCGTTGCTGCATGACGATTCGCCGACGCCGTAAGAGGCTCCCGGGTTCAGCGCCGGTTCATCGGTGCCGCGCCAGTATCGAAATGGTTTCATGGGGCAGATTGTCATAAGCGCTCTTGCTAGAATCCCAATTACCGTCGCCGCCGCGCTTGCTTTCGCGGCCTGGGCGGCGCTGCCGGTGCTCGGGCAGCAAGCTGCGCCGCCCGCGGACCGGGCCGATGCGAGCCAGCCCGAGAGCGATCCGCCGACCCGCGCGGCGCGTTTGAGCTACATTGAAGGCTCGGTGTCGCTGCAGCCGGCCGGGGTGGAGGACTGGAACGCGGCGCCGCTCAATCAACCGCTGACGCTGGGCGATGCGCTCTGGAGCGATCGCGGATCGCATGCCGAACTCGATCTGGGCTCAGCCGTCGTGCGTCTCGATCAGAGCAGCAGCGTCGCCGTACTCGATCTCAGTGACCAGGCGGTGCAGTTGCGCCTCAATGCCGGCACCGTGGACGTCACCGTAAGCAACCTGGATGCAGCCGGCGCCTTCGAAATCGACGCCCCGAACGCCGCGGTAGCGCTGCTGCGCCCGGGCGAATATCGCCTCAGTGTCGACAACGCCGGCAACACCAGCGTGGCCATCCGCAATGGTCAGGCCCAGGTGATCAGTAGCGACGAGCAAAACATGAATCTTCTGACCGGACAGCGCGGCCTGTACGGCACCAATGGCTCCTATGCGCTGACGCAGGCGGGGCCACCCGACGATTTCGATCGCTGGTGCCAGCAGCGACAGGCGCGCTGGGCCGATGATCAGGCGGTAACGCAATATGTCTCGAGCGATGTCGTCGGCTACGAAGACCTGAACGATTATGGCCAGTGGCAGCAGGAGCCCGATTACGGCTACGTCTGGTTTCCAACGCAGGTCGCCGACGATTGGGTGCCGTACAGCGCGGGCCATTGGGCCTGGGTGGTACCGTGGGGGTGGAGCTGGGTCGATGACGCCCCGTGGGGCTTTGCGCCATTCCATTACGGCCGCTGGATCCATACCGGACGGCGGTGGGGCTGGGTTCCGGCGCCGCCGCGTCGCCACGCCGTCTACGCCCCCGCGCTGGTGGCCTGGATCGGCGGGCCGGGAGCGGGGGTGGCATTGTCGCTGGGCGGCGGCGCTGCCGTGGGCTGGCTGCCGCTGGCACCGGGAGAGGTGTATCTCCCAGGTTATCGCGTGAGCCCGCGTTACCTGCAAAAGGTGAATATCAGCAATAGCAGCAGCCTGAACGCCGCCACTGTCACCAACGTGTCTCGCAATCCCGCGCTTCAGGACCGTTACGCCAATCGGGCGGTACCGCGTGCGCTGACGGTCGTGCCGCAGATTAATTTTACCGCTGGCCAGCCCGTGGCCCGGCATGTGATTGCCCCGCCGCCGCAATTTCAGTCAGCGACGCCGACGGCGCGCGTGCCGGGCATCATCCCTGGGCGCGAGAGCGTGCTCGGCGCGATCTCCCTAGGGCGCATCGCCCGTCCACCGCCCGCAGTCATGGATCGTCCGGTCGTGACGCACCGCCAGCCGCCACCGGCGATCCAAGCCCATGGCGGCCACCCTGCGCCAACCGCCCCCAGCGCGCCCAGCGCGCCCAGCGCGCCCAGCGCGCCCACGCCGGCGGCGGCAGCGGCGGCGGCGGCGGCGGCGCATCGCGGCATTCCGGAGCGCTCACCGCAATTCCAACCGCCAGCGCAGGCGATGGGTCCGAATGTTTTTGCGCAACGCGACCATGAGCTGCAGGAGCAGGCGTTGCAGCAGCAACAACAACAGCGGCTGCAGCAACAGCAACTACCGTTGCAGCAGCAGCAGCAGCGTCAGACTCCAGCACAGCGCCAGGAGGCGCAGCCGCCGGCCGCACAGCCGCAGCACCCGAAACCTGAGATTAAACGCCCGGCCGAGCCGCTCCCGCCATCCGAGCAACGTTGAGGCGAACCGTCAGCTCAACGCCGCGGGTCGATCCAGCCGTCGTCGCCCTCGACGAGTCGCGCGGCCTCGCGCGGACCCCAGGTGCCGCGCGGATATTCGTACACCGGCGTGCTGTCGCCCAGTACCGGATCGACGATCGCCCATTGCGCCTCGATCGAATCCTCGCGGCCGAATAGACCCAGATCGCCGCGCAACGCATCGCCGAGCAGCCGCTCGTAAGGGGTCATGGCCTCGCCGGGCTGGCGCATGACGATGAGTTCGACGTCTTCGCCGGCCATGCGTTCGCCGGCGACTTTTACCCGCATGCCGAGTGCGATCACGACGTCAGGACTGAGCCGCAGGCGCAAATGGCTCGACAGACTGGGCACGAGCTCGCCAAACACTTCGCGCGGCGGGCGGCGAAACTCGACCACGACCTCGGTCGAGGTGACCGGCATGCATTTGCCGGCGCGGATATAAAACGGCACATCGGCCCAGCGCCAGCTGTCGACGAACAGCCGCACCGCGGCGTAAGTCTCGACCGAGGAATTCTCCGCCACGCCCGGCGCGGTTCGGTAGCCCTGGTACTGACCGCGGACGATGCTCTGTGCGTCGAGCGGCCGGATGGCACGCAACACGCGCGATTTCTCATCACGCAACGCAGTCGAGGCGCTTTGCAGCGGAGCGTCCATGATCACATTGCTCAACACCTGCAGCAGATGATTCTGGATCACGTCACGTATCGCGCCGGCCTCCTCATAAAATGCGCCGCGGCCGAGCACGTCGAAATCTTCCGCCATCGTGATTTGTACGCTGCGAATGTGGGTGCGGTTCCAGATCGGCTCGAGGAAAGCATTGCTGAAGCGCGTGTAGAGGATGTTCTGCACCGGCTCCTTGCCGAGATAGTGATCGATGCGGAAGATCGAGTCTTCGGGAAAATGCGTTCGCAGAATCGCGTTGAGTTCGCGCGCAGATTTGAGGTCGCGGCCGAAGGGCTTTTCGAGCACCACGCGAGCGTTGTTCGCGCAGTTCGCGGCGGCCAGACCACCGATCACGGTTGCGAACACGCTGGGCGGGATCGCCAGGTAATGCAACGGCGCGCTCGCGCCGCCGAGGGCCTCACGCAGGCGAGTGAAGGTCGCGGCCTCGCGATAATCGCCGTCAACGTATCGCAGCACTGAGGCGAGCTGGCCGAACGCCTTCTCGTCGTAGCTGCCGTGCTCCTTGATCGACGCGCGGGCGCGCTCGATCAGTTGCTCGCGCCCCCAGCCGGAGCGGCCGACGCCGACGATTGGCGCGTCCAGATGACCACGGCGCACGAGTGCCTGCAGCGCCGGAAAAATCTGCTTGTACGCCAGATCGCCGGTGGCGCCGAAGAAAGCGAACGCATCGGAGTGGCGGGTTTCCACGGACTGCGCTCAACCGTTCATGCGAGCAGATTTTTCCTGGTGTCCGCCGAAGCCCAAGCGCATCGCCGAGAGCATGCGGTCGGCGAACTCGGCCTCCCCGCGTGAGCTGAAGCGCGCAAACAGCGCGGTGGCGAGCACCGGCACGGGTACGCCGGCATCCACCGCGGTCTGCACCGTCCAGCGGCCTTCACCAGAGTCGGCCACGTGACCCGCGAACTGCTCGAGTGAGGCGTTCGAGGCCAGCTGTCCGGCCAGCAGATCCAACAGCCAGGAGCTCACGACGCTGCCGTGACGCCAGAGCTCGGCGATCTGATCGAGCTTGAAATCAAAGCCATGCGTCTGCTTCTGGACCGGTGCGGTCTCGGCGTCGATCACCGGCGCCTCGGCCGCGGCGCTGATCCGATGCAGCACGTTGAACCCTTCCGCATAGGCCGCCATGAGTCCGTACTCAATGCCATTGTGGATCATCTTGACGAAATGCCCGGCACCGCTCGGGCCGACATGTAGATAGCCGCGCGTCGCGCTGCACCCGGCGGCGCTGTTGGCAGCGGTATCCGAGGCCAGCGCGGCGAACACCGGATCGAGCTGCTGTACCGCTTCAGTATCACCGCCCACCATTAGGCAATAGCCGCGCTCCAGACCCAAGACGCCGCCGCTGGTGCCGACATCCAGGTAGCGCACACCCTGCGGTGCAAGCCGCTGCGCGCGCCGGATGTCATCAACGTAGTGAGAGTTGCCGCCGTCGATGACGATATCCCCGGCGCGCAGCACCGGGTGCAGCGTCTCGAGCAGCGCATCGACTGCGCCGGCGGGAATCATGATCCAGACGATCCGCGGCGCGGGCAGTTTCGCGACCAGGTCCGCGGCTGAGGTGGCGGCAGCGGCGCCGACGTCGGCCAGGGCGCGCGCGGCGCCGGCATTGTTGTCGTACACCACGCAGCTATGGCCGGCCTTGGCGAGGCGGCGCACCATGTTCGAGCCCATGCGGCCGAGGCCAATCATTCCTATTTTCACGCGCTCTCCAGTCGCAGCGCTGTATCAGCGCCGCGTCATCTTTCGGGGCAAAGGCGATCGCCGCGGCGCCCGACAGGACTCGCGCCGCGGCGGCGCAGGCGGATCAGAGCACAAAATGCGCCGTTGTGGAAATGCGTGCGCCTCAGTCAAATGACGTACCCATTGCTTCGAACAACCGATATTGCCAGTAGCGCAGCTGCGAGGCATCGGCATAGACGTCGGCGTCAGTGGTGTATTCGGTACCGCTGGAGGCGCGGTTATACCAAAGCATGTCGAACCAGCCGAGCGCCTCAGTGCCGGCCGCGGCATCCGCGGGCACATCGGCGATGGCCGCTGCGGCCAGGTTGAAGTCACCGAGATCGCGTCGGCTAAGCTCGGCGGTTCCGATCATCAACCAATAGCGCGCGGCGCTCTGCACCAGCACGAATCCGGGACTGAATTGCTCGCCATGAGTGCGGTACCAGCGCACGCGAACCGCGCCGTCACTGGCGACGACCAGCTCGGAGGCCACCTCCCGATTCGGAATGCCGGAGCGCTCATAGCCGTAACCATCCTTGCCCGGATCGAGCAGCAGGCGCACGCTCACGCCGCGTCGCCCCGCGTCGAGCAACGCGCGCACCAGCTCGCGCTGCGACAGATACAGAGCCGCGATTGCAATGCGATCGCCGTTGCCGGTGGCATCAATGCGCGCCACCAGCGTCGCGGCAATCCCCCCCTCCGTCACAACGCGCGCGCGGGCAGTGCCGCCGGTAGCGGGCACGGCGAGCCGGCGCTGCTGCTCCAGCAGGCGCTGTGAGCGCGCCTGCATGGCGCCACCGTCGCTCCAACCTGAGAATTGCGCGAGCGCGAACTCCGATTCGATCAACGGCTCGAGCACACTGCCGGAGAGTTTTAATGCGGTCGCCGAGTGTATGCCGGCCTCGGCGTGCAGCGGACGGGAAAAGACCAGCGCATCGACTCCGCCGGCACCGTCATCAGCTACCAGCAACTGGCGATGACTGCGCTGATAGCCCCGCAGCTCGCCCCATAGTTGCAGCGACACAGTGGGCGGACCCACTCCGAGGGGGTTGGGCCAATCCGGCCAGGACGCTGCACGGCTCCACCAATGGCAACACAGATCCCAGAATGCCGCAAAGGCCGGATCCGGCGAGCGCAACCGGGCCACATCAACGGCCAGCACTTCAATGCCGGCGGCAGCCAGGCGCTCGAGCAATCGTTGCGCGCCGTCCATCTGCAGCGTCGAGGGATCGGTCAACACCAGTACTGATAGATCCGGGTACTGTGCCTTGGCGCGCAATAAGGCATCGACCACGCCGGCCGCGATCGGCGGCGCTGCGCGCAGACGCGCGGCCCGAGGTCCCGCTGCCGGAAGATCCCCGAACAGGCCGGTATCGAGCAGCACCAGCTGCCGGGCCTGCGAGATCATGCCCAGCAGCGCGGCATCGATGTGCTGCTCGACCAGCGGCGCGCCGTTGGCATCGGCGGCGCTCAGATCGCGCAGGAAGCGCGGCGACTGTGCCGGCAGCGCCTGCCATTGGCCGGCGATATGCAAGCCCGGCGGCAGGCGCTTGAGCGACATCCAGACGGCGCTGAGCAACCAGGCGAGCAGCAACACTACCGGCAGCGGCCGCAGCAACCGGCGCAGCGCACCCGCGGAGCGAGCGGGCGCGGGGTCGAGCCGATCGATCAACGGCTCCTTCAGGCCGACACAGGCCGCAGGGTCACGGGCGCGACCGGCAGCAGATTCGCGAAGGCCGCACACCCGCCCTGCTGCGTGAGCAGCAACTGCAGCAGCTCATCGATGCTGCGTGCCTCGCCGAACAACTGCCCCTGCGCCATGTTGCAGCGACTGTTGCACAGAAACTCGAGCTGACGCACCGACTCCACTCCCTCGGCGACCACTTCCATGCCGAGGCTGTGTCCCATGTCGATGATGGTACGCACCAGCACGGCGTCGGCCGGATCGTCGGCGGAATCGCGCACGAAGGATTGATCGATCTTGAGCGTGCCGATCGGGAACTGCTGCAACGCCGATAGCGAGGAATAACCGGTGCCGAAGTCGTCGATCGACAGATGCAGCCCAATGTCGTGCAGCTGATTGAGCATCTGCACGGTGCGCCGTGGATCGGCCATCAGCGTGGTCTCGGTGATTTCGAGTTCGAAGTTGCGGGTCGGTACCGCATGGCGCTCGAACACCGAGCGGCAGTTGAGAATAAAGCTCGCCTGCTTGAGCTGCTTGAGCGAAAGATTCAGCGAGATCCGCCCTGGATCGGCGATGTGGCGGCGCAGCGCGCGGAAGTCCATGCAGACTCGCTCGAGCACCCATTCGCCGATGGCGCTGATGAGGTTGTTCTCCTCGGCGATCGGGATGAACTGCGCTGGCGGAATATCGCCATGGCCGGGCAGTCGCCAGCGCAGCAGCGCCTCGGCACCGACCACGCGGCCATCGCGCAGATCCACCTTGGGCTGGTAGCGCACGACGAACTCGTCGCGCTCGACGGCACGGCGCAACTTGCTCTTGAGCATGAGTCGTTCGACCGCCGCCGCATTCATCTCCGGCGAATAGAAGGCGTAGGTGTTGCCGCCGTTCTGCTTTGAGTAGTACATCGCCGCATCGGCGTTGCGGATCAGATCGATCACGTTCTCCGCATCGCGCGGGCACAAAGCGACGCCAATGCTGACGGTCAGGAACACTTCCTGCTGGCGGATGTGGAAGGCTTCGCCCGCCGCATGCAGTACGGTGCGCGCGAGCTGCGCCACCTGACCGCTCGCCTCGTCGGCCTCCTGGCTGATGCCATCGACAAACAACGCGAACTCATCGCCAGCCAGACGGCCCAGCACCGCCTCACTGTTCAACACCCGCGTCAACCGCTCGGTCAGCACTTCGAGCACGCGATCGCCCGAGGCGTGACCAAAGGTATCGTTGACCTCCTTGAAGCGATCCATGTCGACGTACAGCATCGCAACCCCATGGCCGCTGCGGCGCGAGCGCGCAATCGCTTGCTGCAAGAGGTGCTGGAATTGCATGCGGTTGGGAATCTTGGTCAGCGCGTCGTAGCGCGCGAGGTAGCGAATGCGACGCTCGGCGCGCTTGCGCTCGGTAATGTCGCGCGCGACGAAGATCTCGCCCTCGAACTGCGGATCGTCGGTGGCGATGGTCGAGCCGACGAACGAGACCGGAATGGTCTGGCCCGAGTGGGTGCGCAGCACCGTCTCGCCGGCCTCGCACGCCACCCGCAGAGGATTGGTTTCGCCCTTCTCGGACGGCTCGAGCAGCGTCACGATGTCCTTGCCGATCAGCTCGCTCTCATTGAAACCGGTGAGCCCATAGGCCGCCTCGTTGGCAATGCGCACGATGCCTGCCGGTGTGGTCACGAACACCGCGTCGGTCATGCTGTTGAGCACGCTGTGTAGGTAGTTGCGCGTGAAAGTGGTCGTGCGCAGGGCCTGGCGCATGTTCTCGAAGGCCAGTTCCAGCTCGCCGAGCTTGTCGCGCCGGGTGGTCACCAGCGCCTGACGAAACTCACCGCGACTGATCTGCTGCGCGGCGCCGATCAGTCCGAGGACCGTACCATCGAGTCGATTGCGCTGGCGCCAGAACCAGAAGCCCGGCAGCATGAGCGCCAAGGCTGCACACGCGCCTGAAAGCTCCAGGATCGACGTCGGCAAGTCGTGGCGGCGGACCAGATAATCCAGCAGTGCCGCTACTCCCAGGAACACGGCACACAGAACGAGCATTACATATTTAAACTGTGGGCCGTGCATCCGGCCTCCGGGTACTCTATGGGTAGGAATCATGCCGTATGTGCGGCCCCACGGCTACAGGCGATGTCGGTTCTAGATCCCGAGCAACTGACTGGACGAACACGAACGCACGTACGCGAGCTCCAGGAGCCGCACTGTACGCTGCAGCCGGATGCGGCACGCGCCTTTCTGGCGTTGCGCGCCGCCGCCGCGCTCGATGGACTGGAGCTCGCCGCAGCCTCGAGCTTCCGCGATTTCGACCGGCAGCTGGCCATATGGAACGATAAGTTCCAGGGCCGGCGCGCGCTGCTTGACCGCGACGGGGGCACGCTGGATCCGGCGCTTATGACACAAGCCGAGATCGTGCGCGCCATCCTGCACTGGTCGGCACTACCCGGTGCGAGTCGGCACCACTGGGGTACCGAGGTCGACGTGATCGATCGCCGCGCCCTGATCAGTGGCCGGCCGGCGCAACTACTGCCGGCCGAGTACGCCGCCGATGGCGTGTTTGCAAAGCTCGACCGCTGGCTCTCGCGGCACGCTGAAGGCTACGGCTTCTTCCGGCCCTATGACCGCGATCGCGGGGGAGTCCAGCCCGAGCCCTGGCATTTGAGCTACGCACCAATTTCGGGCGCTGCGCTGCCGGCGCTCACGATCGAGGTATTGCGCGAGGCCTTGCGGGGGGTGGATCTGGCCGGCGCCGCGGTGGTCTGGCCGCTACTGGACGATATCCATGCGCGTTATGTCCGCGCAGTGGCCGCCCCGAGCGCGCTAGCGCTGGCCGCGCCGCGGGTCGATCCCGACCGGCTCAATCCTGCAACCAGGCCTTCTTGAAATAGCCCAGCATCAAACTGCGTACGCGGCCGAGCGTCTGCGGATCGGCGGCGTGCAGCGGTGGATTCCGACGCAGCATGCGCCAGCTCTCGCTGCGCAGCACCTGCTCGAGATACTGCATGTTGCGATCGATGGATTCGATATAGGGATTGCGTCCCTCAAACAGGATCTCGAGATAGCGATAGGCGCGATCGAAATCCCGATCCAGGCGCGTGCTGCGGGTGTTGGCAACGAACCCCGGCGTTTGACGCAACAGATCCAGACCCGATGCGTAGCGGACCGCGGGCCCATTACCGCCGGTGGACAGCGCAACGCCGCCCAGCACGAACTCCGGATACAGCCGATCACGGCACTTTTCCAGGTAACAACGGTCCGCCAGCTGCGCGATCATATCGGCGGTACCGAGTAGATGACCCAGGCGGGCATCGCGCGGATCGGTCGTGACGATATGGGCGAAGGGTCGCTCGTAGCCGGTGTAATGGATGATCTGCGAGGCGACCTCGGCCCAATTCGACAGGCCGAGCTGCGGCAGATAGTGCTGCAGGAATTCCGCGCCCCGACTGACATGACTGCGCGTGAACTCGGCACCGTTGGCCTGCTCGCGATCGCTACTGCGCCGCAGATAGCCGACGTCGTGAAACAAAGCCAGGATGACGCCGACCACGGCACGCTCGGCCTCGAGCTTCCACAGTGCATCGACTTGCCGCTCGTAACCCACGAGCAGGCGCGCCATCGCCAAGGTGACATCGAGCGTGTGCTGGCGGTCGTGATAGACCGTATCGACGCCGGCGTAACCGGGCATGCGGCCCGCAAACAACGCGTCGAAATCGCTGAAGGCCCGTTCCACGGGCGCGAGCACGATCTGCGGCCAGGCAGAGACCAGCAACTGTTCGGTCGCCCGCAGAACCTCCTGGGGCGAACTGACACGCACCGTGTTAGTGATGTCGAAGTCGCTGCGACGGATGCCGCCCACGTCTACGCCACCATCTGCCGGCGGCCGGAATCGCTCGTTGGGTAAGGCCGTCATTGCGCCGGAGTCTAGGGCAAGTGTCCAGGGCCCACCAACGACGCGGTGCACAGTTCCCATCGGCGATAGCGGTGTGTGCGACTCGGATTCATATGTCAAAGCTCGCCAGTACCGGGGTGTGATCGGAGGCGCGCTCCAGCAAGCGCGGCGCGCGATCGATGTGGCAACCGGTGCAGCGCTCAGCCAGTGCGGTGGAGGCCAGCACCAGATCGATGCGCAAGCCCTGATTGCGGCGCAAGGCAGCAGCGCGGTAGTCCCACCAACTGAAGGATTGCGGTGGTTGCTCGAATTTGCGGAACACGTCGCTGAGGCCGATCTGCAGCAGCTCGCGCAGCGCCTCGCGCTCGGGCTCGCTGACCAGCACCGAGCCGGCCCAGGCTTGCGGGTCGTGCACGTCGCGATCCTCCGGTGCGATGTTGAAATCGCCGAGCACGACCAGGTGCGCGTAGCGCGCGAGTTCCTCACGCAACCATATTCGCAGTGCCTTGAGCCAGCGCAGCTTGTACTCGTATTTGTCTGAAGCCAGCGATTGGCCATTGGGAACGTATAGATTCACGACCCGAACGCCATCGCAACTGACCGCGAGCACCCGGCGCTGTTGATCGTCAAAGCTCGGAATCTCAAGCACCGCTTCGCTCAAGGGCCGGCGCGCGAGAGTAGCGACGCCGTTATAGCTCTTCTGGCCGTTGAACACGCATCCGTAGCCGCACCGCTCGATCTGGGCTACGGGGAACGCCTGATCCGTGACCTTGGTTTCCTGCAGCGCCACGATCTCGGGCTGATGCACGGCGAGCCACTCGAGCAGCTGCTCGAGGCGCACACGCAGTGAATTAACGTTCCATGTCGCGATCTGCATGGCGCAACCATAGCCCCCTTGTGGCAATTCCTTACAGCTTTTTTATGCGCGCCGGCGCAGCATCGCGACCGTCAATTACCCTGGAGGCGGTCATGGATCTGTGGTTTGTGGGCCTGATTATAGTGCTTGCAGTGCTGACTTGGGGCGGCATCGTTCTGTGCGAACGGCTGCTGAGTCGCCCATGACGGCGCTCTATTGGATCGTCCTGGTGGTGACACTGGGCCTGTTGGCATACCTGTTGTACGCCATGCTCAAAGCGGAGGACTTCTAGACATGACCGCCGCGGGTTGGCTGCAGCTCGCGATCTATCTGATCGTGCTGCTGCTGTTGGTCAAGCCTTTGGGCCTGTACATGGCCGGAGTATTCGATGGCAGCGGCGCCGTGACGCGCTGGTTCGGCCCGGTCGAACGCGGGCTCTACAGACTGTGCCGAATCGACCCCGATGCCTCGATGAGCTGGAAGCAGTACGCGCTCACAATGTTGGCGTTCAACGCGTTTGGCGCGCTCGCGGTATATGCGCTACAGCGCTTGCAGGCCTCCTTGCCCTGGAATCCGCAGCAGATGAGCGCGGTCACCGCTGATTCATCCTTCAATACTGCGGTCAGCTTCATCACCAACACCAACTGGCAGGGCTATGGCGGCGAGTCGACCATGAGCTATCTGACCCAGATGCTCGGGCTTGGGGTGCAGAATTTCCTGTCCGCGGCGACGGGCATCGCCGTGCTGGTGGCCATGATCCGTGGCTTCGCTCTCAAGCAGGCGCGGCAGATCGGCAGCTTCTGGGTCGATCTCACGCGCACCACCTTGTACATACTGCTGCCGCTGTCGCTGGTGCTGGCCGTGGTGCTGGCCGGTCAGGGCGTCGTGCAAAGTTTCAAGCCCTATCAGACCGCGGCCCTCATCAACCCGATCATGGTCGATGAGCCGGTGACCGATGCCGCGGGCAACCCGGTTAAAGATGCGCAAGGCAACGCAGAGACTAAGAGTGTCCGGGTCGACACCCAGACCATTCCACTTGGCCCCGCAGCCAGCCAGATCGCGATCAAGCAGCTCGGCACCAATGGCGGCGGCTTCTTCAACGCCAACTCGGCGCATCCGTTTGAGAATCCGACCCCGCTGAGCAATTTCCTCGAGGTACTGGCGATTCTGCTGATTCCGGCCGCGCTGTGCTATAGCTTCGGCCGCATGGTCGGCGATACGCGCCAAGGCTGGGCGGTGCTCGCCGCCATGCTGCTGCTGTGGGTGCCGCTGTTGGGACTGACCGCGTGGGCCGAGGGCCGGGCTAACCCGGCGTATCCGGCTGCGGTCGCCCAGACACAGTCGGCACAGCAGTCGGGCGGCAACATGGAGGGCAAGGAGACCCGGTTTGGCGTTGCCAATTCGGCGCTCTGGGCTGCCGCCACCACCGCGGCCTCGAACGGCTCGGTCAATGCCATGCACGATTCCTTCACACCGATCGGCGGTCTGATACCGATGTGGCTGATTCAGCTCGGTGAAGTCACCTTCGGCGGCGTCGGCTCCGGTCTGTATGGCATGCTGGTATTCGCCATCATTGCCGTGTTCCTTGCCGGACTGATGGTCGGGCGCACGCCGGAATATCTGGGCAAGAAGCTTGAATCCTTCGAGATGAAGATGGCCTCGTTGGTGATCCTGATTCCGCCGTTCTTCGCCCTGGTGGGCACCGCCATCGCGGTATCGACAGCGGCCGGCCGCGCCGGCACCGCCAACCCCGGCGCTCATGGATTTTCGGAAATCCTGTACGCTTTTTCTTCAGCCGCCGGCAACAACGGCAGCGCCTTTGCGGGCCTGTCCGCCAACACTCCCTTCTATAACACGTTGCTGGGCGTGGTCATGTGGGTGTCGCGCTACTGGCTCATCGTACCGGTGCTCGCGATCGCGGGCAGCCTTGCCGCAAAGAAGCACGTCCCCGCGAGCGCGGGCACGCTGGGGACGCATACGCCGCTGTTCGTAGTGCTGCTGGCCGCAACGGTGCTGATCGTCGGCGCGCTCGCGTTCTTTCCGGCGCTCGCGCTTGGGCCGATCGTCGAAGAACTGCAGTTCCTTGGACATTGATCGGTGCCGTCACACTGAACCGTTGCTACCGGATTGACCTGCCCATCGAGGACTTCAATGACTACCGTCGCTCGCGCACGTCCGCTGTTCGATCCGCCACTGGTCAAGGTGGCGATCAAGGACTCATTCATCAAGCTCGCGCCGTGGGTGCAATGGCGCAATCCCGTCATGTTTGTCGTGCTGGTAGGCAGCGTGCTGATTACCGGACTGTGGCTGGTGCAACTCGGCGGCGGCCTGGCCTCGGAGGGCCGGCCGGGCTTCGTGCTGGCGATCGCACTGTGGCTCTGGGCCACGCTGTTGTTCGCGAATTTCGCCGAGAGCCTTGCCGAAGGACGAGGCAAAGCCCAGGCTGCCTCGCTGCGCTCGAGCAAACGCGATGTGATGGCACGCCGCTTCCCCGGTGGCCGCAGCGACCAAAGCTATGTGACGGTCGCCTCGAGCGCCCTGCGACGCGGCGACGTGGTCTTGGTCGAGGCGGGCGACACGATTCCAGGCGATGGCGAGGTCGTTTGGGGCACCGCCTCCGTGGATGAGAGCGCGATCACGGGAGAATCCGCGCCGGTGATCCGCGAAGCGGGCGGGGATCGCTCGGCCGTGACCGGCGGCACCCGCCTGCTCTCCGACACATTGCACGTTCGCATCAGCGCCAACCCTGGCGAGGCGTTTCTGGATCGGATGATCGCGATGGTCGAGAATGCCAAGCGCGCCCGTACGCCCAATGAGATCGCGCTGGCGATCCTGCTCGCCGGCCTGACCCTGATCTTCCTGAAGACCACCGCGACCCTGCTGCCGTTCTCGATCTACAGCGTCGCGACCGCCGGTCACGGCACGCCGATTTCGATCACGGTACTGGTGGCATTGCTGGTGTGTCTGATTCCCACCACGATCGGCGGCCTGCTGTCGGCGATCGGCATCGCGGGCATGGACCGCATGATCCAGGCCAATGTCATCGCGACCTCAGGCCGTGCGGTCGAGGCCGCGGGCGACGTGGATGTGCTGCTGCTGGACAAGACCGGCACGATCACGCTCGGCAACCGCCTCGCGTCGCGCTTCATCCCGGCCCCCGGCGTCAGCACGGAGGAATTGGCCGATGCGGCACAGCTGTCCTCGCTCGCCGACGAAACGCCGGAAGGGCGCTCGATCGTCGTGCTGGCCAAGCAGCTGCACGGCATCCGCGGCCGCGATATGCGCGCGCTGAGCGCCCAGTTCATCCCCTTCAGCGCGCAGACGCGCATGAGCGGCGTCGATTTCGAGGGTGGCCGCATTCGCAAGGGCGCCGCCGACGCCATCGAGCGCTGGCTGACCGAGCAAGGCGGCGCTCTGCCGCCGGAAGTGCAACGGGCGGTCGAGAGCGTGGCGCGCCAAGGCGCAACACCGTTGGTGGTGGCGGAGGGCGCGCGCGCGCTCGGCGTGGTGGAACTCAAGGACATCGTCAAGGGCGGCATTCGCGAGCGCTTCGCGGAGCTGCGCCGCATGGGCATCCGCACCGTCATGATCACCGGCGACAACAAGCTCACGGCGGCGGCAATCGCCGCCGAGGCGGGCGTCGATGACTTCCTGGCCGAGGCCACGCCCGAGGCGAAGCTGGCGTTGATTCGTGAGCATCAGAAGCACGGCCGCCTGGTCGCCATGTGTGGCGATGGCACCAACGATGCCCCGGCGCTGGCGCAGGCCGACGTGGCCGTAGCGATGAATACCGGTACGCAGGCCGCGAAAGAAGCCGGTAACATGGTCGACCTCGACTCCAACCCGACCAAGCTCATTGAGGTGGTCGAGGTCGGCAAGCAGATGCTGATCACGCGTGGCTCGCTCACGACCTTCAGCATCGCCAACGACGTCGCCAAGTACTTTGCGATCATCCCAGCGGCGTTCGCCAGCACTTACCCGGCGCTCAATAGGCTCAACATCATGCATCTGGCCAGCCGGGACAGCGCCATCCTATCCGCGGTGATTTTCAATGCGCTGATCATCATCGCGCTGATTCCGCTGGCGCTGCGCGGGGTGCGCTACCGTCCGGTGGGTGCCAATGCCTTGCTGCGGCGCAATCTGCTGATCTACGGCCTCGGCGGGCTGATCGTGCCGTTCATCGGTATCAAATTGATCGACCTGCTGCTGGTCGTGTTTCATCTGACCTGAGGGACCCGCCGTCATGCCAAAAATCCTGCTGCAGTCGCTGCTGGTCTTGCTGGTGTTCAGTCTCCTGACCGGCATCGTCTATCCCGTGGTGGTCACCGGAATCACGCACTTGTGCTGCGAGCGAGCGGCCGAGGGCTCGTTGATTCGTCAGGGCGATCGCCTGGTCGGATCGGCGTTGCTCGGCCAGCCCTTCGACGATCCCAAATATTTCTGGCCGCGGCCGTCGGCGACCACGCCGCAGCCGTATAACGGCGCCTCGTCCACAGGATCGAACCTGGGACCGACCAATGCGGCGCAATTCGATGCAGTGCAGGCACGCATCGCGACGCTGCAACAGGCCGACCCGGGCAACGCGCTGCCGATTCCGGTCGATCTGGTCACGGCATCGGGCAGTGGTCTGGATCCAGACATCAGCCCGGCGGCGGCGCAATACCAGCTGGCGCGCGTCGCGCGCGCGCGCGGCCTTGCGGCGCAGACTGTGCGTGACCTGCTCGCCGCGCACACGCGCTTGCGCCAATGGGGCATTTTCGGCGAGCCTCGCGTCAACGTACTGGAGCTCAATCTCGCATTAGATGAACGATAGCCGGCCCGATCCGGATCAGCTGCTCGCTCAGGTGCGGGCCACAGCGGCGCGTGCGCTGCACGGCCGGCTGACCATTTTCTTTGGCGCCAATGCCGGCGTCGGCAAGACCTATGCGATGCTCGAAGCCGCGCAGCGACACCGGCGCGAAGGCCTCGACGTCGTGGTCGGCTATGTCGAGCTGCACGGCCGCGAGGAGACCGAGTGTCTGTTGGCCGGACTCGAACAGCTGCCGCCGCTGATGATCAATTTCGGCACCGGCGCGCGCCGCGAATTCAATCTCGACGCGGCGCTGGCGCGCAAGCCGCAACTGCTGCTGGTCGACGAGCTGGCGCATACCAATATCAGCGGCGGGGATCCGCAGGGCGGCTATCCGCCACCCCGCCACGAGAAGCGCTGGCAGGACATCGAGGAGCTGCTCGATGCCGGCATCGATGTCTACACGACGGTCAACGTGCAGCATCTGGAGTCCCTGAGCGACGTCGTCGCCCAGATTACCGGTGTTCGCCAGCTCGAGACCCTCCCCGATCGCATGTTCGACTCCGCTGATGAGGTCAAGCTCGTCGACCTGCCGCCGGATGATCTGCTGCAGCGTCTGCGCGAAGGTCGCGTCTATGTGGCGAATCACGCGCAGCTCGCGCTCGACAACTTCTTCCGCAAAGGCAATCTGATCGCGCTGCGCGAGCTGGCGCTGCGCAAGACCGCTGACCGCGTCGATCAGGCGATGCGCGATTACCGCAACGAGAAATCGGTACGGAGCGCCTGGGCTGCGCGCGAGCGGTTGCTGGTCGCGGTGGGCCCGGATGCCCAGGCGGAGCGCTTGGTTCGCGCCGGCAAGCGACTGGCCGATGGCTTGGATGCCGAGTGGCTGGTGGTGTACGTCGAGACACCGGATTTGATTCGCCTGTCACAAGCCGAGCGCAATCGGCGCATTGCGATTTTGCGGCTGGCCGCGTCGCTGGGCGCCGAGGCCATTACCCTCGGCGGCTCCTCGGCGGTCGCGGAGTTGCTCGAGTACGCACGCACGCGCAATGTCACGCGACTGCTGATCGGTGCGCCGAATCGGCCGCGCTGGCGGCGCCTGATCCGGCCATCGACCACCGAGCAGGTGCTGTCCGCGAGACGCGATATCGACGTGCTCGTGATCGGTGGCCATGATGCGCAACAACGCCCGCTCACGCCGGCCGCCGGCGACAGCAGTGTGGCGCCAGCGGGTTTCGAGAAGCTGCGTTGGCCGCGATATGCGCTGGCGGCAGCCGCAACGCTGGCCGCCACGGCACTGTGCTCGCTGTTGTATCGATTTTTTCCGCACTTGGCGCAGGCCAACGTGGTCATGGTCTATCTGCTGAGCACCGCACTGGTCGCCGTCTACGGCGGCCGGCGCGCGGCGATCCTGAGCTCCGTGCTCGGTGTCATGGCCTTCGACTTTGTGTTCGTGCCGCCGCGCTACTCCTTTGCGGTCAGCGACGTGCAGTACCTGATCACCTTCGCGATCATGCTGATCGTCGCCCTGATCATCGGCAACCTCAACGCCAGCGTGCGATTGCAGGCGCGCGTGGCTGGACATCGCGAGCGCCGAACCGCGCTGCTGTACGCCATGACACGGCAGCTGGCACAGACCCGCGGCCGTGATGAGATGGCCAGCGTCGCCTCAGGCCACGTCAGTCAGGTGTTTGCCAGCCGCTCGGTGATTCTGTTCCCCGACGAGCACGGTCGCGTGGTCTATCCACGCGGCCCGCCGCGCGAGGTGTCCTATACCGGCGCCGATCTCGGCGTCGCACAGTGGGTGTGCGATCACAATAAACCGGCGGGGCTCGGCACCGACACCTTGAGCGGCGGGGCCGGATTGCACCTGCCACTCTCCGGTGGCGAGCGGGTGTTCGGGGTGCTGGCCGTGCTGCCGCAGAATGCCCGTCGCGTGACGTTGCCGGAGCAATTCCGTCTGCTCGAGACTTTCGCCGCCCAGATCGGACTGGCGCTCGAGCGCGCCGATTTCGCCGCACATGCACAGGCTGCGGAAGTGCGAGCCGAGACCGAAGCGATCCGCAATGCACTGCTGGCATCGATCTCGCACGATCTGCGCACGCCTCTGGCAACCATTGCGGGCGGTGCGGCGACGCTCGCGGGCAATCTCGATGCGCTGAGCAGTGCTGACCGGCGGGCGCTCGCGAACTCGGTCAGCGAGGAGGCGATGCGCATGAGCGAGCGCATCACGACGCTGCTCGATCTCGTGCGCCTCGAAACCGGCGCCATACAGCCGCGCGTCGAACAATATGAACTCGGTGAGCTGGTCGGCTCGGTGTTGCACCGCCTCGAGACGCGACTGCGTTGGCACCGCGTGCGCATCGAGCTGCCCGAGACCCTGCCATGGCTGCAGGTGGATGGCCGCCTGATCGAGCAGGTGCTCGAAAATCTGCTCGATAACGCCAGCAAGTACACGCCCCCGGGCAGCGAGATCCGCATCAGCGCGCGGGCGCTCACGCGGCAGATCGAAGTCAGCGTCGAGGACAACGGTCCGGGCCTGCCGGGCAGCGATCCGGAGATACTGTTCGAGAAGTTCCAGCGCGGCGCTCCGGAGGGCGCTGCCGGCGGCATCGGCTTGGGGCTCGCGATCTGCCGCACGATTGTCGGACTGCACGGTGGCCGCATCTGGGCCGAGAATCGCGCCCCGCATGGCGCCGCGTTCCGTTTCAGCGTGCCGCAGTCCACCGAACCGGTACCCTCCGCGGACCTCGAAGACGTGCCGGCGCGATGACGCTCGCCAGCCGCGCCGTATTGATCGTCGAGGACGATCCGCACATCCGTCGCGTGCTGCGTACCCTGCTCGGACTCGAGCAATTTCGCGTCATCGAAGCCGACACGGCCGCGCTCGGATTGAGCGCGGCGCGCACTCACAAACCCGATCTGGTGATCGTGGACTTAGGTCTCCCAGACCGCGACGGCATGGAGGTGATTGCAGGCGTGCGCGCCTGGTCGCGCGTTCCCATCATCGTGCTGTCGGCGCGCAGCGCCGAGGCGGACAAGGTCGCGGCACTCGAGGCCGGCGCCGATGATTACATCAGCAAGCCGTTCGGGGCGCGTGAGCTCAGCGCGCGCATCCAGGTGGCGCTGCGGCATAGCGCCAGCGCCGGCGCGACCGGGGCTGTGCTGGCAATCGGTCCGTGGCGCATCGATCTGAAGGCGCGCACTGCGCGCGACGATGCGGGCCGGGAGTTGCACCTGACACCGATCGAATATCGCCTGCTTGAGGTGCTGGCGGAGCACATTGGATTCGTGGTGACGCATCGCGTGCTGCTGCAGCAGGTCTGGGGACCCGCCAGCATCGAGCAGACCCACTATCTGCGTGTCTATATGAAGCAGCTGCGGGGCAAGCTCGAGCCCGACCCTGCCCGGCCGCACTGGCTGCTGACCGAAACCGGCGTCGGCTATCGCCTGGCACAGCGCGATTAGGCAACGCAGGATCAAGCATGGAAGCTTTTCTGGTCTCCATCGCTTCGATTGCATTGGGCGAACTCGGCGATAGGACCCAATTCCTCGCACTGATTCTGGCCACGCGGTTGCGGCGCCCGGTGGCGGTGATACTCGGCATCCTGGTGGCGACCCTCGCCAATCACCTTCTCGCCGCGTTGCTCGGGCAATGGGCGGGTTCGTTATTGAGCCCGCGGATCCTGCGCTGGAGCCTCGGAATCTCCTTCCTGGTGCTGGCCGCTTGGGCCCTGATTCCCGAAAAGGCCGATGCTCAACCACGAGCGCGCGACGGCTATGGCGCCTTCGTCGTGACCGTCACCGCATTCTTCATGGCGGAGATGGGCGATAAGACGCAGATCGTCGCCATGGCGCTGGCCGCCAAGTATCACAATCTCATTGCAGTGGTGACCGGCGCGACCATCGGCATGATGCTGGTCAATGTGCCGACGGTGTTACTGGCCAAGCACGTGACTCGGGTGGTGCCGCTGCAATGGATCCGCGCGGCGGCGGCACTGGTGTATGCCTTGCTCGGTGTGCTGACACTGCTCGGCTATGCCAGCCTCGGCATCGGGTAGAGTAATGCTTCGTCGTTGGGAGGAATTCGCCATGACTGAGCTGATCAATCCGACCCGGCGCATAGCGCCGACTTGCTGCTCGAATTGCTCTGTGTATGGCGGGGCCGACGGCGCCGCGCAGGGCGCCTGCACGCTGTTTCCCGGCAAGCTGGTCGAGGCCGCGGGCTGGTGCAAATCCTGCAGCGGACTATAGGTCGGGGCTGCAAACTGAGCTCACGGATTGACAGCCTTCCAGGTCATTAGCGGCGTCATTGGTGTGGTAGCCGTCTTCGGCTATTTCAACCATCGTATCGTCAAGTTGCCCGACGCGATTGGCATCACCGCGACAGGCGTCGTGGTGTCAATCGCTGCCGTCGTGCTCGGCCACATTGACGCGCCACTCGTGCAAAGCGTGCGGCGGATCGTCGGCAATATCGACTTTGCCGGCATTCTGCTCCATGGCGTCCTCGGGCCGATTCTGTTTGCAGGCAGTCTGCAGATCAGCTTCAAAGATATCGCAAAGGACAAAGGGCTCATCCTGGCGCTGGCCACCATGGGTGTCGTCCTGGCAACGCTGCTTGTGGGAGGCAGCTTTTCCTTGATTACGCGTCTGGCAGGCGTCGAGATTCCGTTCCTATGCTGTCTGCTGTTCGGGGCGCTGATCGCACCGACAGACCCGATCGCCGTGCTGGCCATTCTGAAGCGGGTTGGCGTTCCAAAAAGATTGGAGACGCTGATTGCAGCCGAGAGTTTATTCAACGATGGCACTGGCGTCGTCATTTTTCTCACCATTCTCGGTCTCGTCAGTGGCGATTCCACAACGTTGCCTGGCACGGCGCTGCTCTTCACTACTGAAGTTCTGGGCGGCGCCGCCTTTGGAGCGGTCGTAGGCTACCTCGGAGTGGCGATGCTGCGCGGCGTCAATAGCTATCCGGTCGAGATTCTCATCACCGTGGCCATGGCCACGGCCGGATATGCTGCCGCTGAGGCGGCCCATGTCTCGGCACCGATCGCGGTAGTTATGATGGGGCTTATTGTCGGCAACAGGGGCAAATGGAAGGCCATGTCGGACGAAACAAGGGAGCGACTTTTCGCCTTCTGGGAGGTACTGGATGAGCTGCTGAATCTTTTTCTGTTTGGCCTGATTGGTCTGGAAATTATGACGCTTGAGTTTTCGCTGCGCCAGGCGCTTATCGGCGCGGCCTCGATTGTCATCGTTTTAGCCGCGCGCCTGCTGAGTATCGCCGGCCCAATTCTATGCACGCCGAGGCTACGCGCCTTGGGTCGTGGCACCATCACGATTATGACCTGGGGTGGCCTTCGCGGCGGTATTTCCGTCGCTCTCGCGTTATCGCTGCCGGTTTTCACGGGCAGGGAAATCGTGGTCTCCGCGACCTACGCGGTCGTCATATTCAGCATTCTGGTACAGGCGCTGACATTGCACGCCGCGGCTGCACGGGCCTTGGGAGTGGCACGCACGGTCACTGGTGCACCTTAGCGCAGGTAGATATACCGCTCAGGCCGCGATCCCGTACTGGCGCAGCAATGCCGCCACCTCGGGTTTGCGGCCGCGAAACTCGACGAACGACTCGAGTGCGTCGCGGCTGCCGCCGCGCGCGAGAATGCTGTCTAGAAAGCGCCGGGCGGTAGCGCGATCGAAGGCGCCATGCTCGACGAAGGCCCCGAAGGCGTCGGCTGCCAGCACCTCAGCCCATTTGTAGCTGTAGTAGCCGGCGGCATAGCCGCCGGCAAAGATGTGGCCGAAGTTGTGCGGATAGCGATTCCAGTCCGGAATCTGCAGCACGGCCACTTCGCGCCGTACCTCGCTCAAGATCTGGTACACGCGGCCGCCGCGCGCGGGATCGTATTCGGCGTGCAGGCGCATGTCGAACAACGCGAACTCGACCTGCCGCAAGGTCTGCAACCCGGCCTGGAAGCTGCGTGTGGCGATCAGTTGTCGCTGCTTTTCGGGCGCAATCGGCTCGCCGGTGCGCACGTGCGCCGAGATGCGGTTCAGTACGTCGCGCTGCCAGGCATAGTTCTCCATGAACTGGCTGGGCAGCTCCACGGCATCCCAGGCCACGCCGTTGATGCCGGCAAGGCTCGGATAGTTGACCCGAGTAAGCATGTGATGCAGACCATGGCCAAACTCGTGGAACAGCGTCACGACGTCGTCATGCGTGAGCAGTGCCGGCCGGTCGCCCGAAGGCGGCAGCGAATTGCACACCAGGTACGCCACCGGCAAGATGGTCTGGCCGTTGAGCGCCTTGCGACCGATGCAATCGTCCATCCAGGCGCCGCTGCGCTTGTGCGGACGCGCGTAGGCATCCAGGTAGAAACTCGCCAGCGGTGCACCATTCGGCGCCTGGACTTCAAAATAGCGCACATCGGCATGCCATACCGCGACGCCGCTACGCTCCCGGATGCGCACGTCGAACAGCTTCTCCGCCACCTCGAACAGTCCCTGCAGCACGCGCGGCAGCGGCAGGTAGTCGCGCAGCTCTTCCTGCGAGACCGAATAGCGGCTCTGCTGCAGGCGCTCGGAGTAGAAGGTGATGTCCCAGGCCTCGAGCTTGCGGCCGGCGAACTGCTCGAGCTCGGCCAGTTCCGCGGCGCCGGCCGGCTTGGCCGCACGCACCAGCTCTCGCAGGAAGTCCGTCACTTCCGGCACCGTGCGTGCCATGCGGTTGGCCAGCGCATACTCGGCGAAGCTGCTGAACTCCAACAGCTGGGCGGCCTCGTGACGCAGCCGCAGGATGTCCTCCATGACCGACGTGTTGTCGAACTTGCCCGCGCCCGGCCCACGGTCCGAGGCCCGAGTCGTCCAGCCTTCATAGAAGGCGCGCCGTAGCGGCGCGGATTCGGCATCCGTGACCACCGAGACGTAGCTCGGCTGGTCCAATCCGAACAGCCAGCCTTCGGTGCCATTGTCGGCCGCGCGCCGCTGCGCCTGCTCGAGAACTCCCTGGTTGATTCCCGCGAGCTGCCCGCGGTCGCGCACCTGGTGCGACCAGGCATTGGTCGCGTCGAGCACGTTCTCTTCGAACTTCGCCGACAGCCGCGACAGCTCCATCATGACGGCCTTGAAGCGCGCCTTGCGCGCGGCATCCAGCGCGACGCCGGCCAGTCGAAATTCCCTGAGCGCGTGCTCGATCACTTCGCGCTGCACGCCGTCCAACGCTTTCGCCTCGTTCTGGGCGACGTGTGCATAGGCGCGATACAGCCGCTCGCTCTGTGCCAGATCGGTGTGGTACTCCGACAGCAATGGCAGGCAGGCGTTATAGGCCGCGCGCAGCGGCTCGGAATTCATCACGGCGTTGAGGTGCCCGACCGGCGACCATACGCGGTTCAAGCGGTGTTGCAGCTCTTCGAGCGGCTCGACGACAGTTTTGAAACTCGGCTGAGGCTCGGCCTCGATCTGGGCGACGCGCGCGCGCTGCTCGGCGATGAGCCGCGATATGGCCGGTTCGACCTGCTCAGGCGCGATCGCGTCGAAGCGCGGCAGCGGCGTGTCCTGCAGCAGCGGGTTGTCATTCGTGCCTGGCGCCATCGGGTCCACCTTTGTTCCGGGAGCGCTCATTTTAGCCATGAGTGCGGGGTGTAACATCGTCAAAAGTGACAGGGGTCGAACTCCCAAGGAACCCGGCATGGCCTTTGACTATGACCTGATTGTAATCGGCGGCGGCAGCGGCGGCCTGGCCTGCGCGCAGCGCGCGGCCGAATGCGGCGCCCGCGCGCTCGTGGTCGAAATGCACCGCCTGGGGGGGACCTGCGTCAATGTCGGCTGCGTGCCGAAAAAGCTCATGTGGAATGCCGGCCAGATCGGCCACGCGCTGCACGATGCCGCCGATTACGGCTTCGAGCTGAGCGTCGGCCGCCTCGACTGGGGGCGGCTCAAAGCCCAGCGGGACGAATTCGTATTGCGCCTGAACGGCATCTACCAGCGCAATCTCGAGCGCCGCAATGTCGATCTCGTGCGCGCTCACGCGCGGCTACTGTCAGCGCAGTCGATCCAGGTCGGCGAGCGAGCGATTTCGGCCGGGGCGATCGTGCTGGCGACCGGCGGCCGCGCGATGATCCCACAGATTCCCGGCGCCACGCTCGGCATCACCTCCGACGGCTTCTTCGAGCTCACCGAGCGACCCGAACGCGTGGCCATCGTCGGCGCCGGTTATGTCGCCGCCGAATTGAGCGGCATTTTCTCAGCGCTTAGGTCGCACACCACCGTCGTATTGCGGCACGAGTGCATCGTGCGGCATTTCGATGCCATGCTGGGCGAGGCTTTGATGCAGGTCATGCGCGATGAGGGCATGGAAATCATCACCCATGGCGTGCCGAAGGCGCTTGAGCGCAATGCCTGCGGCGCGCTCGAGCTGCACGTCAAGGATGGACGCGCGCTCGGTCCGTTCGACAGCGTGATCTGGGCCGTGGGGCGCACCCCGGCCACGGCCGGCATGGGACTGGACACGCTGGCGGTAAAGCTGGACGCCGGCGGTCATGTGCTGACCGATGAGTACCAGTGCACCAGCCTCGAACATCTTTATGCCATCGGCGATGTCACGCAGCATACCGGCCTCACGCCGGTGGCCATTGCGGCCGGACGGCGCCTGTCCGATCGGCTGTTCGGCGGGCAGAGCGAGCGGAAACTTGATTACGAGAATATTCCCTCGGTGGTATTCAGCCATCCACCGATCGGTACCGTCGGCCTCAGCGAACAGGATGCGCGGCGCCGCTATGGCGAAGCGGTGGAGATTTATCAGACCAGCTTCGTGCCGATGTACCACGTTTTCACGGCGCGCAAGCCGCGCGTGGCCATGAAGCTGGTCACGCTGGGCGCGGAGCAGAAAATCATCGGCATCCACGTGATCGGCGACGGGGCGGACGAGATGCTGCAGGGTTTCGCGGTGGCGTTGCGTATGGGCGCCACCAAGCGCGACTTCGACGACACGGTCGCGATTCATCCGACCAGCGCCGAGGAGCTGGTCACTATGCGCTGAGGCAGCGCGCTGACTTGACCTTGGCGGCGGGCGTGTCGCCTTAAGGCGCCGCTGGCGGCACGATATTGGCGGCCACCTGCGACAACGCCTCGGTCGTGGCCTGCTCAAACGCGGCCATCACGGCCTGCATGCGATCGGCCTGCGCCCTGACCGCGCTGCGCGCAGTGAAACTTACGATGACGCTGCGCTCACTGCGCCGGCCCAAGCTGCAGACCAGTGCAACTTGCACGGTCGGCGGCCCATCCGCACCGTACTCGGCTTCGAAGTGCTCGAGTTCCAGGCTCAGCACGTACTGCGCGGCGAAGGGTCCGGTATCGGCCTCGACTGTCGCGAATCGGCCTGCGTTGCGCAGGCTGTCGATGACCAGAGTCTGTAGCGCCGCGGGCGCATCGGCCGCCCAGCGTGCATTGCTGTAATAGTCCAGCCGCGCGCCTGGACGCAGCACGGCGACGCCTTCGCCCGCAAGACCCGGCGCGCCGCTCGGCCGCAGCACCTGGACGGTGGCGTCAGGGGCCGCCGGCGCCGCGGCCGCCGGTGCCGCGAGTGTCGGTCGCAGCACATAGCGCTGCTGCGCGGGGATCTTGCTATTCAATCCGCTGAAGCATGCCGTAAGCACCGTCAACGCCATCAACGCCGGCAGCATGCGCATTTGCGTCCTCATGGCGGTATGGTCACGCCAGTGGCAGGCGACTGATAAATAAGACGCGAGGGATCCTCGCGCAGGCCGCGCGAGAGTTCGCTGAGCTGCTGCGCGGCCGCGCGACTATCACGCAGAAACGCCTCGAACTGCGGCAACCCTTGAGTCACGAAGCCTCTGAGCTGGTCGCGATTTTCGGCGGCGAACGCATTCAGCGTGCCGCTCGCGCTCGCCAGATTGTCACTCGTGGCACGCAGCTTTTGCATCGCCGCCAGGAAGTCCACGCTCGCGGTCCGGGTCGAGGCGTGCAGATCGGTAATGAGCCGCTTCGCATCGGCCGAGTCCTCGTTCAGCGTGTCGACCAGGGTGTCGATATTCCGTGCGGTCCGCGGCAATCCGGAGGCCGCCTGGTTGACATTGAAGATGATGCGGGCCACGGACTGGATGTTGCCGTCCGACAGCACCCGCGAGGCGCGATCGACCAGCTCGTTCAGACGCGCGGTCAGGGTCGGCAGGCTGCTCAGGAACTGATCCAGGTCTGAATGCGCGGAGCGGATGACCGGGTAGCGCTCGCTCGGCACGGCGGCCAGGATGCGCCGCCGGCTATCGTCCTCGCGCTGCTGCTCCAGATCGATATAGAGCAGCCCGGTCACACCCTGCAGCGTCAGCTGCGCCAGGGTTCGATCCGAGATCGGCGTCGTCGAGTCGATGTCGGCAACCACCTGGACGCGATTGGCCGCGCGCGGATCGATGCGTATGCGCTGCACGCGGCCGACGTTGACGCCGAGGTAGCGCACCGGGCCGCCCTCCGATAGCCCGCTTACCGTGCCGTCAAAATAAATCTCGTAACGCTGGTAATCGAGATGATCGCGGCTGTCGGAGTACCAATAGACGAACAGCACTCCCATGACCAGCATCAGCAGCACGAAAATACCGACCGCGATGTAGTTCGCTTCACGCTCCATGCGTTCGCCCTAGGCGATCCCGCGCGCGCTCGCCCCGGAAGTAGGCCTGTATCCAGGGATGCGGGTTGTTGACGATCCCCGCCAGCGTGTCGCTGATCATGCGGCCATCGACGATGACGCCGACCCTGCTGCAGGTACGGAAGATGGTGTCCAGGTCGTGGGTGATCATCACTACCGTGAGCTTCAGCTCGCGCTGCAGGTAAATCAACAGCTCATCGAAGGCCGCGGCGCTGATCGGATCGAGTCCCGTGGTCGGCTCATCGAGCAACAGCAGCAGCGGGTCCAGCGCCAGCGCTCGCGCCAGCGCCGCACGCTTGATCATGCCACCGGACAGCTGCGCCGGGTACTTGACCGCCGCATCCAGAGGCAGCCCGACCAGCCGCACCTTGAGCAGCGCCAGCTCATCGAGCGTGCGCCCGGCGAGGCGCAGATGCTCGAGCATCGGCAGCTGCACGTTCTGCTGCACGGTGAGCGCGCTGAATAGTGCGCCCGCCTGGAAGGTCACGCCATAGCTGGTCTTCAGCGCGTGCAGCTGTGGCGGGCTCAACTGCTGCAGATCGCGCCCGAGGAAGCGCACCGTGCCTTCGTCGGGGCGGCGCAGCCCCAGGATCGTGCGCAACAGCACCGACTTGCCCGCGCCCGAACCGCCGATGACGCCGAACACCTCGCCCTCCTCGACCTGCATATCGAGCCCGGCGTGCACGGTCTGGGCTCCGAAGCGGGTCACGATGCCCCGCACTTCGAGCAACGCGCCCATCAGATGTCGAGCTTCATGAACATCACCGCAAATAAGGCGTCAGCCACCAGCACGGTGAAAATCGATACCACCACCGCGAGCGTGGTCAGGCGGCCCAGCTCGCGCGATGAGCCGCGCACGCGCATGCCGCAGGCGCAACCCGCTCCGGCGATCAGACAGGCGAACACGGGGGCCTTGACCAGGCCGGTCCAGAACGTGGTCGAGGCAATCGCGCTCTGTGCGCGATTGAGGTATTGCAGCATCGACATATCGAGCAGCGTGTGGCACAGCAGCCCGCCGCCAACCAAGCCGACAACATCGGCGGCTATTGTCAGCAATGGCAGCGCGACCAGCAGCGCCAGCATTCGCGGCACCACCAGCGCCTCGATCGGATCAACGCCTATGGCGACCAGCGCATCGACCTCATCGTTGAGCTGCATGGCGCCGATCTCGGCAGCGAAGGCGCTGGCCGATCGACCCGCGACGATGATCGCGGTCAGCAGCACGCCGAGCTCACGCAGCACGCCCACGGTCACGAGGTCGACCACGAAGATGTCGGCGCCGAACTTGCTCAGCTCCTGCGCGCCCATGTAGGCCAGGATCACGCTGATCAGAAACCCGACGAGCGATACGATCGGAACGGCCGTGATGCCGGTGTCGTAGATATGGCGCGCGACCGCGATCGGCCGCAGCCGGCGAAAACTGCCGAGGGCTCGGACCATCGCCACACAAACGCGGCCGGCGAATTCCAATCCTGCAACGAAGCTGCGCCAGCCGCGCACCGCGCGGCGTCCGATGCCCTCGACGGCCCGCTCCGGATCGAGCCACTCGCTGCCGCTCACGCGCGAGGGCATCTCACCTGAATAGGTACGCTCGACCAGCGTCAGCGCCGAGGGCGCAGCGCCGTCGAAGCGTGGGTCGAGTCCGGCCTTGCGGGCACGATCGAGGAAATCGTGCAATAGCCATGCGCCCGAGAGATCCAGGTGCGAGCTGCCGACCGCCAGGCGCGCGCGGCGCGCGCCGGCGAAATCGATGGCTTTGAGTTCGGCCTCGATGGCTTCGGACTGCGTGGCCCGCCATTCGCCCTGCAACTCGAGGTTCAGCTCCTCCGCGTTGCGCCGCGCCGTAATGTACATGTCGGCGATGCTATCAGTCTGGCGCGAGCCCGTCGTCCGCTTCCGATTTGCGCGTGACTCATTTCGAGTCTGGGTTGAAACAAAACGCCGCGCTCCTATGACATCAGGGTTCCGCTGGTTACCATGGCGCGTCGCGCACTGCAATCTCCCGGGAGCGCTCGCGCCGTGATGCTGAAATTTCTGATGAAGCGGGCGTTGCTGTCCCTCATCACGCTCGCAGTACTCTCGATCTTCGTGTTCCTGGGCGGACAGTTGCTGCCAGGCGATGTCGGGCGCGCCGTGCTGGGGCCGCTGGCCGACGCCAGATCGGTCGCGGCCTTCAACCATCAGATGGGCGTCGACCGAGCGCTGCCGATTCAATATTGGGACTGGATCACGCATTTCGTGACCGGCGACATGGGCCGCTCGTTCACCTTCCGCGCCCCGGTTGCCCCGTTCGTGGCCGATGCACTGCTCAACTCGTTGAAGCTCGCGACGCTCGCCTTCGTGCTGGTCGTGCCGCTCGGTATCGCGGGCGGCGTCTGGGCCGCACTGCGCGCCGGGCGCTGGAGCGATCGCAGCATCGTGCTGCTCGGACAGTCGCTCGGCATCGTGCCGGAATTCATCTCCTCGATCGTGTTGATCCTGATCTTCGGAGTCTGGCTGCGCTGGCTGCCGATGTCGGCGGACTGGCCCGAGGGGGCGGGGCCCCTGACCCAGATCCGCTATCTGATCCTGCCCTCGCTACCGCCGGTGCTGATCTTTTTCGGCTACATCGCCCGCGTCGCACGCGTCGGAACGATCGAGGCGCTCAATGCCGACTACACGCGAACCGCGATCCTCAAGGGCTTGCCCTGGCCGACGGTGCTGCGGCGGCATGTGCTGCGCAACGCGCTGCTGCCGACCATTGCGGTGACGGCAAGCCTGATCGGCTATCTGGCCGGCGGACTGGTCGTGGTGGAAACCCTGTTTCATTACCGGGGCATCGGCGCGCTCATCTACTCCGCCGCCAAGGCCAAGGATTTCCCGATGCTCGAGGCCGGCGTGCTGACCGTCGGCGCGATCTATGCGATCGCCTCGCTGCTGGCCGATCTGCTGAGCTCGGCGCTCAATCCGCGCCTGCGGATGGGACGCACGTGAGCGACGCGCTGCACGCGGCGCTGCGCTCGCGCACGCTGCTCGTGGGATTGACGATCCTGCTGTTTTGGATCGCCTGCGCGCTGTTCGGCAGCAAGATGACGCCGCTCGATCCGTACGCGGACGATCTACTCGCCACGCTCGCCTCACCGTCCACCGCGCATTGGTTCGGTACCGACCAGCTCGGCCGCGACATATTTTCGCGCGTCATCATCGGCGCGCGCGACATCCTGATCGTAGCGCCGCTGGCTACCCTGCTCGGCACGCTGCTGGGCGCCGCGCTCGGGTTGGTGGTCGGCTACTTCCGGGGCGTGCTCGATGATATCGTCAGCCGTGTGATTGAAGCGCTGCAGGCGCTGCCATTGGTCATCGTTGCGCTCATGGCGCTGGCGGCGGTGGGCACCTCGAATGCGACCGTCGTGCTCGTGATCGGCTTCGTGTTCACGCCATTGATCGCGCGCACCGTGCGCTCCGCGACGCTCAACGAGGTCGACCTGGATTACGTCGCGGCGGCGCGGCTGCGCGGCGATAGCCCGCTCGCGATCATGTTCATCGAAATCCTGCCCAACGTGCTGCCGGTCGCGCTCGTGGAGATGACGGTCCGGCTCGGTTACGCCATCTTCTTTGTCGCCACGCTGAGTTTCATCGGCTTCGGCATCCAGCCGCCTTCGGCCGACTGGGGCATCGCCATCGCCGAGAATTACAGCCTGATCGGCAGCTACTGGTGGACCGTACTGTTCGATGCCGCGGCGACGGCTTCGCTGATCATCGGGGTCAACCTGGTCGCCGACGGGCTGCAAGGCCTGTTCGAGCTATGACGCCCGCGGATGCACTGCGGATCGAGCATCTCGACGTCGTTTACCGCGTCGCTCGGGGCGAGCGGCGCGCCCTGACCGATCTGAATCTCGCGATTCGCCCCGGTGAATCGTATGGACTGGTCGGCGAGTCCGGTAGCGGAAAATCGACCGTGGCGCTCGCCGCGATCCGCTATCTGGCACGCAACGGTCAGGTCAGCGGGGGTCGCATCCTGGTCGACGGGCGCGATCTGATGGCGCTGTCGGCGGCCGAGCTGCGTCGCTTGCGCGCGCAGAGCGTGTCCATGGTCTATCAGGATCCCGGGCGAGCGCTGAACCCGACGATCCGGATCGGCCGGCAGATGGCCGAGGTGTTCGAGGTGACCGAGGGTCTCAAAGGCGCGGCCGCGCGAGAGCGCGTGGCCGAGATGCTCGAGCGTGTGCAGATCTCGAGTCCACGGCGCATGATGGCCCAATATCCGCACCAGTTGTCGGGTGGAATGCAACAGCGTGTGGTCATCGCCATGGCGTTATCGACCAATCCCACGCTGTTGATTCTCGATGAGCCGACCACAGGCCTCGACGCCACGGTCGAGGCCGAGGTGCTCGATCTGATCGCCCGGCTGCGCGCCGAACTCAAGACCTCGATCCTGTTCATCAGTCACAGCCTGGCCGTGATCGGCCGAATGTGCGATCGGGTCGGCGTGCTCTATGCCGGGGAACTGGTCGAGGAGGGCCCGAGCGCCGAGATCTTTGGCGATCCGCGCCATCCCTACACCGTCGGCCTGTTGCGCTGCATGCCGAGCTATGGTCGGCGCAAGGATCACGGCAGGCTCGAGACGATACCGGGCTTCCTGCCGCCGCCGGGTTCGATCAGCGGCTGGTGCGTGTTCGTCGAGCGCTGCGGCAACGCGACCGATCGCTGCCGGCATGAGGCACCGCCGCTGGTCGACCTGGACGGCCGCCTTAGCCGTTGCTTCTATCCCGAGCGCGCCCCAAGCCTGCCGCACAACGCCGGGACTGCGCCCCCGCGCGCCGCGCGCGCGCGCGCCGCAGTGCCATTGATGCGCACGCGCAACCTGTCCAAGACCTACGAGGTCGCAGGCAAGTCGCTGCAGGCGGTGCATGAGGTCACGCTCGAGCTGTGGCCCGGAGAGACCCTCGGGCTGGTGGGCGAATCCGGCAGCGGCAAGAGCTCGCTGGCCAAGCTGCTGCTCGGACTGTCGGCGCCCGACTCCGGCAGCACGGTCGAGCTGGCCGGCGAGCCGCTGAGCGCCCTCGCCGGCGATCGCACGCAGGCGCAGCGCAAGGCACTGCAGATCGTGTTTCAGAACCCAGGGCTGGCGCTGAACCGCTCGCAGACGGTCCGCAGGCTGATCCAGCGGTCGCTGCGTCTGCTTGGGCTTTCCAGAGCGGGGCGTGAGCGGCGGCTGCGTGAACTGGCATCGCAGGTGCGTCTGCCCGAGCGGCATCTGCGGGACAAGCCGCGGCAGCTTTCCGGCGGGTTGCAGCAGCGTGTGAGCATCGCCCGCGCGTTCGCCGGCGGTCCCAGGATCGTCGTGTGTGACGAGCCGACCTCGGCCCTGGACGTGTCGGTGCAATCGGCAATCCTCAATTTACTGGTCGATCTCCAAGCCGAGCAGCAAGTCAGCTACCTCTTCATCTCGCACGATCTGAACGTCGTGAACTATCTGTCCGACCGCATCGCCGTCCTTTACCTGGGCCGGCTGGTGGAGATCGGCCCGACCCCAGCGGTATTCGCCGGGCCGCACCACCCCTACACCGAGGCGCTGCTGTCCGCCAATCCGGCCGCCGACGGCAGGCAGGGCCAGCGCGTCCGGCTGCAGGGCGAAATCCCGAGCGCACTGAATGTGCCCGCCGGCTGCGTGTTCCAGACCCGGTGCCCGCACAAGATCGGGCGCATCTGCGAAGAGCATGAACCGCGCCTGCTCGAGGGGGACGACGGCCATGCGATGCGCTGCCATATCCCGCCGGCTGAACTGGCGACGCTGCAGCGGGTCGCACGCTGATGAATAACTCGAATGCAGCCATGAAATTCTTGAGTTTGTGACGTCACAAACTGCCCGTAACATATGAATCCATTAGATTAAATTCGCGCTACGTGCCACCGCTGATCGAAGACCGTATCCTCGGCCCGGAACTCGGCCGCCTGGCCGAAGCGCTCACCGCCGAGGTTTTCGCCGTAGATGAGAAGAAGACCGAACCCGTCAACGCGTAACTTCGACGCCATCCGAGCGCGCTCGAGCCCGCTCGACAATGCAGTCATTGATGAATTTCTCGCTCGGCGCATCGGGCGCCGGGAGTTTCTGCGCTATGCCAGCGTGCTCGGTATATCGGCGCCGCTGCTCGGCGCATTGATGCCAGGAGCAGCGCGCGCGGCGGGCAAGCCGGGCGGGGCCGTGACAGTCGGGATGACGGTACCGTCCGGATCGATCGATCCGCTGACGGTGGCCGATACCGGCGGTGTCTGCATGTTGTCGCAGACCGGGGAATATCTCGCGCTCTCCGATCCGGATCTGCATCTGCGGCCGTTGCTCGCCGAAAGCTGGCAACCCAATCGCGACGGCAGCATCTGGACGTTCAAGATCCGACGAGGCGTCAAATTTCACGATGGCGGCACGCTGACGTCGGCCGATGTGGTCGCAACCATCGACCGGTTGGCCGATCCGGCGAATGGTTCGGTGGCGCTCTCGGCCTTCGCAGGCTCGCTATCGAAAGGTGGCTCCAAGGCGATCGATGAGTCAACGGTAGAGTTTCATCTGGATGCGCCCAATGGCAGCTTTCCCTATCTGGTGTCGTCCGACAATTACAACGCCATCATCCTGCCGGCCGGCCATGACGGCGGCTTCGAGAGGAATTTCATCGGCACCGGCCCGTTCCGGCTCGAGCGATTCACGCCCAAGGCCCGCGCCTCGTTCGTGCGCAACCCGGATTACTGGGGCGCAAAAGCGCTGCCCGACCGCACGCTGTTCATCTTTTACGACAGCATCCAAGCTCAGATCCTGGCGATGCAGGGCGAGCAGCTCGACGTGCTGCTGCACGCGCCGGTGCAGGGCAGCCAGGCATTGCTCGCCGATCCTCACCTGAACATCCTCGCGCTCAAATCCAGCGCGCACGAGCAGGTGCATATGCGAGCCGATAAGGGGCCGTTCGCCGACGCGCGCGTGCGGCGCGCGATGGCGCTATGCCTCAACCGCGAAAACCTGGTCAAGGGCCTGTTTCGTGGCATGGCGGTGCCCGGCAACGACAGCCCGTTTGCGCCGATCTTCGCCGCGACCGACCCTCAAGTGCCGCAGCGCCGGCAGGATATCCGCCAGGCCAAGGAACTGCTGCAGGCGGCCGGTGTTGCCAACGGCTTCAAGGCGACCCTGACGACCGAGCGTTTCGTGGAGATGCCCGACTATGCGGTCATCATTCAAAACGCCGTGCGTCAGATCGGCGTGCGGCTCAGTCTCAATGTCGAAGAACAGTCGGCCTATTTCGGCCGCGCCACCTTTGGCCAGTCGGACTGGTTGGATTCTGAGATGGGCATCGAGGATTACGCCCATCGCGGCGTACCCAATATATTCCTGACCGCAACCTTGAGCAGCCACGGCACTTTCAACGCAGCGCACTTCAAGAATCCCGAGTACGACCGCCTGGTCGCCGGCTTCATCGCCGCGCTCGACCCCGCCGCCCAACGCGACGCCGCCGGCCGCATCCAACGCCTGTTGCTGGATGAAACGCCGGTCATCGCCGCTTATTTCTACGATTGGCTGTCAGTGACGACGAAACACATCCGCGGCGTGCGGCCGACCGCGATGGGGCACTTGTTCCTGGATCGGGCGCAGTGGGCCTGAGTGCGCTCATTTCGCGGGCGTCTCGCGGCTTGGTATAGGCGATGACCAGCGCGCCTTGGAACTCTGCAGCAATCCTCTGCGAGAGAGCTCGTCGTCGGCCCTTTGCCTTGAATTCCTGTGTTATTACAATTGTAATAACACAGGAATTAAATAATAGTTGCGCTCAAAGTCCGGATGTTGGGAACTCTACGTCGGTCAGCAGATTTTCCACCTCCTCGACCTGATGCGTAGTGAGCAGGATGGTTCGCTGTGTCGTAGCGCTTGCTCAGTGCTTTGGCTTCAATGATCGTGGTCATCGTGTTCGCTGCCGTGGCTAGCGTCGCTAGATTTGGCGTCGGAAAGCAGCTCCGCGGCGGACAGACCCAGGCGGTTGATCGTGGCGCGGATGCGCGGCCACTCCACCGTCAGGAAGCGCCGGCGCTCGTCTGAGCGCAACATGGCGGCCGCGCCGGCACTCACGTACATGCCCAGCCCACGGCGCTTCTCGACCAGCTTCTCATCGACGAGCTGCTGATAGCCCTTCAGTACCGTGAGTGGATTGACACGGAATTCCGCGGCGACGCTGCGTACGGAAGGCAGAGGATCGCCCTCCTTGAGCACGCCCTCGAGGATCATCGCGACGACTCGGTCGCGCAGCTGCCGATAGATCGGCTGTCTGTTGTCCCATTGCGTATCCATATCCGCGCAGCGTTACCGCTTGAGCTGTCCGTGCGACGATCGGCGCGCGACTCTAGCAAAGTGCTGCGCCCGGTCGGCCACTAGCGCGCCACGGCCATCGCGGCGTACACGCCGACTCGGAAACTGCGGGCTTGAATGACTGCTTTCATGGTCTACTCGTTAACGATGGCTGTGCTGTTGAACTGGTGTTGTATAAAAGTACAACACTACAAGCGTGTCAAGCCGTCCCTGCGATCAGTTACCGCCTCCGGAAAGCTACTAAAATCAGCGCTCTTTTTTGCCTGGAACCTTCATGAAACCGCCGATGAATGTCGCGATCACGGGTGCTGCCGGCCAGATTGGTTATGCATTGGCCTTTCGCGTTGCCTCGGGCGCGATGCTGGGCACCGATCAACCCATCAACCTGCACTTGCTCGAAATCACTCCAGCGTTGCCGACTCTGGGCGGCGTGGTCATGGAGCTCAAGGATTGCGCGTTCTCAACGTTAAACAAAATCGTCGCGACCGACGACGCCCAAGTCGCGTTCCGCGACTGCCACGTGGCGCTGCTGGTCGGTGCGCGGCCGCGCGCAGCAGGCATGGAGCGCAAGGATCTGCTGCTGGCCAATGCGCAGATCTTTTCGGCCCAGGGCAAGGCGCTCAACGCGGTCGCCGATCGCAAGCTGCGCGTGCTCGTGGTCGGCAATCCGGCTAACACCAACGCACTGATCGCCAGTCACAACGCGCCGGATCTCGATCGCCGCAATTTCACCGCGATGACGCGGCTCGATCACAACCGCGCGCTCTCGCAGCTCGCCGAGAAGACCGGCACGCACGTCAATGACATCAAGCGCCTGACCATCTGGGGCAATCATTCCTCGACACAGTATCCCGATGTCAGCCACGCGCTAGTGCAAGGCAAACCGGCCCCCGGCCTGGTCGATCAGAAGTGGCTTGAGGAGTATTTCATTCCCACGGTGCAGCAGCGTGGCGCGGCCGTCATCAAGGCGCGCGGCTCCTCGTCGGCCGCATCGGCGGCCTCGGCGGCGATCGACCATGTGCGCACCTGGGTGCTCGGCACCGGCGAGGGCGATTGGACCAGCATGGGCATTGCTTCCGACGGCAGCTATGGCATCAAGGAAGGGCTGATCTATTCCTATCCCGTAACCTGCACACGCGGCGACTACCAGATCGTGCAGGGCCTTTCGATCGATGCCTTCAGCCGCGCACGCCTGAATGCGACCGAAGCCGAGCTGCGCGATGAGCGCGAGGGCGTCAAAGCGCTGCTGGAGCCGCCCGCTCCATGATCGGCGCGATCATCACCGTGCTGTTCATCCTCGCGGTGGTGTATCTCGCCTATCGTCGACTGCCGTTGCTGTCCTTTACCGCCGCTTTCACGGTATTGCTGCTGGCGTACGCCATACTCGGCAATCCTGCGGGACTGTGGCTCGGCCTGTTGGTCATACTGCTGCTGTGTTTCTGGCTGCTGAACCTGCGGCCGCTGCGTATCGTGCTGATCAGCGGACCGTTCATGAAGACGTACCGGCGGCTGTTGCCGTCGATGTCCGATACCGAGCGCGATGCGCTTGAAGCCGGCACCGTGTGGTGGGATGGGGAGCTGTTCACCGGCAACCCGGACTGGCGCAAATTGCGGGATGCGGCGCCGCCGCGGCTGTCGGCCGAGGAGCAGGCCTTCATCGAAGGACCCTGCGATACGCTGTGCCGGATGCTCGATGACTTCGATATCACACATCGCCGCGGCGACCTGCCGCCAGAGGTCTGGGACTACATCAAGTCGCAGCGTTTCTTCGCGATGATCATTCCACGGCGCTACGGCGGCCTGGAATTCTCGACCTATGCGCACTCCTGCGTGCTGGTCAAGCTGGCTGCGCGCAGCGTCACCTGCGCCTCCACCGTCGCGGTGCCCAATTCACTCGGGCCGGCTGAGCTGCTGGTTCACTATGGCACCGACGAGCAGAAGAACTACTACCTGCCGCGTCTGGCGCAAGGTCTGGAGATTCCCTGCTTCGCGCTGACCGGGCCGCGCGCCGGCTCGGATGCCGCGGCAATCCCTGACACCGGCGTGGTCTGCCGCGGTGTCTTCCAGGGTCGCGAGATCATCGGTCTGAAGCTCAACTTCTCCAAGCGCTACATTACCCTGGCGCCGATCGCGACCGTGGTGGGCCTCGCGTTTCGCATGTTCGACCCCGAGCACCTGCTCGGCGAAAAAGAGGACATTGGCATCACCTGCGCGCTGATTCCGCGCGAGACTCCCGGCATCGAGATTGGCCGGCGTCATTTACCGCTCAACATCCCGTTTCAGAACGGCCCATTGCACGGCCGCGATGTGTTCGTGCCGCTCGAGTGCCTCATTGGCGGCCTGAAGATGGCGGGCCTCGGATGGCGCATGCTGGTCGAGCAGCTCTCGGTCGGCCGCTGCATTTCCCTGCCGGCGAATGCCACCGGCGGCGCACTGGCCGCCACGCTCGCCACTGGCGCCTACGCGCGCATCCGCCGCCAATTCAACACGCCGGTGGGCCGCTTCGAAGGCGTCGAGCAGGTGATCGCGCGAATGGTCGGGCTGACCTACATCATGGATGCTGCACGCAGCGTGACCACCGCCGCCATCGATGCCGGCGAGAAGCCGGCGGTGCCGGCCGCGATCCTCAAGTACCATGTGACCGAGATGGGCCGGCGCGTGGGCAACGATGCCATGGACGTGCACGGCGGCAAGGGCATCATGCTCGGGCCGAACAACTACCTCGGCCGTGGGTACCAGTCGATTCCGATTGCGATCACCGTCGAGGGCGCGAACATCCTCACGCGCAGTCTCATCATTTTCGGCCAGGGTGCGATCCGCTGCCATCCGTTTGTGCGGCGCGAAATGAATGCGGCGCGCAATTCCGATCACCGGCGCGGAGTCGATGAGTTCGATCGCGCACTGTTCGCCCACATGGGTTTTGCCATCTCCAACGCGGTGCGCTCGTTCGTTATGGCGTTGACCTTCGCGCGTTTCCGGCGCGTGCTCGACTCGGGTCCAACCCGACGCTATTACCAGCATATCGAGCGCTTCAGTGCCTCCTTCGCATTTGCCACCGACCTCGCCATGCTGACCCTGGGCGGGTATCTGAAGAAAAAAGAGACCATTTCAGCACGGCTCGGCGATGTGTTGTCGGCCATGTATCTGGCCTCGATGGTGCTCAAGCACCACGACAACCGGGGCCGGCCGGCCGAGGAATTGCCCGCGGTCGAATGGGCCTGCCGCGAGCTGCTGTACCAGGCCCAGGAGCAGCTGCACAGCGTACTGCGCAATTTTCCAAACCGCCCGATCGCGGCACTGGCGCGGCTGCTGATCTTCCCGCGCGGCTTGACCTATTTTGCCCCGGCCGATCGACTCGGCCGCAGGGTTGCCGACCTGGTGCTGAACAATACCGAGACGCGCAGCTCCTTGAGCCGCTTTCTGTACTGCACCGACGAGCCCGGCAATGCGCTCGCGGCACTGCAAAGCGTGCTCGAGATGGCCCCCATGGCCGAGTCGCTCGAAAAGAAATTGCGCGTCGAGGGCCAGAAGACCGGCCGCGTGAGGGCGCTCGATCTCGCAGGGCAAATTGAGCAGTCCCGTGCGCTTGGCATTCTGAGCGAGCACGAAGCGCTGTTCCTTGCCGATTACGATCGCAAGGTGATGGCCATCATCAACGTCGACGATTTCGCGGCGCACGAGTTGGGCCTCGCACCCAACTAAACGAAATGTATCTGCAGTTCTTTGGGCTTGCGGAGAAGCCGTTTGCGATTACGCCAGATCCGCGCTACCTGTACTTGAGCGGGCGGCATGCGGATGCGCTCGCACACCTCGTGTACGGCATCAATGAGGCGGGAGGCTTCATTCAGCTGACCGGCGAGGTCGGCACCGGCAAGACCACGACGATCCGCTCGCTGCTGGCGCGTGCGCCCAAGAGCGCCGAGATCGCGCTGATCCTCAATCCGCGCTTGTCGGCGGCGGAGTTTTTGCGCTCGTTGTGCGAAGAGCTCGGGTTGGGCGCGGACGACAGCGCCGATGGCAATACCAAGAACCTGGTCGATCTGTTGAACCGCTACCTGCTGCGCGCCCACGCGGCAGGTAGGCGAGTGGTGCTGGTGGTCGATGAAGCCCAGAACCTCGCCCCCGATGTGCTCGAGCAAGTTCGGCTGCTGACCAATCTGGAAACCGAAACGCAGAAGCTGCTGCAGATCATCCTGATCGGTCAGCCGGAACTGCGCAAATTGCTCGCGCGCGAGGACTTGCGGCAAATCGCGCAGCGCATCACCGCCCGCTTTCATCTCGATCCGCTCTCGCGCGAGGAAACTTCCGCCTACGTCCGCCACCGCCTGCGCGTGGCAGGCGCCACCACCGACATCTTCACGCGCGCGGCGCTACGCGAGATCTACCGCGTGACCGGCGGAGTTCCGCGCGTCATCAACATAGTGTGCGATAGGGCGTTGCTGGGCGCTTACACCCAGGAGCTGCATCAAGTGCCCCGCGCGCTGGTACGCCGCGCCGGCGCCGAAGTCTTCGGCCACGAACTCATGCCCGGCTGGATGCCTGTGGCCGCGGCCGGCCTGGCGCTCGCCGTGCTGGCCGGCAGCGCGTTGCTGCTCTGGCGCTACGCGCCCACCAGGTTCCTCCCGAGCTTCGCCCGGACCGCGCAGCCGGCCCCGGCGATGGCGCCCCCGGCGATGGCGCCCCCGGCGATGGCGGCCACGGCCGCAAGCCCTCCCGTTGCGAGTAGTCCTCCCGTTGCCGTCACGGCCCCGACCCTGGCACAGTTGCTTGCGACGTACCATGACAGTACCGACAGCGATAGCGCGTTCCAGCAGCTGCTGGCGCTCTGGAACGCCAGTTATGCGCCCGGCAAGATCGATGGCTGCAGCCAGGCGCTGACACAGGGTTTGCGCTGTCTGATGCAGCGCGGTTCCTTCGCGCAGTTGCGTCTGCTCAATCGACCGGCCATTCTGATGCTCAGCGACGACAACGGTACGGCCTTCCAAGTGGTGCTGCGCGGATTGCACGAGGATACGGCGCAATTGCAGATCGGCGCGCAGACGCAGATGGTCGGCGTGGCTGAGCTGTCGCGCTATTGGTTCGGAGATTTCGTACTGCTGTGGCGCCCGGAAACGAAAGACGTACGCGACCTGAGCCAGGGCATGCACGGGGCGCTGGTGCGGCACTTGCGCGAGCAGCTCGGCCGGTGGCGCGGCACGGACGGCAGCCTCGCGTCGGGCGATGCTTTTGATGGGGATCTGATGCAACTGGTGGAACAGTTCCAGCGCGCCAACCGGCTTACCGTCGACGGAGTCGCCGGTATCGAAACCCAGGTCGCCCTGGACGCGGCGCTTGCGACGCCCGACTCGCCGCTGCTCGAGCCGCGCGCGACGCCCACTCCGACCCGGGGCGGTTGATGTCCTTCATCCTCGACGCGCTCAAGAAAGCCGAAGCCGAACGCCAGCGCCAGACCGGCCCGACTTTGCTCGAAGTGCGGGTCACGCCGCCCCGGCGGCGCTTTCCGCTGTGGACGCTCGTCATCGGCGCATTGCTCGGGATCAATATCCTGCTGCTGATCGCCTTTGCACTGCGCAGGCCGGCCATCAGCAACGCGCCGCCGAGCGTGCCGGCCGCAGCAGCGCCCGCTTCAAGCCCGGTGCCCGCTCCGAGCGCACCGGCAGCAATCCTCGCGCCGCCTCCCGCAACGGCCGCCGCAGCGGCACCCTTGGCAGCGCCGGCCGCTGCGGCCAGCGATCAGGGCGCCCAGAATCCCGCCGACTTTGAGCCGGCCGTGCCGGCGAACAGCGCAACGGCCGACCTTAAGCGGCAGGTGAATGCCGGCAACCACTATGAGCCGCCGAGCCTGTCAGAATTAAGCGGGGATATGCCCGACCTGCGGCTGGACCTGCACGTTTATGCTGCGCGTCCCGCTGATCGCTACGCCCTGATCAACATGCACCGCGTACACGAGGGCGATGTGCTACCCGAAGGCCCACGCGTGCTGGCGATCGACAGGGATGGCGTCGAGCTCAGCTATCGCGGCACTGAATTCATGCTTCATCCGCAGTAGCCTCGCGCGAGCCCTTGAGCAGGCTCGGCAGCTCGAACTGAAGATCTGCCGCTTGCGCCGGGGTCGGTGAGAGCCCGTGATCGAGCAACCGCTTGGATTGCATGTGGTCCGAGATCCGGTTCAACGAATCCACCGCCAGCAGACGGCCCGCGCGAAAATAAAATGCTGAAAACGCAGGCTTCGCCAGATCACCACGCGTCACGACCTGGTCGTAGCCGCGGCTGAGGCCCACCATCTGCAGCTTGACGTCGTACTGGTCCGACCAGAACCACGGTGTGTTGATGAATTGCCGCGTGCGCCCCATCAGCGCCGCCGCCGCCGACTTCCCCTGCTCGATGGCGTTTTGCACCGACTCCAACCGCACCAGCTCGCCATCCCCCATGCGCCGCGCGGTGCAATCACCGGCCGCCACGATCAGCGGATCCGAGGTGCGGGAACAATCATCGACCACGATGCCGCGCTCACAGAGCAAGCCGGCTGACCGGGCCAGCAGATCGTCGGGCTCGACGCCAATGCCGACCACCACGCAGCCGCACCGATACTCCTGGCCATCCACGGTGCGCACCGCCGCGATACGGCCCTCGTGGCCCACGATCTCGGCAACCTGGGCGCCGAACATCAACTGCACCCCATGCCCTCGATGCAGACGCGCGAAGGCCTCGGACACGACCGGTGCGGTCACGCGCGACATGAGCCGCGGCAAGCCCTCGAGCACCGTGACCTCGGCGCCCAGTTTGCGCGCGCCTGCCGCGACTTCCAGACCGATGAAGCCGCCGCCAACGATGACCACTCTGCGCCCCTCGGCGGCGCAGCGTCGAATCGCCGCGCCGATCGCGAGCGAATCGGCGATGCCGCGCAGCGCCAGCACTCCCGGCAGCGATGCGCCCGGAACCGGTAGCGTGCGCGGCAGCGAGCCGGTGGCAATCGCGAGCTTGCCGTATGGCACGCGAGCGCCATCGGCGAGCTCCACCTCGCGTCGGCTGCGATCGATGCCCCGCACCCGGGTTCCGAGCTTCATGGTGATCTTGAGCCGCTCGAGCGCAGCAGGGCCGCGCAGGGTCAGCGCGCCGACGGCTCCGGCATCGATGAGCCATTTCTTGGACAGCGGCGGGCGCTGATAGGGTGGATGCGGCTCCTCGCCGCACAGAATCAATGCGCCGCCAAAGCCCTCCTGCCGCAGCGACTCGGCGATCTGCATGCCGGCCTGGCCAGCCCCAACAATGATGATCGGTGCCTGGGAATCCACCACAATCCTGCCGTAGTTCAGCTCTGACGATCCGGAAACTGCACTGTCAAACCGTCGAGCGCATCCTCGACGATCAACTGACAGGACAGACGGCTGTTCGGCCGCAGTTCGGCCGCCACATTGCCGAGCATGAGCCGCTCATCATCGGAAGGCGGCTTGAGTTTGTCCAGCCACCCTGCCTGCACGTAGCAATGGCAGGTGGCACAGGCGCAGTTTCCGCCGCACTGCGCTTCCAGCCCCGAAAGGCCTGCGTCCATGGCACCGCGCATGAGGCTCTGGCCCGGCGCGAGTTCCAGCGCAACCTCGCGGCCGTCGGGCTCGATGTAGCGCACTCGTGGCATCGACGAAGCGGTCAACCGGATAGCAGCTTGCGATAGAGCGTCCAACCCTCGTGCAGCTGCGCGCCGAATTCGCGGTAAAAATCGATAGCGCCCTGATTCCAGTCCAGCACCGCCCATTCCAGCCGTCCGCAGCCGATTTCCCGGGCGCGCTGCTCGAGCCAGCGCAGCAGATTCAAGCCGACGCCGCGCCCGCGAAATTCAGGCCGCACGAACAGATCCTCCAGATACAGGCCGGGCCGGCACAGAAAGGTGGAGTAATTGAAGAAGTACAGCGCGAAACCCGCGACCGCTCCGTCCCATTCGGCCATCACTGCATGCGCAAAGCGCGGCTCGCCGAACAGGTGGCGCCGCAGATCCAGGGCCGAGCCGACCATCTGCGCGCGCAGCCGTTCGTAGTCCGCCAGCTCGCCGATCAGCTGAAAAATCGCCGGGACGTCCGACTCGTCCGCAGCGCGCAAGCGCAGCATGGGATCCTCCGAAACTAGTGAGGGACGTCACATTATCCGCGAGCCCGGCCCGACGGGAATCACAGTTTTGTCGCCACTGAGACATCAATGCATTGTCCCTCTGGACAGACAGCATAGAGTCCGGGGCATTGGGCGCTATTGTGTCCGGCCAACCGAGCGGTACTGAAGAGCAATGCCATTGCGTGGTCCAGTCTCGACTTCCCCAGACGCGGCAACTGCCGTCGACGGTGCTCAGGCGCCGCCGCGCGCGCCGGCGGCGGGCGCCCCTGCGGGCGCCATCATCGCCCTGTCCGACGACCCACTGTTGCTCGAGGCGCTGACCGGCGCGGCGCTGGCGGACTCGGCGGTAATTACCTCGCCCTCGACCGATCGTTTCATCGACCAGCTGGTCGCCAACGCGCCCGGTATCGCGCTGATCGATGCCTCGAGCGTCTCCACGCCGCTCAAAGGCTTCATCGCGACACTGCGTGAGCAGTTCCCACAACTGCTGCTGATCCTCACCGGGCCAGCCCAATTGCAAGCGCAATTGAGCGCCCAGATCGACGACGGCACGATCTTCCGCTTCGTCCATAAGCCCGCTTCGAGCCAGCGGCTCAAGCTGTTCATCGACTCGGCGCTGCGGCAGCAGGCCTTGCCGGAGCTTCCGATCGAGCGGTCGATGGCGGGCGCCGCATTGCGCGCCGCGGCGCCAGAGCCTCCCGCGGGCAGGCGCGGCGGCCTCGCTCTGGCCGGCCTGTCCGGGGCCGCGCTGGCCGCAGGCGCGATCGCCTGGGCGGTGTGGCACGAGGGATCGCCGCCGACACCATCGAAGCCGGCACCGGCCGACAGTGCCGCCACCGCAACTCACAGTCCATCCCCACAGCGCAGCGAGGTAGCCAATCCCGAGGCCACCGAGCGCGATCAGCCCGCGGGCGACGCCCAGGTGGCACGCGATGCGG
>DAIMZW010000003.1:78302-93483 GCA_036733765.1 Steroidobacteraceae bacterium
GAGGCCACCGAGCGCGATCAGCCCGCGGGCGACGCCCAGGTGGCACGCGATGCGGTGGCACGCGATGCGGCGGCGCGCGATGCGGCGGCGCTCGAACAGGCACAGCGCAGCGCGCTCAGCGCGCGTGCCGACCAGCTCAGTGTCTATCTGCAGCTCGCGCGCAAGCGCCTAGGCAGCGGTGCATTGATCGAGCCTGCCGATGACAGTGCGCGCGCTTATCTGGCTTCCGCACTGGCGCTCGCGCCGGAGGATGCCGAGGTCCGCGCCACTTCGATGGCGCTGGGCGAGGCGCTGATCGCACAGTTTCGTCACGCGCTGGCGGCCGGCGATAGCGCGCAGGCGCAGCGCTGGCTGCAGGCCTGCAGCGACTATCGGATCAACAGCACGACGCTGAACCAGCTCTCGGCGCAGCTTCAGCAAACCAATGAGCAGGAGCGCCTGCAGCGCGAGTTCAACCAGCGCATGGCGGCCGCAGCGCTGATCGAGCCGGCCGAGGACAGTGCGCTATCCAAATACTCACCGGTAGGCGCCGCGCCAACGCAAACCCCGGCGAACGCACCGCCCGTCGCGGCACCCGCCGACGTGCTGGTCAGCGAAAGCAGCCTGACGCGAGTGCTCCTCGTACCACCGGTATACCCGGACGACGCGCTCGCGCACGGTATCAGCGGCTGGGTCGATCTCGAGTTCACCGTCACCGGCGATGGCAAGGTGGCGGATATCGTGGTGCTGAACGCCGAGCCAAGTGGCGTGTTCGAACGCGCCGCGCGCGCGGCGCTCGCACACAGTCGCTACCGCCCGGTGCAGCGCGACGGTGTGCCGGTGGCGCAGCGCACTCGAATGCGCGTGCGTTTTCAGCAATGAAGCCCTGCATCCTGTTGGTCATCGAGGAACGCGAGCTACGCGACTGGCTGCGCCATCACCTCGATATTCTCTGGCCTGACGCCACCGTCGAGAACCTGTTGCCGGCGCAGTTCCAAGCGCGCGTTGCGCAATTGCGTGCGCACGAGCTCGACTTGATCGTGCTCAGTGCGCTGTGTGGCGATGCCCTCGCGGATCCCGGCGATGGCCTCGACATGCTGCGCATGGCACAGGCCTCAAAGGACTGCCCGCCGATCGTGGTCATCGCCGCAGGCGGCAACGAACTCAGCGCCGTGCAGGCGATGCGTGACGGCGCGGTGGACTACTTGCCGCGCCCCCTGCTCAACGCCCAGCGCCTGGCCAACGCCTTAAGGTCGGCACTGCGCTCACCGCGGCGCCCAAAAGTGGCGCGGCCGCGCGCGACCAAGGCGCCGCGGCGCAATTTCGATCCCTCGCACCTGGATCTGCCGCAGTACTCCCTATTGCACAAGCTCGGCGACTCCTCGCGCGCGGCCGTGTATCTGGCCTACAGCGCCACCCTGGGGCGCAACGTCGCCCTCAAGATCAGCAAGCCGACGCTCGAGTCGGGCGATGATTGCCAGGAATTCGCGCGCGAATACGCGGCGATCAGCGCGCTGCAGAACCCCGCCGTGGTCGACATCTACGATTATGGTTTTCACGACGGCCGCGAATTCATCGCCATGGAATATTTTCCGTGCGGAGATTTGAAGTCGCGTCTGCAGCAGCCCATTACGGTGATCGAAAGCCTCGAGTACGCGCAGCGCATCTGCGCCGCACTGGAAGTCGTGCATGGCGCCGGCCTCGTGCATCGCGATCTGAAGCCGCCGAACGTCATGTTGCGCGAGGACGGCTCGGTCGTATTGATCGATTTCGGACTTGCCAAGCAGCTCGACTCGGCTCACCTCAATACGATGGCCGGTGTACTGCGCGGCTCACCCTACTACATGAGTCCCGAACAGGCGCAGGGCTTGCCGCTCGATGCGCGCAGCGATCTGTACAGCGCCGGCGTGATTCTGTTCGAGATGCTGACCGGCAATAAACCCTACCTGGGCTACACCGCGGTCGAGGTCATGCAGCAGCACGTGAATGGGCGGCGGCCGGCGCTGCCGGCGTCCTGCGCCAGCCTCGAGCCATTGCTCGAGCGCATGATGGCGCGCGATCGCGGGGAGCGCTTCGCCGATGCGGCCGCGCTGCACGCCGCGCTCAGCGGCGCCATCGCCCTCATGACACCTTCGACCGGCCAACCTAATGCCGCGGTAACCCTGCAATGAACGATACCTCGATATATGCCATGTCCCCCGGGCACCAGCTTGAAATCGAGACGCTGCGCGATCAGCGCGATCTGTATCGCACGCTGCTGCTGTCCGAGCCGGCGGCGCTCGGCGCCGGAATGACCCATGCGCTCGGAAGCGTCGAGCAGCTTCGAGCGCTGCTGCGCGCCCCGACGCGCGATGGCACGGCCTTTCGCGGCAAGATCGAGCAGCTGCTGGCCGAGCTCGACGACCTGGCCGAGGCGCTGCTGGCATTGCACCTGCCGACGATCAGCAGCCGTCTGGAGAGCGCGCAGCGCGCACTGCGCGAGATCGAGATACGTCCGGAGATCACGGGCAACGATCTGCTGCCGGCGATGGTCGTGCTCGGAGATCTGTGCAGCCACATTACGATCGCCGCCGACTGCGCCTCGGTGCACGTGCCGCTGATCGAGGACGACCAGGCCGCCTCCGAACTCGAGGCCAGCCAGCGCCGCGCACAACCCAAACTCGCCGCAGCGCTGCAGCAGCTGACCGATAAGCTCGCGCTCAAGCACGGCAAACACATCACGCTCGTCACGCTGGGACTGGAAGAGATTCCCGAGCTGTGGGTCAGCGCGCTGTTCGATATGCTCGGCCAGCTGCTGCGCAACGCGATCGAGCATGGCATCGAGGCGCCGGAGCAGCGCGCTCTGCAAGCCAAACCCGCGCAAGGCACGTTGCTGGTGGAATTTGTCGATCGCGCGGCCGAGGGCTTCGAGCTCAATATGCAGGATGATGGCGCCGGCCTCGATGCTGGGGGGATTGCTGAAATCGCGGTCAGAAAGGGCCTACTTTCAGCCGATGCGGCCGAGGGCATCGATCCCTCGAAGCTCGCCAGCCTGATCTTCCAGCCGGGCATGTCGACCGCCAAAGACGCCGCGCGCCGCGGTCAGGGCATGCAAATCGTGCGCGATCACGTCAATCGGCTCGGTGGCCGCATCCAGGCTGCCACCAAGACTGGTCAGTTCACGCGCTTCCGCGTACATCTGCCTGCCCTCGCCACCGAGGAGCCGCGGATCGGGGTTCGTGCTTGACAGCAAAATGACATGACGCTGCAATGCTGCCTCGCTCTTGGGGGGCACTGTATGCATCTGGTTGACACGACCCTGTTCTTCTCGCCCACGAGCGGCGGCGTGAAACGCTATCTGACGGCCAAGCATCACTGGCTCAAGACGCATACCGGGCATCGCCATTCGATCCTGGTGCCAGGCGAGCAGCGCCAGTTGGTCCCCGAAGGAATCAGCACCGTCGCCGGCATGCGGCTGCCGGGCACGTTCAATTACCGCCTGCCGCTCTCATCGCGCATCTGGCGCTCGATGCTGGATGCGCTCGAGCCCGATCTGATCGAGGTCGGCGATGCCTTCCATCCTGCGTGGTGTGCTTCGACTGTGGCGCGCAGACGTAATATTCCGCTGATCGCATTCTTCCACTCGAATCTGGCGCAGCTATTGGGTCGCCGCTTCGGTCTTGGCATCGAGCGCGCGGTCACGCGCTACCTGCGCTCGGTGTACGCCCAATTCGATCTGGTACTCGCGCCGAGCCGATTGATGTGCAGCTACCTGGCGCAACTCGGTGTGCCGCGCACGGCGCTCCAGCCCCTGGGTGTCGACACGCAGATATTCTCGCCGGCGCGTCGCACGCTCGACCTGCGCCGCGCGCTCGAATTGCCCGACGATGCGCGACTGCTGGTGTATGCCGGACGATTCTCGGAGGAGAAGAACCTCGGGGTGCTGCACACGGCGATGGCGCTGCTGGGCAAGCCCTATCATCTGCTGCTGGTCGGCGGCGGCCGCAGCGCGCGTCCGAGCCAAAACATCACGGTATTGCCTTACCGCCGCGACAGCCTCGAACTCGCGCAGTGGCTGGCCTCGGCCGACGCGCTCGTGCACGCCGGCAGCAGCGAGACCTTCGGGCTCGTGATCATCGAGGCCATGGCCTGTGGCCGACCGGTCGTTGGCGTGCGCGCCGGGGCAGTACCGGAGCTGGTGGACGAGCGCGTCGGCGAACTTGCCGAGCCGGACAACGCAGCGAGCATGGCCGCGGCCATTCGCCGTCTCTACGAACGCAACCTGGAAGCACTCGGCGCCGCCGCCCGCCAGCGGGCGTTGCAGGGCTTTACCTGGTCGCATTCACTTAGCATGCAGCTCGCGAATTACGCCGGCGTATTCGCCGGCACGCGCGCGCTGCCCATCGTCAGGTCGGACGTGGAATTCGGCTCCTAGCAGTCGAATATCGACAGCCCACCGCGGGCATCTCCGACCGCGAGCCGCTCGCCACTGCGCGAGTAGCGCAGCAGCGTGCATTCATCAGCCAAAAGATGCGCATCCTGCGGCGTATCGCTGGCACCCATATGCCACAGCAGCAGCCGGCGGTCGCGCGCGGCGGAGACCAGCCACGTCCCGCTGGGCCGGCAGGCCAATGCGCTGATGCGCTCGGAGTGTGAGCGCAGCTCGAGCGGCCGCGAGCCTTCGGGCCCCTTGCCGTTGAAATCCCAAACGATCAACGAATTGCCCGCTGCGCTCGCGAGGTAGCGCCCGTTGGCGCTCCAGCCGGTGGCGCTGACTTTGCTGCCGTAGCCCTGCATTTGCGACTGCGTGCCGCTCGCCACGTACCACAGATGCACGCTGCCATCCTGCATGCCGGCGGCGAGCACACGGCCGTCCGCATTCCAGCACGCAGTCAGGCAGGCCCCGCGCCACGGATAGTCGCGCGACTCGAGCTGCGGCTCGCCCCGATGAATACGTACCCCGCCGTTGCCGGCCGCCGCGATTTCAGTTGATTTCGGGCGCCAGGCCAGCGCCGCGATCACTCCCGGATGCGGCTCGAAGCTCGTTCGCAACGCGCCGCTGGCGTCGAACAGCCGCAGCGTGCGGCCCGTGGCCACGGCCAGCAGGCGTCCGTTATCGGCAAATGCCAGATGCTCGCTCCATTCCGCACCTTCGTGGATCGCTCGCGACTCGAGCGTGCGCGCATCCCACAAACGCACAACGCCATCCTGACCCGATGAGGCAAATAAATTCCCCGCCTTCTGCCACGCCACCGCGAGCGCGCCGCCGGCGTGCGCTCCGATAGGGCGTGCGCTCGCATCGGCTTCGATCTGCGCCAGGGATATCGCGCCGGCACCGCAGGCCACGACCACCGCCTTGCCGTCGGGCGACCAGGCGGCATCGACCGGATAGTCACCAAGCTCGATGCGGCTACGCAGCCGCAGCTGTCCGGCCGCGGCGCTCATGCGATGCAGGATTCGAAACCGGCCTCCAGCTCGCCGCGATCCAGATGGCGGCCGATGAACACGAGGCGGCTGCGTCGAGGCGTGGTCGCCGGCCACGGGCGTTCGAGTTGTCCGTCGTACACCATGTGGACGCCGTGAAAAACGTAGCGCCGGGCCTCGCCTTTGAGGTTCAGCACTCCCTTCATGCGCAGGATGTCCTGGCCTCGGCTCTGCAGCAGATACGATAGCCAGTCGTTGAGCTTGTTCGGATCCAGCGGCCGCGGGTCCTCGAGGCCAATGGAGCCGATCTCCGCATCGTGGTGCTGCGAGCCGTAGCGGCGTTCCTCGAGCAGTTCGGCGCCTTTCAGGTGCAGTCCGAACTCCTCGGGCGCGTGCTCGCAGAACAAAACGCAGCGGCCGGCCTGCTCGAGCTGCAGTTGGTAGTGCGCGCCGCCTTGAAGAGTGAGCCGCACGAGCTGGCGCAATGGCAGCATCGCGAGTGCCTGGAGCACCACCGGCTCGGCCTTGAATAGCGCCATCGCCACATCCAGTTGTGAGTCGATCGCGGAGCCCGGCTTTAATTGGACCGGCAATAGCAACACGTCGACGCATTGCAGCGCGTGCGCATCATGAGCGTGCGCGCCGGTACGCAGGGCGTACTGCTCGCTGCCGAGCGCATACAGGCCGGCCCACTCGAACGGCCGCACGGGCTGCAGGAACTCCTGGTCGCGCGAGAGTGCGCGCTCGAGATCGAAGGCACCGATATCGAGCAGGCGCTCGAGCGGCACATCGGCATTGCGGGTGCGCAGCACCGTCGCCGTGCCATTGATGCCCTGCATGCGTTGTTCGATGCGAGCGAGCGCGCTGCCATCCACCAGATCGATCTTGTTGAGCAGCACGATGTCCGCAAACGCGATCTGCTCAAGCGCGATAGGGTTTTGGTCGAGCTCCTGCTCGATGTGTAGCGCGTCCACCAGCGTCACGATGGCATCGAGCGAAAAATATTCCTTGAGCTCCTCATCGATAAAAAAAGTCTGCGCCACGGGTCCGGGATCTGCCAGCCCCGTGGTCTCGATCAAAATTGCATCGAAGCGCTCGCGGCGCTTGCGCAGCTGCGTCAGAATTCGAATCAGGTCACCGCGTACGGTGCAGCAGATGCAGCCGTTGCTGGTCTCGAAGATTTCCTCATCGGCGCCGATGACGAGCTCGTGGTCGACGCCGACCTCGCCGAATTCGTTTTCGATGACTGCGATGCGCTTACCGTGCTGCTCCGAGAGAATACGGTTGACCAGCGTGGTCTTGCCCGCGCCGAGAAAGCCGGTGAGCACCGTCACTGGAATCCGTGTGGTCATCGAATACCTCGCAGCTGAGCGAGCAGACGTTCGGCGCCCGGAAGCCGCAATAGCAGCAACAGCAGCGTCCAACCCAGGCGCCGGTTCAGAGGCACGCGCGGCGGCGGCAGCGCGCGGAAAAAAGCGCCGCCGGCGTCGCGGTGCAACTGCAGGCTCCGGCACGCCAACTCCAGCTGCAGCCCCTGGGCGCGGATCAGAAAGCGGCGCGCACCGAGGGCCTCGGCGAGCTCGAAAATGCGCACCTCGCGCAGCCGGGGCGGCAGCGCGCCCATGCCTTCCGGCGCCAGCGTCGCCGCGCTGGCAAATAGCGCCTCGGCGGCGCTGCGAAAGCCGGCAGGTCCGCCGTGACGCTCAAAGCCGCGCAGCGTCAGATTGATCGCGCCGGCCTCGAGCCGACACTCGACCGTACCGTCGAAAGCGATCAGCCGGCGCTGTGGCGATGCGGCACTCAAGCCGCCGCGTCCAGATTCCACAGTGTCAAATTCAGCTCGCGTTTGAGCCACATCCCACAGCCGATCGGCCTGAAGGCGCGCGACAGCTCACGGCGATACCAGGCGCCGGGACGCAGACCCGGGATGCGGTCGGTGCGGCTTTGATCGCAGTTGTCGCGCCAATCCTCGAGCGTGAGGGCGCCGAAGTACAGCGCCCCACGGCATACTCGCGACAGGTTGGCGATCGCGCGCCGCGCCTGCGCCGCCGACAGGTACTGCAGCACGTCATAGCAGATCACCAGATCGAAGCGTTCGCGGGTACGAAGCGTTGCAACCGAACCCTGGCGCCAGCCGTAGCGCCGACACAGGTAGTCGCTGAACTCGAGCCCGACGTAGTCCACAGACCGAAGCGCTCGCTTGAGCGGCGCGCGCAGCAGCCCGACGCCGCAGCCGGCATCGAGAATCCTGGCGACCGGCAAGCCGACATATTGCACGCAGCCGGCGATCAGGCGCGCGCGCGCGCGCATCTCCGCGCGCGAGGTCACGGCGGTGCGGGGGTTGAAGTAGAAGCGCTGGTAATAGTCGCGGTCAAAGGCCATGCGTCGATCCGGCGCGCTCGCTCATGTACACTCCTCACCCCCATTGTACTGGCCGCACGGCAGGATACCCATGCCCATTCGCGGCCATGCGCCGGCCGTCGGCTTTGTCAGCCTGGGCTGTCCCAAGGCATTGGTCGATTCCGAGCGCCTGATCACCGAACTGCGCGCACGCGGCTACGAGATCGCCCCGAGCTACACTCAGGCGGATCTGGTCGTGGTCAACACCTGCGGCTTCATCGAAGCCGCCATTGATGAGTCATTACAGGCCATCGGCGAGGCCCTCGAGCAGCACGGCCGCGTACTCGTGACCGGCTGTCTGGGCGCCAATCCGCAGCGAATTCTCGAGCGGCACCCCAAGGTGCTGGGCGTGACCGGGCCGCATGCCTATGAGCGTGTGATCGCCGCCGTGAATGAGCATTTGCCGGCGCCGCACGCACGGTTCATCGATCTGCTGCCGCCACAGGGCATCCGGCTGACTCCGCGCCATTACGCGTACCTCAAGATATCGGAGGGCTGCAACAACCGCTGCAGCTTTTGCATCATTCCCGCGCTACGCGGCGGTCTGGTCAGTCGACCGCTCGATCACGTCATGCGGGAGGCCGAAGCGCTGGCCGCCAGCGGCGTGCGCGAGTTGCTCGTTATCTCGCAGGACACCAGCGCTTACGGCAGCGATATTCGCTACCGCGAGGTGCTGTGGCGCCAACAGCGGTACGAAACACACGTGGTGGCGCTCGCGCGGGCGCTTTCGCAGCTCGGCGTCTGGGCGCGGCTGCATTATGTCTACCCCTATCCGCATGTCGATGAGTTGATCGCGCTCATGAGCGAGCGCGGCGTGCTGCCTTACCTCGATATCCCGTTCCAGCACGGCAGTCCCACCGTGCTCAAGCGCATGCGCCGCCCGGCGCACGCGGAAAATACGCTGCGGCGAATCGAAGGCTGGCGCGCGCAGCGCCCCGAGCTGACCCTGCGCAGTACCTTCATCGTCGGTTTCCCGGGCGAAACCGAGCCTGAATTCGAGCAATTGCTGGATTGGCTCGATGCGGCCCAGCTCGATCGCGTCGGCTGCTTCAAATACTCGGCGGTTGAAGGGGCCGCGGCCAATGCCATCGCCGAGCCGGTGCCGGAGCCAGTCAAAGCAGAGCGCTACCAGCGTTTCATGGAAAAAGCCGGCGCCATCAGCGCCGCGCGCTTAAGTGCGCGCGTCGGACGGCGCGTTCGCGTGCTGGTCGACGCTGTCCAGCACGGCGTGGCGATCGCGCGCAGCGCCGGCGAAGCCCCCGAGATCGATGGCATCGTGCGCGTGCGCGGGGGCGGCCAGCTCAAGGTCGGGGAGTTCGCCGACGTCCAGATCACCGCGGCAGGCACCTACGATCTGCAAGCCAAATGCGTGGCGGGCCAGGATTCGTAGCGTAAACTGTGGTGAGCGCTCACAGGTTCTGATAGTTCGGACCCGATCCACCTTCGGGCGGCGTCCAGGTGATGATGCCGTAAGGATCTTTGACATCGCAGGCTTTGCAATGCACGCAGTTGGCGGCGTTGATCTGCAGGCGCCGGCCGCCGGCGCCGTCGTCGACGATTTCGTAGACAGCGGCCGGACAGAAGTTCTGGCACGGATTACCGAATTCCTTGACGCAGCGATCGACGCAGATCGAGGTATCGGCGACGTGCAGATGCACGGGTTGGTTTGCATCGTGCGCGTTACCGGCAAAGAATACCGAGGAGACCCGGTCGCGCGGCGGCAGGGTGCGCGGGGCCCAGCCGCGGTCGGGAGACACATAGTCGTCCAGCTTCTCCAGTGCCGACCAGTCGGCCGTATTCTTCAATGTCCAGGGCGTCCTTCCCCTGGCGAGCATTTCCAGGCCGGCATTCGCCATCGCCAGGTACAAGCCGCGCTTGAACGCAGGCTTGAAGTTGCGCACGGCGCGCAATTCGCGGTGACCTTCGGAGGCGCGCCAGCGTGCGTCGAACCCCAGGCTACTGCCGTGCTCGCACAGATGTTCGGCTGCGAGAACTCCGGATCGTATGGCCTGATGAATTCCCTTGATCTTGAAAACGTTGAGCGTTCCGCCGGCATCACCGATCAACATGGCGCCGGGCATTTCCAGCTTCGGTAGCGACTGGTAGCCGCCGGCGGCGATGGTGCGCGCCCCGGCGCCCAGGATCTCGCCCTGCTGCAGCAATGGCTGGATGCGCGGATGGTGTTTGAACTGCTGAAATGCCTCAAAGGGCTTCAGGCGCGGATCCTGGTAGTTGAGGCCGATCACGTAGCCGACGTACACCCGGTCGTTGTCGAGGTGGTACAGAAAGCTGCCGCCGTAGGTCTTGGCGTCCACGGGCCAGCCAAACGAATGCTCGATGCGCCCGGGAGTGACGCGGCCGGGCGGCAGCTGCCAGAGCTCCTTGAAGCCGAGTCCGAAAGTGGGTGGGTCCTGGTCCCGGCTCAGCTCGAAACGGGCCATCAGTTGTTTTGAAAGCGAACCGCGCGCGCCTTCCGCCAGCAGCGTGGTGGCAGCAATGATGTCCGCGCCGGCAGTGTAGTTCGGGCCCTCACTGCCGTCCTTGTTGACTCCCATGTCGCCGATGCGCACGCCTTTGACACCGCCGTGCTCATCGAACAGCGCCTCGGAGACGGCGAAACCCGGGAACACGTCCACCCCCAGTGCTTCGGCCTGCTGCCCGAGCCACGGCGTCAGCTGTCCGAGCGATACGATGAAGTTGCCGTGATTGTTCAGCGGCGACATCCGCACGATCCAGTCCGGCAGCTTGATGGAGCCGGTGCGCGTCATCAAACGCACATCGTCCTCGGCTGCGGGGACCTTCATGCCGGTGTAGTCACTGCGCCACTGCGGCAGCAGCTGTTCGAGGGGTCCGGGCTCCAGCACGGCACCGGAGATCGAATGCGCGCCGAGAGCGGAAGCCTTTTCCAGAACGCAGACGGTTTTATCCGGCTGCAGCTGCTTGAGGCGCAACGCACAGCACAGCCCCGCGGGTCCCGCGCCGACGATACAAAAATCGTATTCCATCTGCTCATGGACAGCCATGGCGTCGCTCATACCGCTGGTTCGAAAATCGCAGCGATGCCTTGGCCGTCGCCGATGCACATCGGTGATGCGGCACCGCAGCACTCTGGCTGCCCAGGGCTCGTGCTAGTTTGCGGCCTGTGACTACTGAACTGACGCACCTGCAGCGGCTCGAAGCCGAAAGCATTTATATCCTGCGCGAGGTCGTGGCCGAGTGCCGTAAGCCGGTCATGCTGCATTCCCTTGGCAAGGACAGCGCGGTCATGCTGCATCTGGCCAGAAAGGCGTTTTATCCCGCCGCCCCGCCGTTTCCGTTGCTGCATGTCGATACCACCTGGAAGTTCCGCGCCATGTATGAGTACCGCGATCGCATCGCCAAGGACAGCGGCATGGAGCTGCTGGTGCATGTCAATCCAGAAGGAATCCGGCAGGGCATCAATCCGTTTACTCACGGTTCACAGGTTCACACCGACCTCATGAAGACGCAAGCGCTCAAGCAGGCGCTCGACCAATACGGCTTCGACGCGGCCTTTGGCGGGGCGCGCCGCGACGAGGAGAAGAGCCGCGCCAAGGAGCGGGTGTTTTCATTTCGGTCCGCGCACCACCGCTGGGACCCCAGAAACCAGCGGCCCGAGCTATGGAACCTGTATAACACCGACAAGCGCGATGGTGAAAGCATCCGGGTCTTCCCGCTCTCCAATTGGACCGAGCTTGATGTATGGCAATACATTCAGCTCGAGAACATCGCGATCGTGCCGCTGTATTTCGCCGCCGAGCGGCCGGTCGTGCGCCGCGATGGCGCGTTGCTCATGGTCGATGACGAGCGCATGCCCTTGCAGCCGGGTGAAGAGGTGCAGCTGCTCAGCGTGCGTTTCCGCACCCTGGGTTGCTATCCGCTGACCAGCGCCATCGAAAGTCATGCCACCACGTTGGACGAGATCATTCCGGAACTACTGCTGAGCTCCAAATCGGAACGCCACGGTCGCGCGATCGATCACGACGACACCGCATCGATGGAGAAGAAAAAGCAGGAAGGGTATTTCTGATGAGTGCTCAGGCGGCCCCGAGCCTGCTGCGCTTTATCACCTGCGGCTCGGTCGATGACGGCAAATCCACGCTGATCGGCCGGCTGCTCTACGACTCAAAACTGCTGCTCGAGGATCAACTCGCGGCGCTGGCGGCGGCTTCAAAAAAAACCGGCACACGCGGCGATCAGCTCGACTTTGCGTTGCTGCTCGATGGCTTGTCGGCCGAGCGCGAGCAGGGCATCACGATCGACGTCGCTTATCGCTACTTCTCGACCGGCAAACGCAAGTTCATCGTCGCCGATACCCCCGGTCACGAACAGTACACGCGCAATATGGTTACGGGCGCCTCGACTGCAGATCTCGCGGTGATCCTGGTCGATGCCCGCAAGGGCGTGCTGACCCAGACTCGCCGTCACAGCTACCTGGTATCGCTGCTCGGAATTCGCCGCATCGTCCTGGCCATCAACAAGATGGATCTGGTGGAGTACTCGCAGGATCGATTTGAGTCCATCGAGCGTGACTATCGGCAGTTCGCCGGGCACACCCGGCTCACCGGCATTACGGCCATCCCAATATCGGCCGCCGATGGCGACAACGTGCTTGAACGCAGCCGCAATATGCCCTGGTATCGGGGCCCGGCGTTGCTTAATTTTCTGGAGACTGTGGAGCTCGAAACGCCGACGGTGAGCCTGCCATTTCGCATGCCGGTGCAGTGGGTCAATCGCCCGAACCAGGATTTTCGCGGTTATGCCGGCCGGATCACGAGCGGCGTAGTCCGCCCCGGCGATCGCACGCGTGCGCTGCCGTCCGGACGCGAGTGCCGCATTGCCAGCATCGTGACCCAGGAGGGCGAACTGGCCAGCGCCGCAACCGGGCAATGCGTGACCTTGACGCTTACAGAAGACATTGACCTGAGCCGCGGCGATGTGCTGGCCGCGGCCGACGCACCGCCGCCGACCGCCGATCAGTTCGAGGCCACGCTGATCGCCCTGCACGCCAATGCCATCCTGCCGGGCCGTTCGTACAAGATGAAGATCGGCACCGCCACGGTCTCGGCGACCGTCGCGCCGCTCAAGTACAAGATCGACGTCAACACCTGGCAGCACCTGCCCGCGGAGCGCCTGGAGCTCAATGAAGTCGGGGTTTGTGAGCTGGAACTCGACCGGCCCATTGCATTCGAGCCGTATGAGCGCAGCCGCGATCTGGGCGGCTTCATCCTGATCGATCGCATCACGCACGACACGTTGGCGGCCGGCACACTGCACTTCGCGTTGCGCCGCTCGCAAAACGCCTATTGGCAGGCCCTCGACGTCAACCAGCAGGCGCGTGCGGCTCAGAACCGACAGCGGCCGTGTGTGATCTGGTTGACCGGTTATTCCGGTGCCGGCAAGAGCACGATTGCCAACCTGGTGGAAAGGCAATTGCATGCCCAGGGTCGACGGACCTATCTGCTCGACGGCGACAATGTCCGCCATGGACTCAACAAGGACCTCGGTTTTACCGACCAGGATCGAGTGGAGAATATCCGCCGCATCGCCGAGGTGTCGAAGCTCATGGTGGACGCCGGGTTGATCGTGCTGGTGTCGTTCATCTCGCCGTTTCGCGCCGAGCGGTCTGCGGCGCGAGCGCTATTCCAGCAACACGAGTTCATCGAAGTATTCGTCGATACGCCGCTGGCCGATGCCGAGCGTCGAGATGTGAAGGGTCTCTACCGCCGCGCGCGCAGCGGGCAGTTGCAGAACTTTACCGGCATCGACTCGCCGTACGAGGTCCCGGAGCATCCCGAGATTCATCTGGATATGTCGGCGCTGACGCTCGAGGAGGCCACGGAACTCGTGGTCGATTATCTGCAGCGCCGGCATTCAAGCGCGTATTAGCCTGTTGCCTTCACTTCATACCAGTGCTTGCTGCTGTTGACTACTTTCACCACCAGCAGCATCACAGGCACCTCGATGAGTACCCCCACGACCGTCGCTAGTGCTGCGCCGGACTGGAACCCGAACAGGCTGATCGCCGCAGCAACGGCCAGTTCGAAGAAATTCGAGGCGCCAATCAGAGCAGACGGGCAAGCAATGTTGTGTTTCTCACCCAGCGCACGATTGAGCCAGTATGCCAACGCTGAATTAAAGAACACTTGTATTAGGATCGGGACAGCCAGCAGTGCAATCACCAACGGCTGGTCGATGATGGCTTTGCCTTGAAAGGCGAACAACAACACGAGGGTCAGCAGCAGCGCTGAAATGGACCACGGACCGATCCGAGCCATGACCGCTGCAAAATGCAGCTTACCCTTGCTGAGCAATCCCTTGCGCCACACCTGCGCCAGTATCACCGGAATAACGATATACAGAACGACTGAGGTCAACAGCGTGGCCCAGGGCACGCTGATGCTCGAGAGACCGAGCAGCAGCGCGACAATGGGGGCGAAGGCAAAGACCATGATGGTATCGTTCAGTGCCACTTGGGAGAGCGTGAACAGCGGATCACCGTGGGACAGTCGGCTCCAGACGAACACCATCGCCGTGCACGGGGCAGCGGCCAGCAGAATCAATCCCGCGATGTAGCTGTCGATTTCGCCGGCGGGCAGCATGGGCGCGAATAGATGGCGTATGAATAGCCACCCCAGAAACGCCATCGAGAACGGCTTGACCAGCCAGTTTACGAAAAGTGTCACGCCGATGCCGCGCACGTGCTGACGCACTTCGTGCAAAGCGCCGAAATCGACCTTCACCAGCATCGGAATGATCATCACCCAGATCAGCAGACCGACCGGCAGGTTGACCTGGGCGATCTGAATGCGGCCCACAACCTGGAACAGCGCGGGCGCGACCTGCCCGAGTGAAATCCCCACGACGATACAAATAAACACCCAGGCAGTCAGATAGCGCTCGAAGACGCTCATGGGCGCAGCGGTTCCGGCGGTCACGGCCACGGTGGTTTGTGCGCTCATGCTGTTGCTTCAAACACCGAGCGTGTGGTGTGATTGTTCAGGTGTGGAAGCTTGGATGCTGAATGAGTGAGCCGACTCGGGCAGATGGCCGATGCCGTGTAGCTCGTGCTTCAGGGCCATGGCATCCAGCTTGGTGATGGGCAAGCTCATCCCAGTTCTTGCTGCGCAAACCCTTGCTGGAGAGGCATGCGCGCTCTATCTGCTCGATAGCGACCTTGCCCGAGACGGTTGAGCAGCACCTCAGCCAGGATGCTGCACGCGGACGGCCTCGAGCGACTCATGCGGATTTCCGCCGGGTGAGAGCGCGCCCTTTTACAGGCTTCGCGCCGGGTTGGCAGACCGGGGTCGAACAAGCACGGCTCGCGCCCTGGCCGCAGCCGTTTTCCGTGAGGTATCCCACCAGTGCATTCATCGCCGCG
>DAIMZW010000004.1:0-85519 GCA_036733765.1 Steroidobacteraceae bacterium
CACAGCACGCGATTGAGCGCTGCGTCACTGGGGCTGCGCACGCGAGATCGCCAACGCTTGAAGCACATCACTCGGTGCGCCGATGCAAGCGTGTAAAATTATTTCATGAACGCCGATGTCCGACTGCTGCAACTTTCAGACCCGCATCTGTTCGCGAATCCGCAGGGCAGCTTGCGCGGTGTGGACACGCTCGCCTCACTGCAGCGCGTGCTCGCGCATGCTGCCGCTCGCAAGCTCAATGTGGATGCGGTGGTGTGCACTGGCGATATCGTCAACGACGAGCCCGAAGGCTATGCGCATTTCGCGCGCGTACTCGGAAGTCTAGGCAAGCCGGTCTATTGCATTCCGGGCAATCATGACGATCCGGCGCGCCTGCGCAGTGCGCTCGCAGCGCCGCCGTTTCAGGTCGGTGGCCACGCCGATCTCGGCGCCTGGCGCATCATCCTCATCGACAGCTGCGTGCCCGGACGGGCCGGCGGCCACATCAGCGAATCGGAATTGCAGGCTCTGGATGCGGCACTGGCCGACACCGAGCGCTACGCCATGATCTGCGTGCATCACCATCCAGTCGGCATGGCGAGCCGCTGGCTCGATGCGGTCGGGATCGACAATGCCGATGCCTTGTTCGAAGTGCTCGATGCGCACCAGCAGGTGCGGGCCATCATCTGGGGTCACGTGCATCAATGCTTTGATGCACGGCGGCGCGGCGTACGCCTGCTCGCCACACCCTCAACCTGTGCGCAGTTCCTGCCACTGTCGGACAATTTCGCAGTCGATGCTCGACCGCCCGCCTACCGCCGACTCACGCTGCGTTCGGATGGCACACTCGAGACCGACGTGGTGTGGGTGGAGCAGGCAATGCGGATGCTCGACAATGCCTCGGGTCGCTTAGGCTGAAGCGGGCGCGCCGTTCAAGTCTGCGCCTCAATCAACGGCGCCAGCAGATGCAGCCGCGCATCGGGGTCGTCGATCTCGAGCAGGTGCTGCTGCAAACTTTGGTCGAGCGGCAGCAGCTCGGCGAGCCGGTGGCTGACCCATGAGGCGTCCTCGTAATTCGGCTCGATGAAGCGCCCGATCGTCGTCAGGCTCGCCATTGCCTGGCGCAACAATGGCAGCAGCGGCTGGAATTGCACCGCCACCGGCACCCCCTTGGCCTCCTCGATCCATTCGACCGAGGCGCAATTGAGCCCATCCTCGCGGCGGCTGCGTGCACTGATGCGGAAGCGTTGCTCGCCGCGACACAGCAGTCCCAGCAGTCCATCGGCCAGCGGCTGGAAGTCGACGATGCGCGCCGAAGTGCCGATCAGCGCCGTGCCGACCTCGCGCTCGGTGTCGCTGCCGCCGTCGATGAGCACCACGCCAAACGCCTCATCGCCGCGCAGACAGCGCCCAACCATGTCGACATAGCGCGTCTCGAAGATACGCAATGGCAGCAAGCCACCGGGGAACAGCACCGTGTTGAGCGGAAACAGCGGGATCTGCTGCGTCATGCTGCGCTCAGCAGGCCATGGAGCTCAGCCTGCACCGGTCCGCGAGCTCAGCGCCTCGAGCAGGCGGGTGTGCAGTCCACCGAAGCCACCGTTGCTCATGATCAGCGCATGATCCCCGGCCTTGAGACTGCGCGAGAGCTCGAGCACCAGCGCGTCCATCTCCGCCACCACGTGGGCGCGTGCTCCCAACGGCGCCATGGCGCTGCCCACGTCCCAGGTCACGGACGGCGGCGCGTACAGCCAGACCTCATCGGCCCCGTCCAGCGCTTGGGCAAGTGCCTGCTGGTGCACGCCCAGGCGCATGGTGTGCGAACGCGGCTCGAGCACCGCGATGATGCGCTCGCGGCCGACCCGGCGGCGCAGACCATCGATGGTGGTCAGGATCGCGGTCGGGTGGTGCGCGAAATCATCGTAAACCCGCACGCCGGCGGCGGCACCGCGCAATTGCATGCGCCGCGCAACCCCGTGGAAACGGCTAAGTGCCTCGATCCCGCGCTCGATCGGCACCCCGACGTGGCGCGCCGCTGCCAGCGCCGCCAGCGCATTGTCGGCGTTGTGGGCGCCGATTCCGCTCCACGAGAGCGCGCCGCAGTCGTGTCCCTCGAACAGCACTTGAAAGCGCGAGAAGTCGCCACCCTGGGGCACCGCGGCGCTCCACTGCACGCGGGCGCCGCCAGCCGGGCCGCCGCCAGCCGGGGCGCCGCCAGCCGGGGCGCCGGCCGCCGCAAAGCGTTCCACCGGCGTCCAGCAACCCGCCGCCAGCACCCGCTGCAGATTCGCATCGGCACCGTTGCAGACTATGAGTCCGCCGCCCGGCACGGTGCGCAGCAGGTGCTGGAACTGACGCTCGATCGACGCCAGATCCGGATAGATATCCGCGTGGTCGTACTCCAGATTGTTGAGCACCAGCGTGCGCGGCCGGTAGTGCACGAACTTCGCGCGCTTGTCGAAGAACGCCGTGTCGTATTCGTCGGCCTCGATGACAAAGAATGGCGCGGCGCCGAGTCGCGCGCTGAGGCCGAAATTCTGCGGGATGCCGCCGATCAGAAATCCCGGCGCAAGCCCCGCATCCTCGAGGATCCAGGCGAGCATGCTGCTGGTCGAAGTCTTGCCATGCGTGCCGGCCACGGCGAGCACCCAACGCTCACGCAGCACCGCCGCGGCCAGCCATTCCGGGCCGGAGGTGTAAGGCAGAGCACGCTCGAGCACGGCCTCGATGACCGGCATGCCGCGCGACATGACATTGCCAATCACGATCATGTCGGGCTTGAGCTCGAGCTGCTCGAGGCCGTAACCCTCGATGAGCTCGATGCCGAGCGCGGCCAGCTGAGTGCTCATCGGTGGATAGACGTCCCGGTCCGAGCCGGTGACACGATGACCGGCTGCGCGCGCCAGGGCAGCGATGCCGCCCATGAACGTGCCGCATATTCCGAGTATGTGAACGTGCATCAATGTCCCGGCAGCAGCAGCTCGCCGACCAAAGCGCTGAGCAGAACATAAGCGGCGATGGTCAATGGCAGTAAGATGCCGACCGCAGGCACGTCCTGCGGCCCGCGCCGCCAGATCGCGAGACCGAAATACAGCCGCGCCAGCGCAGCCAACGCCGCGCTAGCGCGCAGTCGGGGGGCAAGCATTGAGGAACACAGCAGGCATGTCGGAGATTATCAACGACACGACGGGCCTCGCACAGGTCTGTGAGCAGCTGCAAGCGGCCAATGCCATCGGACTGGATACGGAATTCATGCGCGAGCGGACCTACTTCGCGCAACTATGCCTGCTGCAGCTCAGTGTCGATGATGATGCGTTCTGCATCGATACCCTGGCGCTGCGCGACCTGAGTGCGCTGCGCGCCTCGATGGGGGCGGCGCAGGTGCCGAAGGTGTTGCATGCGGCGCGACAGGATCTGGAGGTGCTCTCGCCCGCGACCGGGCCGGTGATCGGGCTGTTCGACACTCAGGTCGCGGCGGCGCTGATCGGCCTTCCGGCGCAGGTTGGTTATGCCGAGCTGGTCCAGCGGCTGTTGTCCACCAGCCTGCACAAAACCGAGACACGCACCGACTGGTCGCGCCGCCCGCTCAGCCACGCGCAACTCGCCTACGCACTCGATGATGTGCGCTACCTGCTGCCATTGCGCGACCGCCTGCGCCAGCGACTCGAACAGCTGGGCCGCTGGGGCTGGTTCGAGCAGGAAATGGCCGAGCTCGACGCGATCGGCTCGTTCGAGGCCGATCCGCAACAAGCCTGGCGCCGCTTCAAGGGTTTGGTCGATCTCGACCCCGAGCGCCAGCGTCTCGTGTGTGCGCTGGCCGCCTGGCGCGAGCAGCGCGCGATCAGCGCCGATCGGCCGCGCAATTGGATCCTGCCCGACGCAGCGTTGCGGGACATCGTGCTGCGTGCGCCGCGCACCCTGGCGCAGCTCGAGGCCGCCACGCCGCTGCCCGAGGGCATCCTCAACCACAGCGGTCCGCAGATCCTGGCGGTGATTGAGGCCGCGCAGTTGCCGGACCGGTTGGCACCGCTGCCGCAGCGACGCCGGCCGGACCCCGCTACGACCGAAGCGGTCAGGAAGCTCTCGCAGCTCGCGCAGCAGATCGGACGCGAACTCGGTATCGCGCCGGAGATCCTGGCGACCCGGCGCGAGATGGAGCGGCTCGTGTCCGGCGCGCGCGACGGTGCCGTGCTCGCGGGCTGGCGGCGTGAGGTCATCGGCGAGCGACTGCTCGGCGCGCTCTAGGGGGCGGTCTGCGGCGCGTGCGCCGAAGGCTGGGCCGGCGGCACGGATGAGAGTGTTGCGACCAGACGTGCGGTCACTTCTTCCACCGGGCCATCAGCATCGATGGTGCGCAGCAGGCCTTGTGCCGCGTAGTGTTGCGCCAGCGGGCGGGTCTCGCGCTCGTAGACCTCCAGCCGCCGCCGCACCGTACCCTCCTCGTCATCACGCCGCTGCACCAGCGGCGGGTGATCATCGCAATGATCGCAACGCGGCGTGCTACCGGACGAGGCATCATGGAGGTTGAACACGCGCCCGCATTGTGGGCAAGTGCGCCGGCCCGAGATGCGTTTGATGATCTCGCCATAATCGACTTCGAACAGGACGACCGCGTCGAGCGGGGCGCCGATGCCCGCCAACATGGTGCGCAGCGCCTGTGCCTGGGCAAGGTTGCGCGGGAAGCCGTCCAGGATGAAACCGTGCGCGGCATCGCGCTCGGCGAGCCGTTCGCGGATAATTCCCAGCACGATCTCGTCGGCAACCAGCTGCCCCGAGTCCATCGCGGCCTTGGCGCGGCGACCGTACTCGGTGCCGCGCGCCACGGCGCTGCGCAGCAAGTCTCCCGTGGATATCTGGGGAATGCCGAAACGCTCGACCAGTCGTTGGGATTGGGTGCCTTTTCCCGACCCCGGGGCCCCCATAAGCACGATACGCATCCCCGAAACACTACCGACCGGCGCCTTCAAGGTCAAACCGGTGCAGGCTTCGCGCTGCCGCTGCGCGACCGACAGACATCGGGGCCGCGCCCAAGGTATGCTCGCGCGGCGCCGCTGAACCGGCAGCATCAGGGCTCCCCTAATGAATACCAAAAGACCTACGGCTCCGCCTCGCAACGCTTTGTATGCCCAGTCCGGCGGTGTCTCGGCCGTCATCAATGCTTCGGCTTGCGGTGTGATCGAGACGGCGCGCAAGCACCGGCGTCAGATCGGCAGGATCTACGCCGGACGCGACGGCATCATCGGCGCGCTGACCGAAGACCTGATCGATCTGTCGCGCGAGAGCCCGGCGACCATCCGGGCCCTGCGCCACACGCCGGCGGGGGCATTCGGCTCCGCGCGCTTCAAGCTCAAGAGCCTGGATCAGAACCGAGCCGAGTACGAGCGGCTGATCGAGGTGTTTCGGGCTCACGATATCGGCTATTTCTTCTACAACGGCGGCAACGATTCCATGGACACGGCATGGAAGATCTCGCAGATCGGTACCGCCTTGAATTACCCCGTGATCTGCGTCGGTATCCCCAAGACCGTCGATAACGATCTGCCGATCACCGATTGCTGCCCCGGCTTCGGCTCGGTGGCCAAGTACGTTGCCGTGTCGACGCTCGAGGGCGGGCTCGACATCGCCTCCATGGCCCGCACTTCGACCAAGGTGTTCGTGCTCGAGGTCATGGGAAGGCACGCGGGTTGGATTGCCGCCGCCGGCGGACTCGCGGGCCGCAAAGCCGCAGAACCGCCACACATCATCCTATTCCCCGAAATCACCTTCGAGCAGGCGAAGTTTCTCGAGCGCGTGCGGCAGTGCGTCGGCGATTACGGCTACTGCGTGATCGTGGTATCCGAGGGCGCGCGCTACCCGGACGGCAAGTTTCTGGCCGAGTCCGGAACGCAGGACGCATTCGGCCACACCCAGCTCGGCGGCGTCGGCCCGGTGGTGGCGAACATGGTGCGCGAGGCGTTGGGCTACAAGTATCACTGGGCCGTCGCCGACTATCTGCAGCGCTCGGCCCGGCATATCGCCTCCAGGACCGATGTCGAGCAGGCCTACGCGGTCGGCAAGGCCGCGGTCCAATACGCGCTGGCGGGAATGAATGCGGTGATGCCGGCGATCAAGCGCCTTTCGTCCAAGCCCTACCGGTGGAAGCTCGTTCCGGTTCCCCTCAGTGAGGTGGCCAACGTCGAGAAGAAGCTACCGCGCCATTTCATCACCGACGACGGCTTTGGGATCACCGCGGCCTGCCGGCGCTATCTGGAGCCGCTGATCGCCGGGGAGGATGCCCCACCCTATCGCGACGGCCTGCCCTGCTACGTGCGCATCCGCGGCGTCTCGGTTCGGCGCAGGCTCAAGACCACTTTCAAACTCTGAACTGCAGCGGTCGGCACGCCATCGTATGATATATTTCGCGGCTATTTTTGGCTGGGCAACGGACCTAAGCTCGGTCCATTCCGGCTTGCAAAACGCCAATATAGACATCTGGAGGGGATTGCATGGGTGCCACGAACTGGCTCTGGATGGCAATAGCCGCGGGCGTAGTCGCCGTGCTCTACGGCATCGTGTCGGTGCGCTCGATCCTCGCGTTGCCGGCCGGCAACGAGCGCATGCAGGAGATTGCCGCGGCGATTCAGGCCGGGGCCAAGGCCTACCTGAATCGCCAGTATATCGCGATCGCGAGAGTAGGCGCGGTGCTGTTCGTTGTGCTCGGATTCGCGCTGAACTGGGTCACGGCGGGCGGTTTCGCGGTCGGTGCGGTGCTGTCGGGACTGGCCGGCTACATCGGCATGAACATCTCGGTACGCGCCAACGTGCGCACCGCCGAGGCGGCACGGCACGGACTTAACGCTGCGCTGCAAGTGGCGTTTCGCGGCGGTGCCGTGACCGGCATGCTCGTGGTCGGTTTGGGATTGCTCGGCGTGACGGGCTACTTCGCATTTCTGCGGCCTACGCTCGGCGATGCCGCGGCACTGCATTCACTCGTGGGCCTGGCCTTCGGCGGCTCGCTGATCTCCATTTTCGCACGCCTGGGCGGCGGTATCTTCACCAAGGGAGCCGATGTCGGCGCCGACCTGGTAGGTAAAGTCGAGGCCGGTATTCCCGAAGACGATCCGCGCAATCCGGCGGTGATTGCCGACAACGTCGGCGACAATGTCGGGGACTGCGCCGGCATGGCGGCCGATCTGTTCGAGACCTATGCGGTCACGATCGTCGCGACCATGCTGCTCGGCGGACTATTGATGCCGGAGGCAGGCTCCGCAGTGCTGGTCTATCCGCTCGCGCTCGGCGCGGCCTCGATCATCTCCTCGATCGTCGGAACATTTTTCGTCCGGGTTGGCGACGGCGGCAAGATCATGAACGCGCTGTACAAGGGCGTTATCGTCTCAGGGCTGATCTCCGCCGTCGCGTTCTGGTTCATCACGCGCTCGCTGCTGCCGGGGCAGCTCAACGCGCTATTTGGCTGCGCGTTGATCGGTTTGGCGCTCACCGCCGCGATGATCACGATCACCGAGTACTACACCGCCACCGAGTACGGCCCGGTGCAGGGCGTGGCGGCGGCCTCACAGACCGGTCACGCCACGAACATCATCGCCGGCCTCGGGGTCAGCATGAAATCCACGGCCCTGCCCGTGCTCGCGGTGTGCCTGGCGATCTGGGGCTCCTACAGTCTCGCGGACCTGTACGGCATCGCCGTGGCCGCAACCGCGATGCTGTCGATGACTGGCATGGTGGTGGCGCTGGACGCCTATGGACCCATCACCGATAACGCCGGCGGCATCGCCGAAATGGCCGATCTGCCCAAGTCAGTGCGCAACATCACCGATCCGCTCGATGCCGTCGGTAATACCACCAAGGCCGTGACCAAGGGCTACGCGATCGGCTCGGCCGGCTTGGCCGCCTTGGTGCTGTTCGCCGATTACACGCACAACCTGGCGGCCCACATGGCCGACACCGGCCGCGCCATGGTCGGCTTTTCGCTGTCCGACCCGGCCGTCATCATCGGCCTGTTCATTGGCGGATTGGTGCCCTACCTGTTCGGCGCGATGGCGATGGAGGCGGTCGGCCGCGCGGCCAGCTCTGTGGTCACCGAGGTGAGGCGCCAGTTCCGTGAGATCCCCGGCATCATGCAAGGCACGGCCAAGCCCGACTATTCACGCGCCGTGGATATGCTCACGCGCGCGGCGATCAAGGAGATGATTGTGCCCTCGGTGCTGCCGATCCTCGTGCCGGTCGTCGTTGCCTTCGGCATGACGGCGCTCATGGGTCCGGGGGCCGGCATCAAGGCGCTTGGCGGTCTGCTGATCGGTACCATCGTGACCGGACTGTTTGTGGCGATCTCGATGTGCACCGGCGGCGGCGCCTGGGACAATGCCAAGAAATACATCGAAGAGGGTCATTTCGGCGGCAAGGGTTCGGATGCACACAAGGCCGCGGTGACCGGCGACACGGTCGGCGACCCGTACAAGGACACTGCGGGGCCTGCCATCAATCCGCTGATCAAGATCATCAACATCGTCGCGCTGCTGCTGGTGCCGCTGCTCTAACCCTCGCGGTCCATGTTAGGCCGATGGCTTGTGTTGGCGGCGCTGCTGGGGCCAGCAGTTCTGCCGCGCATGCCTGCGCTAGGCGCGCACGATCGCGTGCTCGTGATCGCGCCGCACCCGGACGATGAGAGCCTGTGCTGCGCCGGCCTGTTACAGCAGGCCCTCAAGCAAGGTGCGAGCGTCGGGGTCGTATGGATCACGGCCGGCGACGGCTTCGAACTCGATGCGATGCTGGTGGAGCGTACGCTGTGGCCCGGTAGCGCAGGCATGCGGCGCCTCGGAGTTCAGCGTCTGCGCGAGGCCCAGACGGCAGCCGATGAACTAGGTGTGCCGCGCGCGTCGCAATACGTGCTGGGCTATCCCGACCGCGGCGTGCTGGCGCTTGCAGGCGATTTCTACCGCCGGCCCTATCGTTCGAAATATACCGACTCCAGCGCCGTGCTCTATGCCGGCGCCCTGAGCGTAGGCGCAAGCTATACCGGCGCCAATCTCGAGCGCGATCTCGAGCGCGTGATCGCGGAGTTCCGCCCGACGCTGGTACTGGCCGCAGCGCCGCAGGATCGCCATCCGGATCACAGCGCCAGCGGCGCGCTCGCGCGCCGAGTGCTCGAGCGCCGGGGCGAACTCGGTGAATTGCACTATTGGATTGTGCACGCCCCCAATTGGCCGCGGCCGCTGCGGCTTGAGCCGGATCTGGCGCTGGCGCCGCCGGCCGAGACGTCCGCGCTCGCGTGGGAGTCGTTGCCGCTGACCGAGGCCGAGCGAGCGCGCAAGCTCGCGGCACTGCGCGATCATCACTCGCAGATGCAGTTGATGGCGCCGTTCATGAACTCGTTCGTACGCGCCAACGAGATCTTTGCTCCGGCGCGCTAGCCGCAGTGGCTAGGCCGCCATGGCCAGACGCTCCGGGCGCCCGACCGCAAACCCCTGCAGATAATCCACGCCCATCTGACGTGCGACATCCATGGTGCTCGCGTCCTCGACCTGTTCGGCAATGACCTTGAAGTTCAGCGTGCGCGCGAGCCGAATCATGGCCGTCACCATCGCTTGATTCACCGAGTCGCGCGCCAGATTCTTGAAGAACGAGCCGTCGATCTTCAGGTAGTCGACCGCCAGGGTCTTGAGATTGGCAAATGAGCCCAGGCCGCTGCCGAAATCATCGAGCGCGAAGCGGCAGCCCATGCCGTGCAACACGCCGACGAAGCGGCGCGCCTGTTCGAAGTTGGCGACCACGGTGCTTTCAGCGATCTCGAAGCAGATCTGCATCGGATTGGCACCCGTTGAATCGAAACACTCGACCACGAACTCGAGAAACTGCGCATCCGCGAGCGTCTGTCCGGAAATATTGATCGCGATGCTGCGTTTGGGCGCCAGCGCTATGGCGCCACGGCCGAGCGCCGTCAAGGTCGTCTGCACGACCCAGCGATCGATGAGTCCCATGAGCCGGTAGCGTTCGGCGGCACGCAGGAATTCGAGCGGCACGAGCTGCTCGCCGAGGTCGTTGCGCAGGCGCACCAGCACTTCCATGGCCGGCCCTTCGTCGTTGGCGGCATAGGAGGCGACGATCGGCTGGCAATAGAGCTCGAAGCGGCTATCGCGCAGCGCGGCTTGCAGCGTCTGCAGCCAGTGTATTTCACCGCTCTGACGCGCAAAGACCTCATCGCGCGCCGAGTACACGGCCACGTGACCGCCCTGGCGCTTGGCGACGTAGCAGGCGGAGTCCGCCGCCGCCAGCAGCTCCTCGATGCTGCCGCTGTCACGCGCGATCTCGACCAGACCGATGCTGACCCCGACGTTGAAGATCTTGTCCTTCCAAACAAAACGAAAATCCTTGAGCGCGCGGCAGACGTCGTCGGCAATCTGGCGCGCCTTGTCCAGCGGGCAGCCCACCAGCAGCATGCCAAACTCATCGCCGCCAATACGCGCGACCGTGTCCGAATCGCGCACCGCATCGCGCAGGATCTTGGCTGTTTCGCGCAGCATGGCATCGCCGGCCTGGTGGCCGCTGCTGTCATTGATGCTCTTGAAGCGGTCCAGATCCAGATAGCACAGCACGTGGGTGCTGTCGCCGCGACGCGCGATGTCCGTGGCATCCTGCAGCCGGCGCTCGAAATCGCGGCGATTGAGCAGCCCGGTCAACGCATCGTGCGTCGCCTGATACGACATCTGCCGCGCCAGACCGCGCACTTCCGTCACATCGTGCAGCAATACCACCACGCCGATGCTCTCGCCGGTTTCCACGCGGATCGGCGCCGCCGACAACTCCACCAGGCGCTCGCCGTTGACCGAGCGAATCAGCAGTGCGCGGCGCCCGATGTTGAGCGGCGTACCGACCGCGAGCGCCTGCCTGACCGGCTCAGTCAGCAGTTTGCGGTCGGAGTCCTCGACCGCGCGCGCAACCTCATCGAGCGGCTTGCCGGCGGCGGCCGCGGCATCCATGCCGAGCAGGCGTGCGGCCGCCAGGTTCAGATGCTCAACCTTGCCCTCGTTGTCGATCGTGATCAGTGCTTCCGGCAATGATTCGAGCGCCAGCCGTGCGCGCGAGCGGCGCTCCGGGGGCTGCAATGCCTGAACAGCCTGCGTCGGCAGGACCTCCACGCCCACGACCAGCAGTGCCTGCTCGCCTTCGTGCTCGATCGGCCAGGTCGAGAGCTCCAGGCGCGCGCCATTGCCCTGAGCGCCGGTCAGATCCACTTCGTAACGTTCGGCGGCCGCCTCACCGGCAAGACGCCGGCGCATGTTGTCTCCGACCAGTTCGGCATATTCCGGCGGCACCAGATCCTCGAGACGGCGGCCGATGAGCTCATCGACCCGGCAGCCCACCAGGCTGGCGAATTGCGGATTGGCGTAGCGGATCGACTTGCCGTGAATCATCACGGCTTCGTGCACGCGATCACCGAGCGCGCCGATAGGCGCACTGATCAACGGCAGCTGGTCGACGGCCACCGAGGCGCGTGCCAGCAGATGATTAACGGCGGTGACCAGCACCGCGAGTTCGGGCTGATCGGTCTGCAGTTCGATGCGGGTCTTCAACGAGCCGCCGATGGCGGTGCGCTGAACCTGTCGCGAGACTTCCTCCAGTGCAGTGAGTTGCCGTCGCTGGAGGAAAAACAGCACCAACAGCAGCAGTGCGGCAACACCGAATAGCAGGCAGAGCAAGGCAATTATCGACATCAAGGTCGTCTGTTCAAGCGATGCTTTCCTTGGGAGAAGGGCCAAGCTCTGCCATCGCCTGCGCCAGCAGCATAGCCGAGTACGAGGCAACACCCATGGCATTTCACCATATCGTGGCGGCAATCGCCCTTGGCAGATGCGACAAAAACCCTTAACGTGCCCCCGTAGCGAGTTCGGGATTACGTTCAATGCTGACACAAGTCGCCCGCGAGCAGATGATCGAGCAGCAGGTGCGCGCCTGGCACGTGCTCGATGAACGCATCCTCGACGCGCTGCGTGCTGTGCCTCGCGAGCGTTTCGTGCCCGAGCATTGGCGCGAACTGTCCTTCGCCGACTGCGAGATTCCCTTGCCGTGCGGCAAACGCATGTTGCGGCCGATGCTGGTTGGGCGATTGCTGCAGTCGCTGGCGCTACAAGGCGGCGAGCAGGTGCTGGAAGTAGGCACCGGCTCGGGTTATGTCTCAGCTTGTCTGGCCCAGCTCGGCGGCCAGGTACGTACGCTCGAACTGCACCCGGAAGTCGCCGAACTGGCGCGCGCTAATCTGAAAGCGATCGCGGACGCCCCAACCGTTGAGGTCATCAACGCCGACGGCATGCAGCTCGACGAGCCGTCACGTTATGACGCCATCGTGCTGACGGCCTCCCTGCCGATCTACCAGCCGCGCTTTGAGCGCGCGCTCAAGCCCGGGGGGCGCCTGTTCGTCGTGGTCGGCACCGGCACGCTGCAGCGGGCGAGCCTGATACGCAGCGCCGGGGCAGGCGAATACAGCAGCGAGCCGCTGTTTGAAACGTGCATCGAGGCCCTCGAGGGGGCGCCGCGGCCTGCCGCCTTCGGCTTCTAGCGTATGGCGAGCGTCCCGGAGATTGCGCCGCAGGAACTCAAGCGCCGCCTCGATGCGGGCGACTCCCTCACGGTGCTCGACGTGCGCGAGCCCTGGGAATGCGCCATCGCGCGCCTGCCCGGTACCCTCAACATCCCGCTCACTGAAGTTCCATCGCGTCTGGGCGAGCTGGACAGCGGTGCCGAGATGATCGTGATGTGCAAGGCAGGCGGTCGCAGCCGCCGCGCCGCCGAGTTTCTGTCGGCTTACGGCTTCGGGCGCGTCGCCAATCTCGCCGGCGGGATCGACGCCTGGGCGCGTGACATCGATCCCAGCTTGCCCACCTACTAGGGTCAGCAACGGGGTGGCTTCATGAAGGCTTCCTGGATGCTCGGCGTAGTGTGCGCCTGCAGCACGGCCAGCGCCGCGGTGACGGATCTGCTGCAGGTCTACGATCGGGCAACGGTCACCGACCCGTTGATTCAACAGGCCGCGGCGACGCATCTGGCCGTACGTGAGACCCGGACTCAGGCGCTGATCGGCCTGCTGCCGATCGACCTGAGCGCCAACAAGTATTGGCAAGGTGTCGGCAGCGTCCCGGTCACGCTCCCCGCCACCGCGAGCTTGACCCTGGCCGTCAATCTATTCTCGTGGAACAGTTGGGTGGCGCTCAAATCGGCCGATGCGACGGTGGCGCAGGGCGAAGCGAATTACCTGGCAGCCCAGCAGAGCCTGGTGCAGCGCGTGACCTCGCAGTATTTCGGCGTGCTCGCCGCGCAGGACACACTGAGCGCGCAGCAGAGCGCGTTGCAGTCGGTACAGATCCAGCTCGATCAGGCCGAACAACGCTTCAACGTCGGCCTGATCGCTATCACCGATGTCGAGATCGCCCGCGCCTCGCGCGACAGCACCAACGCGGCGGTGATCGCCGCCAAACGCGCGCTCGCGACGCAGCAGGATCTACTGCGCGCGATCACCGGCGACAGCTACACGAGTCTGGCGGGGCCGGGCGACGCTATGCCTCTGCTGACCCCGCAACCCGCCAGCGAGGACGCCTGGGTGACGACGGCCATGGACCAGAACGCGAGCCTCATTGCCAGCCGCATGGCCTCAGAGATCGCACGCGATGGTTTGCTGGCGGCCTATGGCGGTCACCTGCCCACGATCGGCATTAACCTGTATCGCAATTGGGCGCTCGAGCGCGGCAATTTCACACCGCCGGCCGAGGCCGAGAGCCTGCTCGGTACCCTGACCCCGTTCACCGGCAACTCCGATACCATTTGGCAGGTCGGAGTCTCGGTGCCGATCTTCACCGGCGGCGCGACGCAATCCAAGGTGCGCCAGGCGCGCTACACCTGGGACGCCGCGAAAGCGGGTCTGGACTACACCTCGCGTCAGACCGAGGAGCAGACCCGCGATGCCTACCAGGGCGTGATCAGCCAAATCTCCCAAGTGCAGGCGCTGAAACAGGCGGTGCAATCCAGTCGTGTGTCGCTGCAGGCCAGCGAGGCCGGCTACGCGGTCGGCATCAAGACGGCGGTGGACGTGCTGACCTCGCGCGAACTGCTGGTGCAAGCCGAAACCAACTACGCGCAGGCGAAGTACGGCTATCTGGATGGCATCGTGTCGTTGCGTCTGGCGGCAGGCAGTCTCGACCGGCACACGGTCGAACTGATCAACGGCTGGCTTGGCGAGCCCAGCCCCCAGCCGCCGAACTCAACCCCGCCTCCGGCCTCGGGGCCGTAGCTATCCACCGGCAGGCGCCCCGCCGGCGGGCCACATCAGCGTATCAATCAGCCGCAGCAATTTGCCCAACGCGCCCCGATGGGCATCGATCGCCAGGCGGGCCGCCTCGCCCTTGACCGCGCGCCGGTCGGCATCGCGGAGCAAGCTCGCGAGCGCGACGGCCAGCTCATCCGCATCATGCACCGTGATCAACGCGCCCTGCTGCGCGAGGGCGTGCGCAATGTCGGGACTATTGAACTGCTCCGGCCCAGCGAGCACGGGTAAGCCCAGCGCCGCGGGCTCGAGCAGATTGTGACCGCCGATCGGCACCAGGCTACCGCCGACGAAGGCGACATCGGCCGCCGCGTAGAACTCGAGCAGCTCTCCCAAGCTGTCGAGCAGCAGCACTTCATGGCTGCTATCGAGGACCGCATCGGCCCGCGGGTCCGAACCGATGCTCGAGCGGCGCACGCAGCGAAAACCCTGGGCGGCAATGGCCGCCGCGGCGGCCGGGAAGCGCGCTGGATGGCGCGGGGCCAGGATCAGCAGCGCCCGCGGTTCGCTGGTGCGCAGCTGCCGGTGTGCTTGCAGCACGATCGGCTCCTCGGCGGGATGGGTACTGCCCGCGACCCACACCGGCCGCCCGGCGCCGTAGCACGCGCGCAGTAGCGCGCCGCGCTCATAGATGTCGGCGGGCAACGTCCGGTCGAACTTGATATTGCCGGCCAGCGTCAGACGTTGTGGTGCGACCCCGATTGCGGCAAAGCGCTCGAGATCGGCGGCAGTCTGAGCCCCTACCCAGACATTCGCGGCCAGCGCGGCGCGCATGAGTCCCGGCAGGCGCTGATAAATTCTGGCGCTGCGGGCCGAGATGCGCGCACTGGCGATCAGGGCCGGTACCCCTGCGCGGCTGACCTGATCGAGCAGATTGGGCCACAGTTCGCTCTCGATCATGATCAGCAGCCGCGGTCGCAGCCGCGCCAGACAGCGGCGTACGCAGCCCGGCAGGTCATAGGGCGCGTACCGCACCTCGAGTCCGGGCAGCAACGCGCGCGCGCGCGCGCGACCCGTCGGTGTCGCACAGGTCAACGTGATTTCGAGCCCGTGTTCGCGTTCGCGCAGTGCTGCAATCAGTATGGCGGCGACTTGCACCTCGCCGACCGAGACCGCATGCACCCACACGCCGCCGCCGGCGCGGGCCGCCCCTAGCCCGAAGCGCGCCGCGCCACCGCGCCAATAGTCGCGCGTGCGCAGGCCACGCCACAAAATAATCAGCGTTGCGAACGGCAGTGCCAGGTAGAGCAGCAGCGTATAGAGGCGACGCATCCCTACGCAGCCGAGGCCTGCGAAACCGCTGTGAAATAGCCATCGAGCAATGAAGCCCAGTCGGCATCGGAAAATCGCTCGGGCGGCAGGGCGTCCGTGATCTTTTCGATGGAGCGGCGCAATCGCACCAAATTGCCGTCGCACCAGTAGCCCGGATGGCGCAGCTGGCCGCGATCGAAGTCCAGCAGCCAGACCTGCTCGTTATCGTCCAGCAGCACATTGTGCGCATTCAGATCGGCATGATAAATGCCATCGTCGTGGAAACGGCGCAGACAGCGGCCAATGGCAATCCAGCTGGTCAGCGCCAGTGGCACGCAGCGCAGTCGCGAGGCGAGCGAGCGAGCCGCCGGGATCTGCTCGGTCAACAGATCCGCGGTATAGCTGAAGCGGCCGGTGCGGCAATAGCTCGCTGCAATCGGCACCGGCACCGGTAGACCGGCACGGCGCAGCGCATACAGCAGGTGCCACTCGACGTACGAGCGCGTGAGCGCCTCGCCGTGCCAGAGGTAGCGGTCCCGCGACAGGTGCGCCATCCAGCCGCCACGCCGGTAGTGGCGCAGCACCAGCTGCCGCGCGTCGGCCTCGATGAACACGGCCGCACCGCGTCCCTCGGCCGTCTCACGCACTTCGCCGCGGCGCGACCACCACAGGCGATCGAACCACGAGGCGTCGGCGTTGCCCGCGCGGGAGGCGTCATATAGCATCGCGCCGCCGCGAATCGGTTTGTGCCGCACTTCAGCCCCGATCGGCCAGCGCAAAGATTGCCGCATGACTCATCCCATTACGCCGCCCGCGAGCCTGTGCATTCTGCGGCTCTCGGCCATCGGCGACACCTGCCACGTCGTGCCCGTCGTGCGCACGCTGCAGCGCCTTTGGCCGACGACACGGCTGACCTGGATCATCGGCCGTACCGAGGCGCGTCTCATGACGCTGCTGCCCAATATCGAGTTTATCACCATCGACAAGCGCGCCGGGCTCGCGACCGTGCGAGCGTTGCTCAGCGCGCTGCGCGGCCGTCGATTCGATGTCTTGCTGCACCTGCAGCTGTCGCTGCGCGCCAGCCTCGCCTCGCTCGCGGTGCGCTCGCGGCTGCGACTGGGCTTCGACCGCGCCCGCGCGCGCGAACTGCAATGGCTGTTCACCAACGCGCGCATTGCGCCGCGAACCGATGAGCACGTGCTCGACAGCTTTCAGGGTTTTCTGACGGCCTTAGGCATAGAGCCCGGTGCGCTCGAATGGAATCTGCCGCTGCCGGCGCAGGCGCGCGAATACGCCGCCCGGCTGATCCCCGATGCGCGCCCGACCCTTATCGTCAGTGCCTGTTCGAGCCACCCGGCGCGCAATTGGCGAGCCGAACGCTACGCGGCAATCATCGACTACGCCGTTCACCGCCACGGTATGCGTGTGCTGCTGTGTGGCGGCCGCTCGGGGCTCGAACGCGAGATGGGCGAGGCCATCGAGCGCCATGCCGGCGTGCCGCTGGTCAATCAGATCGGCCGCGATTCCCTGCCGGAGATGCTCGCGCTGCTCGCGCGCGCCAGCGTGTTGTTGTCGCCGGATTCGGGCCCCGTGCACATGGCCACCATGGTGGCCACGCCGGTGATCGGCCTGTACGCCGCCACCCGCCTGCAGCGCGTCGGGCCCTATCTCTCGCGCCAGTGGTGCGTCGACCGCTACGAGGCTGCGGCGCGCCGTTTCCGCGGCTGCAGCGCCGCACAGCTGCCGTGGCATCAGAAGATCGAAAATCCCGGAGTCATGGATCTGATCGAAGTGGCAGATGTGCGCGAGCGTCTGGATGCGCTGCTGCTACGATAAGCCCATGAATGACATCCTGGTGCCGATCTCTCCGGGCGAGCTGCTCGACAAGATCACGATTCTGCGCATCAAGTGCGCGCGCATTGAGGACGCAGCAAAGCTGACCAATGTGCGCCTGGAGCTGTCGCGACTGGAGCGCAGTCGCGAGGCCTGGCTGCCGGCCGATGCCGATATCGCGGCCGAGGAAGCGGCGCTCGAGCGCGTCAATTCGGAACTCTGGCAGATCGAGGATCGCATCCGCGAACACGAGGCGCAGCGTCGCTTCGATGCCGCCTTCATCGAACTCGCGCGCGCCGTCTATCTGCGCAACGATGAGCGCGCCGCAATCAAACGGCGCATCAATCTCAAGCTCGATTCAGCGCTGGTCGAGGAAAAATCCTACCGTCCATACCGCTGAGCCTGTCTGTGTATTTCGCGTGGCTCAGCGCTGCAGCGTGTACTCAGCGCCGCAGTACGGACATTTGGCGAAGCCGGTCGCCTCGATCGGCAGGTAGACGCGCGGGTGCGAATTCCACAGGCTCATATCCGGCATCGGGCAGGACAACGGCAGATCCGGGCACGTCACGCTGTATTGCAGCTGGGCGTTGGGGGTACGCAGTTCCGCGCTCGATGTCATGGCCTGATTATATCCGCAGGCGCGTTTACTCGCCCATGACCTCATCCCAGACCGCCGTGACGGCCGAGCGCTCGGCCACGAAATCGCCCGCCCCGACCACCGCACCGAGCCCATCGAGCGCGCGATGGTGCAATCGCGTGCGATAGGCGCGATAGATGCCCGTCAGCACGTCGACCTGCGCCTGCGGGACCAGGTTCGCCGAGGCCACCGACTCGAGCTGGCGAATGGTATCGGCGTAGAACGCCACCGGCGGGTAATCCCGGGCCCAGTTCAGCGCCCAGTACTGCGCCAGAAACTCGATGTCGCCGATGCCGCCGGGGTCCTGCTTGAGATCGAACTGCCCGGGCTCGGCGCGCGAGAGTTCACGCCGCTGACGGTTACGCATGTGGCGCACGTCCTCGCGCAGCGTAGCGCGCCGCACGTGCCGTGCCAGAACCTCGGCGCGTACAGCTTCGAACCGCTGCATGAGCACGGCCGCACCCGCCACGGCACGCGCGTGCAGCAGTGATTGATGTTCCCAGGTCCAGGCCTCACGACGCTGATATTCGGCGAACGCATCGATGCTGGTGATCAGCAGGCCCGCCTTGCCGCTCGGTCGCAGCCGCATATCGACTTCGTACAGCCGGCCGGCGGCGGAATGCATGGTCAGCAAATGTACCATGCGCTGCGCGAAGCGCAGGAAAAACACCTGGTTGTCGATACCGCGACCGCCCGCGGTTTCCTGCTGCGCCCCGCTCGAATCATGCAGAAACACCAGATCCAGATCGGACGCATAACCGAGTTCCCTGCCGCCGAGCTTGCCGTAGCCGACCACGCACAGGCTCACGCTGCGCCGCGCCGAGCCTTCACCACACCTGGGCACTCCGAGCGTGGGGGTGAGCTGCTGCCAGGTCAGGCTCAGCGCTCGCTCGATGATCAACTCGGCGACGTCGGTCAGGCGATCGCTGACCTGCATGACCGGCAGCCGCGAGAGTAGATCGACGACTGCCAGCCGAAAGATCGCGGCGCGCTGAAAGTGCCGCAAGCGCTCGATCAGTTGCTCCTCATCTGCCTCATCGACCCCGTTCATGCGCTGCTCGAGATCGGCCGCCAGTGCCGCACGGTCCGGCGCCTGTTCGAGCAGGCGCTCGTCGATGAGTTCATCGAGCAACAGCGGATGCGCGGCGATCTGCTCGATCAGAAAATCGCCGTGGGTGGCGAGCTGCACCAGCCGCGCACGGGCGCGCGGGTTATGCAGCAATAGCGCCAGATAGGCCGAGCGCGTGCCGATGGCTTCGAGCACGCGCAACAACCGCCGCAGGGTTCGCAGCGGCTCGCGGGTCGAGCACACCTCGATGGCCAGCACCGGCAGCAGCGCCAGCAGCCGGCGTGCGCCGGCCTTGTCGAGCCGTCGCGTCCAGGCCGCCTCATGGATTTCCAGCAGCATCTGCGCTGCCGCGGTCGCCTCGGTCCATCCCAGCGCCGTGAGCCGGGCCGACAGGACCTCAAGATCGCCCGCACCGAGCGGCAGCAGCGGCGGTGCGGACGCCAGCGCCTCCTGATTGCCGAACACCACGGCGCGGAAATGCGCCGCGACGCCTGCACGATGCGCAGCGAGCCGCGCGGCGAGCTGCGGCCAGTCGGCGCAGCCCATGCTCCAGGCGAGGCGCTCGCGCTCGAACGCGTCGCCGGGGAGCTTGTGCAGCTGCTGATCGGCTCGCATCTGCAGCCGGTTCTCGAGCCGCCGCAAGAATTCATAGGCGGCATCGAGTTCGGCCACGGCCGCAGCGGGCAGCAGCTTGGCGCCGGCGAGCAGCGGCAGCGCGTGGCGCAGCGAACTGCCCTGTAAACGCCGGTCCTGGCCGCCGCGTATCAACTGGAACGACTGCACGATGAATTCGATTTCGCGAATACCGCCATCGCCGAGCTTGATGTCGTCGTCCAGATCCCGGCGCAGCACCTCACGCTCGATGAGGCCCTTCATGTCGCGCAGCGACTCGAATACCCCGAAATCCAGATAGCGTCGATACACGAACGGGCGGATCGCGGCGCGAAACAGCTCGCTGTAGGCGGACTCGTTGGTGATTGCGCGCGCCTTGACCCAGGCATAGCGCTCCCAGTCGCGGCCGTGGATCTGCAGATAGTCCTCGAGTGCGGCGGCATTTGAGACCACCGGACCGCTATCCCCGAACGGTCGCAAACGCAGATCCACGCGAAATACGAAGCCCCCTTCGGTCTGCTGCTCGAGCAGGCGGATCAGTTGCTGTACCAGGCGCGTGAAGAATTCCTGATTGCTGATCGAGCGCGCGCCGTCGGTCTCGCCGCTCTCGAGATACAACGGCACCAGATCGATGTCGGAGGAGAAATTCAGCTCGCCGCCGCCGAGCTTGCCCATCGCGACGATGATCAGTTGCTGCGCCTCGCCTGCAGCGCTGCGCGGCTGGCCGTAACGCAGCCCAAGCGCGCGGGCTGCAAATTGCTCTGCCAGCCGCAAAGCGCCTTCGGCCGCGCGCGACAGATCCGTCAGCGTCTCGTCGAGACTGGCCCAGTGCGCCAGATCCCGCCAGGCGATGCGCGCGAATTCGGCACGGCGCCAGCGCCGCAGCGCCGCCATGAAGAGCGCTTCCTCCGGCGCGGCCGGCAATTCCGGCAGCGGCAGCGCCTCGCCGGCGAGCCGTTGCCCCGAGCGTGCCAGCAGTGCCTCCCACAACGCCGGGTCGCGGCACAGCGCATCGAGCACGAAGTCGCTGGCAGCCAGCACGCCAGGGGCGCTCGCGGCCAGCACGCTCTGGGAGCTGTGCAGCGCGGCGGCCACGGCCGGCGCACGTTCCGTGAGCATCGCCAGTGCCCGGGCCTGCGCTGCCTCGACCGCTTCCATGATGAGAAATCAGGAGCCTGTCTGGATACTCAGACAGGCTCCTGGGCGTTCAGCAGTTGCACGGCGACGCGCACCGAGAGCGTGTGTGAACCACCGCCCAGAATCACCCCGCGCAGCGGCGAGACGTCGCCGAAGTCGCGCCCCCAGGCGAGCGCGACATGCTCCTGCTGGATGCGCACATTGTTGGTCGGATCGTATTCGACCCAGCCGAAGGGCGGCGCAAACACCGCCACCCAGGCGTGCGAAGCGTCCGCGCCGAGCAGAGATGGCGCCGCCGCCGCCGCACTGGTCCTGGGCCCGTGGGTGCGCAGGTAGCCGCTGACATAGCGCGCCGCGAGCCCGGCGCTGCGCAGGCAGGCGATCATCAGATGCGCATAGTCCTGGCAGACGCCGCGACGTTTGTGGAACACCTCGAGCAAAGGGGTGGCGATCTCGGTCTCACCGGGTGCATAGGTGAATTCTTCATGGACCTTGGCCATCAGGCCGGCGGCCACCTCGGGTACGGTGCTCCCGGGCTTGAGACAGTCGCGCGCGAAATCGCCGAACAGGCGCTTGATGCGCACGAACGGCGATTCGCCTCGAAAGCGCATCGCCTCGAGCCACTGCTGCTCGCGCGCGCGCGCGAGGTAGCCCAGCTGGTCGCGCACCCGCTCCCAGGCCTCGCCTTCATGCGCGGGCAGCTTGGGCGGTGCTTCGAGACTGACCTCCATGTTGGCGATGACCTGCAGCCGGTCATGCGGCCGATCGAACTCGACGCGCGTGACGCGATTGCCAAAGGCATCGAGGTGCTCGCTGCGTACCGCCGGTTGCGGCTCGATCTGGATGTTATGTTCCAGGCAGTGCTGGCGCGGGGAGCTGCGCGGCGTTAAATGCAGCTGCTGGTGCGAATGCGCCACCTCGCGACCGTAGCGATAGAGCGTTTCGTGTCGCACGGCGTAGCGCACCGGCCTCACGTGGTCACCGTGTGCAGATCCGGATCCACGAGCGAGAAGTGTCGCAATGCGAGCCGGTCGGACACTCGCGCCGCCGCGCCCGCCAGCTCCGACAGCGCCGCCGCTATCAACTGCCTGCGCGCAGCGCCGTGCTCGCCCCCCTCTTCGACTCCCGCCGTCGAAGTTTCGGTCAGTTGCGCGATCGGCTGTTCGAGCTGCTCATCCGGCGTGGCGCCGAGGGACTCGGCCAGATCGGCGAGGGCGTGCCGGATGGCGCTCCATTGGAACCCGAGGGCGCGCGGACTGCCCTCATCGAAAACCAGCAGCTGCAGCACCGGCGCGAGCTGCGGCGTGGAGACGTAGCGCGTGCGGTAGGTGATGCTGACGCCACCGACATCGAGCAGCCACTCGAGTTCCCCCTGGCGCACGGGCGTACCCGAGGCGAGCCGGTTCGCCACCAGGGCGGCCAGAAACTGCACCCGCTCGAGGCGCCGCCCGAGCATCAGCAGCCGCCAGCCATCGTCCTGCGTCATATCATCGAGCGCGAAGCCGCTGAGCGCGGTCAGCGCGACCAACAGCCGGTCGAGCGCCTCGAGCGGATCGCTCTGCGTCGCCCCGGCCTCATGGAACTGTCGCTGCATGACACTGATCGAGCGCCAGTGCTCGGCCGACAGTCGACTGCGCGACTGTGTCGCGCACCAGCCGAGCCGACCCAAATCGGCCGCGAGGCCAAATTTATGAGCATCGTCGAACACGGTGGCGGCCGGATCGCCCTCACGAGGCAGCACGCCGTAGCGGATGCATTGCTCGCGCCCGCGCCGCCACACCGTCGCGCTGGTGCGCATCGCCAGCGTCGCGCGCACCAGCCGCGCCTTGTCTTCGCAGCGCTCCGAATAGCGCCCAAGCCAATAGAGATTCTCCACCAGCTGCGAGGGCAGATCATCGTGACGCATGCGTCGCGGCAGGGCTTGCGCCTCGCTGGCCGCGGCGCTGTCGCTGGCAGTTTCGCGCCGCGCCGGAGCGGCGAGCACCCAGACATCCTTGCTGCCGCCGCCGCGCTGACTCGAGACGATATCCACCACGCCTTCGGCCGCAATTCGGGCCAGCCCGCCGGGCATCACCTGATAGCCGGTGGGGGTCGCGACCGCATAGACGCGCAGGGTCAGCGTGCGCGGCGCGAGCTGCACGGTGGCGCCGGCGCGCCACGAGGGCGCTTGCGACAACGACACGCGTTCCTGCGCAACATACGCGTACGGCCGGCCGCGCAGCCGACGAATCAGCGTCGCGCGCTCCTCGCCTCCGAGGTCGCGGCCAAAGCAGGGTTCGAACTGCTGATTCGGATAGGTTCCTTTGACGACCAGCTTTTCCAGATGCGTGACCACGTAGTCGAGCGCCGGGCGCTCACCGCACCACCAGGTCGCGACCGACGGCAGGCGCAGCGGCTCTCCAAGCAACCACTCCGCCGCGCCGGGCAGAAACCCTTGCCAGGCGGCCGATTCGAGCAGGCCGCTGCCGAGCGCGTTGGCGAGCAGCACGCGGCCGGCGCGCACGGCGCCGAGCATGCCGGGCACTCCGAGCGCCGAGTCGGGGCGCAGCTCCAGTGGATCGCAGTAATCGTCGTCGAGCCGTCGCAGGATTGCGTGCACGCGCCGCAGTCCCAGCAGCGTCTTCAAATAAACCGTATCGGCTCGCACCGTGAGATCCTGCCCCTGCACCAGGGGCAGCCCCAATTGCCGCGCGAGATACGCGTGCTCGAAATAGGTTTCGTTGAACGGCCCCGGAGTGAGCACCACGACCAATGGCGCAGCGCCGTCGTCGGCGAACTCCATGAGGCTTTCGCGCAGCGTATTGAAGAAGGCGGCCAGCGGCCGGACCGTGAGCTCATTGACCAGACCCGGTAGCACGCGGCCTATGATGGCGCGATTTTCGAGCGCATAGCCGGGGCCCGAGGGCGTCTGCGTGCGGTCGCTGAGCACCCACCAGCGCCCGTCGGGAGCGCGCGCGAGGTCCGCAGCGTACAAATGCAGCCAGGTGTTGCCGACCGGCCGCGTGTCGTGCGCGGCCCAGAGAAAATTCGGATGACCGAAGACGAGTTCCGCGGGCACGACGCCCTCGGCGATCAGGTACTGGGCGCCGTACAAGTCCGCCAACAGGGCATTGAGCAGCTGTGCGCGCTGCTGCACGCCGGCTTCGATGGCGCGCCATTCGTCGGCCGCGATCAGCAATGGCAACGGATCGAGCTGCCAGGGCCGATCGCGCCCCTGCGGGTCGGCGTAGACGTTGTAGGTGACGCCATTCTCCACGATCAGCCGTCGCGTCATCTCGACGCTACGGCGCACCGCTTCGGCCCCGCCGTCGGCAAGATGTTCGATCAGGGGCTGCCAGTGCGCGCGGATCGAACCGTCTCGATCGAGCAGCTCATCGTAGCGCTGCGGACTGCCGGCATAGAGCAGCTGCTTCGAATTGGGCATCGTGCGCAAGGCCTTGAGCGGCACCTTTAGCCTGAGCGGCGTAAATCCAGCGTGAACGGAAAATCAGGGTTGGGCATCTCGCGGCTCGCCGGTGCTTTCGGCGGCATATCGGCGGCACTGGCCGGGGTATGCCCCATGCGGAAGAAGCGCGCCAGACGCCGGCTCTCGGCCTCGAAGGAGTTCACCGGGAAGGTGGTGTAGCTGCGCCCGCCAGGGTGAGCGACGTGGTACTGGCAGCCGCCGAGTGAGCGCTGCATCCACGTGTCGAACAGATCGAAGGTCAAGGGCGAATGCGCTCCTATCTTGGGATGCAGCGCCGCCGGCGCCTGCCAGGCACGATAGCGTACTCCGGCGACGAATTCTCCCACCACACCCGTGGGCCGCAACGGCACCGTCCGACCGTTGCAGGTGAGCGCAAAACGATCCGGTGGCAGGCCCGTGAGGCGCACCTGCAGGCGCTCGACCGAGGAATCGACGTAGCGCACGGCGCCGCCGGGCGCGGCCTCCTCGCCCATGACATGCCAAGGCTCGAGCGCCTGGCGCAGCTCCAGGGTGACTCCCATCATCGAGACGTCGCCACATTTGGGAAAGCGAAATTCAAAGTGCGGTGCAAACCATGCGGGGTCGAACGCATAACCAGCCGCCCGCTGCTCGCTGAGCACGTCGTGGAAATCCTGCTCGACGAAATAAGGCAGCATGAACCGGTCATGCAGCTCAGTACCCCAGCGCGCCAAGCGCGCCGGCCGGTACGGCGTCTTCCAGAAGCGCGCGATCAGCGAGCGCAGCAGCAACTGCTGCGTGAGGCTCATGCGATGGTGCGGCGGCATCTCGAAGGCGCGTAATTCCAGCAGACCCAGACGTCCGTTCGGTCCGTCGGGCGAGTACATCTTGTCGATACAGAACTCGGCGCGATGCGTATTGCCGGTTACGTCGATCAGCAGATTGCGCAGCAATCGATCGGTGAGCCAGGGCGGCACCTCGCCGGCGCCCGGCTGCGGCAGCTGCTGCAGGGCTATCTCGAGCTCGTACAGCGAGTCGTTGCGCGCTTCATCGACGCGCGGCGCCTGCGAGGTCGGGCCGATGAACAATCCCGTGAACAGGTACGACAGCGAGGGATGGTTGTGCCAGTAGGCGATGAGGCTGGCGAGCAGATCCGGCCGCCGCAGAAACGGCGAGTCCAGTGCCGTGGCGCCTCCCAGCACGAAGTGATTACCGCCGCCGGTGCCCGTGTGGCGACCGTCGAGCATGAATTTTTCGGTGCCCAGACGCGATGCGCGCGCCGCCTCGTATACGAAACTTGTGCGCTCGACCAGCTCGCTCCAACCGTGCGAGGGATGGACATTGACTTCAATGACCCCGGGATCCGGCGTGACGCGGAAAGTGTTCAGGCGCGGATCCTTGGGCGGCTCGTATCCCTCGAGCAGCACCGGTTGATTGAGCGCCTGGGCCGTGGCCTCGACCGCGCTGACCAGCTGCAGATAGTCCTCAAGGCACGAGGTCGGGGGCATGAACACGTACAGCACGCCATTGCGCGGCTCGGCGCACAGCGCGGTGCGCGCGACCCAGCCCGCCGACTCGCCCATCGCCGGACGCCGCTCCGGCGCCGCGGAAGAGCTGGCAGCGCGCGGCTGCGCGTGCACCTGGGCGTATTGCGCCAGCGGCCGGAAGCTCTGCATGGGATCGGGCGCCAACGTGTAGGGATACTCCGTGCGCGTGACCCAGGGCTGCGCATCCAGCGGCAAGCGCAGCCCAAGGGGCGAATCGCCCGGAATCAGATAGCAGCGCTCGGGGCGCAGGAACCACGACCCGCTCTGCCAGTGCTCGACGCTCGGATCGCGCGCGATCGGCAGCACGTGGCCGGCAATGCGCTCGAGCCCTTGTGAGAACACCCGCGCCAGGCGCGCGCGCTCCTGCGGGTCATCCAGCTTCGAGTCGAGCGGATCGACATTGATCGGCAATCGGCGCTCGCGCCAGAGGTAATGGAACACGTCCTCAAACGCCGCAAATTCATGGCGCGGATCCAGACCCAAGCGCTGGGCTACGCCGCGCAAGAACTGCTGTGCCACAGCCGGCGTCGCGCCGTAATCGCGCGTCTCATCGGCGATCAGGGCGCGCGCGCTCCAGATCGGCTCGCCGTCGCGGCGCCAGAAACAGTTCAGCGACCACCGCGGCAGCTGCTCGCCGGGGTACCACTTGCCCTGGCCAAAGTGAGTCAAGCCCTGCGGTGCGTAGTGCTCGCGCAGGCGGTGAAACAGCTCGGCCGCGAGCCGGCGCTTGTCCGGGCCCAGGGCCGCCGTGTTCCATTCGGCACCGTCCGGATCATCGAGCGAAACGAAGGTCGGCTCACCCCCCATGGTCAGGCGCACATCGCCCTGCCCCAATTCGGCGTCGATCCGGGCCCCGAGCTGCTCGATCGCGCACCACTGCGCTTCGCTATAGGGTTTGGTGACGCGCGGGGCTTCCCAGACGCGCGAGACCGTCATGCGGTGTTCGAATTGCACCTCGCACTCATCGACTTCACCGCTGATTGGAGCGGCCGACGACGGCTCGGGCGTACAGGCGAGCGGGATATGGCCCTCTCCCGCCAGCAGTCCCGAGGTCGGATCCAGCCCGATCCAACCCGCGCCGGGCAAATACACCTCGCACCAGGCATGCAGATCGGTGAAATCCGCGGCGGGTCCCACGGGTCCGTCCAGCGCTTTGACATCGCTGGTGAGCTGAATCAGGTAGCCCGATACGAACCGGGCCGCCAGCCCCAGATGACGCAGCAGCTGCACCAGCAGCCAGCCGGAGTCGCGGCAGGATCCGGCTGCGCGGCGCAGCGTCTCCTCGGGCGTTTGCACGCCGGGCTCCAAGCGGATCAGATAACAAATGTCGCTGGCGACACGGTGGTTCAGCGCCACCAGAAAATCGATCGTGCGCGTCTTCGCGCGCGCGATGCGCTCCAGATACTGGGCGAATAAAGGCGACGCAGGCGCCTTGACCAGATACGGCGCCAGCTCGACCGCTTCCGTGCTCTCGTATTGCAATGGCACGTGCTCGGCGTAGGGGGCGAGGAAGAAATCGAACGGATTAAACACCGCCATCTCGGCGATCAGATCCACCTCTACGCGCAGCTCGCGCGTGCGCTCCGGAAATATCAGCCGCGCAAGGTAGTTGCTTTGCGGGTCCTGCTGCCAATTGATGAAATGCTCGGCCGGCTCGACCCGCAGCGAGTACGAGAGGATGCGCGTGCGGCAGTGCGGTGCCGGGCGCAGCCGCACCTGCTGCGCGCCCAGGCTCACGGCGCGGTCGTAGCGGTAGTGGGTAACGTGGTTCAGTGCGACATGGATCGACACGTGGATAAAACCTCGGCGGTCACGGTGGGCGGCGCTAATGATGCCGCAATAGCATGCCGCAATAGCGGTATGGTGCGCACAAATGCTCAATCCGGGTGCAGCGTGACCGCCACGGTACGCAAACGGTGCGCCATGGCGGGGAACGCGGGGGTGGGCGGCGGCCAAAAAAAAGCCCCGCATAGCGGGGCTTTAAGGTATTGCGCGGAAACGGGGGGGTCTTGTTCCGCGACTTTTAGGGCTCCGCGAACTGGCGTCCGCCTCACCCTGAGGACCACTATACCGAAGAATTATGGTTTGTAAAGTTAACCATTCGTTACATGTACATTACCGTTTGTTCACCAATAAAAAGGGCCGGACTCTCGTCCGGCCCTCTTAAGGCTCTGGGGCCTGTGATTGGACTGACGCTCGTCCGCGTTACATGTCCATGCCGCCCATGCCACCCATGCCACCCGGAGACCCATGGCCGTGCTCGGCCTCGTCTTTCGGCGCCTCGGCGACCATGACCTCGGTGGTCAATAGCAGACCCGCGACCGAAGCCGCGTTCTGCAATGCCAGCCGCGTCACTTTGGTCGGATCCAGGATGCCGGCCTCGATCAAATCGCCAAACTCACCGGAGGCAGCGTTGTAGCCGTAGCTGCCCTTGCCGTCCTTGACCTTGTTCAGAATCACGGCGGCATCTTCACCGGCGTTCTCGACGATCTGACGCAGCGGCTCCTCGATTGCGCGCGCCAGGATACGGATGCCGACCGTCTGGTCCTCATTCGCACCCTCGAGCTTGTCGAGCGCCTTGAGTGCGCGGATCAGCGCCACTCCGCCGCCAGGTACCACGCCTTCCTCGACCGCGGCACGCGTGGCGTGCAGCGCATCTTCGACACGGGCCTTCTTCTCCTTCATCTCGATCTCGGTGGCAGCGCCGACCTTGATCAGGGCAACACCGCCGGAGAGCTTGGCAACGCGCTCCTGCAGCTTCTCCTTGTCGTAGTCGGAGGTCGCTTCCTCGATCTGCTGGCGGATCGACTCGACCCGCGCCTTGATGTCGGCGGCCTTGCCGTGACCATCGATGATGGTGGTGTTTTCCTTCTCCACCAGGATCTTTTTGGCTTCACCCATATCGTTCAGCGAGACCTTCTCGAGCGACAGGCCGACTTCGTCTGAAATCACCGTGCCACCGGTCAGGACCGCGATGTCGGCCAGCATGGCCTTACGGCGATCGCCGAAGCCCGGGGCCTTCACGGCCGCGACCTTGAGAATGCCGCGGATGTTGTTGACCACCAGCGTCGCCAGGGCCTCACCCTCGACGTCTTCGGCGACCACAAGCAGCGGGCGACCCGCCTTCGCGATGCCTTCGAGCACCGGCAGCAGCTCGCGGATATTGCTGATCTTCTTGTCGACCAGCAGCACGTACGGCTTTTCGAGCTCAGTGCTCTGACTGGCCTGGTTGTTGATGAAATACGGCGAGAGATAGCCGCGATCGAACTGCATGCCCTCGACCACTTCGAGCTCATTGTCCAGACCCGAACCCTCTTCAACCGTGATCACACCTTCCTTGCCGACTTTTTCCATGGCGTCGGCAATGGTCTTGCCGATGCTCTCGTCGGAATTGGCCGAGATCGTGCCGACCTGCGCGATCGCCTTGCTGTCCTTGCATGGCTTGCTGAGCTTGCGCAGCTCTTCGGTGGTCGCGATGACCGCCTTGTCGATGCCGCGCTTGATGTCCATCGGGTTGCGCCCCGAGGCCACGGCTTTCAGGCCTTCACGGATGATCGCCTGCGCGAGCACAGTCGCGGTCGTAGTGCCGTCACCGGCCTCGTCCGAGGTGTTGGACGCGACTTCCTTGACCATCTGCGCGCCCATGTTCTCGAACTTGTCCTTGAGCTCGATTTCCTTCGCGACCGAGACGCCGTCTTTGGTAATAGTCGGAGCGCCGAAGCTCTTTTCGAGCACCGCGTTGCGCCCTTTGGGACCGAGCGTCGCCTTGACGGCGTTCGCCAGGATGTTGACGCCCCGGAACATTCGTTGCCGGGCATCGTCGCTAAAACGTACTTCTTTGGCTGCCATTGCTGTAGTCCTCAGATGGAATTACTTGCCTTCGATGACGGCCATGACGTCTTCTTCGCGCATGACCACGAGGTCTTCGCCTTCGACTTTCACTTCAGTGCCGCTGTATTTGCCGAATAGGATCTTGTCGCCGACCTTGACGTCGAGCGGACGGACTTTCCCGTCTTCGAGAATCTTGCCTTTACCGACCGCGACGATCTTGCCCTGTACGGGCTTCTCGGCTGCGGTGTCTGGAATTACGATACCGCCGGGTGACGTGCGCTCCTCCTCGAGACGCTTGACGATCACACGGTCATGAAGAGGACGAATCTTCATGGATGCCACTCCTTTTTAAATCTTGCATTGGATTGATGAACTCTGGGCAGCGCCTGCGATACAAGCTCTGCCTGCGAGGGTGTTAGCACTCTCCCTCGTTGGCTGCTAATAATAGGGATTGAGACTGGAATTTCAAGTGCTATCGCGCCAAGATCGACACTGCGAGGTCCGTGGCGCTGCCTCGAAGCTGGATCCAAGTTATTGATATTTCTACTGTATTCCCTTACAGTTCGAGGACTGCGGATCAGGGCAGACCAAACCCACTTAAAGTTTGAGAGGATGGCACTTAAGGTGAGTCAGCGTGGTCAAGAGCTTATGAAACGAGCTGAGAGCCGCGGTTCGCGGGCCGTCCGGGTGATCTGGCTGATCCTCGCTGCGCTGTGGGTGCCGGCGAGCTTAGGGCTGGCGGCCAACGCCGCGCGCGCGGCCAGCAGCGACGACTTGGACGCGGTGCTCGATCAGTCGCACAAGGCTGCCAGCGCTGACGATTTCCTGCCACCGGAAAAGGCGTTCCGTCTGAGCGCCAGCGCCGAGGCTTCCGACCGCGTACGGCTCGATTGGATCATCGCTCCGGGCTACTATTTATATCGGGATCGCATCAAGATCACCGACGATGGCGCCCAGATCGGCGCACCGCAGTTTCCGACAGGCCAAATCAAATCGGATGAGTACTTCGGCCAGCAGGTCGTCTACCACGACGAACTGATCGCGACGGCCCCGCTCACCCGTACGGTCAGCGGCAAGTCCCCGCTCACGCTGCGCGTGACCTACCAGGGCTGCGCCGAGGCGGGTCTGTGCTATCCGCCGGTGACGCAAACGCTGAACATCAAGTTGCCACCAATGGGCACCGGCGCCATCGGCCCCACCGCCACCGGCGGTTCTACTGGCGGCGAGCCTGCTGGCTACGTGTCGGAGCAGAACCGGCTTGCTGCTTTGCTCGAATCCGGCTCACTACTGGCCGTACTCCTGCAGTTCTTCGTCGGTGGCCTGGTATTGGCCTTCACCCCCTGCGTGCTGCCGATGGTACCGATTCTCTCGGGCTTGATCGTCGGCCACGGCCAGGCGGTCAAGACCGGTCGGGCGTTCCTGTTGTCACTGACCTATGTGCTCGGCATGGCGCTGACCTACACGATCACGGGCGTCGCGTTCGCGGCCGCGGGCAAACAGGTGCAGGCGGTGTTTCAGCAGCCCTGGATCATCGTGCTGTTCGCGGCGCTGTTCGTCGCCATGGCACTGTCCATGTTCGGGCTCTTTCCACTGCAGATGCCTTCGTTCGTGCAGACGCGCCTGGCGGCGCTCAGCAATCGCCAGCGCGCCGGTCACTTCGGCGGTGTCGCGGTCATGGGAGCACTCTCGGCCCTGATCGTCACCACCTGCGTCGGCCCGGTCCTGGTCGCGGCGCTGATCGTCATCGGTCAAACCGGCGACATGTTCCGCGGCGGCGCAGCGCTGTTCGCGATGAGCCTGGGCATGGGCGCGCCACTGCTAGTGGTAGGCAGCTCCGCCGGCCGCTGGCTGCCGCGCGCAGGCGTCTGGATGGACGGCGTGAAGCGGCTGTTCGGCGTGCTGATGCTGGCCATGGCGGCCTGGATGCTCACGCGGATCGTATCCGACCGCGGCACGCTGCTGCTGTACGCCGTGCCGGCCTTCGCCGCAGCCGTGGTGTTATGGGGATTTCGAGGCGGCCTGTGGCTGCCGCGCGGCGCCGCAATACTGGCCGGAGTGTACGGCGCTGTGCTGCTGCTCGGTGCCGCGCGCGGTGCCGGCGATCCGCTGCATCCGCTGGTCCGCAGCGCCGGGAACGAGCAGGCGTTGCCGTTCCACACGATCGGCTCGGTGGCCGATCTGCGGCGCGAAGTCCAGGCCGCCGCCGCCGCACACCAGGCCGTGATGCTCGATATCGACGCCGACTGGTGCACGTCCTGCAAGGAGATGCAGCGCTATACCTTTACCGATCCCCAGGTCCAGCAAGCGCTGCAATCGGTGCGCCTGCTGCGCGCCAACGTGACCGCCAACAACTCCGACGATCAGGCGCTGCTGCATGAATTTCAGATCTTCGGACCGCCGACCATCGCCTTTTACGACTCTCAAGGCCACGAGCAGCAGCGCTTTCGCGTGGTCGGCTACATGAAGGCGGCCAACTTCGCGGCCCTCCTGCACCAGGCGCTCGCGACGGGCTAGAGCGCGCCCCATTTGAACTCGTGAACTCGTCCCAACGCGCCCTGGCCACCGCCCTGGTGGTGGGCGCTGGCCTCGCGGCGGGCTTTCTGTCCTATCGCTTGCAATCGAGTCGACCGCTGCTGCCGAGCGCTGGGCCGCCACGCGCGGGCGTATCGGCGGATGCGGATGCGCCGGGCGAAGATGCGCCGGGCGCCGTCGCGCCCGAAGCGCCGCCGCTGCGTCCAGTGCCGACGACTATGCCGGATCTTGAGCTGCCCGACCTCGCAGGTAAGGCCCGATCGCTACGTTCCTTCGGTGGCCGACCGCTGATCATCAATTTCTGGGCCACCTGGTGCGCGCCCTGCCGGCGCGAGATCCCGCTGCTGCGAGAGCTGCGGCAACGCTATCGGGCCGACCAGCTCGAGATCGTCGGCATCGCCGTGGATTTCAGCTCGGCCGTGCAGGAGTACCTGCGCTACACGCCCATCGACTACCCGTTGCTGGTGGGCGAGCAGCAAGGGCTGGCGGCCGCAGAACAGTTCGGCATGGAGCCCGTGCTGCCGTTTTCGGTGTTCGCCGATACCCAGGGCCGCATCGTCGCCGTCAAGGTCGGTGAACTGCACCGCGAAGAGGCGGATTTCATCCTGACGGAGATCCGCAACGTCGATAAGGGCCAGATCGGCCTGCCCCAGGCGCGCGAGCAGATTGAAGCCCAGCTAAAAGAGCTGGCAGTGCAGCGGGCGAAGGCGCAACAAAATGGCGGTTGAGGTCGGCTCAGCTGCGGCAAAAACTGTGGCTAAGGCCCCAAACCGGCTCGCAAATAGGCCCCGGGAGTTCTGGCACGATCCGCGCAAGATCTCGCGACTTTGCGCAAAAATTAGGCAAATCGACGCAAATTGGGTACATTCTTGCCCCGGGTCCGGGGGAATTTGTGTCACCGGTAATCTATAAGTAAGCCGCGGCCAGCAGCGGCTAGGTGGCAGTTTAACTTAAGCGGCGAATGGCTTGGTGTCCCGCGCCCTGCGCCCTCGACCTGCGCCATGGCGAGCGCTACCAAACCGGAGTGATCAGTCATGGATATTCGGAAAATAAAAAAGATGATCGAGCTGCTCGAGGAATCGGGCATCGCCGAAATCGAGATCAAGGAGGGAGAGGAAAGCCTGCGCATTGCGCGGGTGCTCCCGGGCTATCAGCAGCCCTACGCCCATGTGCCCCCGCCGCCGCCGCCGATTGTCGCAGCCAGTCCGGCACAGGAAACGCGCGTGCCGAGCGCCGCCGCCGCGGGCCCGCTGCGGGCGGGCGCCGGCGAGCACATCGTGACCGCGCCGATGGTCGGAACGTACTACTCCGGCCCCTCGCCCGGGGCCAAGAATTTTGTCGAGATCGGCGACGAAGTCGAACTCGGCCAGGTGATGTGCATCATCGAGGCGATGAAGATGATGAATCAGATCGAATCGGAGAAGGCCGGAACGGTTCAGGCCATCCTGGTCAAGAACGGCGAGCCCGTGGAATTCGGCCAGCCGTTGTTCATTATTCAATAACCCGTTCCCCATGCTGGAAAAAATCGTCATCGCCAATCGCGGCGAAATCGCGCTGCGCATTCTGCGCGCCTGTCGCGAGCTGGGCATCAAGACCGTGGCGGTGCATTCCACCGCGGACGCCAGCCTCAAGCACGTGCTGCTGGCCGACGAATCGGTCTGTATTGGACCGCCGCCCTCGGCGCAGAGCTACCTGAATATGCCCGCCATCATCAGCGCCGCGGAAGTCACGGACTCGGTCGCGATCCACCCGGGTTACGGCTTCCTGTCCGAGAACGCCGATTTCGCAGAGCGCGTGGAGAAGAGCGGCTTCACCTTCATCGGACCGAAAGCCGAAACCATCCGCCTCATGGGCGACAAAGTCTCGGCCATCAACGTCATGCGTGGCCAAAAGGTGCCCTGCGTGCCGGGCTCCGATGGCGCGCTCAGCGACAATTCGGAACAGAATCTGCGCATCGCCCGCGATATCGGCTACCCGGTCATCATCAAGGCCTCGGGCGGCGGCGGCGGGCGTGGCATGCGCGTGGTGCACGCCGAGGGGGCGCTGCTGAGCTCGATCGCGGTCACCAAGTCCGAGGCGCTGGCCGCGTTCGGCAATGACTCGGTATATATGGAGAAATTCCTCGAACGCCCGCGGCATATCGAGTTTCAGGTGCTCGGCGACCATTACGGCAATGTGATCAGTCTGGGCGAGCGCGACTGCTCGATGCAGCGCCGCCATCAGAAAGTAATCGAGGAGGCCCCGGCACCGGGCCTCACGTCCAAGCAGCGCCGGCAGATGGGTGAGCGCTGCGTCGAGGCGTGCCGCGCGGTCGGTTATCGCGGTGCCGGCACGCTCGAGTTCCTGTACCAGGATGGCGAGTTCTATTTCATTGAGATGAATACGCGGATTCAGGTCGAACATCCGGTGACCGAACTGATTACCGGTATCGATCTGGTCAAGGCGCAGCTCACGATCGCGGCCGGCGAGAAGCTGGCCTACTCGCAGGCCGATGTGCAGTTCCGCGGCCACGCCATCGAATGCCGCATCAACGCCGAGGATGCGCGCACGTTCATGCCCTCGCCCGGACCGATCAAGCTCTGGCATCCGCCCGGCGGCCCCGGCATTCGCGTCGACAGCCACGTCTATTCGGGCTACAGCGTCCCGCCGCACTATGACTCGATGATCGGCAAGCTCATCGCGCACGGTGATACGCGCGACACCGCGATCGCGCGCATGCGCAACGCGCTTGCCGAGCTGGTCGTCGAGGGGATCAAGACCAACACCGCATTGCACCAGGAGATCCTCGCGCATGCGGCCTTTCAGGGCGGCGGCCTCGATATTCATTATCTCGAACGTCGGCTGGGCCTGAAGTGATCAATCGGCGCCGACTTCGCCGGCGGCCGTGCCCTACCTGGAGCTGAGCTTCGAGCTCACCGAGCTCGACCCGGAGCGGGCCGAGAGCGCCTGCTTTGGCAGCGGTGCGCTCAGCGTCACCTTCAGCGACGCGCGCGATGATGCAGTGCTCGAACCGCGGCCGGGTGAGGTGCGTCTGTGGCCCCGGACCCGACTGCAGGCATTGTTCGCTGCCGAAAGCGCCGACGCCGCGTTGATCGCGGCCCTCGCGCGCACGTTGGGGCTGGAGCCGGCGCAGTTGCGCGCACGCGCCGTGGCCGATCGCGTCTGGGAGCGTGAATGGCTGCAGGACTTCCACGCCATGCCCTTCGGCCGCCGTCTATGGGTGTGTCCGCGCCACGAGACCGTGACGCAGCCCGATGCTGTCGTGGTGCGACTCGACCCCGGGCTGGCATTCGGCACCGGCATACATCCTTCGACGGCGCTGTGCCTCGAATGGCTCGATGGCATCGCCTTGGCCGGACGCCAGGTCATCGACTATGGCAGCGGCTCGGGCGTGCTCGCGGTCGCCGCGCTCAAGCTCGGCGCGCGCCGCGCCTATGCCTTCGACATCGACCCCCAGGCGCTGCTGGCCACGCGCGAGAATGCCGCAGATAACAGCGTCGCCGAGCGCCTGCAGCTATGCGAGCGTGACGCGCAGCTGCCGCGCGATTGCGATGTGCTGCTGGCCAATATTCTGAGCGAGATCCTGCTCTCGCTGGCCCCAAGGTTGACGCGGCTGGTCGCGCGCGGCGGCTGGTTGCTGCTGGCCGGGATTTTGCCTTCGCAGGAGCGGGAAGTGGCGGCGCGTTACTCGGCGTGGTTTGATATGAAGCGCTATGCGCAACGCGACGGCTGGGTTGCGCTGCACGGGCAGCGGCATTGATCGTACGTACGATGAGCGGCACCTAATCCCATGTTCACCGTCTGCCCAAAGTGCACGCTGACGCTCGCGGTCACGGCCAATGATCTGCGCATGGGTCAGGGCTACGTGCGTTGTGGCCGCTGCGCCAATGTTTTCAACGCGCTGCTGACATTGAGCGAAGAGCCTGTGGAAGAGAGCAGCGCATCGGCGCGCGGCGCATCGCCGGCTTCGACGCCGGCCGACCAGGCCTCCTCCTCACAGATCACCGCCGCGCTGCGCGAGGCTGCGCCCGAACACGCAGCGCCCTCGAGCGAGCCGCGCTCACAGGCCGAGCCGGCTGCAGGACCTTCGATCCATCTGGCGACCGAAAAGTCGAGCGACGGCTCGATCGAGAATGAATCTAATTTCGCCGACGGCACCGGCACCTTCGAGACCATCGTGCTCGAGGGCGACGGCATCACGCAGACCGAAGAGTACGTCCCCGAGGAATCGGTCGACAGCGAAATCGCGGCCCTGACCCAGCGCTTGGAGATGGCGGCGCAGGAGCCCGTGGCGATGCCGCTGCATGAGTCCGATGCGGACAACGTGGCCGATGCGATCGATGCTGAGGTGCTCGAGGAGCTGCCACCGCTCACGAACGCCGCGACGCCGCGACCGCGCTGGCCATGGATAGCCGGCAGCGTCGTGCTGCTGCTGCTGCTCGCGGTACAGGCCATCCATCATTGGCGCGACGCGCTCGCCGCCTCACCGTCCTGGAACGCAACCCTGAGCCGCACCTATGCTGCGATCGGGTTGCCGCTGGATCCGCATTGGGATCTTGCCGCTTACGATGTGCGCCAGCAGGGCGCGGTCGCCGACCCGAGCGACAGCCAGGTCATTCGCGTGCGCCTGAGTCTGGCCAACCGCGCTGCGCGCGCCCAGCCGCTACCGCTGCTGCGCCTCACGCTGCGCGATCGCTACGGCAAGCGCGTCGCGGCCAGCGAGCTCACACCGGGCCAGTACTGGCCGACCGGTGTGGCGCCGCGCACATCTCTCGGTCGCGATGAGCGCGTCGACAGTGAAATCGCGGTACGCGACCCGAGCGCCGCCAGCGCAAGTTTTGAGCTCGACGTGTGTCTGCGCGGCAGCACTGGGACGCTGCGCTGCGCCAGCGATGCGGCATCGAACCCGACCACGGCTGGGGCCGTCCCTCCCTAGCGATGCGCATCGCTCAGTACACCCTCGCTGCTCGTTCAGTGCTGGCCCCCATGGCTGGTGTAACCGACCGGCCGTTTCGACAACTGTGCCGTCGTTTTGGCGCGGCCCTTGCACCGGCCGAGATGCTCAGCGCCGACCAGCGCTTGTGGAGCACGAGCAAATCGCAGCGGCGCATGGACCACGATGGCGAGCCCGAGCCGCGCGTGGTGCAGCTGGTGGGTGCCGATCCCAAGGAGCTCGCGAGCGCGGCGCGCATCAATGTCGATCTCGGTGCACAAATTGTCGACATCAACATGGGTTGTCCGGCAAAAAAAGTCTGCAGTCGCGCTGCTGGCTCGGCACTGCTGGCCGATGAGGCGCTCATCGAGCGCATCTTGTCGGCTGTGGTACACGCAGTATCGGTGCCGGTGACGCTCAAGATCCGTACCGGCATTGATGTCGCGCGCCGCAACGCACCGCGCGTGGCGGCGATCGCGCAATCCTGCGGCATCGCCGCGCTCAGCGTGCATGGGCGAACGCGTGCCGATTTTTTTCGCGGCGCTGCGGAATACGAATCGATTCGCCGCACACGCAGTGAGCTCAACATTCCGCTGATCGCCAACGGCGACATCGACTCGCCGCAGAAAGCTCGCGCGGTACTTGATTTCACTGGCGCAGAAGGAGTAATGCTCGGCCGCGCCGCACAGGGCGCACCATGGATTTTCCGTGATGTCAATGCGTTCCTTTGTCATGAAAAATTCGCCGCGCCACTCTTGCGCGCATCCAAGACAGAGATCATTCTTCAACACCTCGAATCCATGTACGAGTTCTACGGCGAGTACACCGGGGTTCGGATGGCGCGAAAGCATCTCGGCTGGTACTGCCGGCAACATTCCGAAGCGATTGAACTACGGCCGATGCTGATGGCCGCGGAGGATTCGGCTTCGCAGTTTGCGGCGTCCAAGCGCGGCTTCGAGCATTGGGCAAAGCTCGAAGCAGCCGGAAAGCCGGCATGACTTGCGGGTCGGAGGGGCCCGGACATGGGGAAACCGAGCAGGCAGAACATGATCAGAACCAATGGGACCAAGACCAATGGTCGGGAACTGCCGCTGCGCAGCCACACGGAACGTGCGCTCAATGATTATTTTGCGAGTCTGAACGGCCATCGCCCGGCGCGCCTGTACAACATGGTGCTGCGCGAGGTCGAAGAGCCGCTGTTTCGCGCGGTGCTCGACTACGCGGCTGGCAATCAAAGCCGCGCCGCGGTGATCCTCGGTATCAATCGCGGCACGCTGCGCAAAAAGCTGCGAGAGCTCGGCCTGTCGGACTGACCGGCCGGCCGCTAGCGTTTCAGACCCATGCCCATCCGACGTGCACTGCTGTCGGTTTCGGACAAGAGCGGGCTCGCATTCCTGGGCGCCGAGCTGCACCGTCGCGGCATCGAGCTGCTCTCGACCGGCGGGACGGCCAGGCTGCTCATCGATCAGGGACTACCGGTGCGCCAGGTCTCCGACTACACCGGCTTCCCCGAACTCATGGACGGCCGCCTCAAGACGCTGCATCCCCGTGTGCACGGCGGACTGCTCGGTCGGCGCGGCACCGACGATGAGCTCATGCGCGAGCACGGCATCGATGCCATCGATCTGCTGGTGGTGAACCTCTATCCCTTCGCGGCCGTGATCGCCAGGCCCGGCTGCAGCTACGCCGAGGCCATCGAGAGCATCGACATCGGCGGCCCGGCGATGCTGCGCGCCGCGGCCAAGAACCACGCCGATGTCACGGTGCTCGTGGACCCGCGCGACTACGCCGGTGTGCTGGCCGAGATCGACGCCGCGGGAGAAACCTCGATTGACACGCGCTCGTGCCTCGCGGCCAAGGCATTCGCGCACACGGCGCGCTATGACACGATCGTCGCCAGCTATCTGCAGCAGCGACAGGACTATGCCGAGGAGGAGTTCCCGGATCAGCTGGCGCTGTATTTCGACAAGCAACAGGCGCTGCGCTACGGCGAGAACCCGCATCAGCGCGCCGCCTTCTACCGCAACCCGCGCACTCAGGGCGGATCGGTCAGCAGCGCCCGCGCGCTGCAGGGCAAGGAGCTGTCCTATAACAACATCGCCGATGCGGATACCGCGATTGAATGCGTGCGCTCGTTCGCGGCTGCCGCTTGTGTGATCGTCAAGCACGCCAATCCCTGCGGCGGCGCCGTCGCTGACGGTATCCTCGAGGCTTACCGCGGCGCTTACCGCACCGACCCCACCTCCGCCTTCGGCGGCATCATCGCCTTCAATCGCGAACTCGACCAGGCGACCGCGCGCGCCATCCTGCACACCCAGTTCGCCGAGGTGATCGCCGCGCCGAGCCTCAGCAAGGATGCGATCGCCGCCTTCGCCGCCAAACCCGACCTGCGGGTGCTGGTCACCGGCGATCTGGACGCTGCCGCCGATGAGCTGGGCGCCGAGCTCGAATTGCGCAGCGTGACCGGCGGGCTGCTGCTGCAGCAGCGCGATCTCGTGCGTATCGATCCGGCCGACCTGCAGATCGTCAGCCGCCGCAAGCCCGATGCGCGCGAGCTCGCCGACCTGTTATTTGCCTGGACCGTGGTGCAGTTCGTCAAGTCCAATGCCATCGTATTCGCGCGCGCTGGCGCCACCCTCGGGGTCGGGGCCGGGCAGATGAGCCGCGTTTATTCCACGCGCGTCGCGGCGCTCAAGGCCGCGGACGAAAAACTCGACCTGCGCGGAGCGGTCATGGCCTCCGATGCCTTCTTCCCGTTCCGCGACGGCATCGACGTCGCCGCCTCCTACGGCATCGCCGCTGCGATTCATCCAGGCGGATCCAAGCGCGATGAGGAGGTCATCGCCGCGGCCGACGAACACGGCATGGCCATGGTGCTCACGGGCGTGAGGCACTTCCGCCATTGAAAGTCCTGGTCGTCGGCGGCGGCGGGCGCGAGCATGCGCTGGCCTGGAAATGTGCCCAGTCGCCGCGCGTGCGCGAGGTGCTCACCGCGCCGGGCAATGCCGGCACCGCAGCGGAGCCGCGCGTGCGCAACGTCGCGGTCGCGGCCACCGATATCGCGGACCTGCTCGAGCTCGCACGCCGCGAGAGCGTGGACCTGACCATCATTGGTCCGGAGGCGCCGCTGGTGGCCGGCATCGTCGATGCGTTCACTGCTTGCGGGCTGCCGTGCTTTGGCCCGAGCCGACTGGCCGCGCGCCTGGAAGGCTCGAAGGCATTTGCCAAGGACTTCCTGCAGCGGCACGGTATTCCAAGCGCGGCCTACCGCAGCTTCACCAAGCACAATTACGACAGCGCCTGGTTGCGCACCCAGCGTGCGCCGATCGTCATCAAGGCCAGCGGCCTGGCCTCCGGCAAGGGTGTCGTGATCGCCGAGAGCCTCGAGCAGGCTGATGCCGCGGCACGCGAGATGCTTGGCGGCCGCTTCGGCGATGCCGGCGCCGAGATTGTGGTCGAGGAATTCCTGCAAGGCGAGGAAGCGAGCTTCATCGTCATGGCCGATGGCGAGCAGGTACTGCCGCTCGCGAGCTGTCAGGACCACAAGCGCCTCGACGAGGGCGATCACGGTCCCAACACAGGCGGCATGGGTGCCTACTCGCCCGCACCGGTAGTCACACCGGCGGTCCATGAGCGCGTGATGCGCGAGGTCATCTGGCCGACCGTGCGCGCTCTCGCCGCCGATGGCACGCCGTATACCGGATTTTTATATGCGGGACTCATGATCAGTGCCGACGGAGCCGTCAAAGTACTGGAATTCAATTGCCGCCTCGGCGATCCAGAAACGCAGCCGATCCTGGCTCGCCTGCGCTCCGATCTCACGCAGCTGTGCGAATCGGCGCTGGCGCGCCGGCTCGATACGATCGCGTCGCAATGGGATGAGCGCGCGGCGCTCGGCGTGGTGCTGGCGGCCTCGGGCTATCCCGAGAGCGTGCGTCTGGGTGATGCGATCGAAGGCCTCGAGGCGGCCGAGCGCCTGCCGGGCAAGCTGTTCCATGCCGGCACGCGCCGCGAACAGAATCGCGTACTGACCAGCGGCGGTCGCGTGCTGTGCGCCGTGGGCTTGGGCGCGAGCGTCAGCGAGGCGCAGAGCGAGGCCTATGCGTTGATCGAGCCGATCCACTTCCGCGGTATGCAATGGCGCCGCGACATCGGCTACCGTGCCATCGCTCGAGAGCGCGGCGTCGGGCGCGGTCGTGGCTGACGCGCTTGCGGCGGCCGAGCGCAATATCCCCGGACTGACCCCTTCGCTCAAACGGCGCCTGCGTGCGCTGTTTTGGCTGCTCAGCGCGCTGAGCCCGGCGCTCGCGGCCCGGCTTGCCGTGCGTCTGTTCACGAGACCTCGCGCCCGGGCTTTGAGCGCGCAAGACATGGAATTCCTGGCCTCCGCCATGAGCCGCAGGTTGCCGACCGCCCGCGGCGATATTCAGCTCTACGAGTGGCCCGGTACGGGGCCGGCCGTGCTGATACTGCACGGCTGGATTTCACATGCAGCACGATTGCGCGAGGTGATTGAGTGCTTGAGCGCGCGCGGCTTACGCGTGACGGCGTTCGATGCTCCGGCGCATGGCCGCTCGGCGGGCCGCGAGTTGGATCTGCACGGCTACCGCGAGGCGTTGTCGGCGGTCAACAGCGCCTGCGCTCCGATCGGGGCCGTGCTCGCGCATTCCTTCGGCGCGCTCACGGCGGTGAGCTGGCTCGCCGAAGGCCCCGCGGCACCGAGCCTGCGGGCCGCCGTGTTGATCGGCCTGCCGCGCGACGTCGGCTACCTATTCGATTCCTTCACGATGGCCATGGGCCTGGCGCCCGAGGTGATCGAGCGCACGCGCTCGCTGTTCCGAGTGCGCTACGGCAGTGATCCGGAGGACTACTGCGCCAGGCAACTGGCGCGGCGCATTCACGTTCCAGTGCTGCTGGTGCACGGCGGTGCCGACGAATTCGTGCCGGCTGCGCATTCCGAGGAAGTCGCGCTGTCGCTCGCCGACGGCCGCCTGCTCGTGGCCCCAGCCTTAAGCCATAGTGGCCCGCTGCGCGATCCGGTTACGGTGCAGCTCATGGTCGATTTCATTGCCGATCACGTGCGCGCCTGAGTGGTCGTCTTGCGGCTGTGGATCTGGCTCAATAACTCACGCGCACGAACAGCTCCGGACCGGTGAAGGTCAATCTGAGGACACCGGAAGGATCGTGGTTGCGCACATTGACTTCGTCCTGCGCGTAAGCGTAGCTGACACCAAAGGCCAGGTTGCGCCGCCAGCGATACTGCAGATCGGTGTGGTAATCCTCGAGCAGGCCCGAGAAGTTGCCGACCGAGACACGCAGATACTGCGCGCGCGCACTGAAGGCCCAGTGCCTATCGATCAGATAAGTGCCGTCGAGCGCTACGGTCGCAAATGGTCCGGCCTGTGAGTAATCCGCGCGCTGAGGCGTGCTCGGAATCTGCGCGGTCGCCTGAGCCTCGAGCAGATGCACGCCCATGCCCGCTCCGAGCTCATAGCGCTCGCCACGTAGAAACGAGTAGGTGTAGGTCAGATCCATCTGCCGCCAATTGATTGTGGACTGCACCGTCTCGTCGGCCTGGAAGGTCTGGTCGCCAAACTGGATCTTGCGGTCGAGCTGTTTCTCCCCGCTGCGTCGCAGATCGAAGAAATTCACGCGCAGCCGGCCGCGCTTTTGCAGCCGGAACATGAGCTCGATGCGCGGCTGATACACCTGATCGGTCAGACCCAGGTCCTGCTCGGCCGTGAGCGTCGTACCGGGCAGACCATTGCCGGAGTTGAACTGGCCAAAGGTCGTGACGTGGCCCCAGAAGAAGCCGCCGGTCAACGCCAAATGATCCGTGATCGGGCTGGGGATCGACGGCGGCGTCGTGGCATCGTCCGCATGGGCCGCGAGCGCGGCGCCCAACATGGGCAGCGCAAGCAGCAGTGCGCCATACCGCGACGAAAGCATTATGTCGGCTTCACTCCGCCAGCGGCTGACGCCGCGATAGGCCGACTATCCCCTAAGCACAGAGCCTGCGCCAGCGTCGCTGGCTGGCGACCGGCGAACCGGACCGGAACCCCAGTTTTGACTGTCAGCGCCCTTAACGCCTCATCGCGTCGAAAAATTCTGCGTTGGTCTTCGTATCCTTCATTTTATCGAGCAGGAACTCTATCGCGGCCAGCTCGTCCATCGGGTGCAGCAGCTTGCGCAGGATCCACATCTTCGCGAGCTCACCCGGATCGGTGATCAGCTCTTCCTTGCGCGTACCGGAGCGGTTGATGTTCACGGCCGGGAAGACGCGCTTTTCGGCAATGCGGCGATCGAGGTGGATTTCGCTGTTACCGGTGCCTTTGAATTCCTCGTAGATGACATCATCCATCTTGGAGCCGGTATCGATCAGCGCCGTGGCCAGAATCGTCAGGCTGCCGCCTTCCTCGATATTGCGCGCGGCGCCGAAGAAGCGCTTGGGACGCTGCAATGCGTTGGCGTCGACGCCGCCGGTCAGCACCTTGCCCGATGAGGGCACCACGGTGTTGTAGGCGCGCGCCAGACGCGTGATCGAATCGAGCAGAATGACGACGTCTTTTTTGTGCTCCACCAGGCGCTTGGCCTTTTCGATCACCATCTCGGCGACCTGCACGTGGCGTGCTGCCGGCTCATCGAAGGTGCTGGAGACCACTTCGCCCTTCACGGTGCGCTGCATCTCGGTGACTTCCTCGGGCCGCTCGTCGATGAGCAGCACGATCAGAATCACCTCGGGATGGTTGGCGGTGATCGAGGTCGCGATGTTCTGCAACAGCATGGTCTTGCCGGCCTTGGGCGGCGAGACGATCAGGCCGCGCTGGCCCTTGCCGATCGGCGCCACCAGGTCGATGGTACGGGCGGTCAGATCCTCGGTGCTGCCATTGCCGCGCTCAAGTTTCAGCCGCTTGGTCGGGTGAAACGGCGTCAGGTTCTCGAACAGCACCTTGTTGCGCGAGCTGTCGGGCGAATCGTAGTTGATCTCGCCGACCTTGAGCAGCGCAAAGTAGCGCTCGCCTTCCTTCGGCGGGCGGATCAGCCCGGAAATCGTATCGCCGGTGCGCAGGTTGAAACGCCGGATCTGGCTCGGGGACACGTAGATGTCATCCGGCCCGGCCAGATAGGAGCCGTCGGCCGAGCGCAGGAAGCCAAAGCCGTCCTGCAGGATCTCGAGCACGCCGTCGCCATAGATGTCCTCACCATTGCGCGCGTGCGCCTTGAGGATCGAGAAGATGATGTCCTGCTTGCGCGAGCGCGCGAGGTTCTCCAGACCCATCGACTCGGCCATCTTCACGAGTTCGTGAATCGGCTTGGCCTTCAGCTCGGTCAGATTCATCGAGCTGCGCGAGAGCGCCAGATCGGCCGGACTGATGACCTCGGCGTCGTCCTCGCCGATCGGCTCGAGCTCCGGCATCATCTCCTCAGGCCGACCATTGCCGCGATTGCCGTCGCGGTTGCCATGTCGCGGACCCTGGGGGCCCTGGCCCTGGCCCTGTCCCTTATTGCTTTGCGGCCGATTACGGCCCTGATTTCCCAGATAGCCTCTCACAGGTGCTGATCCAGAAAGGTGGCGAGCTGGGATTTGGACAGGGCGCCGACCTTTTGCGCCTCGACCGTGCCGTTCTTGAACAAGATCAACGTTGGAATGCCACGAATGCCGAATTTAGGCGGCGTGTGCGGATTCTCGTCGATGTTGAGCTTCGCGATCCGCAGCCGATCCTTGTACTCGGTTGCGATCTCATCGAGGATCGGCGCGATCATCTTGCAGGGGCCGCACCATTCCGCCCAGAAATCCAGCAATACCGGCTTTTCGGCCTTGAGGACATCCTGATCGAAGCTGGCATCCGAGGTGTGCACAATGTGCTCGTTACTCACGCAGTTGAGCCTCCGTTGAGGGGAGAAAATTTAATATTTGCGGACAAAAGACGAATTTACGAGATGGGTATGGAATAAATGAATGAACTTAAATTGTTGGCAGCGCGGCCCACACCGTGCCCCGAAAAGCCGTCTAACGGTTACACTAGCTCAAAGATGGCTTGCGTCAGGATGGCTTGGCGGGTGCGGACAGACACGACCGCCGGTGGCCTTATTTTTGCCCTTTCCGGGGTGCTTTGCAAGTCTTGAGGCGATCGTGGAGCCAAACAGCATTAATGAGTGATGAACATCTCAGTTCCCTGACCTACCAATCCCTGCCGCTGGCGGACTCGATGATGCAGGGCATCGTCGATGCAGGCTTTACCTACTGCACGCCGATCCAAGCGCAAACCCTGCCGATCGCACTGCAGGGCCGGGACATCGCCGGGCAGGCGCAAACCGGAACCGGCAAGACAGCCGCCTTCCTCGTAGCGCTATTCCAGTCGTTGCTGTCCAAGCCCGCCCCACCGGGTCGACAGGCGACGTCGATTCGCGCCCTGGTGGTGGCGCCAACGCGCGAGCTAGCGGTGCAGATTCATAAGGATGCGGCCGTCCTGGGCAAGCACACCGGTTTGCGGATGGCGGTCGTATTCGGCGGCACGGATTACGAAAAGCAGCGGCAAATCGTCGCGGATGGCGTCGATGTGCTGATCGGCACGCCGGGGCGCATCATTGATTACTTCAAACAGCACGTGTTCGACCTGCGCCATGTGCAGGTGCTGGTGCTCGATGAGGCCGACCGGATGTTCGATCTGGGCTTCATCGCCGATATTCGCTTCATACTGCGGCGTTTGCCGCGCCCCGAGCACCGGCAATCGATGCTGTTTTCGGCGACGCTGTCGCAGCGCGTACTCGAGCTCGCCTACGAGCACATGAACAACCCGGAGCTGGTGCGCATCGAGCCGGACAAGGTCACGATCGATCGCATCCGCCAGGTGATCTATTTTCCATCGATGGAAGAAAAGATCCCGCTGCTGGTCGGGCTGCTGCGCGAAACCGAGGCGCACCGCACGATGGTGTTCGTCAACACGCGGCGCATGGCCGAGCGACTCGAAGCCTCGCTGCGCGCCAACGGCTTTCACGCCCAGGCGCTCTCCGGCGATGTGCCCCAGAAGAAGCGACTGCAGTTCCTGCGCCAGTTTCACGAAGGCGAACTGGCCGTGTTGATTGCGACCGACGTCGCCTCGCGCGGGCTGCACATTCCCGACGTGAGTCATATATTCAATTTCGACCTGCCGCAGGACGCCCCGGACTACGTGCATCGCATCGGCCGCACGGCGCGCGCCGGTGCCGACGGCGATGCCATCAGCTTCGGCTGCGAGGAATATGCGATCTCGCTGCCGGATATCGAGGAATACATCGGCCGCAAGATTCCGGTGGCCGCGGTCGCGCCGGGGCTGCTGGCGAAGCTGATAGCGGCACCGCCGCCGTCGGCCGAATCCGCCCACGGCCGTGCGTTTGGCGCGCGGCCTGGCGGTAGCCGCGGCGGCACGAGGCCAGGCGGCAACCGCAGCGGCCGGTCCGGTGGCAGCCCGGGCGGCGGTCGGCGCGGTGAACCGCGGCGGCACGGACGTTAAGAGCCAGGCCAGCGCGCCGTTAGAGCAGCTCGGCTACCGCATCGACCGCCGGAAACTCCTGGTGCATGCGCGGCGCACACGAGCTGTCGGGCTTGCGCACGGCATAGATCAGCCCCAGGCCCGCTGCGCGGGCGGCGCGCAGCACACCGAGACTGTCGTCCACGAACAGACTGCGCCCAGGATCGAAATTCTCGACCTTGGCGAGCTCGCGCCAGAACTGCGGATGCTCTTTGGGTGCGCCGAAGCGGTGCGAACTGAAGCCGGCATCGAAATAGCTGATGACCTCGGTGCGCGCATCCTTGATCGCCAGCGTGATCGGGTGCGCGTTGGTGATCAGCACCAGACGTTTGCCGAGGACGCGTACGCGCTTGAGGAATTCGCGTGCTCCGGGCAGCCAGCGGATCCCATGCGCAACACCTTGTTTGAGCGCGCGGATCTCCAGTTCGAGCTCACGGCTCCAATACTCGATGCAGTACCAATCCTAAAGTGCCCTCGCGGGCGGCGAAACGCGGCTGTAGCTCGGCGCGCGACTGCTCGAGCGTGATTGCACGCTGTTGCGCCCAGGCCTCAGGCACGCGCTGGCGCCAGAAACGGCTGTCGAAGGCCAGATCCAGCAGCGTGCCGTCCAGATCGAGCAAAACGGTGTCGATCTGGCTCCATTGCGCTGGGCTCAAAATCGGGACACTCACGGCGTCGGCTATCATAGTGCCTATGTTCACGAATCTAAGCCCCCAGCAGCTGGCGGACTGGTTGCCCGCCGTCATCGATATCGCCGATGTAGCGGGCCAGGAGATCATGAGAATCTACCGGACCGCCTTCAACGTCACGCTCAAGGACGATCGTTCGCCGCTGACGGAGGCCGATCTGGCGGCGCAGCGCATCATCGCCGCGGGCCTGAAGGCCATCACGCCCGAGATTGCGATGCTGGGCGAGGAATCCCCGCCGCAGCAATTTGAGCATCGGCGCGACTGGCGACGGTTGTGGCTGGTCGATCCGCTGGACGGCACGCGTGAGTTCGTCAAACGCAATGGCGAGTTTACCGTCAATATCGCGCTGGTGGAGGACCGCGAGCCGGTGCTGGGCATCGTCTACGCCCCGGCGCGCGCTGTATTGTACGGGGCCGCACGCGGCTGCGGCGCGTTCCGCCGCGCCGCCGATGGCCGTTGCACGCCCATTCACGCGCAGGCCACGGCGCCCGCGATGCTGCGGATTCTCGGCAGCCGCTCGCACGGCGATGCGGTGCTCGAGCGCATGCTCGATCGTTTAGGCAAACACGAGCGCATCAGCGTCGGCAGCGCCCTGAAATTCGGCTTGCTGGCCGAAGGCAGCGGCGATCTATATGTGCGCCGCGGGCCGACCTCCGAATGGGACACCGCGGCCGGCCAGGCCGTGGTGCTCGAAGCCGGCGGCTGCGTGGTCGACCTGACCGGGGCGCCGCTGCGCTACAACACACGCGAGAACCTAATCAATCCTTCGTTCCTGGCCTACGCCGACCGCTCTCGCGATTGGCCCGCGCTGCTGTCGCAGTCCTAGGCCCGACGCATGTTCCCGCGTATCGATCTGCACACCCATAGTGACTGCTCGGACGGATTGCTGTCGCCGGAGTCGCTCGTGGCGCTGGCGGCGCAGCGCCAGGTCGAATTGCTCGCGCTGACCGACCACGACACGGTCAGCGGCTGTGGACCGGCAAGCGCCGCGTGCGCGGCTGCAGCGATCCGCTTCGTACCCGGGATCGAGCTCAGTTGCCAATGGCGCGAGCGGGAAATTCATATCGTCGGATTACAGCTCGACGTCGCCGACGCCGCGCTGCTCTCGCATTGCGGCGCAGTGCTCGCGCGCCGGCGCGAGCGCATCCATGCGATGACGCAGCGGCTATCCCGCGCCGGCCTGCCCGGGCAGGAGCTCGCCGCGCTGACCCTGAAGGCAGCGCTGCCGACACGCACGCATCTGGCGCGCGCGCTGTGCCGACTGGGGGTCGCGGACAGCATGCAGCAGGCGTTCGAGCGCTGGCTCAAGCGCGGCCGGCCGGGTTACGTCAGCGCCCAATGGCCGCAGCTCGCGACCGCGGTACAACGCATCGTCGAGGCGGGCGGCATCGCCGTGCTGGCGCACCCGCACCGCTACACGGTCTCCCACGGCGTGCTGCGCGAACTGGTCGGGGAATTCAAGGCCGCCGGCGGCGAAGGCATCGAAGTCAGCCTGTCCGGCATGGGTCCCGCTGATGCCGACCGCGCCGCGGCGCTGGCCCGCCGCTACGAGCTCGCCGGCTCGACCGGTTCGGATTTCCACGAGCCGGATTTACCTTGGCGCCCGCTGGGTCGCTTCGCTAAGCTACCCGATCTGATTACACCCATTGCGGCGCGGCTTGCGCCGTGAGCGATCACAGCGGATGAACGATCACAGCGGATGAGCGATCAGGAAGATAACGTCGACCGCGAGCTGTTCCGCAACGTGGAAAAACTGCGGGCGCTGCGCATCGAGCACCGCGATCTGGATGAAGTGATCTCGCGGCTATCGATGGACCTTCACATCGATGAGCTGCAGCTCAAGCGCCTCAAGAAGCGCAAACTCGTGCTCAAGGACCAGATCCAGAAGCTCGAAAGTCAATTGATCCCGGATCTGAACGCTTAAACGCCATGAGCGACAGCGCCGGCGCGTTCCGCGCGTTTCTCGCAACCGCCAGCAGCGGCGAGACCCTGCTGCAGGTTGCCGCGATTGGCGTGGCGTTGCTGGCCGCGTTGCTCGGTGCGCATCGGCTGCGACTCTGGCGGCCGCGGCGCCGCGCGGCGCTGCCGCTACGCGGCGCGCGTGCGCGGGTCTTCGAGATCGCAATTATCGAAGCACCGCTGCTGCTCGCGCTGGTGCTGCTGCTGCTGTTGCGCACCCTGATCGCCGCGGCCGGTTCAGGCACCAGCGTACTCAACACCGCCATGGAGCTCGCGTCAACGCTGGTGCTGGTGCGGCTCGGAGTGTATTTGCTGCGCTTAGGGCTTGGGCCGGACTCCTGGCTGCGCAACTGGGAGAATCGCCTGACGCTGCTGATCTGGCTGGCGATCTCCTTCCAGGTGATTGGCTGGTTTGGAGCGCTGCAGAGCACGCTCAATGACATCAATCTGCTGCCAGGCCGCGGCGCGTTCACACTCTGGGCGCTGCTAAAAGGCCTCGTGATCATCAGCGCGTTCGTACTCGTGACCAGCGTGCTCGCGCGCGGCTTCGAGCGACGCATCATGACCGTGGAGTCGATCGCGCTGTCCACGCGCATCGGCGTCACCAAATTCAGCTATTTCTTTTTGGTCGGCCTCGGAATTCTGCTCGGCATCAATGCCGCCGGCGTGGACCTTACGGCCCTGACGGTGCTGACCGGGGCGGTAGGATTGGGATTGGGTTTTGGGCTGCAATCCATTGCCAGCAATTTCGTCAGCGGTGTCGTGCTGCTGATGGACAAATCGATCAAGCCCGGCGATGTCATCAGCTTCACCGGCATGCCGGGAACCAGTACCGAGAGCTTCGGCTGGGTGCAGGCGCTGCGCGGCCGCTACGTCGTCGTGCGCGATCGCGACGGGGTGGAGACGCTGGTCCCGAACCAGAACCTGATCAACAGCCCGGTCATCAACTGGAGCTACTCGGACCGCAAGGTGCGCCTGAAACTGCCCGTGCGCATCAGCTACCGCGATGACCCCGAGAAGGCGCTGGAGATTCTGGAGCGCGCCGCTCACGGACATCCGCGCATTCTGCGCGAGCCGGCACCGGTATCGCGCCTCATGCAGTTTTCCGATCACGGCATGGACCTGGAGCTGCGCTTCTGGATCGCCGATCCAGAGGCCGGTGTGAACAACGTCCGCTCTGACGTCAATCGCCTGATCTGGCGCCTGTTCCGCGATGCGCGCATCACGATCCCGGTGGCGCAGCGCGAAGTGCAGATCCGGCACGACGCGCCGCTTTGAAAAAGCCGACGCCCATTCCCGATGGTGACCTGCAGTTCCATTTTGTTCGCGCCTCGGGTCCAGGCGGACAGAATGTGAACAAAGTGGCCACCGCCGCCCAGCTGCGCTTCGATCTGGCGGGCACCCTGGCGTTGTCGCCGAGCGTCAAGGCGCGGCTGCAGGCGCTGGCGGGCCATCGGGTCAGCGCCGAGGGGACGCTGCTGATCAACGCCCGCAATCACCGGACGCAGGAGGGCAACCGCCGCGAGGCGCTCGCGCGCCTGCAGGATCTGATCGCCCGCGCCACCGTGGAGCCCAAGAAGCGTCGCGCGACTCGCCCCACTTTCGGCTCGCAGCAGCGCCGCATGGAGGACAAGACCCAACGCAAGCGGCGCAAGCAGTTACGCTCGCGCGTAGGATTCGACTGACGGCAGCTAGCCGCTAGCTTGGCTACATTGCAGCCATGGACACGCTGCATGAATTGGCCGGCAAGGTCTATTACGGCAATGACCTGCAATCCTGGGCCGAGGCGCTGGGGATTTTCCTGCTGCTGGTCGTGCTGCCGTTCGTGCGCCTGGCGCTTGATCGGCGGCTGCGCACCTTGCAGCCGCACCAGTCGCCGACCAATACGCTGCGCGCCATCCCGGCGCTGATCGAGCAGCTTCGGGGCCAGCGCAGCGGCTTCGCCTCGCCGGGCGCACCGATATTTGCGCAACAGCCGCCCGCAGAGGGTCAGGCACGAATGCGCCGTCCAGTTTTTCAAGCACGGCGGTTGAGAGTGTACGGCACTGCTGTGCGCTAGACTTGCCGCATGTCGGTCGCGCCGGCCACCCGCCTCTACAGCTTCGCCCCGCTCGTTCGCGCCGATGCGCGGCTGCTGATTCTCGGCAGCATGCCGGGAGCCGCCTCGCTGGCCGCGCAGCAGTACTACGCGCATCCACAAAATCAATTCTGGCCGATCATGGAACGGCTGTGCGGCGCGCGCCGTTCGCTGTCCTATGCCAGCCGGCTGCAGCGGCTACAGCAGTGCCGCGTGGCGCTGTGGGATGTGCTGCATTCCTGCGTGCGCTGCGGCAGTCTCGATGCCTCGATCGAGCACGCCAGCGCGGTCCCGAACGACCTGCCGCAGCTGCTGCGCGCGCATCCGGGCATCGAGCGCCTGTGCTGTAACGGCGGCACCGCCTACCGGGCGCTGCGTCGCTACTTCGGCACGCAGTTGCAACGCGAATTCCCGCAGCTGCTGTGCCTGCAGCTGCCCTCGACCAGTCCGGCCCATGCCCGCATGCGCCTGGCTGATAAGCTCGTGGCCTGGGAGGCGGCGCTCAAGAATGCGTGACCTGCAGGATGCTGTGGCGTATCTGCTCTGACAGCACCAGCTGCGCGTCGGCCGCAACGCGGATCAGGATCTCATCGAACGCCAGCCGCCCGGCCTCATCGACCCGCACCAGGCCACGCGCGCGCAGCAGATCAATGAAATTCTCGAACAGGCTGCGATCGAAGAACTCCGGGGAATTGAAGCCATAGAGCATAGTCATGCGTTGCGCCATGAGCTGGCAGCGCTGCTCGAGCGCCTGCTGACTGATCTCACCGCTGCCGGCGCCGATCAGCAGCGCGATGGCCAGATAGTAGCGCTCGACCGTGGCCACGGTGGTCTGTGCCAACAGCGACAGCTGCATGGCGGCGATCGAATTCGGCCCGGGACGCCGCCACAGGTGCTGCTCGCCGCTGGCTTCGAGCATCCCGAGGCCGGCCAAAGCCTCGAGCGTGCGCGCGACCACCTCGGGCAGCTCCGCTTCCGACCAGCGCAGGAACAGCTCCGCCGCCACATACGGATAGATGCGTCCCGCCAGGCGCTGCACGTCCTCGGTAGGCATGGCGGCGTTGGACAAAAAGCAGCAGGCGATCAGCGACGGCATCGCGAACAGATGCAGCACGTTGTTTCGGGCATAGGTCGCCAACACCGCGTGCTCGGGGCTCATGCGTACGATGTCGCCGGCGCGATGCGTTTCGCGCGAGATGACCTGCAATGCCAGACCGTACTCGACCACCTCCTGCGGGCTGGCTTTGGTCACGGTCACGCGATCGCCGTATGGCATCGCGCCGAGTAGCGCGAGCATGCTCTCGATCTGGCGCCGCAGGTCCGACTCGATCATCGCCTGGCGCGGCATGGCCAGCAGGATCAGCGCCAGCAGGTTGATCGGGGTCACGGTGGCCGCCGCATTGATATGCCGCATGATCGTTTGCGCCAGCTCATCGACCAGCGCGCTCACCCACGGCGGGCGGTTCTGGTCGTCGAACACCTGCTCGCGCCAACCCGCAGCGAAGGCGTCGAGCAGCGCATCGAGATAGATCGGCTCGCCGAGATTGACATGGACGCGGCCGTAACGCTGGCGAAACAGCCGGCGCAAGGTGCGCAGCAGACCCAGAACCGATTCCTTCTCCTTGGGTTTGCCGGACAGCTCGCCGATATAGGTCGGACCCTCCAGAATGCGCTCATAGCCGAAATACACCGGCACGAACACCACCGGCCGGCACGGCTCGCGCAGATAACTGCGTACCGTCATCGATAACATGCCGGTCATCGGCGTGAGCAGCCGGCCGGTGCGGCTGCGCCCGCCTTCGATGAAATATTCGATCGAATGACCGCGGGCCATCATCGCCTCGAGGTACTTCATGAACACGATCGTGTAGAGCGCACTGCCGCGCAGGCTGCGACGAATGAAGAACGCGCCGCCCTTGCGCAGGAAGCGGCCCACGATCGGCAGGTTCAGGTTCAATCCGGCGGCGATGTGCGGGATCGCGTAGCCTCGCTGGTAGATCGCATAGGACAGCAGCAGGTAGTCCATGTGGCTGCGATGACATGGCACGTAGACGATCTCGTTGCCCTCGGCCACCTGCTGCAGCGTCTCCACGTGCTGAAACTCGACGCCGTCATACAGCCGGTTCCAGAGCCGCGCGAGCGCCAACGACATGAAGGTCACGAACACGTGCGAATAGTTAGCCGCAATCTCGTCGGCATAGCGCCGCGCCTCGAGCAGCATCGCGCGACGCGAGCCGCGGCTCTTTTCGCTGAGCTCCTGTGCAACCGCGGCGCGCACCGCACGGGTGCGCAGCACCTCGGCCACGATAGTACGACGGTGCGAGAGATCGGGGCCGATGCGGGCCGCGCGCAGCCGCGCGAACTGCAGCCGCAGCTGCCGCGCCACGCGCCGGCCGGTCAGCGCGGTGTCGGCATCGGTGTCGAGCCAGTTACGCAACGATATCGGCTCACCGAGCTGCACCGTACTATTGCGGCCATTGACCAGTACGCTGAAGAAACGGCGCAGTCGGCTGCCAATGGCCCAGTCCTCCGACAGCAGCAGCCGGATCACCGAGCGCTCCTTTTGCGGCGCGCGGCCCCAATAAACGGCGGCCGGCACCAGGCTCACATCCAGCGTTGGATCGGCGCGCAGCGCCTCGATCAGCAGCAGCAACAGTTCGGGCGGCCGGCGGTCCAGCCGCGTGCGCCACAAACCGAGGCTGCGCACCAGGGCGAATGAGGAGCGCCGATTCCGCAGCCGCTGCGCCAGCAGCCGGCGTCCCGGCCGCGGCAGCCGATCGCGCACACACACGCTCTGCAGCACGGCGAGGTCCACGCGACTGCGCCGTTCGAGCACATAGCACACCGGGACGGTTCGGCCGCCGATGCGCGCCGCCGCGTCCTCGGGCCGCAGTGTCGCGCGCACCCACAGAGCGAGGACCCGGCTCAGGACCCCTTGCATGGTCTTATGAGCCTAGGGCAAGCCGCGCTCGGACTGCAGATCAAGACCGATCAGGAAGTACTCGAACAGGTACTTGATGAAGCTGAGTTGATCGTGCAGTTGATGGTCGCTATCGAGCAGATGCAGCGAGGCGTTGTACTCGCGCGCGAAGCGGATGCTGTGCTCGACCGGAACGACTTCGTCGCGCCAGCCGTGCACGAGCGCGGCAGGACAGTCCAGCACCCGCTCGCGCAGCGGCGGCAGGCCCTCCATGTACAGCGCCGGGGCCATCAGGAACGCGCCGCGCGCGTGCAGCTGCGCAGCTGCGGACAGCGCCACATAGCCGCCCAGGCTCGAGCCGACCAGCACCAGATCGCCGGACAGGGTCTTGCACACCTCGATCAGCTTGTCGCTGCGACCCTTGACGGCCTCGATGCCCCGATAGTCGACCGACTCGACTTCATAACCCTCGCTGCGCGCAACGTCCGCCAAGGCCGTGATCTTTTTGCCCCACGGTCCGCTGTCCCTGCCATGCGAGAACACCACATAGCGATTCGCCATCCTGAAGTCTTCCTTTGGATCGATGCCAGCTGGCGGTAATCATCGTCGCGAATGATACTCCTGCCGACTTCACCCGCGGTTGCAAGTGACGGTCAGCTTTGGCGTGGCAGCGCGTAGCGGTTGACGCTGACGGTGCGCGCGGCGCTACTGTCGGGCTGGTGCGTCACGAGGTAGGTCTGGAAATCGCCGGGTCGCGAGGCCGCGAAGCCGAACAGCAGCTGGAATTGCCCGCAGGCGATGGCTGCAGCGTCATTGAGTCGTTCATCGCAGATCACGAAATAGCTCTCGGACGCGTCACGCCCGACGAAGGCGCCGTCGCGCTCCAGGCTTTCAAAAAACGCCGTGACCTGCGAGCGCACCTGCGCCCACAGCGGCGGACCGCCATGCTCGAGCCGGACCCAGCGCGTGCCGTGCTCTATGCTCGCCATGATGAAGAGCGCAAAGCGCCGCGAAGCCAGATAGCGCCAGTCTATTTTTACACCAACCTCGGGTAACAACGTGCGCAGGCCGCCGTGCTGGCGGCCATTGTGGCGCTGCGAGGTCAAGGCGTTGACGCCGCCTTGAATGAGCCGGATGCGATCCAGATCGGTCACGCTGGCGGCTGGCCGCAATCCCGGGCGCAACATCGGCTCGTCGGCCTCGGTGGTGGACCAGACCGGACAGACCTGATCGGCGCGCGCCAATAGACCGGCGCCGGCCGCGGCCGAGCCGAACTGCTCGTTGCGTCCGCGCAGACGATCGAAGGCCAGCACGCGCGGATAGAACATCAGCGCGTCTTCGCTTTGGAAGGGCCAGCCGCGCAGACCCTCGACGGCCGCCGCCGGGGTATCCCAGGCCGCGGGCGGGTCGACCAGCAGCATCGCCTGACGCTCCCGGCACAGCCGCAGCGCCACGAGCAGCGTCGGCAACCCGACATCGAGTTGCCGCGAGAGCGGCGGCACGCATAAAAAATTGAACGTCTCTTCACCGCGCAGCGCAAACAGCCCCGTGCCGCTGAGCGCATCACCGATAATGTCGTAATTGGTGAGCGTGTCGCCGTCATCGCCATCGGGATTGGACACCGCGTAGCCGACCGCGGTCGTACCGCCCGCGCCCACGGTGCGCTCGGGTCGCTGCTGCGGTAACGCGCTGGCGAGCCGTACCAATCGCGACTTGGACAACAGTCCCGGCAACGCCCGCTCCGCGTCCGGCCGGATCGATACGCGACGGAAGATTTCCTGCTCCTCGATGAGCTCGGTTCCCGCGGCCCGAAGGCGTTGCACCACCAGATTGAAGCGATCGGCGTCGCCGGCAACGATGCCGTCGTAGTCGACTGCGGCACGCAGAAATTCCCGGGTGCCGGGCGATACACCGATCAGCGTGAGTGTCGCCTCACCACAGCGCAGCGTCAGCGTCGGAGCGCGACCGCCGTTGCACACTCGCACCACGATGCAGCTGCGGCCACCATTCTCGAAGTACTGCTCAACCGCGTAGGAGAGCGTCGATGGCTGCCATAGGCCGCCGAAGATTCGCTGATAATTATCAAAGCTTGAGATGCTCGTGGCTTGGTCGACCGGACCCTTGAGCGCGCGGCCGACGAAAGCGGTGACGGCGGTCGCGGCGCGCTCAATCGCCGGCTGCAGCCGGATCAGTCTTTCGGTATCAATGTCGGAAACGACCAGCTCGGGCACGCCCTGTCCTCGAAGCTCGATCGCAAATGTAGCACAGCGCGACTAGCTCGACTGCGCGGCTTGCGGCTCCTGGGGCGGTGTTGCAGCTGCGCGCGCTTGTTGTTCCTCAACGGCGCAGCGTGCTTCCTCCTGCTTGCGCGCGATCTCCGCCAGCATGAGCTGCAGCCATTCGCTCAACTGCGCCATCGTGCGCCTCAACCGCCCGGTGCATGGCTCGCGGGCGCCGGCGCGCTCGAGGGTTCGCGCTCCGACAACAGTTGCTGTGCGCTCTTGCCGTCAGTACCGGTGTCGTCGTTGCCATCCCAGTTGGACCCATCCGGTATGCGATTTTGCACTTCCGGGGCCGACGCCAGCACCAGTTCGACGCTGCCACCCTCGCCCGAGATCGGCACCGGAATGCCGCGCGGGGCGTGCGTGACGCTCGCGACGCTCTGCCAATCGATCGCGCTACCCGCAGCGAACAGCGTGCTTTGGATGCGCCCCGGCAGCGAATGCGACAGCAGCTTCTTCTGCGCGTTTTTCCAGTCGCGCGCATCGTCTTCGAGCACCGTATAGGCCTGCAAATAGAGCTGATCGTCGTACCAACCGAACACGAACGGCTGATTCACCACGCGCACCTGCGTGCCGTTGGGCACCAGCTCGAACAGCTTCTCGATATCCTCCGGATAGAGCCGCACGCAGCCGTGGCTGGAGCGCAGGCCCACGCCGTAGGGCTTGTTGGTGCCGTGAATCAGGTAGCTCCGCCAGCCGAGCCTGAACTCGTACTTGCCCAGTGGATTGTCCGGCCCCGACGGCACCACGGCAGGCAGGTCCTCGCCGCTGTCGTTGCGATGATCGACACGTAGCGCGGCCGACGGTCGCCAAATCGGGTTCTTGACGTGGCTCACGACATGGGTCACGCCCTCAGGGGTCCTCCAGCCGGCCTTGCCGATACCGATCGGGTGCGTGTACACCTGCTGCGCTTCACCCTTGCGGTGCGGCGGAAAGTAGTACAGCCGCATGGCCGCGACATTGATGACGATGCCTTCGCGCGCTGCGTTAGGCAGCACGAATCGCGTCGGCACCACGATGTGGTGGCCGGCACCGGGGATCCATGGATCGACGCCGGGATTGGCCCGGACGATCTCCTCGTAACCGACGTCGAAGCGCCGGGCGATATCCGGCAGCGTGTCTTCCTTCGAGGCGATCGTGATCTGCACATCGCCGACGACGTCATCCTGGGCATTGGCCAGCGCGAACTGGTGCGTGGCGCTCGGCGCTGCGAGCACCGGAGCGGCCGGCGCGACCGCCGTCGGGACCGGAACCGGCGGCGGCTTAGGCGTCGCGTGCGATCCGATCAACGAGCAACTCGCGATCAGGGTGGCCGCGGCGCATAGCGCCGCAGCTTGCATCGATCGGCGGTGATACTTTGAGCTCACGCCAGTCATTCTAGAGGAGTATCGGTTGATTGGGCAGTTCGTTGCCCGAAGAGCGCTCGGCCGGAAAATGCAGCGCCAACAGCCTCGCGACTCCCGCGACCGCTGCGCGCGAACCTGCAGCGTAGCGGCCGGCCCGATAATGCGTCTCGACCTCGCGACACACGAGTTCCCATTCGGCCGCGCTCACGCGGTCATTGATGCCGCGGTCGGCGATGATTTCCACCGCGCGGTCGGCCCGCAGCAGGTAAATGAGCACGCCGTTGTTGGCCTGCGTATCCCAGATATGCAGGCGCGCAAACAGCTCGAGCGCGCGAGCGCGCGGACTGAGCTCGTGCCATAGGACGTGCACCGGCAGTGCCGTCTCGATCGCGAAGCGGATCTCGCCGGCGTGCTGCGCTTCGGCGGCGCCGATCGCCGCTTCGATCTCTGCGAGCACCGCGGGCGTGAAGTGCGAGCGCGTGCGCCGTGCACTGCAGGTCAGGTGCCGTGCTATGCGTCCGATTCGCATATCACCAGCGCCCCGAGGCGCCGCCGCCTCCGAAGCCGCCACCGCCGCCGCCAAAGCCGCCGCTCCCGCCGCCACCACCGAAGCCCCCAAAGCCGCCGAGACCCCCGCCCCACCCGCCCAAGCCCCCGCCCGAACTCCAGCCACCGCCGCTCATACCGAGAAATAGCGCCGCCAATAACGCCACTACGCCGGCGCCGAGCGCGAGCGCGAGCGCCTGCGTGAGCAGGAACACCAGCAATCCAGTCGCGCCGGCGCTGAGCGTGGCACCGAGCGTGCGGCCAAATACGGCGCGCAGCACGTTCGAGAGAACCAGAAAGCCGAAGATCGCGAACGGCAGCATATTCCAGTGCTGAGCACGGCGATTTTGCCAGGTGCGATCGGGCGCGGGCAGCGATTCACCGTCGACCAGTCGCATGATCTGGTCGACGCCGGCGCTGATGGCGGCAAAATACTGTCCCTGCTTCAGCAATGGCACCATGGTGTCCTGAATGATGCGGTTGGAGGCCGCATCGGTCAGTACGCCTTCCAAGCCATAGCCGTTTTCGATGCGCAGGCTGTGGTCGTTCTTGGCGATGATCAGCAGCGCACCGTCATCGACCTTTTTTCGTCCGAGTTTCCAGGCCTCCACAACCCGAATCGAATATTGCTCGATCTCCTCGGGCTGCGTGCTTGCAACCAGCAGCACTGCGATCTGTGCGCCCTTGCGGGCCTCGAAATCCGCGAGCTTCTGCTCGAGCTCGGCCTGCTGCCCGGCCGTCAGCGTACCGGTCAGATCGGTGACCCGGGATTCGAGTTTCGGTATGGCCTGCAGCGCTTGCGCATTGGCCAGGTTCAGGGCACTCCCCAGAACCAGCGCCGCAAGAACCGACAGCAGCAGGCGCACGATCGGCGACGCGTTCAGCGCCCTTAGTGCGCCGGTGCGCTGGGGCTCGCCGGCGCGCTGGGGCTAGAGGCTGCACTGTTGAATTCCACCGTCGGCGGGCGCGCGATCTCGGCCTCATTTTGTACCGTGAAATTCTGCTTCACCGGATACTTGAACATCATGGCCGTCAGATTGGTGGGGAACGTGCGGATCACTACGTTGTAGTCCTGCACCGCCTGGATGTATCGGTTCCGCGCAACCGTGATCCGATTCTCGGTGCCTTCGAGTTGCGCCTGCAGGTCGCGGAAATTCGCATCCGACTTGAGCTGCGGATAGTTTTCGCTGACCGCAATGAGGCTCTTGAGGGCCTGCGTAAGCTCACCCTGCGCCGCTTGAAATTTCTGGAAGGCCTGAGGATCGTTCACGAGCTCGGGGGTTGCCTGGATCGAGCCGACGCGCGCGCGCGCCTCGGTCACTCCAATCAGCACCTTCTGCTCCTGCGCCGCGAAGCCCTTGACCGTATTGACCAGATTCGGCACCAGATCGGCGCGTCGCTGGTATTGGTTGATCACCTCGGACCAAGCGGCCTTGACCGCCTCATCCTGCTGCTGAATGCGGTTGTAGCCGCAGCCGCTGGCCAGCAGCGCGAGCGCTGTGACGAGCCAAACCTTGAGCGTGCGCATAGAATTCATCTCCGGGGATCGTCGCTAGCCTACATTGGCGGCGCTGGTAGTATTTTCAAGGCCCCGCCAGCGGCCGACTGGCCGATTTTCACACGTTCCGGGGCGGGGCGCACAGTTGTAACACTATGGGTCGATTTCGCCCCCCTGCAAAGCCCAGCTCCCAATTCATAACGCCGCTCGGGGCCGTGCGGCTGCGTGAGGAGCTTGATGCGCTCTGGCGTCGCGAGCGCCCGCAAGTGACCGCCGCGGTATCGGCAGCGGCGGCTCAGGGCGATCGCTCGGAAAACGCCGAATACACTTATGGCAAACGACGTCTGCGTGAGATCGATCGGCGCGTGCGCTTCCTGCGCGCGCGGCTGGAGGGCATGACGGTCGTGAGTCAGGCGCCGAGCGACCGCGGTCGCGTCTATTTTGGCGCCTGCGTCACGCTCGAGACCGCTGGCGGCGAGCAGCGCCACCACCGGATCGTCGGCCCGGACGAATTCGACATGGCCCCCGAGTACATCAGCATGGACTCACCGTTAGGCAAGGCGCTGCTGGGCAAGCGACTCGATGATCAGTTCGTGCTGCAGCTCGAGCGCGGCACGCAGAGCTATACCATCGTGGCAATCGACTATGCGTGAGCCGCGAGTTGGCGTCAGCTCACACGCACGTTCTTGAATTGCCACGGATCGCTCTTGTCGAGATCTTCGGGAAACAGCCGCTCTCGATCGCTCAGCGGCGTCCAGTCGGTGTATTGGCCGACCACCGGCCCAAGGTATGGCCGGCAGATTTGCAGCGCGCGGCGGAAGTCGATCTCGTCCGGCTCGGTGATGCCGTTGTTGGGGTTTTCCATGGCCCAGACCAGGCCCGCGAGCACCGCCGCCGTGACCTGCAGGCTGGTGGCATTGTTATAGGGCGCGAGCCGGCGCGCTTGATCGATCGAGAGGTGGGAGCCGTACCAGTAGGCGTTCTTCTTGTGGCCCGCCAGCAGCACGCCCAGCTCATCGATGCCCTTGCTGATGTCGTCCATCATGATGCGCTTGCGATCCTGGATCTGGTAATTGCGCCCACAGAACTCGTATACCGACAGCACCGCGGCATCGCTCGGGTGATAGCTGTAGTGCGCCGTGGGCCGATACAGCACCTGCGCGTCCTTGCGGACGGTGTAATAGTCGGACAGCGATATCGACTCGCTGTGTGTGATCAGGAAGCCGTGGTATGGGCCGTTCAGCGGCGTCCAGCTGCGCACGCGGGTCGCGACGCCGGGCTGCGCGAGGTAGATCGCCGAGCCGCCGCCGAAATCATGGCGCCGGCCGTCGCGCGGAAAATTGCGCTCGTGCGATCCCCAGCCCAGCTCCGCCGGCTGCGACCCTTCCGCAACGAAGCCGTCGACCGACCATGTGTTGACGAACTCGTTGGGTTCCTTGGGGATGGTCGAGACCTGCGTGTCGCGCTCGGCGATATGAATCAGCTTCACACCCAGGCGCTGCGCGAGCTCGGCCCAACCGCCGCGGCTGGACGGCACCGCGCTGTCCAGGCCGGTGTCACCGGCAATGTTGAGCAGCGCCTGCTTGACCAGATGCGACACCAGGCCCGGGTTCGCACCGTGGGTCAACATGGCGGTCGGCGCGCGCGCACCGCCGGCGCGCAATCCCAGCACTTCCTCGCGCAACGCGTAGTTGGTGCGCTTGGCCGCCGGTATGGTCGGGTCGGTGTAGCCGCCGGGCCAGGGCTCGATACAGGTATCGAGATACATCGCACCCTTTTCCCAGCAATAGCGGATCAAGGCCACGCTCGAGACGTCCACCGAGACGTTCAACAGCAAATCCCCGCGCCCGAGCAGCGGGTCGAGCACCCTGCGGAAACTCTCGCGGCTCAGCGGCTGCTTCAGGAACTTGATGCCGTAGCACACCGCCTCCTCGCGTCCGACATCATCCGCGGTGACGATCGCGACACGCTCGGGGCTGATGCCAATATGACGCAGGATCAGCGGCAGCATGCCTTGTCCAACGCTGCCGAAACCGACGAAGACGATGTGGCCTGGAAATTCGACGTAGACTTCGTGTGTACTCATGATTGTCCTGCTTGAGGATCGCGGAAGGGTAGCAACGGCGGCGCGGTGCCGCCAGCGCAACCGCGCTCGCTCAGCGCCAGTGCGGCGGCCAGGTGCGCTCGTGTCCGGGCAGCGCCGCGACGCGCTCGAGCCAGCGCCCGATGGCCGGATAGTTGATTTCCATCGGCAGGAAGCGCGCCGCCAGCTCGTGCGCTTGCGGCCGCTGCAACGCCCGCAGCAGCAGGCGAATATCCGGATAAATCATCATATCGGCGGCCGAGAAGCTCTCGCCGACCACCCAATCCGAGCGCGCGAGCCGCTGCTCAATCGTGCGCGCCTCGCCAGCCACGCGGTGCATCGCCTCGGTCGTCTCGTCCGCGACCGTGCGCTTAGGTAGCTCGAGCAGCGTCGCCACGATCTGCTTGAGCGGGGGCTCGGCATAGGCCTGATACTCGCAGATCACTCGCATGATCACGCCGGCCTCCTGCGCGTTGCGGCCGAAAATCGCCGGCTCGGGGTATTTTCGATCCAGGTAGTAGAGAATCGCGAGCGACTCAAATACCACATAGTCGTCGTCACGCAACACCGGCAGCTTACCGCGGAAATTCATCGCCAGCATCTGCGGCAACTGGTGTTCCTGGCGATCGAAATGCAGCAGGTGGCTGTGGTACGCCAGACCCTTGAATTCGAGTGCCAGCGCCACGCGCCAGCACGGAGGGCTGCCGCTTCCCCAGTAGAAATCGATCGCCATCCCGTGCTCACCGGTGAGTATTCCCATCCGGGATTGTAGCCACTCGGCTGCGCGTGGGAAACGCGCGCATTTACTTGTCGCCTTGTTTTGCTATGGTGCGTGCCTGTTACCGACAGCGCGCGAGGACGATGAGCATCGTGGCACAACCGCAACTGGCGCGCAGCGCGACCGCCGGCCAATCCTGGAGCGTCGAGGACTCGCTCGAGCTCTATAACGTTCCGGCCTGGGGCTCGGGCTACTTCTCCATCAATGCCGCCGGCCACGTGGTGGTGCGTCCGGATACGACCGCCGCGCACGAGATCGATCTGTTCGAGGTCGTGCAGGGCCTGCAGGAGCGGGATCTGTCGGCCCCGGTCGTGGTGCGATTCTCCGACATCCTGGCGCATCGGCTGCGGCATCTGCATGCCGCCTTCAGCCAGGCGATCGCCGAAAACGACTACCGCAACCGTTACACCGCGGTGTATCCGATCAAGGTCAACCAGCAGCGCCTGGTGGTCGAAGAAGTGTTCCGCTACGGCAAGGAGTTCGGCTTCGGTCTCGAGGTCGGCTCCAAGCCCGAGTTGCTCGCCGTCATGGCGATGACCGAGGCCGCGCCGGAACGTCCGATCATCTGTAATGGCTTCAAGGACTCGAGCTATATCGAGGCCGTGGTGCTCGCGACCAAGTTAGGACGCACCATTATTCCGGTGATCGAGAACTTCTCCGAGCTCGAGCTGCTGTTGCGGCACGCCGACCACTACGGCGTGCGGCCCAGGCTTGGGGTTCGGGTCAAGCTCGCGACCGAAGGCTCGGGACGCTGGCGCGATTCGGCCGGCGAGAAGTCCAAGTTCGGTTTGTTCATTACCGAGATACTCGAGCTGCTTGCCACGCTCAAGGCGCGCGATATGCAGGACTGCCTGAAACTCGTGCATTGCCATCCGGGCAGCCAGCTGCAGGACATCCGCCGCGTCAAAGAAGCGATCAACGAGCTGGCTCATGTCTATGCCGAGCTCAAACTGATGGGCGCCGGACTCGAGTACATCGATGTCGGCGGCGGCCTCGGTATCGACTACGACGGCACCGGCACCAATTTCGCCTCCTCGATGAACTACACGCTCAACGAATACGCCAGCGATGTGGTTTACCGTATCGGCAATGTCTGCAACACGCGCAATATTCCCCATCCGCTGATCATCAGCGAGTCCGGACGCGCGATCGCGGCACATCACAGCGTGTTGATCTTCAACATCATGGGGCGTTCGGCGCTCGATCGATTTGAGGTCACCGGACGCGAGGCCGACCAGTACGGCGGCGACAAGGCTCTGCCGCAGCCGGTGCGCGACCTGTTCGACGCCTATCGCAATATCGATGAGCGGCGGGTCGTCGAGTGCTATCACGACGCGCTCACGGCGCGCGATCAGGTGCTGCAGATGTTCAATCTGGGCCTGCTGTCGCTGGAGTTCCGCGGACTGGCCGAGCGCCTGTACTGGGCCAGCTGCGCGCGCATTCGCGACTGCTGCCGCCGTCTCGATCGCTTTCCGGAAGAGCTAGACGACCTGGAGGACGTGCTGTCGGACACGTACTTCTGCAATTTCTCCATCTTCCAGTCGCTGCCCGACAGTTGGGCGATCGATCAGTTGTTCCCGATCATGCCGATCCATCGCCTGCGCGAGTTGCCCTCGCGCAAGGCCGTCCTCGCCGACATCACCTGCGACTCGGACGGTAAAGTCGATCGCTTTGTCGGTCCGCGCGACGTCAAGCGCACGCTCGAACTGCACGATCTGGTGCCCGGCGAGGAGTACTACCTCGGCGCCTTCCTGGTCGGGGCATACCAGGAGACCCTCGGGGATCTGCATAATCTGTTCGGCGACACCCACGTCGTGCACATCAAGCTGCACGATGAGGGCGGGTGGTGGATCGAGGAGATCGTCAAGGGCGATACCGCCAATCGAGTGCTCGAGTACATGGAGTACGACGTGGCCGAGCTGGCGCCGGCCTTGGCACGCGATTGCGAACGCGCCGTGCGCGAGGGCCGCCTGACTGTGGCCGAGAGCCAGGCCCTTAAGCGCTTTTACGAGAACGAGCTGAACGGTTACGCCTACCTCGAGCCCTAGCAGCCGGCGAGCGCCGCTACCACATCGCCTTCAGGCGCGCCGACACGTCCAGCGTCGAGGCGCCCCCGTCACCGAGCGCCACCGCCTGTCCGAGTTGCGCGGCTTGAAATGCCATCGGCTCCATGGCCTTGAGCACCTTCTCGGTCATGAAGCGGCTGCGGGCCCCATACACATGGCCGTCGCCGTTCTTGGGCTGCTGCGCCAGCGGAAACTTCAATGGCACGCACAGCTGCAACTCGTTGCGCGCACGTGTCATCGCGACATAGAGCAGCCGCCGCTCCTCATCGATGAGTTCACTGCGCCCGGTGGCGAATTCCGACGGAAAGCTGCCATCGACCACGTTGAGCACGTAGACAGTGTCCCATTCCATGCCCTTGGCTGAATGCACGGTCGAGAGCACCAGATAGTCCTCATCGAGCAGCGGCGTGCCCGCCAGGTCGCCAGTGGCATGCGGCGGATCGAGCGTGAGTTCGGTAATGAAGCGCTCGCGCGAAGGATATTGACCCGAGAGTTGCTCAAGCTGATCAAGGTCGCCGAGACGCGCATGCACGTGTTCATATAGGCGCTCGAGGTGCGGCTGATACCAGTCCCGCACCAGTCGCACCTGCCCCGGCCAGGGGCGCTGCGGATCGGCGAGCGTACGCAGCAGCGCCGAGAGCTTGCTGTAATCGACCGCCATCTGCTGCGGCGGCGAGTAGCCCTTGAGTGCCTCGAGCGAGCCCGCCTGGGCTTCGAGCAGATCAATGCATTTGCGCGCATTGACCGGACCCATGCCGGGCAGCAGTTGCAGCACACGAAATGAGGCCAGGATATTGCGCGGGTTGTCGGACCAGCGCAGCACCGCCAGCATGTCCTTGACATGCGCGGCCTCGAGGAACTTGAGCCCACCGTACTTGATGAATGGAATCTTACGGCGCGCCAGCTCCACCTCGAGCAGGTCGCTGGCGCTGGCGTTGCGGAACAGCACCGCCTGACGCTTGAGCGGCACGCCGGCTTCGCGCCGCTTGAGGATCTGCGCGCACACGTACTCGGCCTGCCCGCCCAGATCATCGAGCGTGACATAGAGCGGTCGGCCACCCGCGCCGCGTGTCGAGAGCAGGTGTTTGCGATGCTGACGCGGAGCCTCGGCCATCAGCGCATTCGAGGCATCGAGCAAGCCCTGAGTGGAGCGATAGTTCTGCGCCAAGGTGACGATCTCGGCCTTGGGCGTAAAGCGCTGCGGAAAATTCAGGATGTTCTCGACCGCGGCGGCACGGAACGAGTAGATCGACTGTGCATCATCGCCCACCACGGTGACCCCATTGCCGTCGGGTTTCATGGCATAGAGGATGTCACCTTGTAGTTTGTTGGTGTCCTGGTACTCATCCACCAGCACATGATCGAAATTGGCGCTGACGTCCTGCGCCAGCCGCGGCTCGCCCATCATCAGTTGCCAGTAGAGCAGCAGATCGTCGTAGTCGAGCAGCGCATAGCGCTGCTTGCGCTCGACGTAGCCGCGAAACAGCTTGCGCAAATCCTCTTCCCAGTCCTTGCACCACGGAAACTGCTGTTCGAGCGCTTCGGTCAGGCTCTTTTGCGTGTTGACGCGCCAGGAATAGATCGCGAGGCAGGTGTCCTTGCGCGGAAAGCGCTGGACCGTAGCGGCCAGCCCGAGCTGGACGCGGATCTCATCGAGCAGATCGGCGGAGTCGGCCCGGTCGATAACGGTGAAGGTCGGCTCGAGCTGCAGATGCCGCGCATAGTGGCGCAGCAGCCGGTTGGCGATCGAGTGAAAAGTCCCGGCCCATACCAGGCGCTGCAGCACTGCCTGGGCCTTGTTGCCGAGTGTATCGCCGAGGGCCTCGCGCACGATTTCGTGTGAGCGCCGTCTCATCTCGGCAGCGGCGCGGCGCGTGAAGGTCAGCAACAGCACTCGCGCGGGGTCGACCCCGTGCAGCACCAGTTGCGCGACACGGTGTGCAATGGTGCTGGTCTTGCCGGTGCCGGCGCCGGCAATGACCAGCAGCGGGCCGGCGCGCCAGCCCTTCTCAGGCGCAGGCTCACCATAGGTGACAGCCTTGCGCTGCGCGGAATTCAGGCTATCAAGGTGCGAGGCGGCAGGCATCGGCACGCAATATAATGCACGGCCGGATTCGTGGCGCGGCAACCTTTCACTGTTTGCAAACTCCCGGCCGTGGCTCGGCACGCCACCGATCGATACGCCGGCACAGCGCCAGCCACTCGCTCTCGCCGGCGGCATCGCTGCTGAACACCCAACGCGGGCCGGGCAAAGCCAGAAAGCTCGCGCGGCTGGCCGCCGCGTCGAATTCCCGGTCGCGATGGCCCGGATGGCGGCTCGGATCCGCGGCGCGGGCGGCAAGCCTCGCGGCGCAGGTGGCGGCATCGGCCTGGCACAGGATCTGTGCCATGTCGGCGTCCCTGGCCGACAGCACCGCTTTCAGCGCCGCCTCGTGCTCCCCGGCCCTGAAATTGCCTTCCATGAGCAGCAGACGCTGCACCGAGAGCAGTCGCGGGGCGTAGGCGAACAGCAGCGCGAAGCTGGCGTTGCTGAGCCGGCGCGACCACTGCGCATCGCGCTCGCCCAGGGCGCCGAACAGCAGTTCCTTGATCTCGTCTTTGCTGCAGCAGCAGGCGCCGTAGTGCTGTGCGAGCAGTGCTGCCAGCCGCGACTTGCCGGTTGCCGGGCCACCCGTGAGCACCAGCAGCTGCGGAATCATTCGGCACAAACCGTTACGCTGTGTTCCATGAGCATCGAAAACGTCCGTACCGTGTTTACAGGCCGGGTGATCGTGGTCAATATTGAGACGGTGCGCCTACCCAATGGCCATGTCACCGATCTGGAGATTATCCATCATCCCGGCGGGGCCGCGATCGTCGCGATCGATAGCGAGCGCCGCGTGTGCCTGATTCGGCAGTACCGGCACGCCGCCGGCGGCTGGATCTGGGAGCTACCGGCTGGCAAACTCGAGCCGCACGAGCCGCCGCTCGAGACCGCCCGGCGCGAACTGACCGAAGAAACGGGCACCAGCGCACACAAATGGACCGCGCTTGGGCCTTATGTGAGCTCTCCGGGGGTTTTTACCGAAACGGTACACTTGTTCCTGGCCCAGGATCTGGAATCGGGCAAAACGGCCCACGAGGCCGCTGAGCTGATTGAAGTGCATTGGATCGGCCTAGAGGAGGCATGCGCGCGTGCCCTTGACGGGAATATTTCCGACGGCAAAACCGCCTTGGGGCTGTTGCGGGCCCGCGCGGCGCTCGCAGGCCAATAACGGCTCAAGTCGTCGCTAGCGCCATGCTGTTCACGTCGTGAGCAAACACCATCCCGATCGATCCGATCCGAACCCGGCCGACTCGAGATTCGATTTGTCGCTGGAGGATGCGGTCGCACAAAATATGCGCGGCGTGACCCCTGGCAACAAGAGCGGCGTGTCGGGCTACAACCCGTACGGGGCGGCGCCGTCCAACCCGGCAGCTGGGGATCCGCCCAAGCCGACCGACCTGCGCAAGCTGTCCGAATGGATACGTCTGACACGCCAGGTCGCGGCATTGAAGAAGGACAGGCCACGCTAATCAGCTGTGGCGCTGAATGTGCGTCACCTTGCATTCGCGGCTCAGGCGATAGAAGCGGCGCAATTCCGCCAGCGTCTCCGATCGAGCCCGCGCGGCGTGTGTCGAGAGCTGCCGCTCGAGCCGGCGACAGAAGCGCGCAGCGTATTGATTGGCGGCGCGATACAGATCGCTGCGCTCGCCCGCCAGTCGCAGATCGATGCGCGTGCGCTCGAACAGCAGATGGTGCAGCTCGGCCGGATAGCGCCCGGGATCCTGCTCGCGCAACAACCACCAGCTGGCGACGTATTTGTCGATCTCCGCCTGCAGCTCGAGTTCCAACAGCGTCACGCCGCGGTCGTACCCGGCATTCCAGATCAGATAAAGGAAATGGCTCACGCCCTCGAGTGCCGTCCAATAATCGGCCAGATTGCCGCCATTGAGCGCTTCGAGCGGATTGGCTGCTTTCAGGCGCTCGAGCAGCTGCGGGTCGAGAAACAAGCCTACCGAGGCCGCGCCGCCATGATCGAGCACCAGCACCTGCTCGTCGGTATTGGACTCGCGCACCGGGCTCGGCAGCCGCTCGCGCTCGGTGAACAGGAAATCGTAGACGCGGTAATCGGTAGGCAGGTCATAGATGCCGGCGAGCAGATCCTGCAATTGCTGTAGCACCATGGGTCAGTTCTGCGCCATCGCCACGGGCGTGGCCTCGATCCCCAGTCCACGCAGCAAACTGCGCGCACGCGGGCTGCCGGTCTTGAGCCACAGCTCGTACAGGCGCAACACGTCAGCCTGGGTGTAGCGCCGCGCCGCATCGCTGATCTCGCCGAGGGCGTCGACCAATGGCAGAAATTTCGCGGCCAGTTCGGCAAACACCCGCCCGAGCACCTGCCTGCGGCCGCGGCACAATCCGCCCGCCAGCGTGCCGTAGGCGCTTCCGCCCATCGCGATGTGGTAATCGATGTCGATCAACTTGCGTGCGAAGCTGTGCGCGAAGAACCCGGCGATGAACAGCGAGACGTCACCGAGCCGCTGCAGACCCCACTCGCGCTCCTGCGCGGTCGGGGCTTCGAGCGCTTCGGAGAGCATCTGCACCAGTGGTTTGAGGCGCACGCCGCTCGCAGTCTGCTGGTAAAGTTGCTCCGAGCGCGAGAACAGCGTGAGCAGATTGACCAGATATTGCTCGGTTTGATCCTCGACCGCGACATGCTGGTGCGCCAGCGCACCGCGTAATGCATCATGAAAATATTCGCGCAGATTGGCGACTGTCAGGACACAACCATTGTGCTCACATTGCTGCATGACTTGTTCCCTCGAATACCGCGGCTCCGCATGCACTGATCAAGTTGAACACGAAAGCCGCTCAGCCTTAGATAACCGGATCACGATTTTGTCGTGCAAAAACCTTGCCCGCCTGGCAGCCGCCGACACAGACTGCTAACAGTCACGACAAACATGCTGCATTTCACATTCGTGATCGGGGATTTAAGGCGATTTCGCCAAGTCGCGGCGAGCATGCGGCGCGCGACGGTTCGGTAAAAATTATTTGCTGCCGCCGCGATGTCGCCGCCGGCCCACAACCGCTCAGCCGGATATGGCGTGCACGATTAGCCGCGCACTCGCATCCGCGATTCGCGCAAGCCGATGCGCAGCGTCCGCGTGGCGACGAATACTTCGCGCAGGAATAACGACAGACCGCCGATGAAGCTCACCATGGCGATGATGAAGAGTATCGAAATGATGAGCGCCAGACGAAAATTCAGCAGTGCGCCGAGGAACAGCGCCACCACCACCATCGACACCAGCAGCGCACAGATCGTGCATAGCGCAATCGCACGCCCCAGCAGCCGCGCGCGCACCTCCAACGTCGACAGGCGCTCGCCGAGGTCGCTCAAGTCGCTTTCGTGAGTTTTGCTCTCGCCTAGCTCGAGCGCGCGCGCCCGATCCACGACCCGCGCCAGACGGCCCGCCAACAGCGTGAGCGTGACCCCGACGCTCGAGAGCAGAAACACGGGCGCGACCGCGAGACGCACCACTTCACCGACTTCCGCGATCTGTGGGCCGAACTCGGCCGCCATGTCGTGCTTGCTCCTGGAGGGGCTCAGTTCGCGTCGCCGCGGCGCACGAAACGATAGAACGGATCTTCCTGCGAGCCGGACAGTGCCAGCAATCCGTCCGGGCCCACCTGCTGATCGACCACCGCGAGCTGATTTTCGCGCAGCTCGATGCGCTGTTCGAGCAGCAGGCCCTGCGAGTGGCTCCCTGGATCACAGGATTGGGATTTGCGGTGGGCCTCGAAGCCGGAGTCGTCCTTGCTCCAGAGCAGCTCGCAGCCCGACAACTGTCGCAAATCCTCCGGCTCGAGCGACTGCAGCAGTTCCGGCTCGTCGGCCACGTTTGCCCAGCGCTGCGGCTCCTTGAACACATAGATATGCTGCTCTATGTACTCAGGGTGGATCTTTTTATCCTTATCCTTGGCCAATTCTTTGGTGCGCCCGAGTACCCAGATCCGCTGCGAGAGCACGCGCCGCGGATCATCGGCGGCGGTCTGGCGCACGTAAAACGTCGCCGGTCCGATCAGCGCGGCGCGCGCCGGGGCGATCAGCAGATCCAGCGCTGAATGGGGGTCGGCCACTCCTGCCTGGGCATCGCTCCGGGCCTGCGCGGCGTTGTCGTAGCGGCCCGCCAGTCGCGCTTGCAGCTCCTCGAACGGCACCTGTTTGGGCTTGCTCTGCTGATGGGCACAGCCCGACAGCCCGAGCGCAGCGAAGGCCAGCGAGAGGCCGAGCCGTGCCATACGGCGCCCCGGCGCCCTTGCGCTGCAGGCTGGTACATCCGTCAGGATCTGCCTAGGCATCGAAATTCCGCCATTCCACGCGATAACCGCGCCCGAGGGCCATGATGCGCTCTAGCAGCGTGGGATAGTCAATACCCGCGGCGCGCGCCGACTCGGCAAAGTCCTCCTCGCCGGTCAGATTCGGGTTGGCATTGGCTTCGAGCATGAAGATGCTGCCGTCATCGCGCACGCGAAAATCGATGCGGGCGTAGCCCGACAGATGCAGCGCCCGGTAGATGCGGCGTGAGAGCCGATCGAGGCGCTGCAGCACCGCGGGCGGCAGCTCCTCGGCAGCGCGCGTCGTGATGCCGTAGCGCTGCTGATAGGCTCGATCCCACTTGACCTTGCGCGTGGCAATCGCCGCCAGCGATTTGGGGATTGAACCGAAGCGCATTTCCCACACCGGCAGCCGCGTCAGCCGCTCGTTGCCCAGCACCCCGACGTAAAGCTCGCGGCCTTCGATGTATTCCTCGACCAGCGCATCGGATCCGATCTGCTCGTGCATGAATTGCACGCGCTCGCGCAAGCGCGCAACGTCATCGACCACCGAAGCCTGCGCGATGCCGAGCGAGGCGTCCTCGGTGGCCGACTTCACGAACAATGGCAGATTCAGGCGGCGCGGCACGACAAAGCGCTGTCCGCGACGGAATACGGCGAACTGCGGGGTCGGGATGCGGTGGAATGCCAGCAGCTGCTTGCACAGCACTTTGTCGCGCGAGAGCAGCAGCCCGCGCGGGTTGCAGCCGGTATAGGGCGCGCGCATAAGCTCCAGAAAGGCCACCACGTGCTGATCGTAGGTGACGATGCCGTTGAATTCCTCGAGCAGATTGAATACGACCTCCGGCTTCCAATCGATCAGGGCCGCCCGCAGCTCGGTCAGCGAATCGAGCACGCCGAGCGTCTGCACCTCGTGTCCGGCCGCGCGCAGAGTGGAAACCACGTCGTATTCGGTGCGCCATTCGTCGATTTCCTTGGCGCTGTAACCTTCGAGGCTGTCGGGAGGCAGCAGACTCGTATGCACCACCACCAGGGTGCGCAGCGGTTTCATGCGCGCAGGCGCAATCCGGGGCTTCGCATATATAGCCGCGCGAGGCTGCGCAGCATCGTGCGCGTCTCGCGCAGCGCATCGCGCTGCGCGCCCTGGACGTACAGTTGCAGCCGATCGCTGCGATCGATCGCAATGCGCAGGATCTGATGTGCGACGTAGCGATCCACCTCGGTATCGCGAATGATCGAGGAGCGCAGACTCGTCTTGTGCGAGCGCAGCAGGGCCGCCGTGGTCAGGGCGCGCCGACCGGGCTCGTTGCTGAAAACTCGTTTCAGCAGCCGGTCGGCCAGCAGGCCGCGCCGGCTGCGCTCGCGTGCCAGCCTGCTGCGATAGTGCTGCGCCAGAGTGCGCTGGTTCACATCGAGCGGCTCGATGCGGGCGCGGCAACGCACTGGCGGGCGGTGCGCGCCGAGCTCGCCGGCGAATTGCTGCACGAAGCGTAGCTTGCGCAGCGCCGGCCAGGAAGCATAACGGCGCTGCCAGCCCGATCGGGGGGCGAGCCAGACCGCGAAAGTCTCGGCAAAATCCTCGGTCGGGTGACTCTGCGCGTACCACTCACCCAGATGCTGCACGTGGTGCCGGCTGGCCGGTCGCGCCCGATAGCGCGAGCGATACGGCCGGGAGGCGGCCCCGAACAGCGTCCGCCAGTAGGCTCGGCGCCGCAGCCGGTAGGCCGAGTCGATCGCATGCCCTGCCTCGTGCCGCAGGATGCGCATGAGCCAATTGACGTTGCCGCCCTCGACCTCACGCGTCATCTTGCGCTCCAGGCGCATCAGGCGGGGGTGCGCCAGATAGAACGGCACCGCGATGCCAGGCACACCGTCGGGCGAAAACCATTCCTCCGACAGCCAGACGTGGGGCCGGAACCGAATGCCGCGCTCATTGAGCTCGCTGTAGAGCCGATCGACGTGGCGCTGGAGCGGCGAGCGGTGCAGATCGAGTTGCAGGTCGCACATGCGCAGCCGCAGCAACTGTTCATCGCTCAGGCGCGTCCACGGGAGCTTGCGCGCCCGGAGGGCAGACCGACGGCGCGGATTCAGGAGGCTCGAGGGCATCGCCAGACTCTAACCAATCGCCGCGGCGCTGTCCGCTCAGAGCACACCGGCCAGCGCCCGGGTCAGCAGACGTTCGGCCATCTCCTCGATTAACGGCCGGCGAGCCAGGCTTGCAAGCCAGGTCGCGGGAATGGCGTTCTGGCCGTAGAGCGCTCCGGCAAGTTGCCCGTAGACTGCGCCGATCACGTCGGCATCTTCGCCGACCCGGACGGCGAGCAGCGCGCCGGTGCGGAAGTTGCCCCCGTTCGCGAGCGCCCAGCGGGCCGAGCTGAGCACCCGCAGTGCGGGCTGCTCGGCTGTGCGGGGGAATTGCATCGGATCGGTGGCGGCGACGGCGGCCACCCGCGCATCCAGCGCACGTGCGCCGGACAACACTGCGACCGGGTGCAGGACCTGCTCGAGCGGCTCGCCGCACAGCGCCGCATGCAGCATCGCCGCCAGCACCCCGCAGGCATCCCGCACCAGCGGCGCGGCATCGCTGAACTGCGCCGCCGCCTGCGCCTGAACGATCGCCGCAGAGCGCTCGGCGAAGTAAAACAGCACCGCCGGAGCGACGCGCGAGAGCGGCGCTGCCTCTGTGCTCGCGGCCTGCTCGAGCGCGGCCGGCGAGCGCGGGTGGGCGAGCGCTTGGGCGGTGGCGGCTGTGAGCCCTAGGCACTGGCCGCTCGCCGACATATGACCGTCGCGCTGCCAGCGTGCGTAGCGCAGCCACTGATCCTGCGGGTCGAAGCCGGAACTCTCGAGCAGGCTCTCGGCCAGGCACAGCGCCATGGCGGTGTCGTCCGTCCAGTGGCCGGGTGTCCGCTCATCCGAGTTCGCCGCGCTCAGCCCATCGCCGACCGCGAGCCCGAGAAGCGTACCGAGAAAGCGTGCGCGCAGACCGCGCAGTGCGGTCAAAGCCGGCGCCTCGGCGCCGAGCTGCCGATGACGCGGCCAAGCCAGGATGAACTCGGCCTGTTCCGCGGTCTGTGGCAATTCCGGCCAGCTCGCCGAGCGCGCGCTCTGCCGCCACAGCAGATTCAGGTGCCGCAGCGCTGCGGCACCGTCCAGCCCCTGCTCGGTCAGATAACAGCCGATAACGATGCCGGTGCGTCCGATGCCGGCGCGACAGTGCACATAGATGCGCCGGCCCACGGCCAGCGCCACCTGCAGATGCGTCTGGATGGCGTGCATCTGCCCAAAGTCCGCCGGTACCTGCGAGTCTGTGATTGGGACGCGCAGGTACTGCACATGCGGCGGCAGCAGTGATTGATATTCCGGGCGCTCGCCCGCCTGGGTCAAATCAATGAAGGCGTCGATGCCAGCCGCGAGCAGCAGCTGCAATCGCTGCTGGGTGTCGGTTGGCGCGTTGCCGGACGGGTATTCGCCGGCCAGCAAACTGCCCGGCAACACCCAGTAGCTGTTCGCGAGCGGCCGACGCATCGGCTCAAGGCTCAGGCCGATACGTCGATCGCCACATCGTCGGGCTGCGGCACCGACTGCCCGCGCAGCGCTGCGAAATCGACCAGCCTCGTGTCGGCCAACGTCTGAGGTTCGACGTGACGCAGCGCCGAGAGGATCGATTCGATGCGTCCCGGGTGCTCGCGCTCCCAGTCCGCCAGCATCTGCTTGACTGCGTGGCGCTGCAGATTCGGCTGCGAACCGCACAACGTGCAGGGAATCAGCGGAAAACCCATGCCGTGAGCATAGCGCGCGATATCGCGTTCGGCGATGTATGCCAGGGGTCGTATGACGATGTGGCGGCCATCCTGCGAGCGCAGCTTGGGCGCCATCGCCTTGAGCCGTCCGCCGTGAAACAGGTTCAGAAACAGCGTCTCAACGATGTCTTCGCGATGATGGCCGAGGGCGATCTTGTTCATGCCATGCTCGCCGGCGAAATGGTATAGCGCTCCGCGTCGCAGCCGCGAGCATAGAGAACACAGCGTGCGCCCGGGGGGCAGCACGCGCTTGACGACGCTATACGTATCCTGCTCGATGATGTGATAGGGCACGCCGATCGATTCGAGGTATTGCGGCAGCACCTGCGCCGGAAAGCCCGGCTGTTTCTGGTCCAGATTGACCGCGATCAGTTCGAACGGCACCGGTGCACTGCGCTGCAACGAGCGCAGCAGATCCAGCATCGTGTAGGAATCCTTGCCGCCGGACAGGCACACCATGACCCGATCGCCGGCCTCGATCATGCGGTAATCATCGATCGCCTTGCCGGCGAGCCCGCGCAATTGCGCGCCCAGGCGCCGCAGGGTCGCGCTACTGCCCGTCACCGCGCGCCCTCCAGATACTTCGCTTCGAGGTAGCGCAGCAGCGCCGCCGCCGACAGCGGTTGCCCGGTCGCCTGCTTCATGAGTTCGTTGACCGTCACCTTGGCGCCCAGGGCGTGCACGTTCTCGCGCAGCCAGCTGAACAGGCCGCCGAACTCGCCGCGCGCGATCTGCTGCTCGATGTCCGGCGCATTGTTGCGCAGACTCTCCCACAGCTGCGCCGCGATCACCGCGCCCAGCACATAGGAGGGGAAGTAGCCGAAGGAGCCGAGCGCCCAGTGAATATCCTGCAGGCAACCCTCGGCGGCGCCTCCGGGTCGTACCTCGAGGCGCTGCTCCATGCCTGCGTTCCAGGCCTCAGGCAGTTCGCGCACCGCGAGTTCGCCGGACAGCAGCTTCTTTTCAAGATCATGGCGCAAGAGGATATGCAACGGATAGGTCAATTCATCGGCATCGACGCGAATCAGGCTGCGCTTTACGTGGATCAGCCGCCGGTAGAGGTTTTCCGCTTCCCACTCCGGTCCGGTGATGCCGAAGTGCTTCTCGAGCAGCGGCCGCAGATACTGCACGAAAGCCCGGCTGCGGCCGACGAGCATTTCGAGCAGCAGCGACTGGCTCTCCTCGAGTGCCATGCCGCGATCGCGCCCGACCGGCTGATCGCGCCAGGCCTGCGGCAACCCAAGGTCGTACATCGCATGACCGGTCTCGTGCATCGCGCCGAGCAGACCTGAGAAGACATCGGTACTGTCGAAGCGAGTGGTCACGCGGATGTCGCCCGGAACGCCTTCGGTGAAGGGATGCTCGCTCTCATCGAGACGTCCGCGATCGAAAGGAAAGCCGATCGCCCGCATGACCTCGATCACTAGCGCGCGTTGCTTGCCGGCCGCGAATTTGCCGCTGATGGGCAGCGATGGGCGCTCGGCCTGCAGCGCCAATGCCTCCCTGATCAGATTCGGCAGGCGGCGCGAGAGCGCCTTGAAGATCGCCTCCATATCGGCGGTGGTTACGCCGGGTGAGAATTCATCCACCAGGGCGTCGTAGGGAGACAAGCCCAGCGCCTGACCGAGCAGCGCAGCCTTGTCGCGCACCAAGTGCACGACCTCTTCGAGGTGCGGTGCGAACAGCTCGAAATTATTCTCGCGGCGAGCTTGGGCCCAATACACTTCAGCGCGCGACGTCGCGCGCGTCAGGCGTGTGATCAGCGATACCGGCGTCGCAATGGCGTGATCACGCGCGCGGCGCATTTCGCGCAGATTGGCCAGCTGCCAGTCCTCCAGGCCGGCCGCATTCGCCTGTGCCCGATCGAGCAGCCGTGTGATCTTGGGCGCTGTCAACAGCGCATGGTGTTCGGTCTCGAGCGCCGCGAGTTGTTCACCGCGCACATCGGCGCTGCCGCGCGGCATCATGACGGCCGCATCCCAGCGCAACAACGCCAGCGCGCCGTAAAACGCGTGCAGACGGCGCCATTCCTGCTCGAGCTGTGCGTAGGGACTAGTGGGCATGATCGGCTGCTGGTGGGGACAAGAGCCATTTTAGCAGTTTGAACGCGCGCACCCGCGACCGCGCCGGCGCAAACGAGCACTCAGCGGCGTCGCGGCCAATCCTGCGCGCACCAGTGCCAGCGAGCGCACCAGTGCGGCCAATCCGATGCGATGATGCCGGCCCCGATCGAGAGGGCAAGCAACAGCAGCAGCGTCAGGTAAACGACCACGGCGCGCATGGGGTTCATCATAGTCGCATGGTCGATAGCCGTCTCGCACTGCGGTATGATCCTCTAATGCCGCTGCGCATCTGTTTTGTCACTTCCGAGATGACGCCGTATGCGAAGACCGGTGGCTTGGCCGACGTCTCCGGCGCGCTGCTGAAATACTTACATGCCGATGGGCACGACATCCGGCTGTTCATGCCGGCCTACTCGAGCATTGGACGCGATGAATTCGCTCTGCAGGCGGTCGCTGCGCTGCAGAATCTGTCGCTGCAGCTCGGGCCGCAGCGTTACGACTTCTCGGTGCTGACCCCGCGCGGCCCCGACACGCAGGACCTCGTGTATCTGATCGATTGCCCCGCCTGCTATGACCGGCCCGCATTCTATACGACCGATGCGGATGAGCACCGCCGCTTCCTGCTGCTGACCCACGCGGCGTTCCTGTGCTGCCACCGCTTGGGGTTTGCGCCGCAGATCATGCACTTCAATGACTGGCATTCGGCCTTGGGCACGCTGCTCAAGCGCACCGTGTACGCCCGGGATAGTCTGTTTCAAGGCGCGCGCACGGTACTGACGGTGCACAACATCGGCTACCAGGGCATCATCGGCGCCGCAGCCTTGCCCGACCTGCTGCCCCCTGGGGAGGCCTCGCGGCTCGATCAACACGCCCTTGCCGCCGGCTACATCAACCTGCTCGGCACGGGGCTGGCCTATGCCGACCTGATCACGACCGTGAGTCCGACGTACGCGCGAGAGATTCAGAGCGCGGAGTACGGCATGGGCCTCGAGAGCGTGCTGCGCACTCGCAGCGCGGCCGTCGTCGGCATACTCAATGGCGTCGACTACGACGAATGGGACCCGCGCCACGACCGCTACCTGCCGCAGCATTTCGACCCCGATCACCTTGCCGTCAAGGCTACCCTCAAACAGCAACTATTGCAGCGGCTCGGGCTCAACTCTGCCTCCCGCACGGCATTGATCGGCATCGTCAGCCGACTGGCCACACAGAAAGGCTTCGACCTGCTGTTCGAAGCCGTGCCGCGGCTCATGGCGGCGCGTGATTTCAATCTGGTGGCTCTCGGCAGCGGCGAGCCGCGCTACGAGGCCTTCTTCGCGCGGCTGCAGCAGCTGTTCCCGACGCGCGTGCATTTTCATCGCGGCTATAGCGACGAGCTGGCGCACTGGATCGAAGCGGTCAGCGACATGTTCCTGATGCCCTCGCATTACGAGCCGTGCGGGCTGAATCAGATGTACAGCCTGCGCTACGGTACGGTGCCGGTGGTACGGCGCACCGGCGGCCTCGCCGATTCCGTTCAGCACTTCGACGCCGCCAGCGGCGAGGGCACCGGCGTGGTGTTCAACGATTACAACGCCGAAGCGGTTAATTGGGCCATCGGCACCGCACTGGACTGGTACCAGAACCCGGCGGTCTGGCAGCGGCTGGTTCGCAACGGCATGGCGCAGGATTTTTCCTGGAGCCGGCAGGTGCCGCACTACGTCGAGAGCTACGAGCGGCTGCTGAAGGCGCCCGTCTAAAGCCGCACGCGACCCTCCTGGTCAAACGGGATCGTGCGCACGAGGCCACCGCCCAAATGGACCTGCCCGTATAAGTGGTAGTCCACCGTTTTGTGACCCAGGCCGCCGGCCAGCGCCACCAGCGCGTTATTGAGATTGGCCGTCACGTTGAGCCCGAAGTCGGTCTCGCCCGATGCCGGCAGCGTGAAGGCGGCCTCGGTAGAGCCCTGCGCAAACGGCTGGCCCTCGAGCTCGATCGTACAGTCGATGCCTCGGATTGCAATCTCGCGTGCGTTGGGGTTGACGACGTGCAGCGTGAGGTGCATCTGTTGCTGCTGCATGCTGCCTCCGGCGAATGCGATGCCGGTGACGGTCAGGCTCGGGGGTTGCAACCGCGGCAGCATCGCGGCGCAGCCGCACACGATAACGCACCATAGCGCGAGCAGCCCGGCCAGCGTCAGGCTGCTATTGCGGTTTGTCATGCATCACCCTGCTGCAGCGCGCTGATCCGCACCGCGATATCGGCCAAACACGTGATTCAGAGCAGCGTATTGCGCCGCCAGCGGCGCCGTCAGACTTGCGGGCGGCATGCGCCAGGCCCAGTTGCCTTCGGCGGTGCCTGGCGTATTGAAGCGCGCTTCGGATCCGAGCTGCAACAGGTCCTGGACCGAGAGGATAGCTAATTGGGCGACCGCACCCAGTGTGGCACGCAGCATCGCTTCGAGTAGGTGCTCGGCGTCGGTGCGCAAATAAAATTGCACGCGCGCGGCCTCTTCAGCCGACAAGCTCCGGTACCAGCCAAGCGTCGTGTCGTTGTCGTGCGTGCCCGTATAGGCCACGACGTCACGCGAATAGTTGTGCGGCAGGTGCGCGTTGTCGCCCGAACCGTCAAAGCCGAACTGCAGTACCCGCATACCCGGCAAGCCGAAGTCGCGGCGTAGCTGTTCGACGTCGGCCGTGATGACGCCGAGATCCTCGGCAACCAATGGCAGCTCGGAATGCTCTGCGCTCAAGGCGCGAAACAGTGCCTGACCAGGCGCCGGCTCCCAGCGTCCCTCGCGCGCGGTACGGGCCCCGGCCGGCACCGCCCAATAGCCGGCGAGGCCGCGAAAATGATCGATGCGTACCAGATCGAAGCGCTGCAATTGCTGCGCGAGCCGGGCGCGCCAGAACGCGAACCGATCTTGCTTGGCCTGCTGCCAGTCGTAGAGCGGATTGCCCCAGAGCTGCCCGTCGGCCGAGAAATAGTCCGGTGGCACCCCGGCGAGCACCGCGGGGCGGCCTTCGGCGTCGAGCTGAAACTGCTTGGGTTGCGACCACGTCGATACCGAATCGGGTGCGACGTAGATCGGCAGGTCCCCGAACAGAAACACGCCGCGCTCACCCGCGTAGCGGCGCAGTGCGCGCCACTGCCAGTCGAAATACCATTGCTCGACCCGACGCCGTTCGAGCTCAGCGGCGCACTCGCGCTCGACCCGCGCCAGGGCCGGCCGCGTGCGCGAGCGCAACTCCGGCGGCCATTGCCACCAGGGACGCTGAAAACGCTCGGCCAGCGTCTCGAACAGCACGTAGTCATCGAGCCAGCCCTTGCTCGCGGCTCGAAAGGCCTGGTAATCCGCCTGTTGCGCATCGATATCCGGCAACTCGCCGCGGTCGAGCAGCGCGCTGTGTCCGGCGAAATCCGAGCGTGCCCAGTACGGCGAGCCGCCGCCGCCGGGTGGTCCGAGCGGCAGCATCTGCCAGATTGAAAACCCCGCTTGCGCCAGCCAATCGACCACAGCGCGTGCGGCCGCACCGAGCGCGCCGCACTCTGCGGCGCCCGAGCCGGTGATCAGTACCGTGGGATGCAGCAGCACGCCGGAGCGCCGGCGATCCAGCACCCGTACACTCATGCGCGCTGCGTGGTCAGCTTTGCCAGCATGTCTGGCGTCACGAGCACGACGCCCTGATCGGTGACATGGAAGCGCGCCGCATCGGCGGCGCGATCGACGCCGATCTGCATTTCGTCGGGAATCTCGCAGCCCTCATCGAGGATCGCATGGCTGATGTTGCAGCCGGCTCCGATCTTGACGTTCGAGAGCACCACCGAGCGGAAGATGGTGGAACGCTCTTCGGCACGCACGTTCGAGAACAACAGCGACTGATTGACGAAGGCGCCGGAAATGATCGAGCCGCCCGAGATCATGGAATTGACCGCCATGCCGCGCCGGCCCTGTTCATCGAGCACGAATTTTGCCGGCGGCTGATGCAGCTGGTAGGTCCAGATGGGCCACTCCTCATCGTACAGGTTGAGCTCGGGGGCCACGTGCACCAGCTCGAGGTTCGCCTCGTAGAACGCATCCACGGTGCCGACGTCACGCCAGTAGTTCTGCGCCCGCGTTTTCACGTCGGTGAACGGATAGGCCACCACCTGCAATACATCGATCGCCGCGGGGATCACGTTCTTGCCGAAGTCATGCGCCGACTTGTCGTCCGCGGCATCGGCAATCAGCAGCTTCTCGAGCAGGCGGGCGTTGAAGATATAGATGCCCATGGAGGCCAGGGCGATCTCGGGCCGACCGGGAATCCCGTCCGGTTGGCGGGGCTTTTCGTGGAAATTCGTTACCCGATTGTATTCGGTGACCGACAGCACGCCGAAATCGCGCGCGTGATCGCACGGTACTTCGACCACGCCGACCGTGATATCGGCGCCCTTCTCCACGTGGTAGGCGATCATCGGACCGTAGTCCATCTTGTAGATGTGGTCCCCGGCGAGTACCAGCACGTGCTTGGGCCGCAGCGCGCGTATCAGATCGAGGTTCTGGTAGACGCAGTCTGCGGTGCCACGATACCAGTGCAGGCCGACCTGCTGCTGCGACGGTACCACATCGATGAACTCCCCAAACTCGCCGCGCAGGTAGCTCCAGCCGCGCTGCACGTGCTGAATCAGGGACTGGCCCTTGTATTGCGTCATCAGATAGATCTGGCGGATGCCGGAGTTGACGCAGTTGGACAAGACGAAATCGATGATGCGGAACTTGCCGCCGAACGGCGTGGCCGGCTTGCAGCGATGCAGCGTGAGATCCTTGAGTCGCTCGCCGCGGCCGCCGGCCATGACCACGGCCAGCGCGCCGCTGGTCAGTCGGCTGACGTAGCGTCCGGAGGAAGCGCGCGACTGTTGTTTAGCCATGGATTCGAGTTCCGATGCTCATATCGCCGCCCTCGCTGTTTCAGTCCCTGCCTGACGCGCGCGAGATGCGCTGCCCGGCGGAACAGGCGACGCAGGCGTTCACGCATGAACGAGAGCGGCATGAGCGGATTATCTCTCTTCCCTGGCGTTCTTGCTCCACTTCGTTATGCTATTCACGGGTGGGTTGCAACGTCTGTGTGGCTTCGTGGCAGGAAGCAAGGGGTAGTGCAGCTTGCAATACCATCGAAACTACAGGCTCCTACAGGCGTTTGAGCAATCCAAGCTCCAGTGGATGCGCGAGCAGCTCATGCGCCGGATAGATGCGGATCTCGAACGCAAACTGGCCGGAGGTCGGCGGCGACGCCTGCAGCACGTAGACCGTGGAGCCGTCGCTGTCGATCTCCCCGCTCGCACGCAGCGCGGCGCGCCAGGCGTCGTCCGGCTGACCGCGAAACGAGGACAACGCCGCCAGCTCGCTGCGGGATTGGGGCAATACGCGCTGAGCGACGAATTCGACGTGCACGTCCTGGGGCGTGAGTCCGTTGAGCGCGGCGGCGATTCGCAGGTTCAACACCCCCGCCCGCGGCAGCTCCCGCGGCGGCTCGGACAGTCGCCGCAGGTGCACGCCGGCCCACAGCTCACGTACGCGCTGCTTCCATGCGGCCAACGCCGAGGCCGCGTCAAGGCCGTGCTGCGTCAGCCGCTGATGATGCGAGGCTGCGGGATAATACAAACCGCGTGCATAGTCCTGCACCACCCGGCCCATGTTGAACAGCGGAATGACCGACATCATGGCGCGCTTGCAGCGCCTGACCCATTCGGCCGAATAGCCCTGGCTGTTGCGCGCGTAGTAGAGCGGCACGACCTCTTCCTCGAGTGCAGCGAGCATCGCGGCTGAATCGAGCTCATCGCGTCGGTTCGGGTCCTGCACGTTGGCCCCGGGAATGCCCCAGCCGTTGTCCTGATCGAAGCCCTCCGCCCACCAGCCGTCGAGAATGCTGAGGTTCAGCCGGCCGTTGACGGCAGCCTTGATGCCGGAGGTGCCGCTGGCCTCCAGCGGCGCGACCGGGTTGTTGAGCCACACATCGACGCCGGTCACCAGCCAGCGCGCCAGCTGCAGCTCGTAATCCTCGAGGAACACGATGTGGCCGGCAAACTCCGGCGTCAGCATCAGCTGCTTGATCTCGCGCAGCACCTGCTGGCCGGGATGATCGGCCGGATGCGCTTTGCCCGCGAACAGGAACAGCACCGGTCGCTCCGGATCGTTGACCAGGCGCGCCAGGCGTGCGCGGTCGCGCATCATCAGCGCGGCACGCTTATAGGTTGCAAAGCGTCGCGCGAAACCGAGCGTGAGCGTATTGGGCTGTTCCGGATCGAGCAGCCGCGTGGCATGCCGCAACTGCGCCTGGCTTAGTCCCTTGGCGGCGTACTCGCTTTGCAGGCGCGCCCGCACTCCCGAGAGCATGCGCGCCTTGACGTGCTGCGCGGTCTGCCAGTACTCCACGTCGGGCACCTTCTCGAGGGCACGCCAGAAGGCTACGTCGGACAAACGCTCGCGCCACTGGGGGCCGACTTTGTCATCGAAAAAGCGGCTCCAGGTCTCCGCCAGGAAAGTCGGCACGTGCACGCCGTTGGTGACGTAGCCGACCGGGTTTTCCTCCGCGGGCACTTCCGGCCAATGATCGGCGCACAAGCGTGCAGACACCACGCCGTGAATTCGGCTGACCCCGTTCATGCGCCGCGCGCCGTTCAGGGCCAGGTGGGTCATGTTGAAGGCCTGCGGCGCGTGCGGCGCGCGGCCCAGGGCCAGCACCCGCTCCATCGGCACGCCGAGTTCGGCGACCACGTCCTGGAAGCAATGCGCGAACAGTCCCGTATCGAAGGCATCGTGACCGGCCGCCACGGGAGTGTGCGTGGTAAATACGCACTGCGCCGCCGCCGTTTCCAGCGCTGCTGAAAATTCCAGACCGCGTGCGATCCCCTCGCGCGCGAGCTCGAGGATCAGAAATGCGGCGTGACCTTCGTTAATGTGCCAGGTCGCCGGGGCCAGTCCCAGCGCGCGCAATGCACGCGCTCCTCCCAGCCCCAGGATCATCTCCTGGCGTATGCGTACCGAGGCATCGCCACCGTAGAGCCGATGCGTGATCTCGCGATCCTCGCCTGAGTTCTCCGGGCAATTGGTGTCGAGCAGGTACACCGAAACCCGCCCCACGCGAGCCTTCCAGATGCGTGCGCACACACTGCGCCCGGCGATCGGTACCCGCACGCGCAACCATTGGCCACTTTGGTCGCGAACCGCTTCGACCGGCAGATCTCTCGGGTCGGTGCCGTTGTAGCTGGCGTGCTGAACGCCATCGGTGTCGACCGATTGAATGAAATAACCCTCGGTGTAGAGCAGACCGACCGCAATGAAATTGAGCCGCTCGTCGCTGGCGGCCTTGCAATGATCGCCCGCGAGGATGCCTAAGCCGCCGGAGTAGATCGGGAAGCTCTCGTGAAATCCATACTCGGCGCAGAAGTAGGCGATCAGCGGCTCATCCGCGCGCGGTGCCGGAGCCGCCAGATAGGCATCGAAGGTGGCAAGAACTTGCCGGTAGCGCTCCAGGTAGCGCGCGTCGGCCGCGGCGCGATCGAGATTCTCCTGATTGACACAGCGCAGGATCAAGCGCGGATTACCGCTGGCCTGCTTCCACAGTTCCGGGTCCAGGTCTTCGAACAGAGCCCGGGTGGGACGATGCCAGCTGAAGAATAAATTGTTCGACAATTCCGCCAGGCGGGCCAGCGTTGTGGGAACAACGGGATATATTTCAATCAGTTGCTTAGCCATGCTGGCCTTGCTGCGGAATTTTCTGCGGTCCATATAGAAAAGTTTAGCAGCTGCATCGGGCTTGGCATGTGCGCAAAGTCGCGGGCGCGAGTGGTGGTGAACCCACGGCGCGCGGCTATACTGCGCCCGCCCCAGCCGTTGCCGTGACGAATCGCCAGATATTTGTGCTATCGCGGATGCTGATACCGATGGTCGCCGTAGCGTGCATCGGCGGCTGCGCGCGCCACGCACCGAGTGCCCACGCCGCGCCGGGCGCCTCGGCCGCACCGCACACGGTGGCATCGGGTTGCCTGCCGACTCACGATGGCTACCTGCGCGCGCGCCTGCGCGGCGCGAACAACCTCGACATCAACTGGCAGGATGGCGATCTGCAATGCGATGGCGGTCCGCGGCCGGATCAGCGCGGCATTCGTTTGACTTTTGCCGGGCCCGTGCTGCGCGAGGGTCACCGGCTGCGGTTCGTGTTCGGCATCGCCGGGGTCCATGGCGTGGGCAGCAGCCATGGCGTGCCGGCGAACGTCACGGTGATCTTCGAAGGCGAGAGCAAGCTTTATTCGACACGTGGCGACGATCGATGCACGATCGATGAGCTGACCCAGGCGCCGATGCCCCCGGCCGCGGCCGCGTCACACACCCTGCGGGTCGCGGGACGGGGATTCTGCGTTGGCCCCGCTGCCGCCATCGACGGCGGCGACGTTTGTGGGCCGCGCAGGACACGGTCAGCGC
>DAIMZW010000004.1:85529-86314 GCA_036733765.1 Steroidobacteraceae bacterium
GCACGATTGACGAACTCACACAGGCGCCCATCGCGGCTGCGCCGGCGACCCACCAGCGGCGCGTCACGGGGCGCGGGTTCTGCATTGCGCCGGCTGCTGCCGCCGACGGCAGCGACGGCAGCGACGGCAGCGACGGGCTGCTGCTGAGCCGCTTCGATTTCGCCGGAGTCATGGTCGATGAATGATCCGCGAATCATCCACAATCATCGATCAGAATGACGCCCATGCCGCAACCGCACCCAGGACCACAAGTACGAGCACCTGTGCGTTTCGCAAGCGCCTGGCTGCTGGCGGTCGCGGCGCTGGCGCTAGGTGCGGGACTCTCAACGGCGGCGCATGCGCTGGAAAACCTGGAAGGTTTTCCGAAAACGGCGCTGAGCATCCGGACGCGCCAGGGCGCGGAATGGTTCACCGTATATATAGCCGACACGCCGGCGCGATCGCAGCAGGGGCTGATGTACCTGAAGTGGCTGCCGGTGGATTACGGCATGCTCTTTCCGCAGGATGCACCGCGTGCCATGAGCATGTGGATGAAGAACACGCTGATCCCGCTCGACATGCTGTTCATCGATGCCCAGGGACGTGTTGTCTATATCCGCGAGCGCACGACGCCATTGTCCGAGGACATCATCTCGTCACCGGTGCCGGTCAAAGCCGTCCTTGAGCTGGCCGGCGGCGAGTGCGCAAAGCTTGGGATCAAGGTCGGCGACCGTGTGCGGCACCGGCTGTTCGGTCTTGCACCCGAAGGGCCGGTCAGGAGCTGATTGGCCGGTGCGCAGGCGGCT
>DAIMZW010000005.1:0-71052 GCA_036733765.1 Steroidobacteraceae bacterium
TATCAATGAGTCACAGTGATGCCTCGCAATGTCCGAGAATGGCGACACAACTGCCGAGTTTGCGAAGACGACCACCGGATTCGTGACCTACATATTGAGCGACACGCTTTCAGCAGTGCCAAGTAGCCAATCCGCGCCCCAAACGCTGATCAACTGACCGATATCTCGGACGCCTCCGTCGATGTCATCACCACCCGCGCGGTTCTCGCCTACGTTGCCGACAAGCCCGCGGCGCTGCGCGAATTCCCTATCGTCGAATCGCCCCAGGCTGTTACGACGACTCGCATCGCTTGCCTTAACGCAGTAAAACCCGTCACCCCGCATTCGAATGGCGTAGTCGATTCAGCCCGGGCGCGACCAGATTCGTCATGCCGCAAGGCAACGCTGTTCGCCATCGAGTGCGCGACGTCAGGTTTCCGGCCGCAGATGCGGGAACAACAGCACGTCGCGGATCGACGGCGAGTCGGTCAGGAACATGACCAGGCGATCGACGCCTAACCCTAAACCCGCGGTCGGCGGCATGCCGTATTCCAATGCGCGGATGTAATCGGCATCGTAGTGCATCGCCTCGTCATCGCCGGAGTCCTTGCGCAGCACCTGGGCCCGAAACCGCTCCGCCTGTTCCTCCGGATCGTTGAGCTCGGAGAAGCCGTTGGCCAGCTCGCGTCCGGCCAGGAAGAATTCGAAGCGATCCGTCAGAAACGGATCGGCATCGTTGGCGCGAGAGAGCGGAGAGACTTCCAGCGGATAGGCATAGACGAAAGTCGGGTCGAGCAGCCTATGCTCCACGGTCTTCTCGAATAACTCGATCTGCAGCTTGCCCGCGCCGTCATGCTCGGCATACCCAATCCCGAGGCGCGCGCAGGCCGCACGCAGGTAGGGAACATCGCGTAGCTGCGCGCGCTCGAGTTCCGGGTTGTGCTCGAGCAGTGACGCCTCGATCGTAATGCGTTTGAAGGGCTGGGCGAGATCGTATTCGCGGCCCTGGTAGTTCATGTGGCGGCTGGCAAACAAACCATCGGCCAGCCCGTGCAGCAGACGCTCGATCAGATCCATGAGCTCGATGTAGTCGGTATAAGCCCAGTACAGCTCGAGCATCGTGAACTCGGGATTGTGCTGGGTCGAGAGGCCTTCGTTGCGGAAGTTGCGGTTGATCTCATAGACGCGCTCGAAGCCGCCGACGATCAGTCGCTTGAGGTAGAGCTCAGGCGCAATACGCAGGTACATCTTCAGATCGAGCGCATTGTGGTGCGTCACGAACGGCCGCGCGGCCGCTCCGCCCGGTATCGGCTGCATCATCGGGGTCTCGACCTCGAGAAAATCCAGCGCGTCGAGAAAATCACGCAGGTAGCGCAAGATGCGCGTACGCGTTCGGAACACCTCGCGGCTGCGCTCGGTCATGATCAGATCGACGTAGCGCTGCCGGTAGCGCAGCTCGGTGTCCGCCAGTCCATGCCACTTGTCCGGCAGCGGGCGCAGCGACTTCGCCAGCAGCCGCAGCGTCTCGACCCGCACCGACAGCTCATCGGTCCGGGTGCGGAACAGCTGGCCTTCCGCGCCGAGCATGTCGCCGACATCGTAGTTTTTGAAGGCCTCGTAGGCCGACCCGAGCGCGCTTTCCTGCAGGAACAGCTGGATCTGGCCGCTGCGGTCGGCGATCTTGGCGAAGCTCGCCTTGCCCATGACGCGCTTGAACATCATGCGGCCACCTACGTGCACGCGCACCGGATTGGCCTCGAGCCAGGCAGCGTCGCGATCGGCATAGGTCGAAAGCAACTGCGCCGCAAGCACATCGCGCCGGAACTCGTTGGGATAGGCCACACCCTGCGCGCGCAGGGCCGCGAGCTTGGCACGCCGCTCCGCGATCAGACGATTCTCATCTTCGTTCACAGTCCCGCCTTCAGGCTCGCTTCTATGAATTGATCCAAATCCCCGTCCAGCACCGCTGTGGTGTTGCCGACTTCGACGCCGGTACGCAGATCCTTGATGCGCGACTGATCGAGCACGTAGGAGCGGATCTGATTGCCCCAGCTCACGTCCGACTTCGACTCCTCCAGGACCTTGGCGGCCGCATTGCGCTTGTTGACCTCCAGCTCGTAGAGCTTGGCCTTCAACATCTTCATTGCCATCGAGCGATTCTTGTGCTGGCTGCGCTCGTTCTGAACGGCCACCACGATGCCGCTCGGCATGTGGGTGATGCGCACTGCCGATTCGGTCTTGTTGACATGCTGACCGCCCGCACCGCTCGAGCGATACACATCCATGCGCAGGTCGGCCGGATTGATCTCGATCGCGATGTCGTCATCGACTTCCGGCGAGACGAACACCGAGGCAAAGGAGGTATGGCGCCGATTGCCGGAATCGAACGGCGACTTACGCACCAGCCGGTGCACGCCGGTCTCGGTGCGCAGCCAGCCGTAAGCGTACTCGCCCTGCACCGCGATGCTGGCGCTCTTGATGCCGGCGACTTCTCCGGGACTGGAGTCGATTACCTCACAGCCGAAGCCGCGGGCCGCGCCCCAGCGCAGATACATGCGCAGCAGCATCTGCGCCCAGTCCTGCGCCTCGGTACCGCCGGCGCCCGCTTGAATATCGAGGAAGGCGCTGTGCGCATCCATCTCTCCGCGAAACATGCGCTTGAATTCGAGCCGGCGTACGCCGGCCTCGAGCCTGCCGGCGTCACGCTCGAGGTCGCGCGCCGTGGGTTCATCGTTCTCGCGCTCGGCCAGCTCGAGCAGCTGCGCCGCATCGCTGACCGCCGTGTTGGTGCGGTCGAGCTCGTCGAGTTCCTCGGCCAGGCGCGCGCGCTCGCGCCCGAGCTCCTGGGCGCGCTCGGGCGCGCTCCAGATGGCCGGATGCTCGAGTTCGCGGCTTACTTCTTCGAGACGTTCCTTCTTGCGGTCGTACTCAAAGAAACCCCCTCAAGGAGACGGCACGTTCCTCGAGATCTTTGAGAGTACGCTTGAGCTGACTGACTTCCATTCCTGCGATACTAGCACGCGCTGCAGCTGCGCCGCTTCAGGCCGGCAGCAGGTGTTCGATCACGAACTGCAGCCGCCGTTCGCCCAGATACTCATTGCTGTCGAGGCGATAGACCAGCCGGACTACGCCGCACGGCAGCGACGAGAGTTCATCGGCGTCGAGGAAATTAAAGGCGATGGCATCGAACTGCCCGCGGCCCTCGGGTGCGCTCAAGCCGAGCTTGAGGTGTCGCTCACCGACCAGGCGTGCCGACTGGATGCGAAACACGCCATCGAACAGCGGTTCGGGAAAGCCCGGCCCCCATGGGCCGCCCTCGCGCAGCGCCTGCGCGGTCGGCAGCGCGAGCTCGATGCCGGTGAGCTCACCGTCGGTCTCGATGACGTCGGGCGAGCCGCGCAGGCCCAGTGCACGCTCGCATTCCTCGTCGAAGGCGCGCGCGAACACATCGAGCGAGGCGGCCGGCAGGGTGAGGCCTGCCGCCATTGCATGGCCTCCGAACTTCTGGATCAGCGCGCCGTCGCGGGCAGCGATCGCATCGAGCACATCGCGGATGTGGACGCCGGGGATCGAGCGCGCAGAGCCGCGCAGCGTGAGGGCATCGACCAATGCGAAGGCGATGACCGGACGGCGCAACCGCTCCTTGACACGACCGGCGACCAGGCCGACCACGCCCTGATGCCAGCCTGGGTCGAACAGGCACACGCCCGCGCGCCGCACACCGCTTCCGGCGTCGCGCAGCGAGCGCACCGCTGAGCGCGCCTCGGCCTGCATGCGCGCCTCGATGCTGCGCCGCTCGGTGTTGAGGGCGTCGAGTTCGAGCGCCAGCACGCGCGCCGCGGCCGGATCATCGCTGAGCAGACAGCGAATGCCGATCGACATGTCGGTCAGGCGGCCCGCCGCATTCAGCCGCGGCGCGACCGCGAACCCCAGATCCGCCGCGACCACGCGGCTGCGCTCGCGCCGCGCAACTTCGAGCAGCGCGCTGATCCCGGGCACGCAGCGCCCAGCGCGGATGCGCATAAGACCCTGCGCTACAAGGATGCGGTTATTGGTGTCGAACGGAACGACATCGGCGACTGTGCCCAGCGCCACCAGGTCCAGCAGCTCTGCGCTCTGCAGCGCCCCAAGTGGCAAGCGCGCGCGCGCATCGAGCAGACGACGCAGCGCCGCCATCACGTAGAAGGCCACGCCGACGCCGGCCAGTGCGCGGCTCGCAAACGTACTGCCCGGAACGTTCGGATTGACGATCACATTGGCCTGCGGCAGGCACGCTCCAGGCAGATGGTGGTCGGTGATCAACACCTCGATCCCGGCCGCGCGCGCCGCCGCGACGCCGGCATTGCTGGAAATGCCGTTGTCCACGGTGATGATCAAGGCCGGCCGCTGCCGGGCCGCGAGCGCGACGATTTCGGGTGTGAGTCCGTAGCCGAACTCAAAGCGATTGGGCACCAGGAAGTCCACGGCCGGAAAGCCCCAGCTGCGCAGTGCCCGCACGATCAGCGCCGTGCTGGTGGCGCCATCGGCATCGAAGTCGCCGATGACCAGAATCAGGCCACCGCGTTGCTGATGCGTTGCGAGCAACTCCGCCGCAGGCTGCACGGCATCGAGGCTGCCGATGGGCAGCAGCTCACGCATCGCGAGTCCTAGCTGCGCGGCACTGACAATGCCGCGCGCGGCATAAATCCGCTGCAGTACCGGGTGCAGGGTATCGCTAAGGGCTGCCCCCGTGGGGGGCGAGGCCCGTCGCACGATCTGCAGCGGCGCGCCGGCCGTCAAGCGAGCGGCTCCCACCATGGCGAGCGCGCACGCCAGAACCGAGCCAGGTTCAGCCAGCGAAGCCGGTAACAGCGCGAGCCGGCGAGCAGCTCGATGGCCGAGAGCTTGCGCGCGCGCAGAGCTTGCAGCGCGGGTGAGAGCCAGCGCTGCTCGAGGCGCTGCAGCGCGCCGCTGAGCCCGTCGGCGCCTATTGTCGGGTAGAGCACGACGTGGGTGTCGGCGCCGGATCGCAGCGCGGTCTCGAAGTGCTCGGGCAGTGGCTCGGTGCGGCCTCCCCGCATGCGCCAGAGCGCCTCGGCGTAGGCGTCCTGGCCATATAATCGGCTTGACGCCAGTGACGTCGCGACAGCTCGATCGGCATCGCCGCGCGCGCTCGGCAGCAGGGCGCCCCAGAGCCACAGAGCGCTCACCGGCAACTCACCGCTCGCCTGCCGCTGCAGATTGATTGGATGCTCATGCAGCCACATCTCGATTTCTACGCCCAGGCGGCGCAGTGTGGCCGCGGCCGCGCCACGTGGCAAACCGGCGCCAGGATCGCGGCCGACAAACTGTGCCGGATCCTCGGCGCTCGCCGCCAGCGGCGCGCCGGACAGCAGCAGCTCGCGCCTGCCGATGCTATGCAAACGCCACGGCGCAGCGCCAAACACAGCTCTGAAGTCCGCCACGAGCGCCACCTGCGCCGCGCAAGACAGCTGCAGCAGTCCGGCAGGATGCAGGTGCACGCTGTCCAATCCCGCGAAGTAATGGACCGGCGTCGCAAACCAATATTGCGTCGGGGGTTGCGCGGGAGAGTTGAGCCAGGCCAACGCGGCCGCCGCGGCCGGCGCGAGCGCGGCAAGCTCAGGGGCGCCAAAGCGCGTGGCGAACCTGCTGCGCCATCCCTGCGGCAGCGGGTCGCTGCGGGCTGTGGCCAGCAGCGTCTCGAGCGCCGGCAGGCGCGGCAGCGCGCTGTCGGGATCTGCGGCGTCGCCGCGGGGAAAAAAATCGCACAGGACCATGATCAGCTCGCTCGCCATGGCGTATCGTACAGATCATGCGACTGGTCCTCGACTCCGATCCTCGCATCCATCTTGTGCGTCGCTACGGCGACGGCGAGATCGTCGTCGGCGAGCAGCGCATCGCGCGCCCGCTGATCATTACCCCGCAGCGTTTGGTGCTCGATTGGAACGCGACCTCGTTCCTCGAACTGGCCGAGCCGCAGCTTGAGGCGCTATTCGCCCTGGGCGCGGGCGTTGTGCTGCTCGGGGCCGGCGAAACCCAGATGTTTCCGAGCGCGCTGATACGCGCGAGCTTCCGCGCGCACGGCATCGCGCTCGAGTGTATGACGCTCGGCGCAGCCTGCCGGACCTACAATATCTTGGCGAATGAAGAGCGGCCTGTAGCCGCGGGACTGTTTCCCTAAACAGTTCGGAGTGTGGGAGACACTCCGAAAGAAGACACAGGAGGGAAGATCCTTACAACACCCCAAATTATCCGAAGCTGACAAACTCGAATAATTGTTTCCGCTTCATTATTGTTATCCATCCTATTTTTGTTTTTGCCAATGACTCAGTCTTCCCCTAATCGCCCTGTGTCTTCTTTCGGTGAGCCTCCCGTCCCCTCATGACTGTCGGCGTATGCCGACAGTGGCAGGATGGTAGCCGCGAATCTGCGCCGCTGGCAAGTCTGAATCGGCCGCAGCGTGATTTATCAGATATAAATGTTAAATATCTGATAGTTAAAATGTTTTAGTAAACCTAATTCTACCATTCGCTGCCGGCACGTTGCGGGCGCTGCGAGGCCGCTGGACCCGATGTGCCCTGTCCACCACCGCGACGCCATGGTCCTACACACTCGCGGTCCTCAACCCAAGCCCCCCAGCAATGGCACAAACGAGACCGCACCGAGTACCCGTCGCTCGATCCCCTGCTCACGGCGCGTAAGTCGCACCAGTTGCTGTTCACCCTCAGGGCCAACCGGCACGATCAGCCGGCCACCGACGGCCAGTTGCGTGGTGAGCGCCTCCGGGATCGTCAATGGCGCGGCTGCCACCAGGATGCCGTCGAACGGCGCCTGCGTCCTCCAGCCCTTCGTGCCATCGCCATGGCGGAAGCGCACGTTCCGGATCTGCAACTCCGTGCAGCGCGCGCGAGCGCGCTTCTGCAACGCCTCAATGCGTTCGATCGTGTAGATGCGACCGACCAATGGCGCGAGCACGGCGGTTTGATAACCACTGCCGGTGCCGATCTCGAGCACCTTGGGCAGTGGCCCGCCCTCCAGCAGCGCTTCAGTCATGCGCGCGACGATATAGGGCTGAGAGATGGTCTGACCAAAACCGATCGGCAGCGCCGTGTCTTCGTAGGCACGGCTCGCGAGCGCCTCGTCGACAAAGATGTGCCGCGGCAGATTACGGATACGGTCAAGCACGGCGAGATTGGCGATGCCCTGCTCGCGCAGCCGCTGCACCAGGCGATCGCGGGTGCGCGCCGAAGTCATGCCGATGCCAGCGAATCGCGTATCGTTCATCGCCGCTCGCTCATAGCGCTTCGAGCCAGCGTCCGACCTCGGGTAGCGCTGCATGACGCGTGAAGTCGATCGACAGCGGACTCACCGATACAAAGCCGTCCGCCACCGCCAGAAAATCCGTGCCCTCACCCGCATCATGGCCGGCGCCGGCCGGCCCGATCCAATACACCGCATTGCCCTTCGGATCGCGCGCTGGAATCACCGCCTCCGAGCGATGCCGGAAACCCAGTCGCGTGCTGCGATAGCCCGACAGTGACTCGTACGGCCGGTCCGGCACATTGACGTTGAGGATCAGCGTCGGGTCGAGCGGCCGCTGCAGCAAGGCGGCCACCAGCGAGTGCGCCACGCGCGCCGCCGTATCGAAGCAGCGCGCCCCCCCCGGTGCCGTGCAGAGCGAGACGGCGAGGGTGGGCAGGCCGAGAAAACGCCCCTCGATCGCCGCGGCGACCGTGCCCGAATACAGCACATCGTCGCCGAGGTTGGCGCCATCATTGATGCCCGAGGCGACCATGTCGAACCCGGCATCGAGAGCCCCCGAGATCGCCAGATGCACGCAGTCGGTCGGTGTTCCGGCCACGAAGTAAACGCCGGGCTCGGCCTGAAACAGCCGCAACGGCACGTCTAGAGTCAGGGAGTTGCCGGCGCCGCTGCGATTGCGATCGGGCGCCACGACCGTCACGTCGGCCAGCGTCGCGAGCGCCTCGCGCAGCCGCGCAACGCCCTCGGCGCGATAGCCGTCATCGTTGCTGACAAGTATTTTCACGGACAAACGACGGGCGGTCCCTTAGGAGATCAGGCAGGTGCGGCTGGCACGAAGCGCGCCAATATACTTCAATGCCTGCCCGGGGAGGAGCCATGAACGGCAACGACGAGGACGAGGATGAGGCCGAAGTCTTCCGGCGCGCGATGCAGGACGTGCGGCCGCTCAAGCTCGTGCGCCGGGCCGAGAGCAACGCACGGCCGCCGCTGGCGCGGGCGCGGGCGCGCTTTGCGCGCGCCGAGCGGGCTGCCGTCCTGACAGAGAGCCTGCTCGCCCCTGGGCCGTTCATCGAGGTGCAGCCGGGCGAGGAGTTGCTGTATCGCCGCCCGGGCGTGCCGGAAACCGTACTGCGACGGCTGCGTCGCGGCAGCTACCGCGTCGAGGCCGAGCTCGATCTGCATGGCTTGACGGGCACGGAAGGCGCCGCGCAGCTCGCACAGTTTCTGCAGCATGCGCGCGGCCGCGGCCTGCAGTGCGTGCGCATCATTCACGGCAAAGGCCTGCGCTCGGGTAACCGCGGTCCGGTGCTCAAGAATACGGTCAATACCTTGTTGCGCCGCGCCGACCCGGTGCTCGCGTTCGCCTCGGCGCGTCCAGCCGCGGGCGGCACCGGAGCAACCCTGGTGCTGCTGCAGCGGGCAGCGAGCCCGCGCGATTAGGGCCGCAGCTCGATCAGCACGCTGGCCATTGCCGCTAGTCCCTCATTGCGGCCCAGGAAGCCCAGATGCTCGGGCGTCGTCGCCTTGATGTTCACGCATGAGATCTCCACTTGCAGCAGCGCGGCAACGCTGTGGCGCATAGGATCGCGCCAGGGCGATATCTTCGGCGACTGCGCCAGCAGCGTGAGATCGGCGTTGACGATGTGGTAATGCGTTCGCGCCAACAGCTCGCGTGCGTGCACCACGAAACGAGCGCTATCCGCGCCCCGCCACTGCGGATCGCTATCGGGGAAATGCATGCCGATATCGCCCAGGCCGGCAGCGCCCAACAATGCATCGACCAGCGCGTGCAGCAGCACATCGCCATCCGAGTGCGCCACGATGCCGTGGGTGTGCGGCACGCGTACGCCTGCGAGGACCAGGCTATCGCCGGGACCGAAGGCGTGGATATCGAACCCCGAACCGACTTTGATCGTCATCTCAAGTGTCCTCGCGCGCACGCAGAATGGCCTGTGCCAGCAACAGATCCGCGGCGCTGGTGACTTTGATATTGGCGTCGCGAGCTTCGATCAATCGCGCCGATACCCCCTGCCATTCCATCGCCTGCGCCTCATCGGTGGGCGTGCGCCCGAGCGCGCGCGCCTGCTCGAGCGCCGCGCGCAGCGGCCCATGGTGAAACATCTGCGGCGTCTGGGCCAGCCACAACGATTCGCGTGAGAGCGTCGCGGCACAGCGTGCAGGCTCGCCCGGCGAGCCGGGCTGCGCCTGCTTGACTGTGTCGGCGACCGGTATCGCGAGCAGCGCTCCCTGCGCGGTATCGACCGCGCCGGCCAGCAGACGCGCCAGATCCGCGGCACTCAGACACGGACGTGCCGCGTCATGCACCAGCACCCAGTCCTCGGGCGCGGCGTGCGCGGCGAGCGCGGCGAGCCCATTGATGACCGAGTGCGCGCGCGTAAGTCCGCCGTCGATGAGTTCGAAGCGCGGCGGCACGCGCGCGGCGAGCTCCGCGCGCCGCGGCTCACTCGGCGCCAGCACGATGGCGCCGCCGAGGCACTGTGCATCATCGGCAAAGGGCTGCAGCGCGAGCTCGAGCACCGTGCGCTGACTTAAGGATGCAAATTGCTTGGCGCCGCCGAAGCGCCGGCCGGCCCCGGCCGCGGGCATCACCAGCCAATACCGCATCGGCCAATACCGCGCGCGTTAGTGCGCCGCGACCGTGCGCTGCGCCGGTGCGGCGGGCGCCGCAGCGGGTGCGGACGCCGGGCCGCCCACGGGGGATTTTTGCGGCACCACCTGGAAGAAGGTTTCGTTGCCGGCGACCATTCCCAGATCGCTGCGGGCCCGCTCCTCGAGTGCCGCATAACCCTGTTTGAGGTCATGCACTTCGGCCGCCAGCTGGCGATTGCGCTCGGACAGGCGTGCGTTCTCGGATTGCTGTACGGCCACCGCCGAGCTCAGGCGCCAGACCTCGCGCACGCCGTCGCTGGACATCCATAGCCGGTACTGCAACAGCAGCAACGCGGCAAACAAGGAAGCGGCAAGCCATTTCATGACGGCGCTAGCGTATCACCTTGACCGGAAAGGCATCGCGCCCGGCGTAACGCGGCTTACCGCCGAGCGACTCCTCGATGCGCAACAGCTGATTGTATTTCGCGGTGCGATCCGAGCGCGACATCGAGCCGGTCTTGATCTGTGTCGCCGCGGTGGCAACCGCGATGTCGGCGATGGTCGTATCCTCGGTCTCCCCGGAGCGGTGCGAGATGATCGAGGCGTAGTGCGCCTGCTCAGCCATGGCGATGGCCGCCAAGGTCTCGGTCAGCGTGCCAATCTGGTTGGGCTTGATCAGGATGGCATTGGCGACGCCGCGCGCGATGCCTTCGGCCAGGATGCGCGTATTGGTCACGAACAGATCGTCGCCGACCAGCTGCACCTTGCGTCCCAGTGCCGCGCTCAGCAGTGACCAGCCCGCCCAGTCGCCCTCGCTCATGCCGTCCTCGACCGTGATGATCGGATACTTGGCCACCAGATCGGACAGGTACTGCGTGAACTCCGCCGGCGTGAAGCTGCGGTGCTCGGCCTCCAATTCGTACTTACCGTTGCGAAAGAACTCCGAGCTGGCAACGTCCAGCCCAAGATACACGTCGCGGCCTGCCTTATAGCCGGCGGTTTCGACCGCTTCGAGGATGGTCTGCAGCGCCGCCTCGTTCGAGGGCAGGTCGGGCGCAAAGCCGCCCTCATCGCCCACCGCAGTGCTCAGACCCCTGGCATTCAATATCTTCTTGAGCGTGTGGAAAATCTCGGAGCCATAGCGCAGCGCTTCGCGCAAGCTCGGCGCGCCCACCGGCAGGATCATGAATTCCTGAATGTCCAGGCTATTGTTGGCGTGCGCGCCGCCGTTGATAATGTTCATCTGCGGTACGGGCATGACCGGCTCGCGTGTGCCGAGCAGGTGCTTGAACAATGGCAGACCGGCATCGCGCGCCGCCGCGTGCGCATTGGCCAGCGACACCGCCAGGATGGCGTTGGCCCCGAGCCGGCTCTTGGTCTCCGTGCCATCGAGTTCCATCATGCGGGCATCGATCCCGGCCTGATCGATCGATTCTTTACCGATCAACACCTCGCGCAGCAGCGTGTTGACGTTGTCGACCGCCCGCGTCACGCCCTTGCCCAGGTAGCGCTTGGGATCCCCATCCCGCAGCTCCACCGCCTCGCGCGTGCCGGTCGAGGCTCCAGAGGGCACCGCCGCGCGCCCGTGGGTGCCGGACGTGAGTATGACGTCCGCTTCGACGGTCGGGTTACCGCGCGAATCGATGATCTCGCGCGCATGAATCTCGGCGATAAGGCTCATAGCGATGATTCCTCGAACGGACGTGATTTACTGATCGCGTCGAGCTGCTGCAAGGTCGCAAGCAGGCTTGCCATGCGATCGAGCGGCCACGCATTGGGGCCATCCGACAGCGCCTCCTGCGGGCGCGGATGCGTTTCCATGAAGATCCCGGCAATGCCGGCCGCGACCGCCGCGCGCGCCAGCACCGGCACGAATTCGCGTTGGCCGCCCGAGGCGTTGCCCTGGGCGCCGGGCAGCTGCACCGAGTGCGTGGCATCGAATACCACCGGACAGCCGGTCGAACGCATTACCGACAGTGCGCGCATGTCGGTGATCAGGTTGTTGTAGCCGAAGCTGAAGCCGCGCTCGCAGACCATCACCTGCTCATTGCCGGTCGAGCGCGCCTTGTCGACCACGTTCTGCATTTCCCACGGCGAGAGGAACTGGCCCTTCTTGATGTTCACGGGCCGGCCCGCGGCGGCGACCCTCACGATGAAATCGGTCTGGCGGCACAGAAAGGCCGGGGTCTGCAGCACATCGACCACCGCAGCCACCTCCTCGATCGGCGTGTTCTCGTGCACATCGGTCAGCACCGGCAGCTTGAACAGGCGCTGCACCGACTGCAGGGCCTTGAGGCCCGCCTGGAGCCCGTGTCCGCGAAAGCTCGCACGCGAGGAGCGGTTGGCCTTGTCGAACGAGGCCTTGAAGATCAGCGGCATGCCGATCGCCGAGGTGATCTGCGCGAGCCGGCCTGCCACCTCCTGCACCAGCGCCTCGGACTCGATGACGCACGGACCTGCGATCAGGAACAGTGGCCGGTCGAGCCCGACCTCGAAACCGGCCAGTTTCATGCGCCGGCCGCAGCCGGCAGCTGTGAGGCGCGATAGGCGCGCGCGGCGCGAACGAAGCCCGTGAACAGCGGATGCCCGTCGCGCGGCGTGGAAGTGAATTCAGGGTGGAATTGCGTCGCCACGAACCAGGGATGGCCCGGCAGCTCGACGATCTCGACCAGCCCGTCCTGCGAGAAACCCGAAAACTTGAGCCCGGCGCGCGCGTAGGCTTCGAGGTAGTTGTTGTTGAATTCGTAGCGATGCCGATGGCGCTCGGCGATCAGGTCGCGGCCATAGAGCTCACGGGCCAGCGTGCCGGGCTGCAGATGCACATCCTGCGCGCCCAATCGCATGGTGCCGCCGAGGTGCGAGTTCTCATCGCGCGTCTGCACACCGAGGGCGCGGTCCTGCCATTCGGTGATCAGGGCGATGACCCGATGCGGCGTGGCGCGGTTGAATTCGGTACTGTGGGCCTCGGGCAGCTTCAGCGCGTGCCGTCCGTATTCGACGATTGCGAGCTGCATCCCCAGGCAGATACCGAGATAAGGCACGCCGTGCTCGCGCGCGAAGCGCACCGCCTGGATCTTGCCCTCGATGCCGCGCTCGCCGAATCCTCCGGGTACCAGGATCGCATCCATGCCGGCCAGGCAGTCCGTGCCCTCGCTCTCGATATCGGTCGACTCGATGTAGTGCAGCTTCACGCGCGTGCGCGTCTTGAGGCCGCCGTGCATCAGCGCCTCATTGAGCGAGATGTACGAATCGCGGATCTGCACGTATTTGCCGACCATCGCAATGTCGATCTGGCCGTCGGGATTGGTCTTGGCGCTGGCCACCTGCCGCCAGGCCGTCAGATCGGCGGGCGGCGCTTCCAGCCGCAGCTTGTCGACCACGATGTCATCGAGCGCCTGCTCATGCAGCAGCAGCGGAATCTTGTAGATGTCGTCCGAATCGACCGCGGAGATGACGGCGCGCTCCTCGACACTGGTGAACAGGGCGATCTTGCGCCGCTGCTCATCCGGCAGCGTCTCGCGGCAGCGGCACAGCAGCACGTCGGGCTGGATGCCGATCGAGCGCAGCTCCTTGACCGAATGCTGCGTGGGCTTGGTCTTGATCTCACCCGACCCACCTACGATCGGCACCAGCGTCAGGTGGATGTAGATGACCTGGCTGCGACCAAGCTCCACGCCCAACTGCCGGATCGCCTCGAGAAACGGCAGCGACTCGATATCGCCCACCGTGCCGCCGATCTCGACCATGCAGACATCGGCGTCAGCCGCGCCCAGCATGATGCTGCGCTTGATCTCATCGGTGATGTGCGGAATCACCTGCACCGTCGCGCCGAGATAATCCCCGCGCCGTTCTTTTGCGATCACGCGCTCGTAGATGCGGCCGGTGGTGAAATTGCTGTTGCGACCGGTGGTGGTGCGCACGAAGCGTTCGTAGTGCCCAAGATCCAGATCGGTTTCGGTGCCGTCGGCGGTGACGAACACTTCGCCATGCTGGAACGGGCTCATCGTGCCGGGATCGACGTTGATGTAGGGATCGAGCTTGACCATCGCGACGCGCAAGCCGCGCGCCTCGAGTATCGCGCCCAGAGATGCGGCGGCAATGCCTTTCCCCAATGAGGAAACGACGCCGCCGGTGACGAAAACGAATCGGGCCATCGAGGAGACCGCCGCCTAAAAAGGAGTCAGTGACGACGGGCCGTCAGGGTAGCAAATCGCTCGCAGCGTCTCAATCGCCACGCGCAGCCTTAAGCGGCCCCGGCCGCACTGCGACGCCAGCGAAACCTCCCGCGCGGGACCGGAGCTCGACTATCGGCGCGGTACGCGGCATCGACCCACAGATCCGCGACCGCGACGATGCGTCCGCGGTCGCGCAGCAACGGTACGGCTCCCCGCTCCCACGGCGCGATGCCTTGCGACTGCAGCAGATCCTTGAGCGCCACGTGGCCATGAGCCCCGCGCAGCCGCTCGCCTCCCTGTCGGAAATCCACGCGCAACGGACACGGCAGCGCGGCCAGATCCACATCGCCGTGCCGGTCGGCGATCAAACCGAGCGCTGAGCCGCTGCCCAGCGGTACCCAGGGCCGGCCCTGCCAGTTCCAGCCCTCGATCGAAGCCTGCTCACCGGCTGCAGGCTGCTCCAGGGCGAGCAGCTGATCGCCATGACGGCGCAATTCCCCGCCGCGCCACTGCACGCGCGGCAGCGCATCCGGCCTGGCCTCGAGCATCGGTCCGGCAATCTCGCGCAGCCGCCGGTGATCCGGGGCGGAGAGGCCCTGCGCCGCGATCCAGCAACGCAGCACGTTGCCCCGCTCCGGCAACGACATGCCCCGCAGCACGCTGATGCGCAGTGCGGCACCATCGGCAGCCAGCGACGCGCCGTGGCGGGCCGCGCGCTCGAGCAAGCCTTGCGCTTCGGCCAGATGCGAGGCACTTCGGCTCACCGTCGCCGCCACGGCGGGCCAGCGCTCTCGCAGCCGCGGCAACACCTGGCGGCGTAGATAATTGCGATCGAAGCGCTCATCGAGATTGCTCAGATCCTCGGTCCACTTGAGGCGGCGCGCGCGGGCGAACTGTTCAAGCTGCGCCCGCGATACCGGCAGCAGCGGGCGCAGCAGCAGCGTGTGCGCGATCGCGGTGCTCGAGCTCATCCCCGACAACCCGCGCACGCCGCTACCGCGCACCAGGGCCAGCAGCATCGTCTCGAGCTGGTCCTCCTGATGGTGCGCCGTGAGCAGCAATTCCCTGGCCGTGAGTCGGCCGATCAGGGCCCCATAGCGCTGCTCGCGTGCGATCGCTTCGAGCGACTCGCCGCGCCGGCGCTCGATGCGCAGCCTTAAGGTCTCGCAGGGCACGCGCAACGTGCGCGCCTGCGCGCGGGCGGCCGCGGCCCAGAGGCCCGAATCCGAATGCAAACCATGATCGACGTGCAATGCGCGCAGCGTGAAACCCTCGCGTGCGCGCAGCGCCGCCAGCGCCGCGAGCAAGACGCTCGAGTCGAGGCCGCCGGAAAAGGCTACGCACAAGCGGCGGCCGCGCAGCGGGCCCTCAAGCGCGCGCAGTCGCGAGGCCAGCCAGCGTGTCGTGAAGCGCTCGGGTGCAGCCGGCGGCTCGAGCGCAGCCCCGCCGGCGCGCCGTTTCAAAGCGGACTCTCGCTGTAGACCCCGAAGGCGGCGATGCGTGCCAGGCGCTGCTCGAGCAACAGGTCGGCCGGCAGGCTCGTGAGCTCCCCGAGATGACGGATGATCCCGCGTCGCAGCGTGCTGCTCATCACGGTCGGATCGCGATGTGCGCCGCCGAGCGGCTCGCCGAGCACCTCATCGACCAGCCCCAGGGCATTGAGGCGCTCCGCGGTCAGATTCAGCGCATCGGCCGCTACCTCTTTCCTGTCGGCGCTCTTCCAGAGAATCGAGGCGCAGCCTTCCGGCGAAATCACCGAATAGGTGCTGAATTGCAGCATCAGCAGACGGTCGCAGACACCGATCGCCAGAGCCCCACCCGAGCCGCCCTCGCCGATCACGACCGAAACGATCGGCACTTTCAGTGACGACATTTCAAATAAATTGCGTGCAATCGCCTCGCTCTGGCCGCGCTCCTCCGAACCCACTCCCGGATAGGCCCCGGGCGTGTCGATCAGCGTGATCAGGGGCAGCCCGAAGCGCTCGGCCAGCTTCATGAGCCGCAATGCCTTGCGATAACCCTCGGGTTTGGGCATGCCGTAGTTGCGCCGCACCCGCTCCTTGGTGTCGCGGCCTTTTTGGTGCCCGATCAGCATGACCGGTAGGCCCTCGAGCCGGGCCAAGCCGCCGACGATCGCCATATCGTCGGCGTACATGCGATCGCCGTGCAGCTCGTGGAAATCACTGAAGATCGAGGCAACGTAGTCGAGCGTGTAGGGTCGCTGCGGATGGCGCGCGAGCTGTGTGATCTGCCACGGAGTGAGGTTGGCAAAAATCGATCTCGTCAGCGCGCGGCTCTTGGCGCGCAAACGTGCGATTTCCTCCTCAATGTTGACTTCGGTATCCGAGCTCACATGGCCGAGCTCTTCAATCTTGGCCTCAAGTTCGGCGATTGGTTGCTCAAAATCGAGAAAACTGACGGCCATCGGCGGTGTTATCGCTTAATAATTGGTGCCGGCCCGAAGCCTACGAGCCCCCGCGGTGGATCGCAACCCTCAGCCGACCGCTTCAGTGGCCGCGATCTCGACCGTGTAGCGCAGCTGCACGCTGCCTGCGCCGAGCAGGCTTTCGAGCTGCTCGAGCAGCTCGCTGCTGGGCCTGATCTTCCAATCCCCGCCAAATGCCAGCGTGCCGCTGGCGGCCTCGGAGCGATAGCGCAGCAGCACGGCACATTGGCCGCCGCGGTGCAGTCCGAGCAGCGCGTGCAGCCGCTCCATCAGCTGCAAGTGCGGCGTACGCGGCCAGCACAGCACCAGCGAGCGCGCGAGCCGCTCGCGCACCGCTTCGAGCGCGGTCACCTGCTTGGCTGCAAGCCGCCACGCGTCGCTGAACTCATCGAAGCGCAGCGCACCCTCCACCTGTACCAGCGTATCTTTGACCACGATCTCGCGGTGACGCTGATACACCTCCTCGAACATCGTCACTTCCATGCGACCGCTGCGGTCATCGAGCATGAAACTCACGCGCGTCCCGCGCCGCCGTACCTCGAGAATGAGCCCCGCCAGCGTCACGCTGCGCGCATCCATATAGGCGCGCGCCGGATCGATCGGACCTGCGGGCCGCTCGAGCGCGAATTCGGCGATTCGGCCGGAGGCAAAGCAGCGCAGATCCTGCTCGTAAGGGGCGATCGGATGGCCGGTCAGGTACAACCCCAGTGTCTCGCGCTCGCCCGAGAGACGCTGCGAGGCGTTCCATTCCGGCATCGGCTTGAGAATCAGCGGTTCGTGCGCCGGCTGCCCGGACAGACCGAAGATGTCCACCTGTCCGGTCTCGCCGCTACGGGCGCTTTGCTCGCCGGAACGCAGCGCCTCATCGAGTCCGGCCATGAGCGTCGCGCGATTGGGGCCGAGCCCATCGAGGCTGCCCGAGCGGATCAGCGCCTCGAATACCCGCCGGTTCACACGCGAGAGGTCCACCCGCCGGCACAAGTCGGGCAAGCTCTGATACGAGCCGCGCGCATCGCGCTCCTCGGTAATGGCTTCCACCGCCGAACGTCCGACGCCCTTGATGGCGCCGAGGCCGTAGCGAATCGTGCGCTCATCGGCCATCGCAAAGGCATAACTGGAGGCGTTGAGGTCGGGCGGCTCAACTTTGAGGCCAATATGGGCGCACTCGTCGATCAGCGTGACGATCTTATCGGTGTGATCCATGTCGGCCGAGAGCACTGCGGCCATGAAGGCGGCCGGATAGTGGGCCTTCAGATACGCGGTCTGGTACGAGAGCAGCGCGTACGCCGCCGAATGCGATTTGTTGAAACCATAGCCGGCAAACTTCTCCATGAGATCGAAGATATGCGCCGCGAGGCGCTCATCGACGCGGCGTGCGCGCGCGCCGTCGACAAATACCGAGCGCTGCTTGGCCATCTCTTCCGGGCTCTTCTTACCCATCGCGCGCCGCAGCAGATCGGCGCCGCCGAGGGTGTAGCCGGCCAGCACCTGCGCGATCTTCATGACCTGCTCTTGATAGAGGATCACGCCATAGGTTGGCGCGAGCACGCTCTTCAATTCCGGATGCAGATAGTCGATCGCCGCCGAGTTGCGGCCGTGCTTGCGGTTGATGAAATCATCGACCATGCCCGATTGCAGCGGACCGGGCCGGAACAACGCGACCAGCGCGATGATGTCCTCGAAACAATCCGGTTGCAGGCGCCGGACCAGATCCTTCATGCCGCGCGACTCGAGCTGGAACACGGCCGTGGTGGCGCAGGACTTGAGCAACGTGTAGGTCGCCGCATCGTCCACGGCTAAGGTGCCGAGCTCGAGCGGCGCTTCGCCGCTGCGGGCGCGCCCGGCATTCACGGTCGCCATGGCCCAGTCCAGGATCGTGAGCGTGCGCAGTCCCAGGAAGTCGAATTTGACCAGGCCGGCGGCCTCGACGTCGTCCTTGTCGAACTGGGTGATGACATTGCCGCCGCCGGCCTCGCAGTACAGCGGCGTGAAATCAGTCAGTACGGAAGGCGCGATGACGACGCCGCCGGCATGTTTACCGGCATTGCGCGTGAGGCCTTCGAGTGCACGCGCCAGATCGAGCAGATTGCGCACCTCTTCGTCCTGCTGGTACAGGCGCTTGAGTTCGGGCTCCTTGCCGAGGGCATCATCGAGCGTGATGCCGAGTTCGAAGGGGATCAGCTTGGCGATGCGATCGACGAAGCCGTAGGGATGCCCAAGCACGCGGCCGACATCGCGCACCACGGCCTTGGCGGCCATGGTGCCGTAGGTGATGATTTGCGACACGCGATCGTGGCCGTATTTCGCCGCCACGTATTCGATGACGCGGTCGCGGCCTTCCATGCAGAAATCGACGTCAAAGTCGGGCATCGAGACGCGCTCGGGATTCAAAAAGCGCTCGAACAGCAGATCGTAGCGCAGCGGCTCGATGTCGGTGATACGCAGCGCATAGGCTACGAGCGAGCCTGCGCCCGAGCCGCGCCCAGGGCCGACCGGCACGCCGTTCTCGCGCGCCCAGCGGATGAAATCCGCCACGATCAGAAAGTAGCCGGCGAATCCCATCTGGCAGATCACGTCGAGCTCGGCGGCCAGCCGCGAGCGATAACGCTCGCTCGCCTCGAGGCTAAGCCCGAGGCTGGACAGACGCTCGGCCAGGCCTAGTTCGGTCTCAGTGCGCAAAAACTCATTCGGCGTGTTCCCGGCCGGCACCGGATAGTCGGGCAACCGCGCCTGCCCGAGCGTGAGGCGCAGACTGCAGCGGCGCGCGATCTCGACCGAATTGGCGAGCGCCTCGGGCAGATCGGCGAACAGTGCTTTCATCTGCTGGGGGCTGCGCAGATATTGCAGCCGGTGATAGCGCCGCGGCCGCGCCGGGTCGGCCAGCTGGGTGCCCTCCTGGATGCAGACGCGCGCCTCATGCGCCTCGAAGTCCACAGGCGAAAGGAAGCGCACGTCGTTGGTCGCCACCACCGGCACGCCGCGCCGCGCCGCAAGCCGCGTCGCGGCCGGCAGGTACTGGTGCTCCTCGGGTCGACCGATCCGCTGCAGCTCGATGTAAAAGCGGTCGTCGAACAACTCGAGCCAGTAGTCGAGCAGCAGCTGCGCGGCCAGTTCGCGCTGACGCAGCAGCGCTCGACCGATATCGCCCTCCGCGGCGCCGGACAGTGCAATCAATCCAGCCGTGTTGGTCCGCTCGAACCAGCGCCGATCCACCAGCGGCATGCCATTGCCGCTCTGGCCTTCGAGATAGGCGCGGCTGACCAGTCGCGCCAGATTACGATAACCAACGGAATCCTGACACAACAGTGTCAGGCGCGAAGCGCCCTGCTTCTCCTCCGGTTCGCGCAACTGCAGATCGACGCCGATGATCGGCTGTACACCGCGCTCGAGCGCGGCACGATAGAACTTGACCATCGCGAACAGGTTGCATTGATCCGTGACTGCGACCGCGGGCATACCCTCGGCCGCGACCGCATCGATAAGCGCGGGCACGCGTACCACGCTGTCGATCAGCGAGTATTCGGTGTGCAGCCGCAGATGGACGAATGTCGATTTCATCGCGAGTCCCGTGCCTCAATCGAACTCGACCGAGGCCGCAGATTCGCAGAGCCGCATGCCTTCCGGCAAGCCGCCAAATGGCAGCTCGCCGGACAACCAGCTGCGCAGCGGGTTGAAGCTGCGGCGATGGATCGGCGAGGGACCGAGGCGCGCCAAGGCGATCAGATGCGCGCGCGTCGCATAGCCGAAGTGCGTCGCCAGGCCATAGCCTGGGTAGGTTTGATCCAGGCGCGTCATCAAGGCATCGCGGTGGGTCTTGGCGATGATCGAGGCGGCGCTGATGCAGGGCACGAGCGCATCGCCGCGGATCACAGTTTTAACCGTGCAATTTCCAAAACAATCATGAAGTTGCGGCGCAAAGTTCCCATCAATAATAACTTCGGTGGGCCGCTCCGGCAGGCCAAGCAGTGCCCACTTCATCGCCAGCAGCGTGGCCTGCAGAATATTGAACAGATCGACTTCGCCATGATCCGCCTCAGCGACCGAAACGCCGATGGCCCGTTCACGGATGCGCAGCGCGAGCACCGCGCGCCGCTCTGGCGTGAGCTGCTTGGAATCGCGCAATCCGCGAATCGGTCGCTTCGGATCCAGAATCACCGCAGCCGCGACCACTGGGCCAGCGAGCGGGCCGCGTCCAGCTTCATCCACTCCCGCTATGAATATGCTCAATGCCCCAATCCCTCCCGGTCCGCTCGCGCAGCAATTGAAGCACAGCTGCCACTGCGAGCGCTGCGCCATCTTGCCGCAATGATTCATGAATGCTCTGAAATCGGCTCTGCAGGTACTCGCGGCGCGGCGCATCATCGAGCAATTGCTCGAGCGCGCGCGCCATGGGCTCGGGCCGCACGGCTTCCTGCAAGAACTCCGGTGCGAGCGGCTCGCCGCCCAGCAGATTCGGCAATGAAAAATACGGCAGCCGCACCAGCCGCAGCGCGCGCAGCAGCAGCGCCGTGACGGCACCGACCCGGTAGGCGACCACCATCGGACAACGGCACAGCAATGCCTCGAGCGTCGCCGTGCCGGAGGCCACCAGCGTGACGTCGGCCGCAATGAGCGCGGTACGCGCCTGCCCGTCGAGTATTCGCAGCTGCAGCGCCGGCTCCAAGGCGCACAGCGCTCGCTCGAACTCCTGCCGCGCCGCGGGTCCCGCCATCGGTGCGATGATCTGCAGCTTAGGGCGACGCCCAGAGAGCAGCGCCGCCGCGCGCAGGAACGCAGCTGCGAGCCGCTGCACCTCGCCGACACGACTGCCGGGCAACAGCGCGAGCACCGTGGAGTGCGAGGCCAGCCCTAAGGCGGCGCGCGCCGCGCCCCGATCCGGCTGCATGGCGATTTGATCAGCCAACGGATGGCCGACGAATTGCGCGCCCACGGCGTGCTCGCGGTAGAAAGCCGGTTCGAATGGCAGCAGGCAGAGCACCAGGTCGAAGGCGCGCCCGATCGTACGCACGCGGCCCTGGCGCCAGGCCCAGACCTGCGGGCTCACGTATTGCACCGTCGCAAAGCCGCGAGCCTTCAGGCGTCGCGCGAGCCCGAGATTGAATTGCTGATAGTCCACGCCGATAAAGACGTCCGGCTTGAGCGCGACGATATCCCGCACGAGCCTCGCGCGCAGCCGCAATAGCCGCGGCAAATGCGGCAGCACCTCGAATAGGCCCATCACCGCGAGCTCATGCGCATCGGCCAGCGCCTCGCATCCTGCCGCGCGCATTTTCGGCCCCGCCACGCCGGCGACTTGGCATTCGGGCACGCGGGCACGCAGCGCCTCGATCAGCGCGGCCCCGAGCGCGTCGCCGGAGGTCTCCCCGGCAACGATCGCGACCCGCAGGCTGGCCATCAGCGGATCAGGCTGCGTTCCGAGGCGGCAATGAAGTCGAGTAGTGGCTTGAGCTCGGGCTGCGTGGGCGCCAGCGCGCTCATTTGCTGTACCGCCGCCGACAGGGGCAGATCGCTGCGATACAGGATGCGGTAGGCGTGGCGCAGATTACGAATCTGCTCGGGCGAATAGCCGCGGCGCTTGAGGCCTTCACTATTGATCGAGTGCGGCACCGCGGGCTGCCCGACCGCCATGATGTAGGGCGGCACGTCGCGCGTGACGCCGGAGAGGGCTGCCGTGAAAGCGTGCGCACCGATCTTGCAGAACTGGTGCACGCCGGTGTAGCCGCTCAAGATGACCCAATCACCAAGCTCCACATGCCCGGCGAGCCCGGCATAATTCACCATCACGATACTGTTACCGAGGGTGCAGTCGTGGGCCACGTGCGTGTAGGCCATGAACAGATTGTCATCGCCGATGCGCGTCAGGCCATGATCGGGTGAGGCACCGCGGTTGATGGTGCAGAACTCGCGGAACACGTTGCGATCGCCGATCACCAGACGCGTCGGTGCACCGCCGTATTTCTTGTCCTGCGGCGCGCCCCCGATCGAGGCAAACTGGAAAATCTTATTGTCCGCGCCGATCGTGGTCTGTCCGGTTACGACCACGTGCGGCCCGACCCAGCATCGCGGACCGATCACGACGTCCGGGCCGATCACCGTGAACGGACCCACCTCGACGTCGGCGGCCAGCCTCGCGCCGGCCGCCACGATCGCGCTCGCATCGATCACGGCAGTTCCCCCAGGACCGGTGCACCGTTGCCCGGCCTGAGGTCCGGCGCGATCATGATCTGCGCGTGGGCGACTTCCTCGCCTCCCGCCTCGGCCATGGTTGCCAGGCGCCAGATGCCCTTGAAGCTGCGCTCGAACCGGGCCCGCAGAATCAGCTGATCGCCCGGTTCCACGGGCTTGCGAAACCGCGCCTTGTCGATGCCCACAAAATAGAAGCGCGTGGTGTCGTCGGGAAGCTCATCGGCCGACAGGAACGCCAGCAAGCCGGCCACCTGCGCCAGCGCCTCGATGATGATCACGCCGGGCATGATCGGGCGGTGCGGAAAGTGCCCGACGAAAAACGGCTCGTTGTAAGTCACGTTCTTGAGCGCGCGGATGCTTTCGCCCCGCACGCACTCGAGCACGCGGTCGACCAGCAGGAACGGGTAGCGGTGCGGCAAGCGCTGCATGATGCCGTTGATATCAAGCGTGATCGCGTCACTCATCGTCCTGGTCCTGTTGGTTTTCGCTTTCGGAATGGGTGGTCTCGCCGGAGCGCGCGTCGCGGTCCGCGAGCAGCTTCAGTCGCGCCACGACCCGTCGCCAGCGACGCGCCGGTTCGATCGGAATGCCGTTTGAGTACACGCCCGGATCGCTGATCGAGTGCGACACCATCGCCATACCGGTGATCACCACGTCATCGCCGATCACAATGTGGCCGGCAAAGCCGCAGCCGCCGCCGATCATGCACCGCGCGCCGATGCGCGTGCTGCCGGAAATGCCGGTGCAGGCGGCGATCGCAGTATGCGCGCCGATCTGAACGTTGTGCCCCACCTGGATCTGATTGTCGAGCTTGACCCCTTCGGCGATGACCGTGTCATCGATTGCGCCCCGATCGATCGTGGTATTGGCGCCGATCTCGACGTCATCGCCGATCCGCACGGCGCCGATCTGCGGCACCTTGAGCCAGCTGGCGCCCTCGCGTGCGTAGCCGAAGCCGTCGGCACCGATGACCGCCCCCGGATGGATCAGCACGCGTGCGCCCAGTTGCGCACGCTGCGCAACCGTGACGCGCGCCACCAGTCGGCTGTCGGGGCCGATCTGCACCTGCGCCCCAATCAGACAGGCCGGCCCGATCAGGCAGCGGGGACCGATCACGGCGCCCGCGCCGATCACGACGTGCGCACCGACTTCGGCGCTGGCATCGATCTCGGCTGCCTCATCGACGACAGCGCTGGGATGAACGCCCGGCCTTAGCGGTGGCTCCGGGTACAGCAGACCGGCGATGCGCGCGAACAGCGCATGCGGGTTGGGGCTGATCAAGGCCGGCGCGGGACAACTCGCGGCGCTGCGCGCATCGAGCACGACGGCCGAAGCGCGGGTCTGCGCCAGCTGCCAGGCCAGTTTCGGATTGGACAGGAAGCTCAAAGTGCCGGGGCCGGCAGAGCTCAGCGGCGCCACGGCATCGATGTGCACGTCCGGATCTCCGCGCAGCTCGCAGCCGAAACGCACGGCGAGCTCACCGAGCGCAATGCTCATGACCCAAGCCTGGACGCTGCTACTTGCCTTTCGGCGGGGTTGCGGGCTTCGGCGCCCCCGAAGCGCCGGAACTCGAGCCGCCGGCGGGAGCGCGCACCCCGTGTGCCTGCAGCGCCGCGAGCACCTGCGGCGTGATATCGAGCGCGGGGCCGGCGAAAATGACCCCGTCGGCGAGCACCAAGTCAAACTTCTCGCCCTGCGCATAGGTCTGAACTTCCTCGACCAGCGCCTTCTGCAGCTTGGAGAGCTCTTCGTTCTGCCGCGCGTTGAAATCGTCCTGGTATTCCTGGACTTTTTGCGACAGCTCGCGATTGCCGTCGCGCAGATCCTTCTCCGCTTTGGTGCGCTGATCGAGCGTCATGGTCGCCCCGTCCTTCTGCAGCGACTCCTCCTTGGCCTTGAGCGCTGCCTGTTGCGTCTGTAGCTCCTTCTGCTTGCCGGCGAACTCACCGCGCAATGCTTCCTGCGCCGCTTTCGCCTGGGGCGACTCCTGCATCAGCCGCGCATATTGCACGACACCGATCTTGAGCTCGGCCCATGCCGGTGCCGCGGCTGCGCTTAGAGCCAAAATCCCCGATATCACGACGCTCCACGATCGACGAGTCATGCCTGCTCCTGCTAAAACGACTGCCCGACCGAGAACTGGAAGCCCTCGGTACGGTCCGGGAAGTCAATGCTATTGCCATTGGATGCGTTGAGCGCGATTCCGTAGCTGAAGCGGAAGATACCCAGCGACGGCGCAAGCCATTGCACCGAAAGCCCGGCCGAATCCCGCAGGGCATGATAGCTGAAATTGTAGTTGACGGGGGTTTGGAGGTCCTCGCCGACGAACTTGGTGCCGTCATTCGAGAACACGTTACCCATGTCATAAAACAGGCTCACACGGGCGCTGGTCTGCCATTTCGCGGGCACTGGGAAAATCAGCTCGGTGCGCGAGACCGCCAGCATGTTGCCGCCGTAGGGGTTGCCGTTGGTGTCCACGGGACCGAGAGTGTCTTCGGTATAGCCGCGCACGGTATCGGGGCCACCGGCGTAGAAGCGTTTATAGGGCGGCAGGCCCGTAGTGCCGCCGATTCCCTTGCCGTAGGCCACTTGCATCACCTCGGAGAGCAGAAAGTGGCGCCACAGCGGCAGATACCCGGAGAACTGGTAGCTGCCGATGAAGTAGCGCACGTCGGTGCCGGGCGGCACGACTGTGAAGCTCACGGCGCTGCGCAAGCCGCGATCGGCGAACAGTGCGCGATTGCGCGAATCGTACTGCCAGCCGGCCGTCAGCTCGACAGTCGTGAAGCGTGAGCCCAGCAGCGCGGTGCTGGTGGTCGTGGTGGTGCCATCGGGCTCGATGAACGTCGACACCGACTCGCTGTTATACGGGTGGCCGTTGGCATGCACCCATTGCACGGCCTGCAGCGCGCTGCTCGAGGCAAAGGTCAGCAGGTCGATGCGCTGCAGTGACGCGCCGGCGCTGATGCCCTGGAATTCGGTGATCGGGTAGCCGTAGGTCAGCCCCAGCGATATGTTCTTGGAGCTGAAGGATGAAGACTCCGACACGAACTGGGTCGAATCGCGGTAGCTCAGCGCTATCGTGCGCGACAGCCCGTCGACGCTGCGATACGGATCGGTCTGGCTGAAGCTGTAGATCTTGTTGTACGCCCCGGAATCGATGTTGAGCGCCACGAAATCCCCGCCGCCGAAGAAATTACTGTCGCTCAAGTTGGCGTTGAGCACCAGCTTCTGCGAGGCCGAATAGCCGATGCCGCCGCCGACGGTCGCGCTCGGCCGCTCCTTGATGGCAAAGTTCACATCCACCAGATCCGGCGATCCGGGCACCGGTTCGGTGCTCATGTCAACGCTCTCGACGAAGGCCAGGCGCTGCAGGCGCTGCTTGGAGCGCTCGAGCGAGACGTTCGACAGCCATGCAGCCTCGAGTTGGCGCAGCTCGCGCCGCAGGCTCTCGTCGTCACTGCGGGTCGTGCCGGTGAAGTTGATGTGGCGCACGTAGATCCGGCTGCCCGGATCGATGAATAGCGTCAGATTGACGATCTTTTTGGGCTCATCGATCTGCGGCACCGGTTCGACCTTGGCGAAATAGAACCCTTCCGCGCCGAGGCGGTTTCGAATCTGCTCCTGTGTCGCGCTGATGGTCTTCTGCGAGTAGATCTGACCGGTCGCCACCAGCAGCAGCTTTTTCAGCTCCGCCTCGGGCACGATCATATTGCCGGCGAGCTTGATTTCCCCCAGCTTGTAGACCGCGCCCTCGCTGATGTTCGCGGTGATGAAAATATCGCTCTTGTCCGGCGCAATCGCGACCTGCACCGAGTCGATGCGAAAATTCGCGTAACCGCGGTCCTGATAATAGGTCTGGATCTTCGCGAGATCGCCCTGCAGCGTCTCGCGCGCGTAGCGGTCGCTCTGCTTGTACCAGGACTGCCAGTTCGGCGTTTGCAGCGAGAGGGTCGCGAGGATGTCCTGGTCGCGAAACACCGTGTTGCCGACGATGTTGATCTGGCGAATCTTGGCGCGGCTGCCTTCCTTGATGTTGATGTTCACGCGCACCCGGTTGTCGGGCAGGTTCTCGACCTTGGTGTCGATCTGCACGGCATACTTGCCGCGGCTATAGTATTGATCGGTCAGGTACTGCGTGACCTCATCGAGTGTCGAACGATCAAAGGTCTTGCCGGCCGCCAGGCCGACGTTGCGCAGGGATTTCTGCAGGTCCTCGGTTTTGATGTCCTTGTTGCCCTTGATGTCGACGCTCTCGAGCGAGGGCCGCTCGGCAACCGCGACGATCAGCACCGTGCCGTCGCGCCGCAGCTCCACGTCGCGGAAGAAACCGGTCGTATACAGCGCGCGCATCGCCTCGCGCACACGCTGCGCATTGACATGGTCGCCGATATTCACCGGCAAGTAGTTGTAGACCGTGCCCTCGGAGATGCGTTGCAGTCCTTCGATGCGGATGTTGCTGACCGTGAAGTCGTTGTCCGTGCTCTGCTGCGCGAGCAATGCGGCGGGCATGGCCGTCAGCGCGAGCGCCGCGACGAGTGCGCGCGCCTTCGCGCGCCGGCTGCGTATGATCAAGGACGCTTCAGCCGAACTGACGCGAGATATCGTTGAACAACGCCACACCCATCAGCAGCACCAACAATGCGATGCCGAGCTGCTGGCCGATGGTCTGAAAGCGATCGGACAATGGACTGCCTTTGAGCCATTCGATGGCCTGAAACACGATCTGGCCGCCGTCGAGAATCGGAATCGGCAGCAGATTCATGAAGCCCAGCGCCAGGCTCACGATCACGAGAAAATACAGAAACGACGCCAAGCCGAGCGCAGCGGAATCGCCGGCGTATTCGGCGATGCTGAGCGGCCCACTCAGGTTCTTCATCGACACCTGCCCGATCAGCATGCGCCAGAACAGCCGCCCCTGCAGCGCGGTCATGTCCCAGGCCTCGACGTTGGCGCGCGCGAACGCGGCAGGCAGGGACAGGTGAATGCGCCGCAGCATATTCTCCGGATACGGCACCAGCGGCGGCTGCCTCACGTGGATGCGCCCGACGGTCTTGCCATCGTGCGTCTCGGCCAGCACTGGCACCTGCACCGTGGCCTCGAGAGCCTCGCGACGGTAGCGAATCGACACGCTCTGGCCCGGGTGCGCCTGGATGCGCGCGACCACGTCAAGAAAGTCGTGCACCGGATCGCCGTTGACGGCCAGGATCGCATCCCCGGCCTTGAGCCCAGCGTGGGCGGCCGGACCATCGGGCTCGACAGCGCCCAACACCGCCGGAATCGGCGGCTCGTAGAACCGGATCCCTAAGCCGCCCATCAGCGCCGAGGGCTCGGTGAGCCGGCGACGCTCGGCCGGGTCTGGAATCGCCAAGGTGCTGGGCCGCAGCGCACCATCCTGCCCGCGGACAGCCAGCGTGATCGCAGCGCTGTCGCTGACGGCATCGAGCAGATCCAGCAGCACATCGCGCTGTGATTTCACCGCATGCGCGTTGATCGCCACGATCTCATCGCCGGCGTGCAATCCGCCCCGGCCCGCAATCGTATTGGCCTCGATATCCCCGAGCACCGGCCGCACCTGGGCGATACCGGACATCAGCAGAATGCCCGTCAGCAGCAGCACCGCGAATATGATATTGAAGGCCGGACCGGCCAGCAGCACGGCGATGCGCTGCCAGTGCGGGCGGCGGTTGAAGGCGCGCGGCAGCTCCTCGGGGGCTACCGGCCCTTCACGCTCATCGAGCATCTTGACGTAGCCGCCTAGCGGCACGGCAGCAATGATGTACTCAGTCCGGTCAGCGCCGCCCACCCGGCTCCAGAGCGTCTTGCCAAAGCCCACCGAGAAGCGCAGCACCTTGAAGCCGAGTCGCCGTGCGACCCAGAAATGGCCGAATTCATGCACCGTGACCAGCAGGCAGACCGCGACGATGAAGGCGAGCAGATGCCAGGCTACGCTCATATGTGCACGCTCTGACCGGCCGTGCGGCGCACAACGAACTCGGACGCCAGGGCCCGAGCCTCGCCATCCGCTGCTAGAACCGCTTCGAGTCCCGTCATCGCTCCCCCTCGTACCCTGCCCATGACTGATTCAATGACTGTCGGAATATCCCCAAAGTTCAATTGCTTGTCGAGGAAGGCCTGCACGGCGATCTCGTCGGCGGCGTTCAGACTCGCACAACTGAGGCCGCCGAGCCTAGCGGCTTCCTGCGCGTGGCGCAGGCAGGGGAAGCGCTGCGGATCAGGGGCGAGAAAATCCAGCCGCGCCGATCGCACCAGATCCAGAAATTCTACACCGGCCGCCATGCGATGCGGCCAAGCCAGCGCCTGGGCGATCGGCACCCGCATGTCCGGCGATGACAGCTGCGCCAGCACCGAGCCGTCCTCGTATTCGACCAGCGAGTGCACCAGGCTTTGCGGGTGCACCACGATGTCGATATCGCACGGGGCCATTCCAAATAGCACGCCGGCCTCGATCAGCTCGAGGCCTTTGTTCATGAGCGTCGCGGAATCGACCGAGATCTTGCGTCCCATGTTCCAGCGCGGATGGGCACAAGCCTGCGCCGGCGTCGCGCGTGCGAGCGCCTCGGCGGTCCAATTCAGAAACGGCCCGCCGGAGGCCGTAAGCATCAGGCGTCGCACGCCGCGGGGCGCGACCCCGGCCTGAAAGCCCGCCGGCAGGCACTGGAATATGGCGTTGTGCTCGCTGTCGATCGGGATCAACTGCGCGCCCGAGCGCTGCACCGCCGCTATGAGCAGTGCGCCGGCCATGACGGCGGATTCCTTGTTTGCCAGGAGCAGCCGCTTGCCGGCCGCGGCGGCCGCCAACGTCGAGGCGAGACCGGCAGCGCCGCTGATGGCCGCCATGACATAATCCACCTCGGACTGCGTCGTCAGTTGTGCGATCGCCGCGGCGCCCGCGACCACGCGCGTGCGGCAGCCGCTCTGGCGCAGTTGCTGCTCCAGCGCCTGCGCCGCCGCCTCGGACTCCATGGCTGCCCAATCCGGCTCGAAACGCCGGCACTGCGCCAGCATGAGCTCGACATTGCTGCGCGCGGCCAGCGCGACCACGCGAAAGCGATCGCGATGCAGCGCCAGAACATCCAGCGTGCAGCAGCCCACGGTTCCGGTCGAGCCGAGCACCACCACGCCGATGTCGCTCATGCGCCCACCCCAAGCCAGATCAGCCCCAGCGCCATCACGGGCGTGGCCGCAGTGACGCTGTCGATGCGATCGAGGACGCCGCCATGCCCGGGAAAGAGCCGGCCGCTGTCCTTGAGATGCACGTGCCGCTTGAGCAGGCTTTCGGTCAGATCCCCAATCACCGAGAAGCCGGCCGCGGCCAGGCACAACGGCACGAAGCTCAGCGGCGCCAGCCGAAACCACGCCGCACCGCAGGCGGCTGCCGCCAGCGCCAGAAGCATTCCACCCATGACGCCCTCCCAGGTCTTGTTCGGTGACACGCGCGGGGCCAGAGGCAGCCGGCCGAACTGCCGACCGGCAAAAAAAGCCCCGGTGTCGGCCGCAAAGCTTAGCGCCAAAATGAACAGCGTCCACTGCGCGCCGTTATGCCAGAGCGTGTCGATATGCACCAGCGCGAACCAGGTCGGCAGCAGCGCCAGGGCGCCGGCAAGCGCCGCGACAACCCGCCCCACCCGCTGCGGGGCGCCCACGATCCACAACAGCGCCAGCACCCACCAGGCGCTGGCAATAGACATCGTCCAGACAAAGCGCTTGAGCTCGAGCGTCCAGTACACGCCGGCCACGCCGGTCAGCAGCAGCAGCAGCACATAGAGCACTCGCCATCGTACGCTGACGGCCAGAAAGGCCGACCATTCCCATGCCCCTATCAGCAGAATCACGCCGAGGATGGCGGCGGTGATGTTCGGGGGTGAAAACAGAATCGCCAGCACCAGCAGCAGGGCCAGTGCCAGGGCAGTCACAACGCGGGAACGCAGCATCGAACTGTGCCTCTCTCAAATCGGACCGGAGGCAACGCCGTGGAGCTGCGCTTCGGTGAGCCCGAAGCGTCGCCGGCGCGTGGCGAAGTGCGTTAGCGCCGTGGCGAAGCAGGCGGCGTCGAAGTCAGGCCAAAGACATTCGGTGAAATACAGCTCCGTATAGGCCAGGTTCCACAGCAGGAAATTGCTGATGCGCTGCTCACCGCCGGTGCGAATGAACAAATCCGGATCGGGCAGGCCGCCGAGCGCCAGGGCAGCGGCAAATGTCGGTTCATCGATCTCGGCGACCTTGAGCTCATGACGCTCGACCTGCGAGGCGAGGCGACGCGCGGCGCCGATGATGTCACTGCGGCCGCCGTAGCTCAATGCGATCTGGAGCTGCAGGCGAGCATTCGCAACCGTGGTCTGCTCCGAGTTTGCCATGCTCGCGCGCAGCCGCGCGTCGAGCTCGCCACGCTCGCCGATGAAGCGCAGGCGCACGCCGTTGCGATGCAGCTCGTGAATCTCGGCTTCGAGTGAGTCGACGAACAACGACATCAGGCTCATGACCTCATTGCGCGGCCGGCCCCAGTTCTCGCTGCTGAAGGCGAACAGCGTCAGCGCTCCGATCCCGTGCCGCACGCACTCCTCGATCACCATGCGCACCGGTTCCACGCCCGCGCGGTGACCGTCGGCGCGCGCATCACCGCGCGCACGCGCCCAGCGCCCATTGCCGTCCATGACGATGGCGATATGGCGGGGCAGCGGCGTCGACCCGCTAGCTATGGCAACGCTGCTCAAACCTGAAGAATTTCCTTTTCCTTGGCCGCCAGCTGCTGATCGATCTCGGCGCTGAAGCGATCGGTAAGCTTCTGGATCTCATCCTGGCCACGGCGCTCTTCATCCTGCGAAACCAGCTTTTCCTTGAGCATTTCCTTGAGATCCGCGAGCGCATCACGACGCACGCTGCGCACGCTCACGCGCGCGTTCTCGGCATCCTGTCGTACGACCTTGGTGATATCGCGGCGGCGCTCCTCGGTCAGCGGCGGCAGTGGAATGCGGATCACGGCGCCGGCCGTGTTCGGGGTCAGTCCAAGCTCGGACTTGTGGATCGCCTTCTCGATCGGACCGACCATGGCTTTTTCCCACGGTGAGACCACCAGGGTGCGCGCGTCCTCGACGCTGATGCTCGCCACCTGCTGCAGTGGCACGTCGGAGCCGTAGTAGTCGACCTTGAGGTGCTCGATCAGGCTCGGGTGCGCGCGGCCGGTGCGCAGCTTCTTGAGGTCGGCCTGGAATACATGCACGCACTTTTGCATGCGCGCGGCCGCGTCTTTCTTCAGATCCTCGAGCATAAGTCGCGTTGCCTTCAGTCGTTGGTCACGAGAGTGCCGATGTCTTCGCCGTGCATGATGCGCAGCAGATCGCCGGGACGGCCGAGATTGAACACCCGCAGCGGCAGGCGGTAGTCGCGGCACATCACGATCGCGGTGGCGTCCATGACGTTGAGCCGCTCGTCCAGTACGCGGTCATACGTGAGCCGCGGATAGTGCGTTGCGGCGGGGTTTTTGACCGGATCCTCGGAGTAGATACCGTTGACCTTGGTGGCCTTGAGCAGCAACTGGGCCTCGATCTCGATGGCGCGCAGACTCGCCGCGGTATCGGTCGTGAAAAAAGGATTGCCGGTGCCGGCGGCAAAAATCAGGGCGCGGCCCTTCTCCAGGTGTCGTATCGCGCGCCGGCGGATAAAGTCCTCGCAGACTTCATTGATGCGGATGGCCGACATCACGCGCGCCTGCATGCCCTGCTGTTCGAGCGCGTCCTGCAGCGCCAGCGCGTTCATCACGGTCGCGAGCATGCCCATCTGATCGGCCGTGACGCGGTCCATGCCGGAGCGCGCCAGGCCGACTCCGCGGAACAGATTACCGCCGCCGATCACGATCCCGACCTGCACACCGAGAGCCTGTACGTCGCGGATTTCACCGGCAACGCGCTTGAGCACCTCGGGATCAATGCCGTAATCGGCGCGGCCGAGCAGCGCCTCGCCCGAGAGCTTGACCAGAATGCGGCTGCAAGGCGCTTGGGTTTCGTTCATCCTGCCGGTTCCATGTTGGCTTGCGGCAAACCGCTTCAGTCTGCCATAAAAAAAACCCCGCGATCAGCGGGGTTTTCGAGCTTGGCTGCCTTACCTAGCGACCGCCTGCGGCGCTGACCTGCGCCATGACTTCGGCGACAAAATCCTGTGGCTTTTTCTCGATGCCGGCGCCAACCTCGAAGCGCTCGAAGCGCAGGACCGTGGCGCCGGCGCTCTTGAGCAGCTTCTCAACGCTCTGGTCGGGATCCTTGACGAACGGCTGCCCGAGCAGCACGATTTCATTGAGCGCCTTGCGCAGCCGCCCCTCGACCATTTTGGCGAGAATTTCCGGACTCTTGCCCTGCTTGCGCGCCTGCTCGGTCAGAATTTCGCGCTCCTTGGCCACGACCTCGGGCGGCACCTCCCCGGCACTGATATAGCCCGGGTTGCTCGCCGCCACGTGCATTGCCAGGTCATGCGCGAGCGCGGCCGAACCGCCTTGGATCGCCACCAGCGCGCCGATGCGCGAACCGTGCGCATAGGCACCGAGCACGCCGCTGCTCTCGAGCACCACGCAACGACGCACGCTGATGTTCTCGCCGATTTTTGCCACGAGTGCGCGCCGGCGCTCATCCACGCTCTCGCCGGCGGCGAGTTCCGCGGCCAGCAGCGCCGGTACGTCGACCACGCGACCGGCCAGGGTCAGGCGTGCCAGGTCGGCGGCGAAGTTGCGGAAATCCTGCTCGCGCGCGACGAAATCGGTCTCGCAGTTGATTTCCACCATGGCGGCCGCCCGGCCGTCGGCCCCGCGTTCGACCACGATGACCCCTTCCGCGGCCACGCGAGCGGCTTTCTTGTCCGCCTTGGCCAGACCCTGCTTGCGCATGAGTTCGGCGGCGGCGTCAAGGTCGCCGCCGGTTTCCACCAGCGCTCTCTTGCATTCCATCATGCCGGCGCCGGTGCGCTCACGCAGCTGGCGGACGGCTTCGGCTGTTACGCTCATAGACATAATATCCCTGGTCGTGATCAGGCCGCGCCGCTGCGCGGCCGGCGCGCCGGCCCGGCATTGCTGCGGCGCTTGAGTCCCATCGGGGGCGTGGCGCCCTCGGGGGTCTCGGGGGTGTCATCGAGCTCGGTCTCGAGCCCCGGCTCCTCGACTGCTGCGACCGCCGCGACCGGAGCGATGGCGGGTCGGCGCCGAGCCGGGGTTTTCTTGCGCACTGCGGCAGCAGGTCGCGTGCGGGCGGGTTTGCCGCTCTTGCGGCGCGGATTGCCTTCCTCGTCGAGCTCGACGAATTCGTCCTCGCCGACCGCTACCTGCGGCACGGACGACTTGCCCTCCAGGACGGCGTCGGAAATCGCCGCCGCGTACAGCGCAATGGCGCGCATCGCGTCGTCGTTGCCCGGGATCACGTGATCGATCCCTTCGGGTGAGCAGTTGGTGTCGACTACCGCCACGACCGGGATGCCGAGCTTCTTGGCCTCGTGAATCGCGATGTGCTCGTGGCCCACATCGATCACGAACAGCGCGTCCGGCAGCGCTTCCATGCCCTTGATTCCGCCGAGACTGCGCTCGAGCTTGACCATCTCGCGGCGCAGCTGCGTGGCCTCCTTCTTGCCGCGCTTGTCGAGCGCGCCGGAAGTGGCCATGTCCTGCAGTTCGCCGAGGCGCTTGATCGAGCCGCGGATGGTCTTGAAGTTGGTCAGCATGCCGCCGAGCCAGCGCTGGTTGACGTACGGCATCTGCGCACGCAGCGCTTCCTTCTGGATCGCATCGCGCGCCGAGCGCTTGGTTCCGACGAACAGCACCGTACCGCCATCGGCTACGATCTGCTTGATAAACGATGCCGCATCAGTAAATAGCGGTTGGGTCTTCTCAAGATTGATGATGTGGATCTTGTTGCGTTCCCCGAAAATGAATGGTTCCATCTTCGGGTTCCAGAAGCGGGTCTGATGTCCGAAATGAACACCCGCCTCCAGCATCTGTCGCATAGACACGCTGGGCATGAAAACTGAGCTCCTATGTCGGGTTGTGGCCTCCGCGCATCCCTGGTGACGATCCTTAAGCGGGACACTGCGGGGCTTGGGGCCAAGCGCAGATGCCGCGTTTCGGACACCCGGTCACAGGTTCGTGATGCGCGTGTGGATTGCGTTGCCAAAAAAGGCCGCGCTTTATACCATGAAGTTCCAGCCTGAACAATGCTTTAGGCACCCTCGAGACACCGCATGCTGCGCACCACACAGATCTCACTGAAATCGCCCGAGGAGCAGCAGAAGCTGCGCGTCGCCGGCGCCTTGGCGGCGGACGTGCTGGACATGATCGGCGAGCACGTGACCGCCGGCGTCAGTACCGATGAGCTCGACCGGATTTGTAACGACTACATCGTCAATGTCCAGCAGGCCATTCCGGCGAACGTCGGTTATCGCGGTTTTCCGAAGACGGTTTGCACCTCGGTGAACCACGTGGTGTGTCACGGCATCCCGAACGAGCGTCGGCTCAAGAGCGGCGATATCCTCAACATCGACGTCGCGCTCATCAAGGACGGCTATCACGGCGATACCAGCCGCATGTACTTTGTCGGCAAGCCGCCGGTGCTCGGGCAGCGCCTGGCCGAGGTGTGCAAGGATGCCATGTGGCGCGCGATCGAGCTGGTGCGTCCCGGTGCCCATCTGGGCGACATCGGCCATGCGATCCAGAGCCTGGCCGAAGGCGAGGGATTTTCGGTGGTGCGCGAATACTGCGGACATGGAATCGGCCGCGTGTATCATGAAGACCCGCAGATTCTGCATTACGGCGAGCCCAACGCCGGTCTCGAGATTCGAGCCGGAATGGTGTTCACGATTGAACCGATGATCAATGCGGGCAAGCGGCAGGTGCGCGTTCTACCCGACGGCTGGACCGTGGTCACGAAAGATCATTCACTGTCCGCGCAGTGGGAGCATATGGTGCTGGTCACGCCGAACGGACACGAGGTGCTGACGTTGAGCCCGCGCGCGGCACACTAACTGAAGGACGGCCATGGCGGTTCCCGATCCCACGGTGCTCGAGGACGCCCCACCCGAGGCGCCGGCGCCGCTCGATTGGCCGCTGCTCAATCGCCTGCCCGGCCTGCTCGCCGAGAGTCAGGGCGCGGCGGACAGCTGCCGCAACCTGCTCAAGCAGGCCCAGGAGGAGCTGCGCGCGCGCTTTGTCGATGAGGAGCCGGTCGAGGCCCTGGTGCGCTCGCGTGCGCGCTTCACTGACTTGCTGCTGCGCACACTCTGGCAGCAACGCTTGCAGAGCGATCTGGCCGGCCGCCTGACCCTGGTGGCCGTCGGTGGCTACGGCCGCTGCGAGCTGCATCCCTATTCGGACATCGACATTCTGGTGCTCGTTCCCGCACCGCTGGCGGAAAACGAGCGCGCCAGCGTCGAACAGCTCGTGGCTTTTCTCTGGGACATCGGCCTCGAGGTCGGCCACAGCGTGCGCACCGTGGCTGAATGCGCCGAGGAAAGCGCCGCTGACGTCGGCGTCATGACGACGCTGATGGAATCGCGGCGCCTGGCCGGCTCGGCCGAGCTGCTCGCGGCGATGCGGGTCGCGCTGGCTCCAGACCGGGTCTGGCCGGTACGCGAATTCTTCGAAGCCAAGGTGCGCGAGCAGCACGAGCGCCGCCTGAAGGCCAACGACACCGCCTACAACCTGGAGCCGAACGTCAAGACCGGGCCCGGCGGCTTGCGCGACATCCATACTATCGCCTGGGTCGCCAAGCGTCATTTCGGCGCCGAGTCGCTCGACGAACTGGTCACGCTCGGATTTCTGACCCCCTCGGAGTTGCGTCGGCTCAAGCAGGCGCAATCCTTCCTCTGGAAGGTGCGATTCGGCCTGCATGTGCTGACCGGACGGCACGAGGACCGGCTGCTGTTCGACTACCAGATCAAGCTGGCGCACAGTTTCGGCTACGAGGACGCCTCCTATACGCTCGCGGTCGAGCAGCTCATGCAGCGCTACTACCGCACGGTCATGGACGTGACGCTGCTCAACGAGCTGCTGCTGCAGCTGTTTCGCGAGGCGATCCTGAGCGACCGGGCACCGCCGCAGCCGCTCAATCCGCGCTTTCAGGTGCGCAACGATTATCTCGAAGCGGTCAATGAGGACGTGTTCGCGCGCATGCCTTCGGCGCTGCTCGAGCTGTTCGTGCTATTGCAACAGAACCCCCAGATCCGCGGCGTGCGCGCCGGCACCATCCGCGCGGTGGCGCGCAATCTATGGCTGATCGACGAGGAATTTCGCCAGAATCCGCGCAATCACCGCCTGTTTCTCGAGATCCTGCGCGCCCCGCGCGGCGTGACGCACGAACTGCGGCGCATGAACGACTACGGCGTGCTCGGCCGCTACATCCCGGCCTTCGGCCGAGTCGTCGGACGCATGCAGTACGATCTGTTCCACGCCTATACGGTCGATGCGCACACGTTGTTCGTGGTCAGCAATCTGCGCCGCCTGGCCATGAGCGAATTCGATCACGAACTGCCGCTGGTCTCAGCCATCACGCGGCAATTGCCGAAACCGGAGATCGTCTACCTCGGGGCGCTGTTCCACGACATCGCCAAGGGCCGCGGCGGCGATCATTCCGATCTGGGAGCGGTGGATGCGGAAGCCTTCTGCCTCGAGCAGGGCTTGTCGCGCTATGACGCCCGCCTGGTCGCGTGGCTGGTCAAGAATCACCTGCTTTTGTCGATGACGGCACAGAAGCAGGACATCGGCGATCCGCAGGTCGTCAGCGAATTTGCCCGCAAGGTCGGTGACGAGTCCCACCTCGATTATTTGTATGTGCTGACCTGCGCCGACGTGCGCGGGACCAATCCGAAATTGTGGAATTCGTGGAAGGCCGCGCTGTTCCATGAATTCTACGAGCGCGTCAAGCGTGCGCTGCGCCGCGGGCTGGAAACGCCGGTGGATCAGGACGAGCTCATGCACGAGCACCAGGACAGCGCCCGCGCGCTGCTGCGCGGTTCAGGCATGCAGCCGGCGGCGATTGAGCGCGCCTGGTCGCGCCTGCCGACGGTGTACTTCCTGCGCCATGCGCCCGAAGAGATAGCGCGGCATACCCGCGCGCTGGCCGCCGGCGAGGCCAATGCTGATGAGGCGCTGGTATCGGTCGAGCCGCAAAGTGAGCTCGGCACGACCGCGGTCATGATCTATGCGCCGCATCGGCGCCATGGCTTTGCACGCGCCACCGCGGTGCTCGATCAGCTCGGCCTCAACATTCTCGAGGCGCGAATCACGCCGGTCGGCAATGGCTTTTCGCTCGACTCATACCACGTCCTCGAGGAGGACGGCGGAGCGATCAGCGATGCCGAGCGGCGCGCTGAAATCGAGCACGCCCTGTGGGGCTCGCTGCAGCGGCCGGAGGAGGCGCCGCTCGCGGTGTCGCGGCGCGCCACCCGGCAAATGCGGGTATTCAAGACCGCAACGCAGATCATCATCAGCGTGGATGAACGCAATCACCGCTCCGTGCTCGAGCTCACGGCCGGCGACCGACCGGGATTGCTCTGTGAGGTCGGCAAGGTCCTATGGGAAGAGCGCGTGGATCTGCACGCCGCCAAGATCAGCACGCTCGGCGAGCGCGCGGAGGACGTGTTCTACGTCACCGACCGGGCCCAGCAGCCTTTGGATGAATCGACCGCGGAGCGCCTGCGCGTGCGTCTGACCGACGCTCTCGATCAACGTCTGACATGAATCCGGGGTTGGCGCGGTTGCAGGCGTATCCGTTCGAGCGGCTGCGCGCTCTGCTCGCCGGCGCCAAGGCTCCAGCGGACCTGCGGAGCATTTCTCTGTCGATCGGCGAGCCCAAACATGAGCCGCCGGCGTTCGTGCTCGAGAGGCTGGCGGCCAGTGTGCATCGGCTCGACAGCTACCCGGCCACGCGCGGCGTCCCGGAACTGCGTGCCGCGATGGCCGCCGCGCTGCAACGCCGTTTTCTGCCAGCCGCAGCGAGGCTCGATCCGGAGACGATGGTGCTGCCGGTCAACGGCACGCGCGAGGCGCTGTTCGCATTTGTCCAGGCCGTGGTCGATCCGAGTCGCGAGGCGCTGGTCGCGATGCCCAATCCCTGCTATCAGATCTACGAGGGAGCGACGCTGCTGGCGGGGGCTGAACCTTACTTCCTGAACACCACCGCCGAGCGCGGCTATGTGCCCGATCTTGATGCGGTGCCGGCCGCGGTTTGGCGCCGCGTTCAGCTGCTGTTCCTGTGTTCCCCCGGCAATCCAACCGGCACGGTACTGCCGTTGACCTATCTGCGCACCGCACTCGAGTTGGCAGAGCGTTACGATTTCATCATCGCTGCGGACGAATGCTATGCCGATCTGTATCTCGATGAAGCGCAGCCCTGTCCCAGCCTGCTGCGCGCGGCCGCGCAGAGCGGCAACAGTGCGTTCCGGCGCTGTATGGTGTTTCACAGTCTGTCGAAGCGCTCGAGTCTGCCGGGGCTACGATCGGGGCTGGTCGCCGGTGAGGCGGGGCTGATCGAACGCTTCCTGCTCTATCGCACCTACCATGGCTGCGCCATGCCGCTTCCGATCCAGTTGGCGAGCATCGCGGCCTGGAGCGACGATGAGCACGTGAGTGCCAACCGGCATCTCTATCAACAGAAGTTCGAGCGCGTCGTGCCGATTCTGCGGCCGGTGCTGCCGTTCGAACGGCCCGATGGCGCTTTCTACCTCTGGCCGCAGATCGAGGGCGACGACGCGCGCTTTACACGCGCGCTGTACGAAAGCACGCATCTGAGCGTGCTGCCCGGCAGTTTCATGGCGCGCGAGGCGCACGGCGAGAATCCGGGTCGCGGCCGCGTGCGCATCTCGCTGGTGCCGGATCTGGCGCAGTGCGTGGAGGCCGCCGAGCGTTTGCGTGGGTTTATCACGGCCTAGTCGCCCTGCAAGCGCGCGATGAAGCAGGTGTGCCACCGCGTGATGGAGTTGCTACGCAGCACCTTCAACATGGCATCGTGCCTCGTGCGCCGCTCGGACAGCGGCATCGCCAACGCTTGGCGCAGTGACAGGGCCACGGCACTGCGGTCGTAAGGATTTACCAGCAAGGCATCGACCAGCTCGCGCGCCGCACCGGCCATGCTCGAGAGTACCAGTACGCCCGGATCGTCCGGGTCCTGCGCTGCCACGAACTCCTTGGCCACCAGGTTCATGCCGTCGCGCAACGGCGTCACGACCGCTACATTGGCGACGCGCAGGAATCCGCTCAACGTTTCGTGCGGGAAGTCCCGGTTGAGGTAGCGCACCGGCGTCCAGTCGGTATCCGCGTACTGGCCGTTGGTTTGACCCGCCGCGTGCTCGAGCGCATCGCGGATATCGGCGTAGGCCGAGACGTTGATGCGACTGAGCGGCGCGATCTGGAGGTATGTCACTTTGCCGAGCAGCTCCGGGGTTGATTCAAGCAGTGTTCGATAGGAGGCAAAACGTTCCACGAGGCCCTTGCTGTAGTCGAGCCGATCCACTCCCAGCATGAGCTTGCGCCCGAGCAGCCCGGCGATAAGACGCTTGACCTGCTCATCGTCGCGCGCCGCTGCGGCCGCCTGTGCCGCAATCGCCTCGACGTCGACCCCGATCGGAAACACGCCGGTGCCTATGCGTCGACCGCTCAATTCGATGTGCTCGCTGCCGATCACGGCCTCGTCGCGAAACACCGAATTGACGGCAGACTGAAAGCCCTCGAGATCCTCCCCGGTCTGAAAGCCCACCAGGTCGTACTGGCACAGATCGCGCACCAGCTCGGCGTAGACCGGCAGCACGCGCAACAGGGCGATGTTTGGATACGGGATATGAAGAAAAAAGCCCAGGCGCGCTCGCACGCCTTGCGCGCGCAGCAGACCTGCGAGGGGCATGAGCTGGTAGTCGTGAATCCAGACCATGTCGTCCGGCTCGATCAGACGCACCAGCGCGGCGGCAAACACGCGATTGATGTCCATATAGGCGTCGAACTCGCCGGCGTCGTAGCGGAACGCGCCTAGAAAATAGTGATGCAGCGGCCAAAGCGTGGAATTGCAGAAGCCGTTGTAGTAAAGCTCGAACTGCTTGGTCGGCAGCTCAATGGTGACGTAGCGAATGCCCTCCTTCTCGATGCTCTCGGGCTCGGTGGCGGGCGTCTCGCGCGTCGTGCCGCTCCAGCCGAACCAAACACCGCCCGATTGGCGCAGCGCCGAGAGCAGACCAACCGCCAGGCCGCCAGAGGATGTCGCGTGACTAGGAATCGTGATGCGGTTGGACACCGCCACCAGGCGGCTCACAGGGCATCTTCCCAGGAGCGCGAGAGCCGCATGGCGCAATTGACGATACCGACCATGCTGTAGCTCTGCGGATAGTTGCCCCACATCTCGCCGCTGGCCAGCGCGAGATCCTCGGACATCAGGCCCAGGCTATTGCGCCGCCGAAGCATTTCCTCAAACAGCGCTCTCGCCTGCTCGCGCGCACCCGTGGCCCACAGTGCACTGATGTACCAGAAGCTGCAGACGCTGAAGGCGACCTGGGGCGCACCGAAATCATCGGGCTCGGCGTAGCGCGCCAGGAACGGTCCGCGGCGCAAGACGGTGCCGATGCGCTGCACCGTGTTGACATACATCGGATCGTGCCAATCCAACACACCCAGCTCGGGCAGCAGCAACAGGCTGGCATCGACGCTGTCGCCATGAAAAGCTGTCGTCAAGCTGTTGAGCGCCGGGGACCAGGCAGACTGCCGGATTTGCTGCCCCATGCGCGTGGCATGGTCGCGCCAATACTGTTCGCGGTCGCCGATGTTCAGACGGGCGGCGATCCGCGCCAGACGGTCGGCTGCGGCCCAGCTCATGGCCGCGGAAAAGGTGTGCACCGCGGTGTGGCCGCGATACTCCCAGATGCCGGCATCTGCGTGCCCGAACGCCGCGATGGCCTGCTCGCCCAGCGGCTCCAGACTCGCAAACAGGGCCTGGGTGCCCGGCCGCACCAGACGCTCATCGAAAAGCTCTGCGTGACCGCAAGGATGGCCGCGCCATACACGTCCAATTGCACCTGCACATAAGCGGCGTTGCCAACGCGCACAGGTCCCATGTCGCGATAGCCGGGCAGATGGCGTATCACGATCTCATCGAGGCTGACGCCGCCGTCGATGGCGTAGCACGGCTGCAGTCGCAGCGGCGGCGTGGCGGTGAGATTCTGAATGAAGCGAATGTAGCCTTCCATGGTGCGCGTGGCGCCCAGGCGGTTTAGGGCCTGGATCGTGAAGTAGGAGTCGCGGACCCAGCAAAAGCGGTAGTCCCAGTTGCGTCCGCTGTTGGCGCTCTCCGGTATCGAGGTCGTGATCGCGGCGATGCTGGCGTTGGTCGTGACTCGCAAATCGAAGTCGAGTCCGACAAAGCGGATGTGGTGCGAGCCGCCGATCATGCGGCGCGCACGCGCGCCATAATCCTGCGCTGGCGAGAGCACCGCTCCCTCGGCATCGGTCAACGTGGTCTCGAGGATTGCGGTGTTGCGCTCATAGGTCTGGCTGCATGAGACCTGGTCGAACAGTTCGACCGCCCAGCCGCCTTGGCGGGCCGCCGCACTTGAGCCGGCCAGCAGCGCGCAGAACACCGGATCGCCATCCAGCCGCGGCAGACAGGTCCAGACATGGGTGGCTTGGGCGTCGATCAGCGATGCCACCTGGCAATTGCCGATCAGGCCCAGCTCGAGACTCGCTGCAGCGCTGCTCGCCTTACTCAAGACTAGGCGATCTCGAGCAGCCAACGACGCAGCTGCTCCGGGTCGGCCAGGCGGTAGGTCGCGGCGCTCGGGGCTGGTTCGCCGACGCGCACACTGATGCCGCCAAGATGATTGACGACCTCGAAGGCGTCCTCGTCGGTGACGTCGTCCCCGGCGAAGATCGGGCTGCGGCCGCGAAACGGCTCCTGCTCCATGAGGCGGCGAAGACCGGCGCCCTTGGTCAGGTGACGCGGGCGGATTTCAACCACGCACTTGCCGACCAGCACGGCGAACGCGGGGCCTAAGCTGGCAACGACCAGCTCGGCTAGCTTGAGCACTTCGCGGCCGCGCTCGGGCACGCTGCGGTAATGCAGGGCGATCGCACAGCGCTTGTTTTCCAGCCGTACGCCGTGCACGTGCGCGATAGCTTCGCGCAGCAATGGCAGCGCCGTCTGCAACTCGGCTGCGAGCGATTCGTCAATGACGACGCGCCCGCCGCTGACGCGGATTTCCCCACCGTGTACACCGATCGCCGGCAGCTTCAGCGGTTGGAACAGCGCGTCAATCTCTGCGACGCTGCGGCCGCTGACGAATGCCACGGCGCCATCGAGCTTGAGCCACAGCCGCTGCAGCAACGGCACCATCCAGACCGGCACCTCTACAGCTTCGGGGCTCGGCGCAAGATCGAGAATCGTGCCATCGATGTCCAGATACAGTGCGTGGCCGGCGAGGCTGTTGCGCACCTCGGGCTTCATGGGCGTCGCGGAGAGCGTTGGCATGACTCAAACCTAGCCAAGTGTCCCAAAGCGGGGCTGTAGGAACCGCCGGGCATGGCTGTAGTCAGACGGGCGGCGCACACGTCAGAATACTCTGACCGGAGCGCCATGCGCCAGTAGTGAAGCCATCGACACGATATGACTATGCACGAATTGCAGCAAGTGATCGACGCCGCCTACGAACGGCGTCAGGAATTGTCGAGTTCGACCGTCGATGCGCAGACCAAAGCGGCCATCGAAGCGGCGGTCGATGCACTCGATCGCGGCACATGCCGTGTCGCCGAATACATCGAGGGACGCTGGCAGGTGCATGCGTGGCTCAAGAAGGCGGTGCTGCTGTATTTCCGCACGCACGACAACGCCGTGATCGATGCCGGGTACGCACGCTTTTATGACAAGGTGCCGCTCAAATACGCCGCGGCCGACGCTGCGCTGTTCGCGCAACAGGGCGCGCGCGTGGTGCCGCATGCGCTGGTGCGCCGCGGCGCCTACATCGCGCCTAACGCCGTACTGATGCCGTGCTACGTGAACATTGGCGCCCGCGTCGGCGCAGGCACCATGGTCGACACTTGGGCCACGGTGGGATCCTGCGCCCAGATCGGCCGCAATGTACATCTGTCCGGCGGCGTCGGCATTGGCGGTGTGCTCGAACCGCTGCAAGCCGCCCCAACCATCATCGAGGATGACTGCTTCATCGGTGCACGCTCGGAAATCGTCGAGGGTGTCGTGGTCGGTGCGGGATCAGTGATCTCGATGGGAGTGTTCATTGGCCAGAGCACGCGCATCTACGAGCGCAGCACAGGCAACGTTCTTCAGGGCCACGTGCCACCCGGCTCGGTAGTGGTGGCCGGTTCACTGCCCGCCAAGGACGGCAGCCATAGCCTCTACTGTGCAGTGATTGTCAAGCGCGTCGATGCCCAGACGCGTGCGAAGACTTCCCTCAACGAACTGCTGCGCGATTCGGACTGAGCGCATTGCAACTGCCGTGCATTTGCACGACGGTTTATTGCAGAAATGAGAAATGCGTCGTGGCACAAGGACAGATTGCGCGCGCAGCCACTCCGCGCCAATCTGGCGTTAGACAGCGTCCTCACTCGACGGGAACTCCTGATGAAATACACGCCACAGCGCATTGCGCGGTACGCATTGCTATGCGCACTGAGCCTCGGGCTCGCCGAGCCAGCGAGCGCCCAGATCGCAGCGACGGTGGCATTTGCTGCCGGAACCGTCAGCGCGCTCGCGAGCGCCGGCGCTGCGTTGGTCACCTTGAATCGCACCGGCGATGCCAGCGGCGCCGTGATCGTCAGCTACACGACCATAGATGGCACAGCCGTGGCGGGGACCGACTACAGCGCCACCTCCGGCAGCTTGAGTTGGGCGAGTGGCGATTCGACGCCCAAGAGTTTCGTGGTGCCAATTGCGAGCACAGACCCGGGTAACCGGGCATTCAGTGTCGCGTTGATCAGCGCCTCTGGCGCCAATTTCGGCGCGCTCCTGGACGCGACTGTCGAGATCGTGGCGACGACGCCGGCTGCGCCGCCAACTGCCGCGCCTACCGTGGCATTCGCATCTTCCGGGTACAGCTCGGCCCCGAGCGCGGGCGCCGCGACAATCACGGTGCTGCGTTCGGGGAGTGCAAGCAGCCCGGTAATCGTCACGTATACCACCAGTGACGGAACCGCGCTCGCGGGCACCGACTACATCGCTACCACCGGCGCTCTGAACTGGGCCATCGGCGATTCCTCACCCAAGAGCTTCTCGGTGCCTATTGTCGCCACGGGAACGGGCAACAAGAGCTTCAGCGTGGCACTGATCAGCGCCTCTGGTGCAAATTTCGGCGCGCCGTTGGACGCGGCGGTGTCCATCAGCGCGGCCGGCGCGAGCGCACTGTCGATCAGTGCACTGGGCAATCACCTCGTCGACGGCAACGGCAACACGCTGCAGTTGCGCGGTGTAAACGTCAGCGGTTTGGAAGCCGGTTCGATCTTGGGGGCGCCGCATCCCTGGGACTGGAGCAACGTGGTGAGTTCCTCCGATTCGGAGCCCGACTGGTTGGCGATTGCGGCGTGGAAAGTCAACGCCGTGCGCCTGCCGCTCAACGAGGCCTCGTGGCTGGGCTTGACCACGACCGACGCCGATGGCAGCACGCGCTCGGCAGATCCGGGCGGCGACTATCAGGCCACGGTGATCAAATCGGTCAACGACGCCATTGCCGCCGGGCTCTACGTCATCCTGGATCTGCACTGGTCGGCACCGGCCGGCTTCTCGCCCAATGCGCAGAACCCGTTCATGGATAGCGATCATTCGCTGGCCTTCTGGACCTCGGTCGCCAACACCTTCAAGAGTAATCCGGCAGTGCTTTTCGAGCCCTTTAACGAGCCCTTTTTATATAAGGGCGGCGCCAGTTCCCATGGCGCATTTGCCACCGTCGCCGATGCCAACCAAGCGATCCGCGACGGCGGCCTGATCGCTGAAAATTATTTCACTACCATCAACGGTAACGCAGCGGCGATCCGCGCCGGTTGGCAGATCGTCGGCTACCAGGACGCTATCGATACGATTCGCGCCACTGGAGCCACCAACGTCCTCATTCTCGGCGGCCAAGGCTATGACAACGATGAGAGCTGGTGGACGCAATACCCGCCGAGCGACTCGGCGGGGCAACTCGCGCTGACCTACCATGCCTATGGTGGAACCTTTGGTTACCAGCCCACCGGCGGGAGCCCGCAATACACGGCCGCTCAGAGCATCGCGGTGCTCAATGCGCCCGGCGTGCCGGTAATACTGACCGAGGCGGGTGGACCGGTAGGTCCCGGCGCCGATACGAGCTTCATGAGCGCCCTGCTGAGTCTCGTGGACGCGCAAGGCTGGAGCATCACCGCGTGGACCTGGAACCCGTGGAACGGCGCCAACGCAGGTGCCAATACGTTAATTCAGGATATAACGAACTACACACCGACGATCGGTGAAGGCGAGGTCTACCAAAACTGGACGCTCAATCACCGCTAGTTCAGCCGTACCGTCCCGTGATGTAGTCTTCGGTGGCCTTGCGGCCGGGATTGGTGAATATGCGCGAGGTCTCGTCGAATTCGATCAGCTCGCCCAGATACAAGAACGCCGTGTAGTCGGAAACCCGGGCAGCCTGCTGCATGTTGTGGGTCACGATGAGCACCGTCACCTGCTCGCGCAGCGCGGCGATGAGTTCCTCGATGCGCGCCGTGGCAATCGGATCGAGCGCAGAGGTCGGCTCATCGAACAGCAGCATCTCCGGGCTGGTTGCCAGCGCGCGCGCGATGCACAGACGCTGCTGCTGACCACCCGACAGCGACAGCGCCGAGTTCGACAGGCGGTCTTTGACCTCATCCCATAGCGCCGCGCCCCGCAGGGCCTTCTCGACCTCCTCCTGAATGCGCAGCTGCGAGCGCACGCCGCGTATGCGCAGTCCGTAGGCGACATTCTCGTAGATCGACTTCGGAAAGGGATTGGGCTTCTGGAACACCATGCCAATGCGCATGCGCACTTCGATCGGATCGACCTCCGGCGCCACCAGATTCATTTCCTCGGGCAGCAGCATGATGCGCCCCTCGTAGCGCGACCGGGGCGTGAGGTCGTGCATGCGGTTGAAACAGCGCAGGAACGTACTCTTGCCGCAGCCCGAGGGGCCGATCAGCGCGGTGACCTGCTTCTCGCGGATCTCGATATTGAGATCCTTGAGCGCCTTGAACTCACCGTAGTAGAAGCCCAACGCCTCGGCCCGAGCTTTGATCGGGGCCTTGAGCGCCGCCGAACGGCGGGTTTCGTCCACCGCCACCTGCAGCATCCCACGCCCGCTCGGACGGATCGGAATGACACCGGTATCGATGTCGGTGGCGGGCGGAAAGCCGGATATTTTGGAGCCCGACGCCATGCTTCTTACCGTTGGATCCATAGATGTTTCATACCCCTACACTACCAGAAGGTCCGCCACGCCTTCAGCCCTTGAAGGCGTGCAGCTCCTTTTCGATCTCCTCGATCTTGGTGTGGCGCACATCCTTGCCGTGCACGAGGTAAATCAGATATTCGCAGACGTTCTTCGCATGATCGCCGATGCGTTCGAGCGAGCGCACCACCCACATGATATCGAGCGCGCGCCGGATCGTGCGCGGATCCTCCATCATGAAAGTAATGCTCTGGCGGTGAATGGCTTCGTATTCCTCATCCACGGTGCGGTCGCGGCGCACGACCGCGAGCGCCAGCTCGGTGTCGAGCCGGGCGAAGGCATCGAGCGTGTCGTGCAGCATTTCGATGACCAGCTCGCCGAGATTGCGCACCTCCCGGTAACGGCTGTCGGGGCGCTCCCGCAGCGCCAGCCGCGCGGCGATGGCCGCAATTTTTTCGCCCTCATCGCCGATGCGCTCCAGATCCGTGATGGTCTTGAGGATCGTGATGATCAAGCGCAGATCCGAGGCGGTCGGGCCGCGCGTGGCGAGGATACGACTGCAATCCTCATCGATCGAGCGCTCGAGCTGATTAACCTGCAGCTCCTCCTGCGCCACGCGCACGATCATGCGGGCATCGGGCTCGGTGATGCCGCCGATCGCCTGGGTCAGTTGCCGCTCGACCAGCCCCCCCATCTCCAGCACGCTGCTGCGCAGCCGCTCGAGGTCTTCGTTGTAGCGGCTGGAAATGTGGTGGCCGAGGCCTTCCGTACTCATCCGCCAATGGTATACGGTCTTGCGTGACAGATTCGTGTCAACCGTTGCCGATGCCGCCCCCACCTGCGTATAAGGCGCCGAACCCTAAGGCCGCGAAGGAATTCCCATGTCCGCGACGCTGGAATTGACCCAGGAACTGATCGCCCGCGCCTCCGTGACGCCCTCCGACGAGGGTTGCCAGGAACTCATGGCCAGCCGATTGGCGCGCGTCGGCTTTCGGGTCGAGAAGCTGCGCTACGGCAACGTCGACAATCTCTGGGCGCGACACGGCCATGCCGGCCCGGTGCTGTGTTTCGCCGGACATACGGACGTGGTTCCGACCGGACCGCTCGAAGAATGGCACTCGGATCCGTTCAAGCCCACGATCCGCGACGGTTTGCTCTACGGCCGCGGGGCCGCGGACATGAAAAGCGGACTCGCGGCCATGGTCACCGCCGCCGAGGATTTCATCGCTGCGGATCCCGACCACCGTGGCGCGCTCGCCTTTCTGATTACCAGCGACGAGGAAGGCCCTTCGGTCGACGGCACCAAGCGTGTGGTCGAAACGCTGCGCGAGCGCGGCGAGCGCATCGACTGGTGCATCGTCGGTGAGCCCTCCAGCGAGAACAGCATCGGCGATACCATCAAGATCGGTCGCCGCGGCTCGCTGTCGGGGCGCCTGACGGTGCACGGCGTGCAGGGTCATATCGCCTATCCGCAGCTGGGCGAGAACCCCGTGCATAGCTTCGCCCCGGCGCTGGCCGAGCTGGCCAGCCGGGTGTGGGACCGGGGTAATGAGCACTTTCAGCCCACGAGCTTCCAGGTCTCAAACCTGACCGCCGGGACCGGCGCACCCAATGTCATCCCCGGGGAGCTCAAAGCGCGGTTCAACCTGCGCTATTCGCCGGTACAGACGCTCGATGCGCTCAAGCGCACCGTCGAGGAGATCCTGAGGCGTCATCAGGTCCGGTACACGCTCGAATGGTATGTCTCGGGTGAGCCCTTCTATACCGCGCCGGGAGCGCTATCGAGCGCGGTGAGCGCTGCGGTACGCGCGGTCACGGGAGCGCAGCCGATTCTCTCGACCGGCGGCGGCACCTCCGACGGGCGCTTCATCGCACCCATGGGCGCGCAGGTCGTCGAGCTCGGCGTCATCAACGCCAGCATTCACAAGGTCAATGAATCGGTGCGCATCGAGGACATCGATACGCTGCACGCCATGTACCTCTCATCGCTGCGCAATCTGCTGACTTGAGCCGCGCAGCCGGGGAAAATTGGCGTAGGCCCCCAGGGCGCCCAGACCCGCCGCGGCGATCAGCACCCAGCCGGGCATGGACAGCCCGAGGAACGTCCAGGTGACCCTGGCGCACTCGCCGGATCCGCTGAGCACTTTGCGTATCACGTCGGTGAGCGGGAATACCTCGAGCATGTAATTGAGCGTGGCGCCGCAGGACGGCACGGCACCCTCGGGCAGATGCTGGATCCAGAGGTGGCGCGCGGCCACACCTATGGTCGCAATCGCGGCCAGCAGCAGCAGGCTGCCGTACACGCGTGCGCCGGTCGGTTTGGGGTTCTGCAGCGTCGCGAGCAGAAACAGCACGCCGGACGCGGCGATGCCGACTCGCTGGAAGATGCACAGCGGACAGGGTTCAAGCCCGAGCGCGCTCTGCGCGTACCAGGCATAGCCCAGCAGCCCGAGGCAGGCGAGCAGCCCGAGCCCGTTCAGCGCGCGCTTAGGGCTCAACGCTGGCGGGCCGAGCGCTCGGCGAGCTCGCGTTCGATGTGATCGAGCGAGGTGTGGCGAACATCCTTGCCGTGCACCATGTAGATCACGTACTCGCAGATGTTCTTGGCATGATCGCCGATGCGCTCGAGCGAGCGCACCACCCACATGACATCGAGTCCGCGCCGGATCGTGCGCGGATCCTCCATCATGAACGTGATGCACTGGCGCTGGATCGCCTCGTACTCCTCATCGACCACGCGGTCCTGCCGGCAGGTCTGGAGCGCAGTATCGGCGTCGAGCCGCGCGAAGGCATCGAGGGTATCGTGCATGAGAATCTGCACCGTGCGTCCGAGATGCTTGACCTCGCGGTAGCGGTTGGCGGGACGCTCGATGGTTGCCAGGCGGGCAGCGATTTGGCCGATCTTCTCGCATTCATCGCCGATACGCTCAAGGTCCGTGATGGTCTTGATGGTCGCGACGATCATGCGCAGGTCCCCGGCCGCGGGCGCGCGCGTCGCCAGGATGCGGCTGCACTCCTGGTCGATCGAGACTTCCATGCTGTTGACTTTGTAGTCATCCTGCGCCACCGAGCGTCCGAGCGCGCTGTCGCCGTCCACGAGCGCCGTGAGGCTGCGCCCGAGCTGCTCCTCGACGAACCCTCCCATCGCCAGCACCTTGGTGCGAACGCGCTCGAGTTCCTCGTTGAAACGCTTGGAGGTGTGGTGCGTGAGATCAGCGGCTTCCATGATAGCCTCGCAGTGGCGACGCCGAACAGCGGCGCGGCGCTCGCGCACAATATAACGCAAGCCCCGAGCATTGCACGCGATGCGCGTCGCACGCTTATGAAATATTCAAGCCGCGCGCTCCACGCGCTCGTTCGGAAAATGACAGGTAAAATTGCTGCCGCGACCTTCCTGACTCTCAATGGAAAGCTGCGCGCCGTGTCGTTGCAGCACATGCTTGACGATGGCGAGCCCCAACCCTGAGCCGCCGGTCTCGCGGCTACGGCCGGCATCGACCCGATAGAAGCGCTCGGTGAGTCGTGGGATATGGTCCGCGGCGATGCCGATGCCGGTATCGACCACCGAGAAGTGGCCGCCCTGATCATCGGTCCACCAACGCATCTGCAGCGAGCCCTCGGACGGGGTGTACTTGGCAGCGTTGTCGACCAGGTTCGCGAACGCCGAGTGGATCAGTTCATCCTCGCCGAGCAGTTTAAAGTTCGAATCCGCACGCACGAGCACCTGCTCGGGATGCACCGAGCGCGCCAGCACGTCCCGGCGCAGCTGCGCCATGAGCGCGACCACATCGATCGGCTCGGTCGGAGCTGCGCGGTCCGAGGCCTCCAGGCGCGACAGTTCGAGCAGGTCCTGGACGATCCCGGTCATGCGCAGCGACTGGCGCCGCATTTCCTGCAATGGACCGGCGATCGCCGGATCGATGCTGGGGTCCTGCGAGAGGGTCTCCAGATAACCGGAGATGACCGTGAGCGGAGAGCGCAGCTCGTGCGATGCGTTGGCAACGAAATCCGTGCGCATCGCTTCCAATCGCGCCTGGCGCGTCACATCGCGTACCAGCGCCAGCAGTTGGCCGGCCCCATAGGGCACGATCTGCATCGACAGATACTGCTCGACGCCTACCGTCGAGCGCAGGATCACAGGCAGCGCGTACTGCCCGCCACGCAGATAGCGTACGAACTCGGGCGAGCGCACCAGGTTTTCGATGCGCAGGCCGATATCGCCCTTGCCGCGCAGGCCCAGCAGCCGGGCCGCAGTACGGTTGAACCAGAGAATCTCGGCCTGTGGATTAAGCACCACGACCCCATCCGGCATGGCCGCGGTCGAACGACGCAGCTCCCGCAGCAGCCGCAGCAGCCGCTGCTTGTGAAACTGCTTGCGCCGGTACAGTCGCACGATCATCGCCACCAGATCGCCCCACGGACCGGCGATATCCGGGGCAAGCTCCGGTTCATCGCGGCGCAGCCAGCGCAGCACACGTAACAGATCGGCCAGATACAGCGCCAGATAGAGCGCCACCACCACGGCGAGGCCGGTCGAGGGGGCGCCGAACAGTGCTCCCACGCCCAAGCCGAGCGCCACGGCCACCGAGAGGCGCACGCTCAGGAATAACCAAACCGAAGAATTCATCTGCGCGAGGGCGCCGCTGTGGAGTTCTCAGGCCTCGGGTCGAGCCGAGAAGCGGTAGCCCGCGCCGCGTACGGTCTGTACCAATCGATCGTAGCCGAAGTCTTCCAGTGCCTTGCGCAAGCGCCTCACATGCACATCGATCGTGCGCTCCTCGACGTAGACATTCCCGCCCCAGACGCGATCGAGCAATTGCTCGCGGCTGTAGACACGCTCGGGATGCGTCATGAAGAACTCGAGCAATCGGTATTCCGTGGGGCCGAGCGGGACGGTGCGTTCACCGACCATGACACGATGCCCGGCGCGGTCGAGGCTGAGCTCGTCAAACTGCACCCGCTCGGTCTCGTCCTGGCCTCCGCTGCGGCGCAGCACGGCATTCACGCGGGCGATGAGCTCGCGAGGCGAGAACGGCTTGGTCATGTAGTCGTCGGCACCGCCATCCAGACCGGCGACCTTGTCGCCCTCCTCGGCGCGCGCGGTCAGCATGATCACCGGCAAATCGCGCGTGTCGCGCTCGCGCTTGAGCGAGCGGGTGAGTTCGAGGCCGCTGGTATCGGGCAGCATCCAGTCGATCAAGATGAGGTCGGGCCGACGATCGGCGAGCGCGGCTCGTGCGGCACGGCAATCCTCGGCCTCACGCACCTCGAAGCCGGCGCGCTTCAAACCAAAGGCGATCATCTCGCGGATCGGCCGCTCGTCTTCGACGATTAAAATCTGCTTGGAAGTCATATTGTTGCAACCATGCGCGGGCACCTTAGGGTGCATTTGTTGCATTCAGATGACACATGGGTGGGATTTTGTCAGTTTCGTGAAGGCAGCGCTGCAACTTCGTCGCGCAGGTATACCGGCTGCGCGGTCTCGGGCGACACGGCTCGCGTGAGGCCCTCCTCGGCCGCGAGCTGGGCAACCTCGAGCGCCCGGGGTCGCAGATGCCCCCATACCGGCCCCAGCTCGACTCCCGGCAGCGCGCGTAGCGCCGGATAGGCCTCAAATCCCGATCCGGCGGCGCAGACGGCCGCGCCGATCCACTCCTCGGGCACTCGCACGGCTGCGGGGGCGCCGACCGCCTCGGCGGTCACCTCCCGGGCGACACCGGTACACTCGAAGCACCCCCAATAGACTTCGGCCATACGCGCATCCTGGCAAATCAAGGCGCGCCTGGGCGCGCCGTCCTGCCGAAATGCCTGCTGCGCGAGCGCGCGCAAATCCGAGATCGGCAGCAAGGGCACACCGGCCGCGAATCCCAGCCCCTGCGCGACCGCGACCGCAAGCCGGACACCGGTGAAAGCCCCGGGCCCGCGCCCGAAGGCGATCGCATCGAGACGATCCAGCCCAAGACCCGACTCGGCCAGCAGCTCCGCGACCATACCCAGGATCAGCTCGCCTGAGCCACGCGGGCGCCCGCACTCCCGAGTCAGGCAGGCGCCATCGATCCACAGGGCGGCGGAGCACAGCTCCGTGGCGGTATCCAGCGCCAGTATTTTCACGCGGGTAAGGAGCGGGGCTCACTGGCCGTGTGGACACCGCCGAGCTCACGCAGCAGCTCCAACACCGGCCCCTGCTCGCGCACGACCGCCATGGGCGGCAGGCTCGAGCGGAACACGCGTCCGTAGCCACGCTCGCTCAGGCGCGGGTCGCAGACCACCACCACACCGCGATCCTGCTCGCTGCGGATCAGCCGGCCGACACCCTGCTTGAGGGCCAGCACCGCTTCGGGCAGCTGATAGTCCTTGAATGGACTGGCGCCCTGAGACTGCAAATGCTCGATGCGCGCACGCACGACCGGATCCTCGGGGGAAGCAAACGGCAGGCGGTCGATCAGCACCAGACGCAGCGCCGGCCCCTGCACGTCGACGCCTTCCCAGAAGCTGGCCGTACCGAGCAGGACAGCGCGACCACTGGCCCTGAATCGGCGCAGGAGCTGCTCGCGCGGTGCCCTGCCCTGCACCAGCAACGGCCAGTGCGCGGGCAGCGCACCCTCGAGCATGAGTGCCGCCGCGCGCAGGGCTCGATGACTCGTGAACAGCAGAAACGCACCGCCGCCGGACGCCTCCAGCAACGGCCGCGCGGTCGCGACCACGGCGGCCGTATATCCGGGAGCCGAGGGCTGCGGCAGTCCGCGCGGCAGATACAGCAGCGCCTGGCGCTCATAGTCGAAGGGACTTTCGAAACGAAGAGTTGCCGCGGCCTGCAATCCCAGCCGGCTCGCAAAATGCGTAAAGTCTTCGCCCACCGCGAGCGTCGCGGAGGTGAAGATCCAGGCACTGTGATGGGCTGTGAGCAGTGCGCCGAATCGGCCGGAGATGTCATAGGGCAGCAAGCGCAGCAAAAATCCGCGCGCGTGGGTCGAGGCGGTGCGCGCGCCGGAAAGCGACTCGGGACCGCCGCACTCATCGAGCAGCTGCGCGAGCGCGGCGGCCAGCAGCTCGACGCGAACGGCACACTGTTCGAGCCCGGCGCAGGGCCCCAGCTCACGCAAGCGCCTGCCGCAATCGGCCAGCGCGGCCTCCAAGTCCTCGAGGCACGCGCAGCGCTGCGGTCCCAATTCGCGCCACGCCAGATGCCGCTCATCGCGACCCAGCGCCGCCAGGCAGGCGGCGAGTGCACGCTCGAGCGGCGCGGCTAGTTCCGCATCGGCGCCCTCGGCGCGCAGATCGGCGATGAGCACTTCGACCTGACGGCTACTGGCGCTGATGCCAAAGAACTCGCTGACCAGATCGGGCAGCTGATGGGCCTCGTCCAATATGACCGCATCGACGCTCGGCAGCAGATCGCCGAAGCCGTCCTCCTTGAGTACCAGGTCGGCCAGCAACAGGTGGTGATTGACCACGACGATGTCGGCTTCCAGCGCCGTGCGGCGCGCCTCGAGCACATGGCAGCGGGCGTACTGCGCGCAGCGAGAGCCGGCGCAGTTCTCGCGCGTGGAGCTGATTTGCGGCCGCAGCGGATGCGCATCGGCGAGTTCCGGCAGCTCGGCCAGATCGCCGCTGCGCGTGGCGAGCGACCAGTGGGCTATGCGCGCGAGCAATGGGTCGGCCAGCGCCGGCAGAACTTCGCCCTGCCGTCCGATGTTCTCGAACCGCGCCCGGCACAGATAGTTGGAACGACCTTTGAGCAGCGCCACGCGGGCGGGCCTGCCTAAGGCTGCCGCCAGCAGCGGCAGGTCGCGGTGATAGAGCTGGTCCTGCAGCGTGCGGGTGCCGGTCGAGATCATCACGCGCAAACCCGACAACAGCGCCGGTACCAGGTAGGCGAAGGTCTTGCCGGTACCCGTGCCGGCTTCGACCAGCAGCACCTCGCGCAGCGTTAGGGCCGCGCTGATGCGCGTGGCCATCTGTTGCTGTGCGGGCCGCGCGCGAAAGCCCTCGAGGGCCTGCGCCAGAGGGCCATGTGCGCCGAAAATGGCGGAAAATGCAGCCATATATAGATTATGCAACCTGTGCTGGACCGCAAAAATCCCGCAACATCAACGCCCCCGGTATAATTCAGCTGTCCAGTGCGCGCAGCAACACCTCGAGGATACGTCATGGCGACCGCTCCCCACACCCTCGTATCTTTGTCCGATATCTCGAAAAATGTGGCGGACTGGGTCGCCGGCGTACGCGAGCTCACGCAGCCGGATCGGGTTCAGTGGTGCGACGGCTCGCAGACGGAGTTCCGGCGTTTGCGCGGGGAGCTGACCGCCAAGGGTGAGCTGCGCGAGCTGAACCAGAAGAGCTTTCCGAGCTGCGTCCTGTATCGATCCGAGCCCACCGACGTCGCGCGCGTCGAGCATCTGACCTTCATCTGCACGCGCTCGCAGGACGATGCGGGTCCAAACAATAACTGGATGGACCCGGCCGAGGCCAAGGCCAAGATGCGCGCATTGTTTCGCGGCAGCATGCAGGGTCGCACGCTGTATGTCGTGCCTTATTGCATGGGTCCGCTCGATTCGCTCTTTTCGCGCTGCGGCGTGGAGATCACGGACAGTGCCTACGTGGTGCTGAATATGGCTCTCATGACGCGCATGGGCCGAGCCGCGCTCGAGCGCATCGCGACCGAAGGCACGTTCGTGCGCGGCCTGCACTCGGTGGGCGATCTAAATCCCGCGCGCCGTTTCATCATGCATTTTCCCGAGGAATTGTCGATCGAGAGCTTTGGCTCGGGCTACGGCGGCAATGCGCTGCTCGGCAAGAAATGCCATGCGCTGCGCATTGCCAGCTGGCAGGCGCGCGATGAGCTCTGGCTTGCTGAACACATGCTGCTCGTTGGGCTGCAGAACCCTCGCGGCGAGACCCATTACGTCGCCGCGGCATTTCCCTCGGCCTGCGGCAAGACCAACCTGTCGATGCTGATACCCCCCGATTCGTTGCCGGGTTGGAAGGTCTTCACGATCGGCGATGACATCGCCTGGCTGCAACCCGGAGCCGACGGCCGGCTCTGGGCCATCAATCCGGAGTCGGGCTACTTCGGCGTCGCGCCGGGTACCAACGCCAAGACCAATCGCAATGCCTGCGAGATGATCCGACACGACACGTTATTCACCAATGTGGCGCTGACGGCCAACAACGAGCCCTGGTGGGAAGGCCTGGACGGGCAGCCGGCGACGGACTGGCTCGGGCGAGCCTATGACCCCAAGAACGGTCCGGCGGCGCACCCGAATTCGCGCTTCACCGTGGCCGCTACGCAAAATCCGGCCTACACCAAGGCCGCGGAAGATCCGCGCGGCGTGCCGATCTCGGCGCTGATCTTCGGCGGCCGTCGCCGTCAGCTCGCGCCGCTGGTCTACGAGGCCCGCAATTGGTCCCATGGCGTGCTGGTGGGCGCCTCGGTAGCCTCAGAAACCACGGCCGCCGCCACGGGCCAGGTGGGCGTCGTGCGCCGCGACCCGATGGCGATGAAACCGTTCTGCGGCTACAACTTCGGCGACTACTGGGGGCATTGGTTCAAGATCGGCGCCGCGCTCAAGAATCCACCGCGCATATTTCACGTCAACTGGTTCCGCCAGAATGCGGCAGGCAAATTCCTGTGGCCGGGCTTCGGCGAGAACCTGCGCGTTCTGTCCTGGATCCTCGATCGGTGCGCGGGACGGGGCGGGGCGGTCGACACCCCGATCGGCCGCATGCCGCGTCCCTCGGATCTGAACACCCAGGGCCTTGCGATCACTCCGGCGGCGATGGACGAGCTGACTGCGGTGCCCCCGGCCGCGTGGCGTCAGGAAGTTGCGGATCTGCGCGAGTACCTGCAGGGCTTCGGCGCACGCCTGCCCGCCGCCATGGTGAGCGAGCTCGATGAGCTCGAGCGCCGACTGCGCTAGCTGTCTTCGCAGACGAAGTGGATCGTCAACGGCGAGTCGCGATCGGGAATCCTACCTAAGCCGATCAGCCCTTCCCCCTTGATCGGCATGCTGTCACGCCGAACGAAGGCTTCTTCCTCGCCGCTGATCTGCACGAAGGTGCCGTTGGTACTCTGATCGGTCAGCGTGAAGCGATTGCGGCTGAATTCGATGCGCGCATGCAGCCGAGAGATCAGATTGCCTCGGATCACGATGTCATTGTCGTCAGCGCGGCCTATCGCCACGTGCGGCCGCTGCTCATCGAGGATCACTTCCAGTTCCTGGACCGAGAGGCGCAACCGCCGGGGCCGGCGCGCATCGCGCCCGTTCAGCGCAATCGCCGGCAGCATGCTGGTGACATCCTCGGTCTGCCATAGCACCTCGTAGAGCGCCACTTCACCGCCCTGTCCGCGAATGGTCGCCACGTCGATCTGCCGCACCGAGGCTCGCCACTCCGGCGACAGGCGCTCGACCGTCGCTGAAGTGGTAATGATCTGACCCGCCTTGGCCTGACTGGTCATGCGATTGGCCGTGTGCACGCTGGCGCCGAACACGTCACGGTTCTCGAGCACCACTGAGCCGTAATGACAGCCGATGCGGATCGAGACCGGCTGGCCCTCGACCCGCAGCTCGGTATGTGCGGCGATCTGCTTCTGCATCTGACCGGCGGCGTTCAAGGCGTCATCCGCGGTCGGAAAGGTCGACATCACTTCATCGCCAATCGTCTTGATGAGCGTGCCGTGGTGTTGCTCGGTGGCTTCCCGCATCACGTCGATGCAGGTCGAGACCATGTCGCGCGCTCGCAGGTCACCCATGGCTTCGAACAGGCGTGTCGAGCCGACCACGTCGGCGAACAGGATCGCAAGTTCGATGTCTTTGCCCATGCGATCCGGATCTTATAGGAGACTGCTGTCGCGCATTGGCGGAAGCTCGCTTAAGTTGCCGTAGCGTAAGATTATACGCAAGCGTCGCCGGGCCGCTACGCCGCGCACAGCGAGGCGGCCTCACGCAACAGTTTGTTCACTTGGGCCGCCGCCTGCACGCCACCGCCCAGCGCGCACGCACCTTCCGACAAGCACTGCCGATAGCGGCGCGCTCCCGGTCGCCCTGCACACAGCCCAAGCATGTGCCGCGTGATCGATGCGACCCGCTCACCGGCCGCCACCTCCCGTTCGGCGTACGCGGCCATGCGCTCGAGCATGCTGGTCGGCTCTGCGGCCGGCCAACCGTCGTTGAAAACATGCCGGTGCAGCTCGCTAAGCACCGCCGGGCGGTGATAAACCTCGCGACCGAGCATGACGCCATCGGACCAGAGCAGCGCCGCCTCACTTTGCGCCGCGGTGCGCAGTCCCCCGTTGACGCCGATCCACAATTGCGGGAACTCGCGTTTGAGCCACTGCACGACCTCAAAGCGCAGCGGCGGAACCTCGCGATTCTCGCGTGGGGAGAGCCCACCAAGCACCGCCTTGCGCGCGTGCACGATGAAATGGTCGCAACCGGCCTGCGCCACGGTGGCGGTGAATTCCCGCAGGCGTGCGTAGTCCTGTTCATCGAAGCGCGCCAACTCAGCGCGTTGGCCGGATTCAGCGAGCACGCCGATGCGCATCTTCACCGTCACCGGCACGGCCACGGCGTCACGCATCGCCGCCACGCAGTCGGCCACCCGCTCCGGCGTCTGCATCAGGCAAGCGCCGAAGGCACCGGCATGAACGCGATCGCTGGGACAGCCGCAGTTCAGATTGATCTCGTCATAGCCGCTCTCGGCCCCGGCGCGAGCGGCGGCGGCCAGCAGCGCTGGGTCACTGCCGCCGAGCTGCAGCGCCAGCGGTCGTTCGTCCTCGGAAAAGCGCAGCAGACGCGCGCGATCGCCATGGACGATCGCCGCGGCCGTGATCATCTCGGTGTAGAGCCGCACGCGCGGGGAGAAGCCGCGCAGAAAGAATCGGCAGTGCCGATCTGTCCAATCCATCATTGGAGCGACAGAGATCAAATACTGCTGTGTTTTCATGCAATTATCGTACTGTCTTTCGGTAAATCCTTCGCAGCGCGCGATCTCCCGCCCACGAAACCGGATCAGCACCAGTGATCGGCGCTGGCCCAGGAATTGATTCGCTCAGTTTATAGTCCCGCGGTGCATGCGCGGGCAGAATGATCGCGCAGCTGCGCCGCTCCAGCGGCGAGGCGGGAAGCGCGCTGTGCGTCTAACCGATCTTGAGCACCGATTCCGGCGGCTCCGGCTCGAGCACGGCGTCGCTCATGGCGCTCGGCAGACCCCCGGACCGCAACGTCTCGATCGATGCCGGCTTGGCGATGAAGTAGCCCTGCGCAAACTCCACGCGCAGCCGCTTGAGCTCGGCAAATACCGCGGCAGACTCAACTTTCTCGGCAATCGTCGCTATGCCCAGCGCGCGTCCCACGTGGCTGATGGCCTCCACCATGCTGCGATCGACCGCATCGGTGGTCACGCTGCCGATAAACTGGCCGTCGATCTTGAGAAAATCGACCGGCAGGTTCTTCAGGTAATGGAATGAGGACAAGCCGCTGCCGAAGTCATCGAGCGCAAAACGGCAGCCGCGCTTCTTGAGCTCGCGCATGAAATACACAGCCTCCGTCATGCTGGTAATCACCGCCGTCTCCGTGATCTCGAAGCACAGGCCGCGCGCGATGCACGGATCCTCGGTCAGAGTCAGCACGAAATCCAGGAAGCCGCGATCGCTGAGTGACATGCCTGACAGATTCAATGCGAACAGGAATGGCGGTTCATCGCCGGTGGCGTGCTCGCGCAGCGCCTTAACGGCCCGCTGCACCACCCAGCGGTCAATCGCCGCGACCATGTTGTAGCGCTCCGCGGCCGGAATGAACTCGCCCGGCAACACCAGCTCACCGCCATCGTCACGCAGGCGCACCAGCAACTCATAGAACGCCGGCAGAGCCGGTGAGGCGCTGCTGGTGGGCGTGATCTGCTGGAAGTACAGCTCCAGGCGCCCCTCATCCACCGCCCGTGTCACACGGCTGACCCAGTACATCTCTCGGTGCCGGCCCGACACCTCGTTCGAGTCGTACAGGTGCACGCGATTGCGACCCGAATCCTTGGCCGCGTAGCAGGCGATATCAGCCGCGCTCAACAGGCTGGCCGCGCTTTGGCTCTCGCGGGTGATCTCCACGACGCCGATGCTGGCACCGATACCGGTCGTGTTCTCCTCCCAGGTGAAGCGATAGTCACGGATCGCCTGACGGATGTTGTCGGCTATCTTCGCGCCCTGCTCCGCGGTACAGCTGCGCACCAGAATGCCGAATTCATCGCCGCCCAAACGCGCGATGGTATCCGCGGCGCGCACATGCGCCTGCAGCAGCCCGGTCACATCACGCAACAGGCGGTCGCCGGCCGAATGGCCGCAGGTGTCGTTCACGACCTTGAACTGATCCAGATCCACGTACAGCAGCGCATGCGGTCCCTGCTCCTGCTGCGCGCTGTGGAGCGCCTCGGCCAGCCGGTTGTCGAACTCGCGCCGGTTGATCAGGCCGGTCAGTACATCGTGGCTCGCCTGGTAGGAGAGCGCGCGCTTGAGCCGCCGCTCCTTGGTCACGTCCCGAAACACCACGACCGCGCCGACAATGTCGCCGCCACGATCTCGGATCGGCGCCGCCGAATCCTGGATTGCGATCTCCTGACCGAGCCGATTGAGCAGCACACTGTGCTCGGCGAAATGCACCAGCTGGCCTTCGCGCAGACACCGTACCAGCGGATTCTCGAGCTTGTCGTGCGTCACTTCGTCGAGTAGCCGCAGCACGGTGCCGAGGTTCTCGCCGCGTGCCTCCTCGTTGCCCCAGCCCGAGAGTTGCTCGGCCACCGGATTCATATAGTCGATGCGGCCTTCGCGATCGGTCGTGATGACCCCATCACCGATAGACTGCAGGGTCACCTGCGCGCGCTCCTTCTCCGCGAACATGGCCTGCTCCGCGCGCTTGCGTTCGCTGATGTTGGCCATCGTGCCCTCGTAGGCCACGACGCGTTGCTCGCCGTCGCGTATTACGCGTGCGCTCTCGAGCACCACCAGGCGTGAGCCATCGCGGCAGCGCAGCTCGAACTCGGCATTGCGGATCTCGCCGTGAAGCTGCAGCGAGCACTCGAACTCGGCGCGTTCGGCCGGGTTCCAGCACAGCACGGACAGCCCCCGCAGCGCGTAGATCTCCTCGGCGCGCTCGAATCCCAACATCTTGACGAAGGCGGGATTGACCTCGAGCATGCGCCCGTCAGCCGCGCATTGGTACACCCCTTCGAGCATCCGGTCATACAGGCTGCGGAATTTGGCTTCGCTGGCCCGCAGTGCCTCTTCGCTGCGACGGCGCTCGATGGCGATGCCGGCCAGGCGCGCGGCGTGCGACATCAGATCGACATCGCGCGCCAGCGGGGCGCCCGCCTGCGGGCGATAGATGGTCAAGGCGCCGAGCACACGCCCATTGGCAGTCTTGATCGGGACCGCCCAGGCGGCATGGAAACCGGCTTCGAGCGCGAGTTCGCGGCGACGCTGCCAGAACGCGTCCCGCTCGATGTCAGCGACCAGCACATGGCGCCCCAGGTAGACCGCGGCGGCGCTCGAACCGTTGCGGATATCGATCGTCAGGCGCTCTTCGAGTTTGCGCCAATGCGGCGCAATGCGCCGGCCGATCACCTCGGTGAAACTCTGCCCGTCGCCCGCCAGCAGACCGATGGTGACCGTGAAGCTGCCGCTGATCGACTCGATCAGGTCCGCGATCGACTCGAGCACCTCGGTCAATGGCGCATCGGCGGCGATGCGCTCGAACACATTGCGCTCGCCCGCCGTGATGCGCTCGGCGCGGCGCCTGGCAGCCACATCCGTAATGCTCGCTCGCAGCAGGTGGTCCGCGCCCGGCAGCGCCATGAGGCGCACTTCGGTCTCGACCTCGTGTCCGTGCGCGTTGCGATGCAGCCACTCGAACACCTGCGGCTTGCCGGCCGCAGCCTCATCGCACAAGTCGTTGAACAACTCAGCGGCGTCCGCCCCGCCGGCCTGACGTGAGGCGGAAAGATCGCCGGCGGTCAGCTCAGGCATGCGCTCGCGGCTGACTCCAAAGAATCGCAGCGCGTTGTCATTGGCATCGACGTAGTGTCCGGACTGCCGGTCGATCACGACGATCAGCTCCGGCGCGCTCTCGACCAACGTGCGGTAGCGCGCCTCGCTGTCGCGCAGCGCCTGCTCGGCGCAGACACGCTCGCTGGTATCGCGCAGACAAATCACATAGACGTCCCGGCGATCGATGTGCACGCAACTGACGATCAGCTCGGCCGGGAAACGGTGCCCGTCCTTGTGGCGGGCGCGCAATTCGTGCGGCCGCAGATCGCCGCGGGATGCAGCGGCCCGAGCCGCGAGCGCCTGCAGCCCTTGCTCCACCGAGCCGAGCAGCGGCAGATCGGGCAGCAGCCGCGCGATCGACTGTCCAATGATTTCCGCGCACGAGTAGCCGAAAATACGCTCGCCGGTCGGGTTGAAGATTTTCACGGCGCCGTCGGCGCCTACGGTGATGACCACGTCCTTGATGTGGTCGAGTATCACCTGCCAGTGGCCGGCATCGACCCCACCCAGGCCTTCACCGTAGGAGCGCGCCTCATCGGCAATCAGTTGCATCGAACGCACGATGCCGCGCCGCTCGTCATCGAGCTGCTCGTAGTAGCTGCTGATTAGCGGCAGCAGTTGTGCCAGATGCGGCGCCGCACTGCCGGCCTGTTGCGCCTGCACGAGTTGCTCGCGCAGGCGCGGATGCAACTCGTGCAGCAGCGGCCTGCCGCGCTTCCCGGAAGTCGGCTGCAGGATCGGTACGGCGTCTAATGCCACCGGCTCTTGTGACATAATTTGGGACCGTGGCAAAGCTGGCCTCATCATACGAAGGGCCGACTGCATAACGCGTGAAGCAATGCCGATTTCCGCAACACCGCGTCAGTCGCGGCGTTCAGGAGGCGTTATTGGCGGCGATCAGTGGAATGACGTAGGTGCGGGCTACCGAGCCATTGTCGTAATCAACCACGAGGGTGGCGCTGAGACTCAGGACGCCGTTACGCTGGGGCACGACGGTCACGTCCTGCTCCAGCGGCGCGCTGCCCTGCGGCGCGCTGATATCGAAGCTACGCGGTGATTGCAGCTGCAGCCCCTCTGCGACCTGCAGCGAGCCGTGGATGTGGCTGATCTCAACCCCGGGGGTCGGAATCAGCGCCAGCACCAGCTGCGCCGGCATGCCCACGACAGGGCGTGTATCGAGCCGGAATTTCATTCCGATCGGAGGGTCCGAACCGCCCGGACTGACGGCTGTGACCATGTCCGGATCGACTGCATCCGGCGCCTTGGCGCGTGGCTTAGCGCTCGCCTTGTGCTGCGAATCGGGCCGCCCTTGGCCGGCACCCGATGGCGCCGTGGAGGAACCGCACGCGCACAGCAAAGCTAGCAGCGCTACGATAAACAGCGGCTTGAACCCGTTCAGCATAGAAGTATTTTTCAGCGGCGCAGCGATCTCGGCCGCGACATTAGCACAATTCCGGCAGCGGGCCGGACAGCTGCGGCGGTTCGTCGAGCACCTCACACTGCTGCATCAAATCCCCGACATAGCCTTCCCAGAAACGTGCCTGTCCGGCCCAGGGAAAGGCGCGTGGAAAGGCCGGGTCCAGCCAGCGCTCAGCGATCCAGGCTGCGTGATTGAGCATGCGCGCCGCGCGCAGTGCCTCGATCAGCCGCAGCTCGCTGTGATCGAGCGCACCGAACTGGCTATAGCCCTCCATGATTTCGCTCCATTGGCGCCGCTGCTCATCGGCATTGCCGGACAGAAACATCCACAGATCCTGGATGCGCGGCCCATTCAGGCAATCGTCCAGATCGACCAGCAGCGGGCCGCGCTCCTGCCACAGGATATTGCCCAGATGACAATCGCCGTGCAGGCGGATCGAGGCGATTGGAGCGGCATCGTCGAAGGCGGCGCCGATCTTTTCCAGCAGCGCCGCGCTGACCTCGCCGTAGCGCTGTTGCATGTGCTCGGGCAGGAAGCCCGACCGCATGAGCCCGCGCCGCGCTTTGGCGCCCCATTGCTCGCGGTCCAGCGATAGGCGGAACTGGAACCGGCGTCGCGCACCGACAGCGTGAATTCGGGCGAGCGTGCGCCCGAGCAACTCCCGCGCGCCGGCCTGATCGAGTTCCGGGGCGGTTCCGGCACAGAGCGGGAAAACCGCCATTCGAAATCCAGCATGTCGATGCAGCGTGGCCCCACCCAATATCATCGGCGGCGCCACCGGAATCTCCTGCTCGGCCAGCTCCAGGGCGAAGCCATGCTCCTCGAGAATCTGCTGGTCCGACCAACGTCCGGTTCGGTAGAACTTCATTACCACGGGTGCGGCATCGCTGCGGCCGACCCGATAGACGCGATTCTCGTAGCTGTTGAGCGCGAACTGGCGGCCGTCGGGCTCGAGGCCCAACGCCTCGGCTGCGTCCATGACCGTATCAGGCGTAAGGCCGGCAAAGGGCGCCGGCGCCGTGGCCTCCGCCGTGCGGCTGGTGCGGTCGCTCATTTCCGAGACGCACTGCGCGCCATTGCAGGTATCATTTCCAACTACCTTTTGCTGTCTTGAGGACCTGAGCACAGTGTCGCAGAAAGCTATCCTGATCACAGGGGGCGCAGGCTACATTGGCAGTCACGTGCTGCTGCAGCTGCAGGCACGTGGCGAGCGCGTCGTGGCGCTCGACAATCTCTATACCGGTTTCCGACAGGCCGTACGCGATGCACCGCTGATCGTCGGCGAGGTCGGTGACCGGCAGCTGCTCGAGCGCGTGCTGCGCGAACACGACGTAGACACCGTCATGCATTTCGCCGCCAACACCATCGTACCGGAATCGGTACGTGATCCGCTCAAATACTACGGCAATAACACCTGCGCGACCCGCAGCCTGCTTGAGGCATGCATGCAACACGGTGTGCGCCAACTGGTGTTCTCGTCGACCGCGGCCGTGTACGGAGTGCCGGCCGGCGGCATAGCCACCGAAGACATGGCGCTCGTCCCCATCAACCCCTACGGCACCTCCAAACTGATGTCCGAGTGGATACTGCGCGATCTGGCCGCCGTCAGCGATTTCCGCTATGTGAGCCTGCGTTACTTCAATGTTGCCGGCTCGGATACCCAGGCGCGGATCGGCCAGGCCACGCGCCACGCAACCCTGCTGATCAAGATCGCCTGTGAGGCCATCGTCGGTAAGCGGCCGCACGTTTCGATCTACGGCACCGATTACGACACCCCAGACGGCACCGGCGTGCGCGACTATGTCCACGTCGAGGATCTCGCCAGCGCCCACATCGATGCGCTCGACTATCTGCGCCGCGGCGGCAGCACGGCGGTATGCAACTGCGGCTACGGCCACGGCTACAGCGTGCGCGAGGTGCTGCAGAGCGTGCAGCGTGTCGCCGGCCAACCGCTGGTGATCCGGGAGGAAGCTCGTCGCAAAGGCGATCCGCCGACACTGGTCGCGCGCGCTGAGCGTATCCGCTCGCTGCTCGGCTGGGTGCCCCGGCTGGACCAGCTCGACGTCATCGTAGAGAGCTCGCTGCGGTGGGAGGAAAAACTCAAGCGCAATCCGTGGTGATGGATCCGTGACGCCCCGCCGCAGCATCACGCGGCGCAGTGGCTTAGAATGATTGCATGCGCTGGCTCCTACCCAAATCCCTGAATGGCTTTCTACTGCTCGGTCTGAGCGTGCTGGCCGGGCCGTTGTTGTTTGCCATTCTCAATGCCACCGTACAGATGCGGCGCCTGGCTGACAACAGCCAGAGACTGGTGGTCGACAGCGTGCAGACTACGCGCCTGTCGCAGGACCTGTACGCCCAGATAGCGCTGCTCGAGCGCTCGGCACGGTTGTACGAAGTCCTCGGCGACCCCACCGTCTTGGCGGCGTTTCGCGAGCACGACCAGCGGCTCAGCGCGATCGTGGTCGCCCTGATCGGTCAGCTTCGCGCCCCGGACGCCCAGGCGCAACTGTCGCGCCTGATCGATCAGCAGGCTCAGATTCGCTCGCTGGTACTCAACACCAAGAGCCCGGCGGGCGAGCCCACCGCGCTCGCCTCCGCCTTCGTCGCGCTCGGCGATCTGACCGCCAGTGCCGCCAGCTTGAGCAACCAGCAGATCGATAGCGACGTCGCCGCGCTGCAGAGCCAGACCGACAAGGCCAGGCGCGAGCTGTTTCTCGAATCCTCCCTGTTGCTGCCGCTGGTGCTGATCGCCGTGCTGCTGTTCGCGTTGCGCCTGAGTCGGCCGCTGCGGCAAATCGACCGGGCCATCGGCGAACTCGGCCGCGGCAATTTCTCGCATGACATCACCGTGAGCGGACCGGTGGATCTCGAGCGCCTCGGCCATCAGCTCGAATGGCTGCGCAACCGACTGCTCGAACTTGCGCAGGAGCGCAATCGATTTCTGCGGCACATGTCACATGAGCTCAAGACACCGCTCGCCAACATCCGTGAGGGCACCGAATTGCTGATGGACGGCGCTGTGGGCGAGCTCAATACGGGACAGCGCGAAGTCACGGCGATTCTGCGCGACAACGGTATCAAGCTGCAGCGCCTGATCGAAAACCTGCTGGGCTTCAGCGCCTGGCAGAGCAACAGCACGGGACTGGAGGTTTCCGAATTCAGGTTGCGCCCCGTGGTCAGACAGGTACTCGAGAACCAGCAGCTCACGCTGGTATCGCAGCGCGTGCGGCTTGATGTGCATATCGAAGACCTGACGCTGACGGCTGATCGCGGCAAGATCCGCCTGATCATGGAAAACTTGCTGTCCAACGCCATCAAATATTCCCCGCGCGGTGGGGTCATCAATTTACGCGCCCTGGCGAACGGCGAGGAGCTGATACTAGAAGTGGCCGATTCCGGACCTGGAGTGCCGCCAGAGGAGCGGGCGCGCATTTTCGAGGCCTTCTACACCGGCCGTGCGCCCGGCGGGCGGGTGCCTGGCACCGGAATCGGGCTGTCGGTGGTCAACGAATTCGTCAATGTGCATCAGGGTACCGTAGAAATCGTCGATGGCGAATTCGCGGGAGCGCATTTTCGCATCCGAATGCCGTTGCGGGTCGCCCCGCCCATGCCGGCAAAGAAGCAGGCCGATGCGGCATAGCAGCTTAAGTCTGGCCGTGCTCGCGCTTGCCCTGGCGCTATGTGGCTGCTCGAATATTGACGCGCTGCGCACGCCGCCGCCGCCTCAGCGCAGCGAGAACGCGGTCGAGGACCGCGACACCGTGGCCGCTGTGCTGATGGCGAGTACCTTCCAGAGCATGCAACATCTGGCGCAGACCGGCCCGGCGGAGCAGGCGGAAATCGTGGCGGCGGCACGCGCGGCGTTTGAGCGCTCGCCGCAAGGCAGCGCGAAGTTGCGTTATGCTTTGATGCTGGCGACGCCTGGGCATCCCGCGCGCGATCCGGTCACGGCGCAGAAACTGTTGCGGGAACTCGCAGCGCAGCCTGAGACACTGCAGCCAATCGAGCGAGCGGTGGCGTTGGTCGAACTCGCACAGATCAATGGCGAGCTCGGCCTCAAGGCCGAGAACGAACGTCTACTTCAAAGCGGTGAGCAGCACGCAGACCACGACCGCACTGCTACGACCCAGCGGCGGTTGCAGGCCGAGCTCGATGAAAACGCCAGGCTGCGCAAGCAGCTCGAGGACGCGCAGTCGAAACTCGACGCCATCGCCAACATCGAACGCAATTTGACGGAACGCAAACCCGCCACCGAGGGAGGGCAACCGTGAACCAGCCCCTGCAACGCAAGGCCCGAATCCTGGTCGTCGACGATGATCCCGGCCTGCTACGGCTGCTGACGATCCGCCTGCGCGCCGAGAATTATGACGTCGAGGCGGTTGAAAACGGGGTCCAGGCGCTGGCCGCCGTCAGCCGCTTTCGGCCGGACCTCGTGATCTCCGATCTGCGCATGGATCAGCTCGACGGTATTGGCCTGCTCAAGGAACTGCAGAACCGCTGGCCTGGGCTCAAGCTCATTCTGCTGACCGCGCACGGCACCATACCGGACGCCGTGCAGGCCACGCAGATGGGTGCGTTCGGCTTTCTGACCAAGCCGGTCGAGAAGCAGGAATTGCTCGACCAGGTGCAAAAGGCCCTGAAGATATCCGGGTTCGTCGACTCCGATCAGGATTGGCGCTCGGATTTGATTACGCGCAGCCCACTCATGGAGGAAAAGCTGGCGCAGGCCCACATGGTCGCCGGGACCGATGCCCGGGTGCTGATCACCGGTGAGAGCGGCAGCGGCAAGGAGCTGCTGGCGCGCGCGATTCACAAGGCGAGCCCGCGGCGTAACCGCCCGTTCGTTGCGATCAACTGCAGTGCCATGGCGGAGAATATGCTCGATAGCGAGCTGTTCGGTCATACCAAGGGCGCCTTCAGCGGTGCAAGCGGAGATCATCGGGGCCTGTTCCAGACCGCCGAGGGCGGAACCCTGTTGCTCGATGAGATCGGCGACATGCCGATGCGGCTGCAGCTCAAGCTGCTGCGCCTGCTGCAGGAGAATGTCATCCGCCCGATCGGTAGCACGGCGACGATCCCGACCAACGTGCGCGTGCTGTCCTCGGCGCATAGCGACCTGCAGCAGCTGCTGGCCGGCGGGCAGTTCCGCGAGGATCTCTACTACCGCCTCAACGTCGTCCATATCGAGATGCCTGCGCTCAATCGGCGGCGCGAGGATATTCCGCTGCTGGTGGCGCATTTCCTGGCCGAAATCGCCCGCGAGAGCGGGACGCGCAAGATCTATGCACCCGAGGCGGTAGAGTTGCTCGCGACCAGCGACTGGCCCGGCAACGTCCGCCAGCTGCAGAACGTCGTGCGCCAGAATGTCGCGCTAGCGCAAGCCTCGATCATTCCGGTGGAGCTGGTACAGCAATCCATCGGCGGCACGCAGGGCAAACTGCCGTCCTTTGACGAGGCGCGCGACGAATTCACGCGCAGTTATCTGTCGCAAATTCTCCAGATCACGGGCGGCAACGTCAGTCAGGCCGCAAGGCTCGCCAAACGCAACCGCACCGATTTCTACAAGCTGCTGGGAAGGCATCTGCTGGTACCGGACGATTTCAAGGGCCGATAGTGCGGCCCGCGCGCAGCCGGCTGCTCAGGAGTAGAACGCGGCGATCTGGTCGACCACGTACTGCAGCTGGGATTGCTCGAGTTCCGGAAAGATGGGCAGCGCCAGAGTCTGCGCGGCCGCTTGTTCCGCAACCGGAAAGTCGCCCTCGGTATATTGCAGGTAGGCAAAGCATTGCTGCTGATGCAATGGCACGGGGTAATAAATCTCGCAACCGACCCCGCGTTCGCCCAGAAATTGCTTGAGCTCGTCGCGTCGCCTGGCGCGAATCACGTACTGGTTCCAGATATGCCGGCTGCCCGCTGCCACGCTCGGCGCTACGATCTTGGCATCAAGCCCGGCGCGCACAAACGCCGACGCGTAGTAATCCGCATTGCGCTGGCGGCCTGCGGTCCAGCCATCCAGGTATTTGATCTTGATGCCCAGCACCGCGGCCTGCAATTCGTCGATACGGAAATTGCCGCCAATGAAGGCGTGATAGTACTTGGGCTTGCCGCCGTGCACGCGCAGCACGCGCATGTGTTCCGCCAGCTCCGGGTCCTGGGTCGTGCACATGCCGGCATCACCGAACGCGCCGAGATTTTTGCTCGGAAAAAAAGACAGACACCCCACATCACTCATGCTGCCGGCGCGGCGCCCCTGCGCGTCATCGGCGCCAATAGCCTGTGCCGCGTCCTCGATGAGCGCCAGGCTGTGTTCGTGAGAGAGCTCGAGCAGCGGCGTCATTTCGGCGCATTGGCCGTACAGATGCACCGGCATGAGTGCGCGCACGCGCCCGCCGGTGATGCGATTGACCAGCTTGCCACCGCGACGATCACAGTGCTGCGCAATAAAACTGCGCACTGCATCGGGCTGCAGATTGTACGTCATGGGATCTACATCACAGAATATCGGCCGTGCACCGGCCCGCGCGATGGTGCCGGCCGTGGCAAAAAACGTGTACGGCGTCGTGATCACCTCATCGCCGGGGCCGATACCAAGGGCCATGAGGGCCAGCAGCAGCGCGTCCGTACCTGAAGAGACGCCCACCGCGTGGGCACAGCGGCAGTACTGCGCCGCCGTAACTTCGAATTCTGTCACATATCGGCCGAGAATAAATCGCTGGCTTGCGCAAATCTCCTCCAGAACTGGAATAATTTCAGAAGCTAGCGCGTGGTATTGTCCCTTCAGGTCCAGCAGGGGAACTTGCATCGCGGGCGTCAACGTAGGCACGACAGCAATCCTTATGAGTTTTGAATTTCATCGATCCTTTGCCAGCGCGATTCTATACAACTGCGTCGCGCCCGTCCGGAACTCGCGCGTCCCGAAAGTCGCGCCCGGATTGCGATGACCGAGCCGGTCCTATTCCGGAGCAGCTTTGCAATAGCGCTCATGGCCGGCTTGCAGACGATAGCGCCGCCGCTCGCAGCGCTTGCCTCGCTGTACGTGGTCGTGCGGCATTGGCACGTGTCCTTCAGCAATTCCCCGGCGGCCCTTGCGCTCGTCATTACGCTGACGGTCCTGATCCTGATGCGTCCCCCGCGCGATTTGTCCGTTCAGTTGTCCTCACGGCGCCCGGTGGCGGCCAGCGTCGTGCTGCAGTGGATATTGCTGCTGGCTCTGGCCCTGGGTATCGGCGCGGTCACAAGGACTCTCGGCGCCTATCCTCGCTCCGCAATCCTGGTTTGGGCCTTCGGCACACCCATCGTGCTCATCGCGGTGACCTTGATCAACCAGGCAATCATGCGTCGGTTGCTGATCGGGGCCGCCGACAATCGTCGCGCGATCGTCGCCGGCTACAACAACACCAGCATGGTCCTGGCGCGCCGGCTGCAGAACAATCCCTCGCTGCCGATGACGATGGAAGGATTCTTCGACGACCGCGGCGCAGATCGCCTACAGCTCGAACCGAACGTACATCTGATCGGCGGGCTTGCA
>DAIMZW010000006.1:0-49994 GCA_036733765.1 Steroidobacteraceae bacterium
CATAGGAACGCATGGCGATGACGCCTTGCAGCAGCCGCACCACATCGGGCGGCCCGGCGCTGCCGGCCGAGTACATGCACAGCAGGCACTGCAGATGCACATCGTTGTGCGTTCCGACCTCGAGCTTGTGAAAGTGTCCCGCTTGTGCGATGCCGGCGAACAGCACCGCTACAGCCATGACCAGCGCGATGCGCCGACGCAGGCGTGTGGACGAGAACGGGAAGGCAGCTGGACTCATGTAAAGGGGGTGGACACCTGAAGGTGACGCATCACTAGTGTCGCCGTAGCGATGGCGCAAGGCAAGCCCTGTGGTGGTTATGTCCCGCGGTGCAACCCGGCGACATCGTGATGCGTAACTCGATGCCTATGAGCGATTGCTTACCGACGTCATCAAGGGCAATCTGACGACACCGCGGGCAGCTGGGGGTCCGCGGCCGCAAGCGCATTAATTGGTAGAGACGGATATGCCTGGCACGGCGAACTTTGATACCCGGGAACATCGTTTCGCGAATGTCGCGGCGCTGACCGAAGCACTGGCCCTCGAGATCACCGGCACGCTGCAGGACGGTCTGGCTGCCGGCCGCGGCGCGAGCCTCGCTGTGCCGGGCGGGCGCACGCCGATTGCGCTGTTCGAAAAGCTCGCGCGCGCCGAGCTCGATTGGGACGATGTCTGGGTCACCTTGACCGACGAGCGCTGGGTCGATGCCACGAGCCCATCGAGCAACGAGAAGCTGGTACGTGATCATCTGCTGCGCGAGGCTGCGGCCGAGGCGCACTTTGTGGGTCTCAAGAATGCGGCGGCCGAGGCGCACAGCGGCGCCCACTTGAGCTGGTCCACGGTCGCTGAACTACCCCGACCGTTCGATTTCATGCTGCTCGGCATGGGCGAGGATGGACACGTCGCTTCGCTGTTTCCCGACTCGCCGGGGCTTGCCGTGGCGCTCGATCTATCGCAGCCGCCGGGCTGCGTGGCCATGACTGCGCCCGAGCCGCCGCGCGCGCGAATGAGCCTCAATATGCGCGCATTGCTCGACTCGCGTCGCATTGCGGTGCTGATCGTCGGCAACGCCAAGTGGGCGACCTACGAGCGTGCACGCGTGCGCGGACCGGCAGTGGATATGCCGGTGCGCGCTCTGCTGCAGCAGCAGAACGTGCCGGTGTCGGTGTATTGGTCGCCCTGAAAGGGTTTCCTAGGCTCGACCGAGATCGCGCAGTCCCAGATTTCCGTAGCGCGCGCCTTTGGCGTTATAGACCGGCGGCGGACTCGCGCCGCGTAGCTTTCCGAGCAGTTGCTGTACGCGTCCGAGCTTGGCGGCAACGATCGCGCCATTCTGATCGTTGAGCGCCTTGCAGCGACGCGCGAGGTCGAGATTGGACGACCATTTCAGTCGCAGGGCCGCACTCGGGTCCGCCCATTCGAATAATCGATCCAGCGCGCCTCGGCCGCTACCAAAGGAGAACATGCGGCAGGTATCGGCGCGTTCGGCATCGAGCCGAGTCAGCGCGTCGACGTAGCGGTGGCGGTTGCCGCCGATGCGTTGGATGGCTTCCGTGTCCTCGCCGCGCAGAACTTGCGTTTCCTGCCGCAACACCGCCTCGAATTCGCCGAGCAACCGAGCTTCCTCGGAAAGAATTCGGGTCAGGTGCTCATGAACGTCGCTGCGTTGAACGGTCATTGCGATGTGGCGCCGCTCAGATCCTGCTCGAGCTGGAGCAGGCGGGCGGCGATGCGCTGCGGACTGACGGTATATTGACCGGAGCCAATGGCCTGTTGCAGTGCCGCGACGCGGCCCGCGTCGATGTCGGGCGTGTCGTTCACGATCTGCGACAGCGCTGCGAGGGATCGGGCCGATTGCGTGATATGCACGCTGTCGGTCTGAGCGGCAGGCGAAGACTCGCTGCTCGCCGAATTGACGGCGGTGCTGAGGCGTATCTTTTCAATGGGGTTGCTGCTGCCGGATCCGATCGACCCGCCATCCAGCCCCTTGATACGGTTTGCCACTACGCTCTCCTTGCGCTCCTTGACAGCTGTATCGGCGCAGGGGCGTCAAACTTTAGGCGTTTCGACATTGTCATAACGGGGCCTCGACTACGCTCTCGGAGCGCACGATCCCCTCGACCACCCGCTGCGATGACACGTTCTGCACCCGGATATGTTCCGAGGCCCGGCCGTCGGCCAGGGCGATGCCATTCATGCGCACCTCGAGAGTTCCGGAGTGGGCCAGTAGCACCACCGCTTGGCCGCGGTGGATCAGATTGGCGGGCGCGAGCGCCTCGAAGCTCAGCGGCTCGTCGGCCGCCATCGGGCGGCTCAAGCGTTGCCCGGCGAGCGCCGCCAGATCCGTGACATAGGCGCTCAGGATGCCCGGCACACGGCGAGTCTCGAGCTTGAAATCGCCCGCCGTGATATCCGCATTGCGCGCCAGAGATCTGCGCGCCACCAGTACCGGGGCCTGCGATTCCACGCGCACGCTGGTATAGATTGTCCAGCGCACCGAACCCTCGCAACGCACGCCGACCGTGGTCTGGTAGCGCAGCGGACTTGAGTCGGTCAGGAAGCCGGTCAATGCTCGATCGCAGCTGGCAACGCGAAGCCGCGGATCGAGCGGGGCGGCCTGAAGCGTCAACAGGTTCGCGGCCGCGCCGGCCTGTGTGCGCACGGCATTCTCTGCGGCGGCACTGATCAATGTCGGATCGACCATTCCCGTCGCGCCCATGGCACGCGTCAGCGTTGCGAGCGCGACGGCACAAAAGACTAGTGGCTTGGTATGCATCGCCGGGACTGGAGCAATCTGCATGCCAGCACCGCACTGTCGATTTCATGACGCTTCAGGTTCTCACGCCGCGCAAGATAAGCGTGCCGACCAGCTGCGATCCGCGCGCGTGGTCTTCAGCTTGCCAGCGCGCGGCAAGCCGTTGCCGCTTTTCGCGCTGCCCTGTCAGAGGCTTCGGGCCGCGCTTCGAACTGCGTCACACAATTTCGCATCCAGCATGGCTCGCGAGCCCTGTGGCATAGGCCTTGCTCCATCCGCCGGCATGCGAACTTCATTGGACAGTTATCTCGGCATACACCCGCAGGCGCTCTCGCTCGAGGCGCAGCGTAACGAGCTGCTGGCCGCGAATCTCGCCAACGTCGATACGCCCAACTATAAGGCCCGCGATATCGATTTCCAATCGGCCTTGGCCACAGCGAGCGGTAACTCCGCTGCTGCGCCCTCATCGGCCCTGCCGCTCAGCCCGAGCAATAGCGCAGCGCAATCCGGCACGAGTGCCGCCGCGGCGACGGGTGGCAGCGGCAATGGCAGCGCAATCGATGCCGCGTCGCTGAAGTATCGCGTGCCGATGGCGCCGTCGCTCGACGGCAATACCGTCGATGAGCAGCTCGAGCAGTCCGCGTTCGCTGAAAACAGCGTGCGCTACCAGGCGACGCTGACCTTGCTGAATTCCGCATTGCGCAACCTGATGACTGCGATCACAGGTTCGTGAGCAACGCACTGGGAGTGATTGCATATGTCCAGCTTCAAGATTTTCGATATCGCCGGCTCAGGCATGAGCGCGCAGTCGGTGCGGCTCAATACGGTCGCGAGCAATCTCGCCAACGCCGACAGTGTCAGTGGCGACCCGAACAACGTCTATCGCGCCAAGCATCCGGTGTTCCAGGCCGTCATGGGCAGTCCCGGCGACCTCAGCACCGCCAAAGTGAACGTCACGGGCATTGCGCAGAGCCAGGCCGCGCCCGAGACCCGGTGTGACCCCGGCAATCCGCTGGCGGATGCGCAGGGGAATGTCTATGCACCGAACGTCAACGTGGTCGAGGAAATGGCGGACATGATCTCGGCCTCGCGCTCCTACCAGAACAACGTCGAGGTGTTGAACACCTCGCGCGACATGTTGCTCGCGACGCTGAAGCTGGGACAGTAGCTCCGCAACACTCTTATTAGATAGGTACAACCCATGACCACCAGCGCAATCGGTTCCCCGACCTCGACCAACCCGCTGGCGAGCGGGACCGGCACCAGCAGCAGCGCCAACGCCGTCAGCGGCGTCGGCGCTGGTCGATTCACTGCGCCAGGCCATCATCGATGCGTTGCAGGAGCTTCCCGAACGCGAGCGGCTGATGCTGTCTTTGTACTATGAGCAGGAACTCAATCTCAAGGAGATCGGTGCGGTCCTTAAAGTCACGGAATCGCGGGTGTGTCAGCTGCATGGGCAGGCGCTGCTGCGGCTGAAGTCGCGGCTCGGCGAGTGGCAGACGTAAGGGCGCAGGCGTGGACGTGCTCAGCATACTAGGCTTGGCGCTGGCCTGCGTCGCGATCGTGCTCGGTGCGGTACTCAAAGGCGCCGGCGTACACGCGCTGGTTTCGGCCGCGGCCTTCATGATCGTCGTGGTCGGCACCGTGGCCGCAATCTGCATACAAACGCCGATGGACGTCATGAAGCGGGCCTTGAACCTGCTGCCGTGGGTGTTTCGGCCGCCGGTGCATCAGCCCGTGCTGATCGCGAGGAAAATAGTCGATTGGAGCAACATCTCGCGTCGCCAGGGCCTGCTGGGCCTGGAGCATCTGATTGAAGCAGAACCGGATGCCTTTCTGCGCAAGGGCCTGCAGCTGGTGGTCGACGGCAGCGAGCCCGACACGATTCGCAGCACGCTTGAAGTCGACATGTACGCCCGCGAAGCCGCGGACACGCGCGCCGCGAAGGTATTTGAGGGCATGGGCGTGTACTCCCCGACCCTCGGCATCATCGGCGCCGTGCTCGGCTTGATGGCCGTGATGCAGCACCTCAACGATCCCTCAAAGCTCGGGCACGGTATCGCCGCGGCCTTTACCGCGACCGTGTACGGCATCGGGCTCGCCAACCTGTTTTTTCTTCCGGTTGCCAACAAGCTCAAGGTTGCGGTGCAGGCGCGCGCGCATCTGAACGAGATGCAGATCGAAGGTCTGATTGCCATTGCCGAAGGCGAGAATCCACGCATCATCGAAGGGCGCCTGCACGGCTTCCTGCAATAGTCCCATGGCCCGACGCAAACGCCACGAAGAGCACGAGAATCACGAGGCCTGGGCCATTCCCTACGGCGATCTCGTGACGCTGCTGCTGGCTTTCTTCGTCGTCATGTACGCGATGTCATCGGTCAACGAGGGCAAATACCGTGTGCTGTCGGACTCGCTGAACGAGGCGTTCAACGGCACACCGCGGTCGGCGGCAGCGGCATCAGTCGTTGAGGATCCGCCGCGCAAGATCGAGCTGCCGCTCAATCAAGTGCATCGCCTGATCATGGCCGCACTGCCGGCCAATGCGCCCATGCCATTACCCGCAACGCACGCTGCGCAGCGGCACGGACCCAGCGCGCCCAGCGCGGAAGCGGCCGGCAGTGCCGAACTCGGCGAGGTCGCCGAACAGGTCACCAGCGCCATGGGCGCATTGGTAGCGGCCGGAGAAGTGCACGTACGCCGTTATCAGAACTGGGTCGCGGTCGACATCAGCACTGATATTCTCTTTGGCAGCGGCGTGGCGCGGCTCTCAGGGCCCGCCATACCGGTGCTGCAGCGCCTGGCCGATGCACTCAAGCCGTTCCCGAGCGCGATCCGCGTCGAGGGGCATACCGACGATCGGCCGATCCAGACTTCAGCCTTCCCGTCGAACTGGGAGCTGTCGGCCGCGCGCGCGGCGAGCGTCGTGCACCTGTTCATGGATCGGGGCATTGCAGCCCAACGGCTGGCAGTGATGGGCTTCGGTCAGTACCGCCCGGCGACGTCCAACGTCAATGTCACGGGACGCAATGCCAATCGCCGGGTCGCAGTCGTCATCCTGGGCGGCGAGGGCGGCGAAAGCGTACCGGAAGGGCGCCTGTAGCTGGCATGATTTCTGCTGCTGCTCACTGGAGGTGTTGCATGATCTGGATACATGAGATTTCACAATCGGCGCTGGCCGCGGCGGTGGCGACGCTGGGCCTCGTGATATTGCTGGAGTTGCGTTCGATTTCGCGACTTAGGCGTGCCGTGGATGGCCATCTGACGCGCGTGTTCGAGCAACTCGATCTGCTGCGATTCGAAAGTCAGCAGCTGCTCGAGGCGCAGGGACGCACTCCCGCGCCCAGCGTGCCTACGCCAACTGCGCCTGCCCCGGCGCCGGTGAACGCGCTCGCTGCATACAATCCGCCGGCTCTGGCTGGTGGCGAGGCGAAGCTGCTGGCCGCGCTCACGGCTGCGCGCGCGCGGCTGGGCCGAGTCGAAGGCGAGGGCGCCATTTGAGAGCGCCGCCGCGCCGCGACTCAAGCGCTGTCAATCATCCATCAGAAAGCTGCGTAGCTGCTCGCTGCGGCTCGGATGGCGCAGCTTGCGCAGCGCCTTGGCTTCGATCTGACGGATGCGTTCGCGCGTGACGTCGAATTGCTTGCCGACTTCCTCGAGCGTGTGGTCGGTGTTCATGTCGATGCCGAAGCGCATGCGCAGCACTTTGGCTTCACGCGGCGTGAGCTGTGCGAGCACCGAGTGGGTCGTTTCGCGCAGCGACTCCATGGTGGCCTGATCGATCGGTGAGGCCACCGATTGATCCTCGATGAAATCCCCGAGGTGTGAATCCTCGTCATCACCGATCGGCGTCTCCATCGAGATCGGCTCTTTGGCGATCTTGAGCACCTTGCGCACTTTGTCTTCCGGCATCTCCATGCGCACGGCCAGCTCTTCCGGCGTCGGCTCGCGTCCCATTTCCTGCAGCATCTGCCGCGAGATCCGGTTGAGCTTATTGATCGTCTCGATCATGTGGACCGGGATGCGGATGGTGCGAGCCTGGTCGGCGATCGAACGCGTGATGGCCTGGCGTATCCACCAGGTCGCATAGGTCGAGAATTTGTAGCCGCGGCGATATTCGAACTTATCGACCGCCTTCATGAGGCCGATGTTGCCTTCCTGGATCAGGTCCAGAAACTGCAAGCCGCGGTTGGTGTATTTCTTGGCAATCGAAATGACCAATCGCAGGTTGGCTTCGACCATTTCTTTCTTGGCGCGGCGCGCCTTGGCCTCGCCGATCGAGACCTCGCGATTGATTTCCTTGATGTCGTTGATCGACAGGTGATACTGCTCCTCGAGCAGCATCAACTTCTTCTGCCGCCGCTCGACTTCGTCCTTGAGTCGTGCCAGCGGCGCCGAATACTTCTTGCCGGCCTTGACGTGCTTGGCGATCCAGCGCGCGCTGGTCTCGTTCTTCGGAAAGGTCGCGATGAAGTCCTTGCGCGGCATGCCGGCGTCGCGCACGGCAATGATCATGATTTCCTTTTCGATCTGCCGGATCTCGCTGATGTGCGAACGCAGCTGATCGGTCAGCGCGTCGAACATACGCGGCGAGAGCTTGAGTTCCATGAACTCGCTGGCGAGTTTCTTGCGCAGCTTCTGCGTCTTGGGATCGTCGGCACCCTGCTTGGCGATCGAGGCGAGCGAGTGTTGCAGTAGCTTGCCGATCGAGGCCATGCGCCGCGCGACTTCCTCCGGGTCCGGACCGGTATCGACCGCCTCTTCCTCCGCCTCATCATCTTCGGCGTCGTCTTCCTTGTCCTCGGAGTCGGCGACGAGATCGATCTTGGTCGGATTCTGCGGCTGCGCGATCACATCGGGCGCGTTTGGATCGATGAAGCCAACCACGAGGTCGATGAGCCGCGCCTGGCCGACCTTAATGAGTTCGTAGGTACGCAGCAGATGCTCGAAGGTCGCCGGGTATTTACCGAGCGCAGTGCGCACGGCATCCAGGCCCTCTTCGATGCGCTTGGCAATACGAATCTCGCCCTCGCGCGTGAGCAGCTCGACCGTGCCCATCTCGCGCATGTACATGCGCACCGGGTCGGTAGTGCGGCCTAACTCGGCATCGAGCGCGGCCAGCGCTGCCGCGGCTTCCTCGATGGCCTCGTCGTCGGCCGGCGAGGGCGGCTCGCTCGCGAGCAGCGCTTCCGTATCCGGTGCCTTCTCGTACACCGGAATACCCATGTCGTTGATCGTGTTGACGATGCCTTCGATCTGTTCCGGATCGACGATCTCGGCCGGCAGGTGGTCATTGACCTGGGCGTAGGTCAGGTAGCCCTGTTCCTTGCCGCGCGCAATCAGCAGTTTGAGCTGCGATTGCCGGTCCTCGGGAAGACCGTGGCCGCGCCGAAGATCGGTGCTGATGCTGGATGCGGTAAACGGCGCCGTGCTCTTATGCGTCGCAACGTGCGCCTTCTCGGGCGGCGCGAGCACCTTCGGTGCCGACGCAACCTTGGAGGCGACCGCCGCTTTCTTATGCGACTCGGCCTTATGCGGCTCAGCCGACTTCGGTGCGGCCGGGGCGGCGCGGGTCACCGGGGCAGCAACGCTCTTGCGATGCGGCGCCGTGGCGGCGCGCACGACCGGTTTGTGGGCAAGGGGGGCTGGTTTGTGCTTTCGTGTCATGGTGTCTTCGGAGGTGTTCCAGGGCCAACTTAAGACGACAAAACCGCCCGTCCCGTCGCGTGGTAACGAAAGGCTGGGGTGGGATGCTCGCTCATGGAAAAGTTAACAATTGTACCTAAATTTTGTTGCGCGACTGCCAATTTTCAAGTCCTACCGCAGCGTAACGGCGCCGACACGGCCGACTTGAGCGATCCTCAGGCCGGTCCCGTCTTATTATGGCCTGTTGTAAGTGTTTGAAGTTCCTGTTTTTCAGCCTCATTTAGGCGCTGGTCACGAGCCTTCTCGATCAGAGCCTCCAGCCGACCGCCGCGCAGCTGCGCATCAAGCAGACGCTCAATTGCCTGCATGAGTTCCCGGCCCGCAGCCGTGCCACCGGCCACGAGTGGCTCGCTCGCCGCCAGCTCGCACAGCCGCCGATATTCCGGCCGTTCGCGCCAGCGCTCGAGCGTCTGCGCCATGCTCAGGGCCGGCCGTGCGAGCTGCTCTTCGAGCAGTTCGCTCAAGACCGTGACGCCCGGGTGCGGCAGTTGGGCGAGCGCCTGGCGCTGCTCGGGACTCACCGCCGCCGCCGCCGCCGGACAGTGCAGTAGCAGCGCAATGGCCTGGGTAATCAGGCTGCCGCGGCCGGCGCGGGCACCCAAGGCGCCATGGGCGCGCGCAGGCGCTGTCGCTGTGTCGCGCGCTGTCGCGGTCTCGGGCGCGCTGCCCTCCGGTCGCCTGAGCCATTGCCCGAGCCGCGCGGCTGAAAAGCCGATGGCCTGCGCAACGCGCTCGAGAAGCAGTTCCCGGTACACCCCTGGCGTGATCTTCTCGAGCAGCGGGCGCGCGAGGGCGACGAAGCGCGCCTTGCCGTCGGCGTGGCTGACGTCCGCTTCCGTGCTCAGATGCGCGATCAGGTACTCGGACAGGGGTAGCGCGCCGCGCAAGCGTGCCTCAAAGGCTTCGCCGCCTTCGCTGCCCACCAGCGAATCAGGGTCCTCGCCATCCGGCAGGAACAGGAAGCGGATCTCCCGCCCTTCGCGAGCTTCCGGCAGCGCATTGTGCAAGGCGCGCCAAGCCGCCGCCCGGCCGGCGCGATCGCCGTCGAAGCAAAACACGAGCTCGCTGACCAGGCGAAAGGCGCGGCGCAGGTGTTCCGGCGTGGTTGCGGTGCCGAGCGTGGCGACCGCGTAGCTCAAACCAGCCTGATGCAGCCGCACCGTATCCATGTAGCCCTCGACCACGAGCAGCCGCTTCAAGCTTTGACGCGCGAGCCGCGATTCATATAGGCCGTAGAGCTCCTTGCCCTTATGAAATAGCGCGGTCTCGGGCGAGTTGAGATACTTCGGCTCGCCCTGATCCAGGATGCGGCCGCCAAAGGCGATCACGCGCCCGCGCGTATCGCGAATGGGAAACATGAGTCGATCGCGGAAGCGATCGTAGTAGCCCTCGCTGCCGCTGGTGCGCTCGATGATCAGGCCCGTGGCGGCCAGTTCGCGCCGCTGCTCGCTGCTGCCGCCGAAGCGCTTGAGGAGCTCATCCCAGGCGTCCGGCGCGTAGCCGATCTGAAAGCGCTCGATGGTGGCCGGCTGCAATCCGCGCGATTCGGCATAGGCGCGCGCTCGGGCGCTGGCCTGCAAGGTCCCCGCATAGAACTCGGCAACGCGGCCCAGCAGCGCGTACAGCGGCGCCATGTCATCCACCGGGCCGCTCAAGGCCCCGCCGCCCTCGTGCGGCACCGTCAATCCCAGACGGCCGGCCAGATCCTCGACCGCCTCCGGAAACGGCAGCTGGTCATACTGCATCAGAAATCCGAGTGCGGTGCCGTGCGCCCCGCAACCGAAGCAGTGATAGAACTGCTTGTCCGGGCTGACCCAGAACGACGGGGTCTTCTCGTTATGGAACGGACAGCAGGCCTTGTATTCGCGCCCCGCCTTTTTGAGCGGGACGCGGCTGCCGATGATCTCGACGATATCGGCGCGCGCGATCAGCTCATCGATGAAGTTTTGGGGGATGCGGCCGGACATCGGGCGCTGGCCCGGTCACGACGGCGACAGAATCGCCTTGATGCGTGCGCCGACCGCTGCCATGTCGGCGCGGCCCTGGGCCTTGCTCTTGATGATGCCCATGACCTTGCCCATATCCTTGATGGTGGCGGCGCCGGTCTCGGCGATGGCCGCACGGATCAATGCATGGAGCTCGGCGTCGGCGAGCGGGACAGGCATGTAAGCGCTGATGATTGCGAGCTCGGCATTTTCCTTCGCCACCAGATCAGAGCGGCCACCGGCCTCGAATTGCGTGATCGACTCGCGGCGCTGCTTGCCCATCTTCTCGAGTACCGTGAGCACCTGGGTATCGTCCAGCACGATGCGCTCATCGACTTCGCGCTGCTTGATCGCGGCCAGGATCAGGCGCACGGTGCCCAGACGTTCTTTGTCTGCGGCCCGCATGGCCGTCTTCATGTCTTCCTGGACGCGCTCTTTGAGGCTCATGGTGACAGGGCGCTAAGCGCCGCGGCGCTTGAGGATCAGCGCGCCGGGCGCACGAAATCGCGCGAAACGCGCTTCATGTGCCGCTTGACCGCGGCCGCCTTTTTTCTTTTCCGTTCCTGCGTCGGCTTTTCGTAGAATTCGCGCCGGCGCAGCTCGGCGAGCACGCCCGCCTTCTCGCACGCTCGCTTGAAGCGCCGCAGGGCGGCGTCGAAATATTCGTTTTCTCGTACACGAACACTCGGCATCGAAATCTCAACCTCTTGATTATGAAGTGCTTTTGGCCACTAGGCACTTGACTTCGGGCCGCGATTCTAATGAGAGTTAACGGAAAACGCAAAATGCTGGCGCTTGGCGCTCTCCCGGGGGTTCGCGATGCGCATCCTCGCCATTGAGACCTCCTGCGATGAAAGTGCGGTCGCGGTGCTCGACGAGCGCCGCGGCCTGCTCGCCCATGAGCTCTGGAGCCAGGTTGATTTGCACCGGGCATTCGGTGGTGTGGTGCCGGAGCTGGCCTCGCGCGATCACGTGCGCCGGCTCGTGCCTTTATTGCGGACCGCGCTGGAGCGGGCTGATACGCGTGCAGCGCAGATCGAGGGTGTCGCCTACACCGCGGGGCCGGGGCTGGTTGGTGCGCTGCTGACGGGCGCAGCGCTCGCACGCTCGCTGAGCTTCGGCTGGGGCGTGCCGGCGATCGGCGTGCACCATCTCGAAGGTCATCTGCTCGCGCCCATGCTCGAGACGCCGTCGCCGCCGTTTCCGCACGTCGCGTTGCTGGTCTCGGGCGGCCACACGATGCTGATCGAGGTCCGCGGCATCGGCGACTATCGGATCCTCGGGCAGACGCGTGACGATGCCGCCGGCGAAGCCTTTGACAAGACCGCGAAACTGCTCGGCCTGCCCTATCCCGGCGGACCGGAGCTCGCGCAGCTCGCCGCCGAGGGGCGCCCGGGTGCGTATCTGTTTCCGCGGCCGATGCTGGATCGGCCCGGCTTCGAATTCAGCTTTTCTGGTTTGAAGACCGCGGTCATGCAAGCCGTGCGCGCAGCGCCGCTCAACGATCAGGGCCGAGCCGATGTGGCCTACGCGGTGCAAGATGCCATCGTGGCCACCCTGTGCGCCAAGGCATTGCGCGCGCTGTCCTTCACCGGCCATCGCACGCTGGTGGTGGCCGGCGGAGTCGGCGCCAATCGTGAGCTGCGCACACGGCTGGCGCGCGAGGCCGAGGCCGCAGGGGCGCGCGTGTATTACCCGCGCGTGCAGTTCTGCACCGACAATGCCGCGATGATCGCGGTCGCCGGGCTGCATCGCCTGCGCGCCGGCGAACACGCGAGCACCGCCATCGAAGTGCGCGCGCGCTGGCCGCTCTCGCAGCTGCGGCCACCCGGCCTGACGGCGGTGGGCGTTGCCGCCGACTTACCCTAGACTTAAGCGCATGAGAGAACAAGACCGCGACGATTGCGTTCACGGCGACCGCTATCAGGGCGATCGCATTTTTCTGCGGGGTTTGAGCGCGCAATGCATCATCGGCTTCATCGATTGGGAGCGGCGCACGCCGCAAACGCTGCTGATCGATCTGGAGCTGCCCTGCGATTGCACGCGCGCGGCCCGCAGCGACCGTGTCGAGGACACCATCGACTACAAGCGCATCGCCAAGCGAGTGCTGGCGTGGTTGCCGACTACGCAATTCCAATTGGTCGAGACCCTCGCGCATCAACTCGCGCTGTTGTTGCTGGCGGAGTTCGCGCTCGACTGGATCCGCGTGAGCGTCAACAAGCCGGGCGCGATCCGCGACTCGCGCGATGTGGGGGTCTGCATCGAGCGTCATCGGCTATCGGGAGCCGTGCCCTGAATGAGTCAGGTTTTCGTCGGCCTAGGCAGCAATATCGATCCGGCCGCTCGACTTCTCGAAGCCGCGCGCCTGCTCAGAATGCACTTTCCGGACACGCATTTTTCGGCCTGCTACCGCAATCCTGCCTTCGGCTTCCAGGGCGCCGACTTCATCAACGCCGTGGCGGGCTTCTCGACCGGGCTGCCCGTGCCGCAGCTGCTGCGCGTGCTGCACGCGATCGAAGCGCAGTGCGGCCGCGGCCGTGAGGATCCCAAGTGGGGACCGCGCGCCATGGATCTGGACCTGTTGCTGTATGGCGATCAGGTCGGCGAGGGGCCCGGCTACACGCTGCCGCGACGCGATTTGTTGCGCCGGGTTTATATGCTCGGACCGCTCGCTGAGCTGGCCCCGCACCTGCGTCATCCCGTATCTGGCGAGTCCATCGGGGCGCTGTGGGCGGCGTTCGCGCAAGCCGATTACGCGATGACTGCCACCGCGCCGGATCTCAATGCGGCTTGAGCTGGCATTACCGACCGCAAAAAGCCGCCGTGTAATCCAGTCTCATCGCTGGCCTAACTCTGCTGCGAGGCGCTCGACTCATCGTGCAATTTGCCTACGGGAAAAATTCAAACTGAGACACTGCCCCGGTCCGGGCCGATTGGCCCGCCAGTGAGACTATTTTGCCGCACCGGGAGCGAGCGCCAAGCCTCGAATACTTCTGGCACCGAAATTTGATCGACGTGACAAACGCCTGGCGGTCCACCCAAAGCTATTACCCGCCCGCCGAGCACACTACGCGGCAACCAATGGCGCGGCGAAGTGTTACCAAATATGACGACCAGTGGTGAGCCCAATGCCGCCGCGACATGCGCCGGACCGGTATCCACCGATATCATGCTGTGCGCAACCCCACACAGCGCGAGCAGCCGACACGGGGATAAGCGCTCTGCAACCACCTCGTTAAGCCCCGTGACCAAGCGGATTCGACGCAGCAATGTCAGCTCCTGCCGAGATCCGCAAAGCACAATTTGTGCCTGGGGAAGGCTTGCATGCACGCAGCGGAGCAACGCCGACCAGTTCGCGAGCGACCATCCTTTGTCATCGATCTGGTTTCGTCGCCATCCATGCTGCCGCATAGTTCGCCGGTTGCCTGGCTGCACTAGCACAATCGGCCGCCCGGACCAGCCCTGGGCTCTGATCCAGCGGTCGCACTCGAGCCGGTGTTCATCCTGTACCTTGAGCTGTGGTGCAGGGTCGACCTCTGGACACGGGAAATTAGCCGCTTGCAGCGCGGACGGGGTCTGTTTACCGAAGCGCAGCAGGCCGTCGACGCGATGCTCGTTGCCGTCGGCCACATCCTCTTGCAGGAATAGGCAGCGCTCCGGCTCGACACCGGCGAGGGCCAATAGGACTTTGATCCTTTTCAAGCGTTGGGATGCTGCGGTTTCGCAGACATAGACCGGCGACTTGCCGCTGTGGCGCAGCGCCCAGAGCACACGCCACCAGGTCGGGCCGAGCAAAAGTGGCGTATGGCGGCCCGCCAGGGACCAGATCTGCGCTATGTCCTCGTGACCACGATATAGTTGTGTCGACCACGGCCCCGAGCCGATAAGCCAGCAGGGCATGCGATATCGGCGACGCAGGAGATTCAGCAGAGGGCTCAGCAAAACCATGTCGCCGAGCCGACCAAATCGAATCACTATCGGGTGTAGGCCAGGCGCCGCTGCTGCGGCAGCCGATGCTGTGGCAGCGAGACTTGCCTGCCCAGCTTGAACGAGCAACGAGTTAGCGGGACGGTACATGAGGGCTCAGACACCTATAACGCGAAAAGATTGGTTGGTTGTGTAAAGTAGTGCAAACTTTAATGGACCGCCAGACAGAGCTAGATCGAGCCATTGGGTGCTCGGCCTCACCAGCCGACGCTGCGGCCGCCGTCGACCGCCAGGATCTGGCCGGTCACGAATGGCGCTTCCGCGGCGAAGAACAGCACCGCGCGCGCGATGTCCTCGGGTGCGCCGCGCCGCTGCAATGGTGTCTGTGCGAGTATTTTATCCTTGCGCTCCTCGTCCATGCCGGCCTCGGGCCACAGCACTGCCCCGGGAGCGATGGCATTGACGCGCACCTCCGGGGCGAGCTCGCGCGCGAGCGCGCGCGTGAGCATCACGAGGCCGGCCTTCGCGGCGCTGTAGACCGCATGATCACGCAAGGGCCGCAGCCCGTGAATATCGACGATATTGAGCAGCGCGCCGCGATGGCGCCGCAGCTGCTGCGTGGCGGCCTGCGCCAGGAACAATGGCGCCTGCAGATTGGTGCCGATCAGATCGTTCCACTGCTGCAGCGTGATGCTGCCGAGCGGGGTCGGATAGAAGCTCGAGGCATTGTTGATGAGCAGGTTCAAGCCGCCGAAGCGGTCGCAGGTTTTCGCCACGAGCCGCGGCAGCTGCGCCGTGTCGCATAGGTCGGCACGGACCACGGCCGCGCTGCCGCTGCGCTCCACGTTGAGTTCCTCGGCCAGTCGCTGCGCCTCATCGAGCGAGCGATGGCAATGAATCATGAGGTTGGCGCCCTCGGCGTGCAGCGCGCGCGCGATATGCGCACCGATGCGCCGCGCCGCGCCGGTCACGAGCGCAGTCTGGCCGGCCAGGCGAAGCGGAGGACTCATGGGCACAGCTTATGACGTCCGGTGAGTCTTGCTCAATGTTGCCCGACCTGACCGCCGATCAGGCACGGCATTCCGCCGCTGTGGCGCGAGCGGTCAGTGCCGCAATCGAGGCGCAGGCCGGATGGCTGGCGTTCGATGACTACCTGCGCATCGTGCTGTACGCCCCAGGCCTGGGCTACTACTCGGCAGGCAGCGTGAAGTTCGGCCCGGGAGGCGACTTCGTGACCGCCCCGGAACTGTCTGGCCTGTATGCGCGCTGCCTGGCCAGCCAATGTGCGCCGGTGCTAAGGGCCGTGGGTGGGGATGTGCTGGAGCTCGGCGCCGGCACCGGCCGCCTCGCCGCCGGCGTGCTCACGCGGTTGGCCGAACTCGAGCAGCTGCCGCGCCACTACTACATCCTGGAGGTCAGCGCCGATCTGCGCGTGCGCCAGAGCGAGACACTCGAGGGGCTGCCCGCGGCGCTGCGCTCGCGCGTCGCATGGCTCGATGCCCTGCCCGCAACACCCATCACGGGCGTGGTCCTGGCGAACGAAGTGGCTGACGCCTTGCCCTTTCAGCGCTTCGTCATCGACGCTGAGGCGCTCTACCAGCGCGGTGTAGGTCTCTCAGACGACGCAGCGCTGGTCGATGCCGACCGTCCGGCGAGCGCCGCGCTGCGCGCCGAGCTCGGGCGCATCGCGCCAAATGGCTGGCCGCGGCGCTATCTGTCCGAGCTGTGCCCGATGCTGGGCCCTTGGGTCGCCGCCATCGCGGAGGCACTGTCGCGCGGCGCGGTGTTTCTGATCGACTATGGCCTGCCGCGCCACGAGTATTACCACCCACAGCGCAATCGAGGCACCTTGCGCTGTCATTTTCGCCATCGCGCGCATGACGATCCGCTGCTCTACCCGGGATTGCAGGACATCACGGCCTGGGTAGATTTCACACGCGTGGCCGAAGCGGCCGTCGATGCACAGCTCGAAGTCGCAGGCTTCTGCACGCAGGCGGCCTTTCTATTGGCTAACGGCATCGAGGCCGAACTCGCCGCGGCCAGCAACACCCTGGAGCGCGCGCGGTTGGCCTCGCAGGCGCGCGTGCTGCTGCTGCCCGGTGAGATGGGCGAGCGCTTCAAAGTCATGGCACTCACGCGCGGCTTCGATGAGCCCCTGTGCGGGTTTGCCTATCAGGACCTGCGACGCTCGCTTTGAAAACGCTGTAGGCGCTCGATGCGCGCGGCGCGCAGCGCCGCGGCGATGGCCGGACCCTTGAGCTCACGCATGCGCGCCGTATCGAGCGCGACCTGCGCCGCCGCGGCGGCGGCATTTTTCAGCAGCGCCTGCGCCTCCGGGGCGCCCGAGCGGGCGGCACTGCTCAGCATGAGCCTGCCAAAGCGTTCCGGCCGGCGAAAAGCGTCGGCGCCCTCGAGCAAATCGAGCAGGCCGGAGGCATCGAGGCTCAGTGCTTCCTCGATGCGATCCTGGAGCCGCGCGCATAGCAGCGCCAGCTCGCGATACGGGTTCGGGACGCGCAGGCGCTCGCACAAGGTCTCGATGCCCTGCACGGCGGTCCCGGCCATCAACGCCGCAAAGCGCACGCTCGCGTCGGGCGTCACACGCACGGCCGCGCGCAGTGGCTCGCGGTCGGACGGCTCCCAGTGCAATTCAGGTAGCACGACGCGCAGCGCGCCGCAGTCCTGCAGAGTGTCGAAAAACGTCTCCGGGGTGGGCTCGCCGAGCGCACGTTCCATCTCGCGCCAGACGCGTTCGGGGACCAGCGCCGTGACTTCGCCATTGGCCACCATGGCCTGCATGAGCGTGCGCGTTGCCGCAGCGACCTGAAAGCCTAACTCGGCAAAGCGGGCTGCAAAGCGCGCCACGCGCAGCACCCGGACCGGATCTTCCGCAAAGGCGGGCGAGACATGACGCAGCTGCCGCTGCTGCAGATCGTTGTGACCGCCATAGGGATCGATCAGCGTACCGGCAGCACTGCGTGCCATGGCGTTGATCGTCAGATCGCGCCGCTGCAGGTCCTGCTCGAGGCTGACATCGGGGGAAAATTCGGTCGCGAAGCCACGGTAGCCCGGCCCGGTCTTGCGTTCAAGACGCGCGAGTGCGTACTCCTCTTTAGTATCTGGGTGCAGAAACACCGGGAATTCCCGCCCGACCGCTCGATACCCCAGACGCTCCATTTCCTCAGGCGTCGCGCCGACCACGACCCAGTCGTGCTCGGCCACGGGCCGGCCGAGCAACTCATCCCGGACCGCTCCGCCAACCAGATAGACTTGCATGGAAGCGCATGTTAACCGAGAGCCGCAGCCGCCCCGTGCGAGCGTTCCAGGTCCTGCTGTCGCTGCTGCTGTGCAGTGACATCTCGGGCTGCGGTATCGCCTATCTCGCCCAGGCCACGCAGGGCCAGTGGCGCCTGATGCGCGCGCGCCATCACATTGATCGGGTGCTGGCCGATCCGAGCACAAGCCCGCAGCTCAAATCGCGCCTGGAGCTGGTGCAGGATGCGCGCGACTTCGCCTCCAGCGAGCTGCAGCTGCCCGACAATCGCAGCTATCGCAGCTATGCTGACCTGGGCCGGCCGTATGTGGTCTGGAATGTGGTGGCGGCGCCGGAATTCTCGATTGAGCCGTTGCGCTGGTGCTTTCCGTTCACGGGCTGCCTGAGCTATCGCGGCTACTTCAGAGAGCGCAGCGCGCACGTGTTTGCCGATGCGCTCGCCGCGCGCGGCAACGACACTCTGGTCGCCGGCGTGAGCGCGTACTCGACGCTGGGCCATTTCGCCGATCCGGTGCTCAACACGATGCTGCGCTACGGCGATCTGGACCTGGTGGCGACGATTTTCCACGAGCTCGCGCATCAATTGATCTACGTAAAAGGCGACAGCGAATTCAATGAATCCTTTGCCGTGGCGGTGGAGCAGGAAGGCCTGCGCCGCTGGCTGGCTGCGCGCGGACGCAGCCTCGAGCTGCAGAATTTCCTCGAGCTGCGCCGCGCCGACCAGCAGATCATCCGCGCCATTGCCTCCGGGCGCACCGAGCTCAATAGCCTGTATCACGATCCGCTGAGCGCGGACGGCATGCGCGAGCGCAAGCACGAGCTGCTGGCCGCCACGGGCGAGAACGTGCGCGCGCTCGAGCGGCAGTATCAGATACGCAGCGGCTATGGAGCCTGGATCGATGCGGGGCTCAACAACGCTCACCTGGCCTCGATCGCGACCTACTCCGAGTGCGTGCCGGGGTTCCAGCGATTGCTCGAACACCATGCAGGTCAATTGCCAGCGTTCTACGCCGCCGTCAGGAAGCTTGGCCGTGAGCGCAGCGCGCGTCAGGCGCTGTGCCGGCAGGACGCCGTTACCGCACCCGGTACGCAGTCGGCACCACCGGCAGCGGCATCGCTGCGCCCTTCGGACGCAGCCACAGGGGAGTCCAGGCCCTGAAACTGGCTGGATGCAGCCCCAGGCGAGCGCAGCCGTTGTCATGGCACACGCTATCGCTCAGCAGTGAGCGATAGTTGTCGAGCGAGAACGGCTTCCCGGGCAGGAAATCCATGAGCGCGCCCTGCAGCCGGGCGATCGCGTCGGGCAATGGCAGTACATGGCAGGGCAACTGCGCCGCCTGCGCGGTCAGGCGCACGATCTGGGCCAGCGTCAGCACTTCCGGCCCGCACAGCTCATAGGTCGCCCCGACGCTTTCGCCACCACTGAGCGCGCACATGAAGCCTTCCGCGACATCGCCGACGTAAATGGGTGCAAAGCGGGCGCCGGCTCGCGCCAAAGGCAGCATTCCTGCGCTGAGGCGCAGCAGGGCAGCGAAGCGCACGGTCAGCGAATCGGCGGCGCCGAAAATGACCGAAGGCCGAAAGATGGTCCACTGCAGCGCGCTCGCATCGCGCACCAGCCGCTCGGCCTGCCCCTTGCTACGCAGATACTGGCTGCGGCCGCGCTCGGCATCCGCATTGAGCGCGCTCATGTGCAGCAGGCGCTGGATGTGCGCCTCATGCATCGCTCGCAGCAGCCCGGCGGTGAATTGCACGTGTGCGCGACGGAAGCCCGCGCCGCTGCGGCCGCGCTCGTTGAGAATGCCAACCAGATTGATCACGACATCGCAGCCCTCGAGGCTGCGGCGCAGGAAATCGGAGTCGTAGACGTTGCCGACCGCAATCTCGACGCTCGAGAGAGGCAGCAGCTGGTCCGCATGGGCGGCATCGCGCGTCGGAACGCGCACGCCGTGACCGGCGCCCACCAGGCGCGTGATGAGCTCGCGGCCCACAAAGCCGGTGCCTCCGGTCACGCCGATCAGCAACGGACCCCGGGCGATCGGTGTTTTCAAACGGCCGGGGCCGATGGCGCGCTGCACTGCATGAAGCGCAGTAAAGCGCGATACCGGCCCCGAGTCCATCGCAGCCGCGTGCGGCCGCGCTAGATGCCTTAGTGCGACTCGACGCTGACGCGCCGGGGCTCCGGCGTCGGCAGCTTCGGGATCGTCACTTCAAGCACACCATTGATATGGCGGGCCTTGATCTGATCGTCCTGAACATTGTTCGGCAGCGTAAAGCGGCGCAGGAACGAGCCTTCGACACGCTCGAGGCGCTCAAAGCCCTGCTGCTTCTCGCTGCGCTCGAAGTGCCGCTGGCCACGCAGAGTCAGTACGCGATTCTCAGCCGTGATGCTGATGTCCTTGGGCTCCACCCCCGGCAGATCCGCGCGCACGACGAACTTATCCGCTTCCTCGTGAACGTCGACCGTCGGAATCCACGCGACGGAGCTATCCCCATTGGCCGCTGGCGAGGCAAAGCTGTCGCCGAAGATCTGATCGATCTGGCGATGCAGCCGGTCCATCACGTGCCAGGGCTCGTAACGTATCAATGTCATGGTCGTAATCCTCCAAAAGCAGTTTGAATCGACGTATAGGGTCAATCCCGTTGCGCATAGATCTGAGGCTGAAGCGCGCGCTTTCAAGGCCCCGCGGTGTGTTTAGGCGGTGGGATGGCCTGTGAGCCGCCGGTAGTGCCGGCGGACACAACATATGGTGGTAGTCGGTTCGGTAACGCAGCTCGTCCGAGGAATCTTTTTGATCGCGCTCGTGCTGCGAAGACTTTCGTAACCTATTGATTTAGCATACTTATAATCCCGGTATTTTATATTTCATAATCTTGACGTTGACCATTCCGCTTGATTAGGCTGTGCCGGTCGCACAACTAGATCTTGTGTTACGCGGGGAAGATTTTTGCGCGATTTTCGGGGAGACAGGGAGCCGCCAGTATTATGAATTCAGTGATGAAACTCGTAACCCGAGACGTGGATTCCATTCCCTTCCAGGAAGCCTCCCTGGACATCTGGGACAAGAAGTACCGGTTGAGCTCCAAGGATGGCCAGGCGCTCGACGGCAGCATGGACGATACCTATAAGCGTGTCGCGCACGCGCTCGCGGACGTCGAACGCGAGGATCTGCGTGAAACCTGCTACGAGCGATTCCTCTGGGCGCTGCGTCAGGGGGCGATTCCGGCCGGTCGCGTGACCTCGAATGCGGGAGCTTGGGAGCACAAACCGGCGACCTCGACCATCAATTGCACGGTCTCGGGCACGATTCGCGACTCGATGGACGACATACTCGGCAAAGTGCACGAGGCCGGCCTCACGCTCAAGGCCGGCTGCGGCATCGGCTACGAGTTCTCGACCTTGCGCCCGCGCGGCGCCTACGTGTCGGGTGCCGGCGCCTATACCTCGGGCCCCCTGTCGTTCATGGATATCTACGACAAGATGTGCTTCACCGTGTCCTCCGCCGGTGGCCGTCGCGGCGCGCAGATGGGTACCTTTGACGTCGGCCATCCCGATGCGATGGATTTCATTCGCGCCAAGCGTGAGAACGGACGGTTGCGCCAGTTCAACCTGTCGCTGCTGGTCAGCGATGAGTTCATGCGCGCCGTGCGCGAGGAGGGCGCTTGGAAGCTCGCGTTCCCGATCACGCGGCGCGAATACGAGGCTGAACAGTCCGATCTGAACGATCCGCAGAAGTTTGTCTGGCGCGAATGGCCCATACACGAAGGCTACGTGGCCAACGAGGAGGGGCTGGTCGCCTGCCGCGTCTATAAGACGCTGCCGGCGCGGCGCATGTGGGACGTGATCATGTCCTCGACCTACGACTTCGCCGAGCCCGGCTTCATCCTGATAGACCGCGTCAACGACATGAACAACAACTGGTGGTGCGAGAACATTCGCGCCACCAACCCGTGCGGCGAACAACCGCTCCCGCCCTACGGTTCCTGTCTGCTCGGCTCGGTCAATCTCACGCGCTTCGTGCGCGAACCGTTCACGCCGCAGGCGCGTTTTGATTGGGATGAGTACCGTGAGGTCGTGCGCGTGTTCACGCGCATGCTCGACAACGTGGTCGAGATCAACGGCCTGCCATTGAGCTATCAACGCGAGGAAATCCAGCGCAAGCGCCGCCATGGCATGGGCTTCCTCGGACTCGGTTCGACCACCGCACTGCTCGGCATGAAGTACGGCTCCAGTGAATCGGTGCAATTCACCGAGGATGTCGCGCGCGAGATGGCACTCGCGGGCTGGGAGGCGGCGCTCGAGTTAGCGCGCGAAAAAGGCCCGGCGCCGATCATGAACGAGGAGTTCACGGTCACGAAAGAGATGCTGCGCAAGCGCCCGGAGATGGCTCGCGAGGGCTGGAAGCCCGGTGCCAGGATTCCGGGACGACTATTGCACGCGCGCTACAGCCGCTATATGCAGCGCGTCGCGCAGGCGGCACCGCAGCTGGTCGAGCAGCTCGCGCAGGTTGGGGCACGCTTTACCCATCACAGCTCGATCGCACCGACCGGCACGATCTCGCTGTCGCTGGCCAATAACGCCAGCAATGGCATCGAGCCCTCGTTCGCGCATCACTACTTCCGCAATGTGATCCGCGCCGGCCGCAAGACCAAGGAAAAGATTGATGTGTTTTCCTTCGAGCTGCTGGCCTATCGCGAGCTCGTGAATCCGCGCGCGATGCCCGATTCGACCAATGAAGCCGAAGCGCTGCCGGCGTATTTCACGGCCGCCGACCAGGTCACGCCGCGCCAGCATGTCGACATCCAGGCCGCGGCCCAGAAGTGGGTCGACTCATCGATTTCCAAGACCGCCAACGTGCCGACGAATTATCCCTACGAGGATTTCAAGGGGATCTATCGCTACGCGCACGAGCAGGGGCTCAAAGGCTGCACCACCTTTCGCTTCAATCCGGAGGCATTCCAGGGAGTGCTGGTCAAGGAGCAGGACCTCAAGAACACCACTTACGTGTTCACGCTCGAGGACGGCACCGAGCTCAAGGTGCGCGGCGATGAGGAGATTGACTACGACGGCGAAAAGCACAGCGCCGCGAATCTGTTTGATGCCTTGAAGGAAGGCTACTACGGGAAGCTTTGACTATGAGTACACATATCGACAAACGCATCGTTAAGTACCGGGTGCACAAGCCCGAGGACCAGCCGGTGCCGCAAGTCCCGGCCGCGCCGGTCGAGGAACTGGCGCACAGCCGCGACGGCCGGACCGCCAAGGTCATTCGCATGCACGAGGAGATCCAGCGCCCCGAGGTGCTGATCGGCTCCACTTACAAGATCAAGACGCCGGTCTCGGATCACGCGATGTACGTGACGATCAATGACATCGTGCTCAACGAGGGCACGGAGTACGAGCAGCGCCGGCCGTTCGAGGTCTTCATCAACTCGAAGAACCTGGATCACTTCCAATGGATTGTGGCTCTCACGCGCATCATCTCGGCGGTGTTCCGCAAGGGCGGCGACGTGGCGTTCCTGGTCGATGAGCTCAAGGCGGTGTTCGACCCGCGTGGCGGTTACTGGCAGCCCGGCGGCAAATTCATGCCCTCGATCATCGCCGAGCTCGGTTACGTGATTGAAAAGCATCTGCAGACCATCGGTATGATGCGCAAAGTCGAGCTCGACGAACATCAGAAGAAGATGGTCGAGGAGAAGCGCGCGGAGTTCGAGGCGCGAGCCAAGCAGCAGGATGCATTCGCCAAATCGCATTTCCCCGACGGCGCCGCGCTGTGCAGCAAATGCAGCACTGCCGCCGTGGTCATGCTGGATGGCTGCATGACCTGCCTGAACTGCGGCGAGTCCAAATGCGGTTGAACGATAGCGGGACAGTTGGGCGCAGCAAAAATATGCCTCGCCGCGCGTGTCGGTGCAGCGGAATGTGAAACTCGCTAGCGTTTGGGGCGGGGCCCGCGTGTTACTTCTGTGCCCATGAAACGCTTATCCTTGCTGCTCGCGCTGCTGTGCCTCTCGCGGCTCGCAGTGGCCGCCGAGGATCTGCTGCCGCGTCCGGCAGAGCTCGAGCCGGACGTGCAGTTCTGGATCCGCGTCTACAGCCAGATCTCGACCAACGACGGCTTCATTCACGACCAGCACAAGCTCTCGGTCGTCTACGAAACGATGCACTTCGATGCCGACACGCCCACGCACGAGCGCGCGCATCGGGTCGACGCGCAGCGCGCACGCGTCCAGGACATCCTGCGGCGTCTGGCCAGCGGCGCGGCGCCGCAAAATGCCGACGAGCAGAAGGTGCGGGATCTTTGGGGACCGGATGCCACGCCCGTACGACTCGCCGAGGCGGTGGACGACGTGCGCTTTCAGCTCGGCCAGTCGGACCGCTTCCGCGCCGGTCTGATGCGCGCCGGCACCTGGGAAACGCACATCGGCGAGGTATTGGCGAATCTGGGATTACCGGCGCAGATCGCTGCCCTGCCGCACGTGGAGTCCTCGTTCGATCCAAGTGCCTACTCGAAGGTCGGCGCGGCCGGGCTATGGCAGTTCATGCGCTCCACCGGCCGGCGCTTCCTGCGCATCGACGCCGCGGTCGACGAGCGCATGGATCCGTTTCGCGAGAGCGAAGCGGCCGCCCAGCTGTTGAACTACAACTACCGACTGCTCGGCAGCTGGCCGCTCGCGATCACCGCGTATAACCATGGCTCCGAAGGCATGCGCCGCGCCCGCGAGCAGCTCGGAACGGACGACATCGTGCGCATCGTGCGCGAGTATCGCAGCCCGACGTTCGGTTTCGCCTCGCGCAACTTCTACGTCTCGTTCCTGGCGGCACTCAGCATCGCCCAGGATCCGGACAAGTACTTCGGCCCGCTCCACCGCGGCTCGGAATCGCAATTCGTTGAAGTGAAGCTCAGCACGAGCGCCAGCAGTGCGACGCTGGTGCGAACGCTCGGTGTCGATCGCGATACGCTGCGCGGCCTGAATCCGGCTCTTCGTCCCGGGGTCTGGACCGGCCAGCGCTCGATTCCTGCCGGTTACGTGGTGCGCCTGCCCGGTTCAGCCTCGAAATGGACCTCGGATCTGCTCGCGCAGCGCCTGGGCGCTTCGAAGCCGGTCGTCGTTGCCGAGGTTACGCCGCCCGCGAACGTGCTGCCCCCGGCGACCAGCGCACGGCCTACAGCGCCCCCAACCCAGCCCACAGCGCCTGCGCCGCCGGAAACCAACGTGGCCGCGGATGCCGCCTCATCTCAGTACTACCTCGTGCAGAGCGATGACACGGTCTCGACCATTGCGGCCCGAACGGGCGTGACAGTCAACAAGCTCATGGCGCTCAATTCAATGCCCGACCAGGATTACATGTACGGCGGCGAGCGCCTGCGCCTCGTGGCCGCTGCGCCCGAACCGGAAACCGAGACCACGGCCGCGAACGTCGATTCGGCCAAGGCCGCCGTGCAGGAGAGTCAGGAGGAAGCGCAGGCCGTGGCGGCAGCCAGCAAAGTCGCCGCCAACACCGAGCCGGTCTCCGCCGCGCAGGCGCAGGCGCAAGGCCCGCAGCTGGTGCCGGGCACGACCGGGCCGGAGTCGGCCGACCCCGTGGATTACTCGGTTGCCGCGGACGGCAGCATTCGCGTGGTGGCCGCCGAGACCCTCGGTCACTATGCCGACTGGCTCGGCACCTCGGCGACGCGGCTGCGGGCGCTCAACAAGCTGCGCGGCCGCACGCCGGTGGTCATGGGCCGGCGCATGAAGCTCGATTTCGACCATGCCTCGCGCGCGCAGTTCGAGCAGCGGCGGCGCGACTATCACGACCGGCTGCAGGCGGCGTACTTCGCCTCGCATCGCATCGCCGGAACCGAGATTTATATCGCCCGGCGCGGCGACTCGCTCTGGAGCATTACGCAACGCAACGTGAAAGTGCCCATATGGCTGTTGCAGCAGTACAACCCGGATATGGATTTCATCGATTTGCGCCCGGGGACACAGATTTCGCTGCCAAAAGTGGAAGACGTCACAGGCCTGTGAACGAAGTACGCTCGCGCGGCGTGGGCAGCATGCCTATAATTCAAGCCGATGCGACGTATTCTGCCTGCATTGCTTTCACTGCTTCTGAGTCTCCCCGGCGCCGGCTGGGCGGACATCGGATCGAATTCTATTGATGGCTCATCCCACCCCGCGCCGGCAGAGGGTGGCCCCACAGGGTTGTCGGCCACCATGCCGGTCGCCGACCAGATCATCGTGCGCAAGTCCCAGCGGCGACTCTATCTAATGCGTCGCGGCGAGGTGCTGCGCAGCTATCGTGTGGCGCTGGGCCTCATTCCGGCAGGGGCCAAGGAGCGCGCCGGGGATTTCCGTACCCCAGAGGGCCGCTACCAGCTCACGCATCGCAATCCACGCAGCGAATATTTCCTCTCGATCCAGGTGTCCTACCCGAACGATCAGGACCTGCGCCGCGCGCGACATCAACACATCGACCCGGGCGGCTCGATCATGCTGCACGGGCTGCCGAACAACCTGCGCCACCCGCCCGAATACTATGCCCAGTCAGATTGGACCGATGGCTGCATCGCCATGTCCGATTCGGATATGGTGGAGTTGTGGATGATGACACAGGACAACACCCGGATCGAAATCCTGCCTTGAGGACCGTCCCAGGTGGCGGGCGTGCGGCGGCGCCGGAAGCCAGCATCGTCGTGGCCGACTCGGTCGATGCGCGTGTCGGCCCGCGCGGCAGCCTCGAGAACCTGTCACAGGCCGAGATCGACAAGCTGCTCGATACCAGCCAGACCGGGCTCTACACCCTGTTTCGCAACTGCGCTCTCGCGGTGCTCAATTCCGGCAGCGACAACGATAACGCCAAGGAGATTTTCGAGCGCTACCGCAACTTCGACGTGCAGATCGTGCGGCACCCCTGGGGCATCAAACTGCAGATCAGCAATGCGCCGGCCGCCGCCTTCGTGGATGGCGAGATGATCCATGGGATCAAGGAGCATCTGTTCGCGGTATTGCGCGATATCATCTACACCGCTAATGAAATCATCAGTGTGGGCCGCCTAGACGCCCACGACCCCGCCTCGATCACCAATGCCGTGTTCCATATCCTGCGCAACGCGCGGGTGCTCGATTACAAGGCACGGCCGAATCTCGTGGTCTGCTGGGGCGGACACTCGATTGGCGATGCCGAATACCAGTATGCCAAGCGCGTCGGTTATGAGCTCGGACTGCGTGCGCTCGATGTCTGCACGGGGTGCGGACCGGGGGCCATGAAGGCGCCGATGAAAGGTGCCGGGGTCGGCCACGCCAAGCAGCGCATCGCACACGGCCGTTTCATCGGTGTGACCGAGCCGGGCATCATCGCCGCGGAGCCGCCGAACGCCATCGTCAACCAGCTCGTGATCATGCCGGACATTGAAAAGCGCCTCGAGGCCTTCGTGCGGCTGGCGCACGGGATCGTCGTGCTTCCCGGTGGAGCGGGGACGGCTGAGGAGATTCTGTACTTGCTCGGGGTGCTGCTCGACCCTGCCAACGCGGCGCAGCCGCTGCCGGTCGTGCTGACCGGTCCGGCCTCGAGCGCCGGTTATTTCGAGCAGATCGCTCGCTTCATCGAAGGCACGCTCGGGCCGGCCGCACTGACACGACTGAAAGTCATCATCGACGACCCGGCCGGCGCCGCGCGCCACCTGGTGAACTGCCTCGAGCACGTGCGTGAGTTTCGCCGCCACCAGAGCGACTCTTTCAATTTCAATTGGCTGCTGCGTGTGCCCTACGATATGCAGCAGCCCTTCGAGGTCACGCACGCCTCGATGCGCGCGCTGGAGCTGTATCGCGAGCAGCCGGTGCATCGCCTGGCCGCGAACCTGCGCCGGGCGTTCTCGGGCATCGTGACCGGCAACGTCAAGGAAAACGGCGTCGCCGCCATCGAGCGCGACGGACCCTACGTACTCGCCGCCGATCCCCAGATCATGCCGCTGCTCGATGAGTTGTTGACCGCATTTGTCGCGCAGCGACGCATGAAGCTGCCGGGCAGCGTGTACCGGCCCTGCTACCGCCTGGTGAGCTGAATCTCAAGGGCGCTCGAGCGTCGCGCTGCATTATTGGCGCGCTCAACCTCTCGTTTTTTCACTTGTTATGCGTTGGCGCCGTGCAGCGCCGTAACGGCTGCACCGCTGTGATCCAGTTCCTGTCTCCGCTCGCAGCGGCGCCCTAGTCTGGAGTCTACGGAGGTCCCCAACCCACATGAGTAAACCCGAACTGCCGAAGGTCGAGACTGCGGACGAGGCGCTGGCCAATAAGCTGGCGGCGCCGAGCGGCGCCGAGGCGTATGCGCGCTGGCTCGAGCACATGCAGCGCACGCGCACGCGCCACGCAGCCATCACGCGCAATCTCTACACCTGGTCGAACTACAAGAGTTGGGCTGACAAGATGCGCATCGACTGGAAGGACGACGGCAAGCCTTAACGCCGTCTTCTCTTAGCGCTGCGCGCTCGAGCTGAGGCCGGCGCCTTGGGCCCGATGATACGTCGGGGACTCCAGCCACTCGAACATCGACTGCCAGTCGGCCCAATCCTCGGCGACCTGGGTCGTTTTCATCTCCGCCAGCCCGTAGCCGGTCTCGGCAGAGCGCACGTAATTCTGCGAATCGCGCAGCGTCGCCACGATCGGTATGTTGAGCGTGGACAGAAAGCGCGTCAGCGACTGGTAGATCAGGGTATTGCGCCGCACGCGATTGGCGATGATGCCGAGGCGGTTTTCGTCGCGCCGCACCTTCGCCACCAGCAGCAGGTTCTGCACGCAGCGCGAGCAGGCGTGTATATCGATGTCCGAGGGCAGCACCGGCACCAGGATCTTGTCGGCGCCGCGGATCAGATCCGGGATCTCGTTGGCCTGGAGCGCCGCCGGGGTATCGACCACGATCCGATCGGTGCCTTGGGGAACACGCAGCTGGAAGGCGCGCGTAATCCGCTGGTCGCGCTCAAAGGCCGCGATCAGTGCGATGTGAGGCTGGGTATCCTGGCGCTTGCTGAGCCAGTGCGCGGAGGAGGCCTGCGGATCGTAGTCCATCATCACGAGCCGTTCGCCGCGCTGGGCGTAGTGACTGGCGAGGTTGATGGCTATGGTCGTCTTGCCCGAACCGCCTTTCGGGTTCAGCACGACGATACGTTGCATACGAAAATCCTGATCTGCCGAAGATTATGTCCGTGTGCAGACTACGCATGCGCGACACAGGCCGCAAGCCGGACAACAAACCCCGTGAGGCAGCGCACCCTGTGAGGCAGCGCACTCCCAGCTAGACGCAAGCTCTCTAGCATCGCCGCACCTTCACCGCAGCACAATCACCGTGGAAGTATTGCTACTGATTTGGGACGAGATGGACGATTTGGTCGGAGCCTGCAAACACATGCTGCGCCGCCTGACTTGAAACCGTAGCAGTTCGACCCCATACCGCCGCTTTGACTGTAACGGCGGGTGGTGACATGTCGAGCGAGCGCGAGCAGTTAAGCTTCCAGGCCGAGGTCCGCGAACTCCTGCAGTTGATGATCCACTCCCTGTATAGCCACAGGGAGATCTTCCTGCGAGAGCTGATCTCCAACGCTTCCGATGCCAACGACAAGCTGCGCTTCCTGGCGCTGTCGGATCCGGCGCTGCTCGGCACGGACAGTGAGCTGGCCATCTGGATCGACGCCGACCCCAAGGCCGGCACCCTGACGATCCGCGACAACGGCATCGGCATGAGCCGCGAGGAAACGGTCTCGCACCTCGGGACCATCGCCAAATCCGGCACCGCCGAGTTCTTCAAGCGCCTTACCGGGGACCAGCAAAAGGACGCCCAGCTGATCGGGCAGTTCGGCGTTGGCTTCTATTCCGCGTTCATCGTCGCCGAGCGGGTCGAGCTGCTCAGTCGCCGCGCCGACGCCCCGGCTGAGGCGGCGGTACGCTGGGAATCGAGCGCTGACGGGCAATTCACGGTCGAGACCATCACGCGCGAGCAGCGCGGTACCAGCGTGGTGCTGCATTTGAAACCGGAAGCCAAGGAGTTTGTCGACGCCTTCAGGTTGCGCGCTCTGGTGCGCCGCTATTCCGATCACATCGCTTTCCCGGTGCGCATGCAGAAGGAGGCTACGGCCGCCCTCGAGTACGAGGATGTCAACCAGGCGCAGGCGCTGTGGACGCGACCGCGCGCGGAGCTCAAGGACGAGGAATACCGCGACTTCTACTGCCATAGCGCGCACGACGACGCCGATCCGTTGGCCTGGAGCCACAATCGCGTCGAGGGCAAGCGCGAGTATACGAGCCTGCTGTACGTGCCGGCGCGCGCCCCGTTTGACCTGTGGCAACGCGAGGCCGCACGCGGGCTCAAGCTCTATGTGCGGCGCGTGTTCATCATGGACGATGCCGAACAATTCCTGCCGCTGTACCTGCGCTTCATCAAGGGCGTCATCGACTCGAACGATCTGCCGCTGAATATCTCGCGCGAGCTATTGCAGCAGGATCACGAAGTCGAGGCCATGCGCAGTGCCCTCACACGCCGGGCGCTCGAGATGCTCGCCCGGCTGGCCAAGGATGAGCCGGAAAAGTACCAGCAGTTCTGGCGCGAGTTTGGCCGCGCGTTCAAGGAGGGATTGGGGGAAGATGCTGGTAATCGCGAGCGGCTGCTGCCATTGCTGCGCTTCGCCAGCACGGCTAGCGCCGGCAACGAGGAGAGCGTGAACCTGGCCGACTATGTGGCGCGCATGCGACCCGGGCAGGATCGCATCTACTTCATCGTCGCCGAGAGCCTGGATGCGGCACGCGAAAGCCCGCACCTCGAACTGCTGCGGCAGAAAGAGGTTGAAGTACTGCTCATGGGCGATCGCGTCGATGAGTGGGTCATGGGGCGCGTCGGTGAGTTCGAAGGCAAGCGCTTCAAGGACGTTTCGCGCGGCGATCTGGAGCTTGGCGGACTGGCCGAGGCCAACGAGCGGGCTCGCATCGATGAGGAGCGGCGCGAGCACAAGGGATTACTCAAGCGCTTCAAGGATGCACTCGGCGACAAGGTGCTCGAAGTGCGTGTCAGCGAGCGCCTGCGCGACTCGCCGGCCTGCCTGGTGCGCGGCGAAGCGGAGCTGTCGGCGGCGATGCGCCGGGTGCTTGCAGCCAATGGTCAGGCGATTCCGGCCAGTGCCCCGGGGTTCGAGCTCAACGTGGCGCATCCATTGGTGCGCTACATGGATGGGCTCACGGAGGCGGAGCCGTTCAGCGAGTTGGCATTGCTGCTATACGATCAGGCGAGCCTGGCCGACGAGGGTCAGGTCGCCAACGGTGCCGAGTTCGCGCGCCGCCTCAACAAGCTGCTGGTGCGTCTGGTCGAGCCGCGCCAATAATCCGTCCAGCATGTCCGGCCGCGATACTGCAAGGAGCGCTGATTGAGTACCGAACCGCCCAATGATGCCGAGCTGCGCGCCCGGCTGACCGACCTGCAGTACCAGGTGACGCAGAAGAAGGGCACGGAGCCGGCCTTCAGCGGCCCGTACGCCTATAACAAGCAGACGGGTGTCTATACCTGCGTGTGCTGCGGCCAGGAGCTGTTCAGCTCGGATACCAAGTACGACTCCGGCTCGGGCTGGCCGAGCTTCTGGCTGCCCATGGCGGCCGAGCGGGTGCACACGCATGTGGATAAGTCCCATGGCATGACGCGCACCGAAGTCGACTGTGCGCGCTGCGGCGCCCATCTCGGCCATGTGTTCGAGGATGGCCCGGACCCCTCCGGCCTGCGTTACTGCATCAACTCGGCTTCGCTGGATTTTGCCGGCGGTAAGAAGCCTTGAGCTTTCGTCCGCCGCGCGCCAAGCCGCTGCGCATAGCCGGTCCGGCGGGCGGGCTCCAGGGGCTGCTCGAGGATCCGCAACTCGAGGCGGCGCCTCTGGGCCCACGAATCGGCTTCGGGGTCGTCTGCCACCCGCATCCTCTCTACGGCGGCACGATGATCAACAAGGTCGTGTATACGCTCGCCCGTACATTGCAGGAGCAAGGGCTGCCGACACTGCGCTTCAACTATCGTGGCGTCGGCCAGAGCGAAGGCCAGTATGACGAGGGCAGAGGCGAGACGGCCGATGCGCTGGCGGTTATTGCCTGGGGACGCGCGCGCTGGCCGCAGGCACCCCTGACGCTGGCCGGCTTCTCCTTCGGGGCGATGGTGGCGCTGCTTGCGGCACCGGCCGCGCAGCCGGTCCGGCTCATCACGGTCGCACCGGCGGTCACGTACGCGCAGTTCGCCGCGATCGAGCAGCCGCCCTGTCCGTGGCTGATCATCCAGGGTCAGGCCGACGAGCTGGTCGATTACCGCGAGGTCGCGGCCTTCGCGGCGCGCTTTTCACCAGCACCGGTGCTGCGAATGCTGCCCGGTGTCGATCACTTCTTCAACCGCCGGCTGCCTGAGCTGCGCGAAGCGATCATGCAGGCCTGAGGGCCGTGGTGCTGCGGTGCACGCTTGAGGCCAAAAAGCCCGGCAGGTGCGAGGTTGCCGGGCTTGTTCGAAAGCAGTGCGAATGACTCGACGGTCAGTTCACGAACGCCTTCAAATTCTTCAACGGCAGCGCGCGCACCTTCTTGCTGGCGGGCTTTGCCTTGAAGGTCATCTTCTCGCCAGTGAAAGGATTGACACCATCGCGCGCCTTGGTCGCCGGACGCTTCACAACTTTGAGCTTGAGCAGACCAGGAAGTGTAAATAAACCATTGCCCCGCAGGCTCTTCTTGATAATACCGTTGAGGGACTCAAACACTTCACTGACTTGTTTGCGGGAGAGTTCCGTATCCTTGGAAACCTGGGCCAGAATTTCCGACTTGGTCGGTGCCCCACCTTTTTTCGCCATTGCTGAATCTCCTCGGGTGTATGTCAACGCCGGTTTTGTCGACGCGTAACGAGTGAAAACGTTCACGAAACGGCGCGCAACATAGCATACCGCTGCCTCCGCGCAAATGGTTTTTCGGTTACAGGTGTTGAGCAAATGCCTTTTTTTATAGGCCCGCGCGCGCGCCGGTGCGGAATCCGTGGCTTGCTGGTGCGTGCCGCGCTCAATCTGCGCCGCGACGATGCGGCTCAACGCAACAGAATCAGCAGCGTTTGAATCGCGATGCCGGCCCACAGCGGCGAGAGATCGAGGCCGCCGAGCGTCGGAATAACGCGCCTGAACGGCCGCAGGATCGGCTCGCACAGCGATACCAGCAGGCTCTGCGCCGGTGAATAAATGCCCGGAGCGACCAGAGACAGCATGGCGTACAGAAAGATCGCGAAGAAATAGGTCCACAGCGTGGTGCGCAGGATCTCGATCACGGTCAGTCGCAGCCAGATGATTGCCGGGGGCGGGCCGAAGCCGTTGAGCAGCCAGGACACTGACACCTGAAGCAGCGCAAAAACCACGACCGCGACGCACGAGGCCGTATCCACGCGTCCGATGGCGGGCAGCAGCCGCCGCAATGGCACGATCACGGGGTTGGTCAGATGCACGATCGAGCGCGCCAGCGGATTGCGGAAATCCGCACGCGACCATTGCAGCAGCAGCCGCAGCAGCACCGCCAGCAGGCACAGCGACAGCAGCGTTTCGAGCAGAAAAATCAAAGCGGCCATCGGCACACTCTCATGAGCGCTGTGCGCTCGATGTGGAACTCACGGCCGCCGCCAGCGAGTCGGCGAGCTCGGCGCTGCGCGCCGCGGCGGCGCGCAGCGCGCTCGCGACCAGGGCATCGAAGCCGCCGGCCTCGAAAGCCTTTAGCGCCGCCTCGGTGGTGCCACCCTTGGAGGTGACCGCGGCGCGCTGCTCGGCCAGCGTAGCATCGCCGCGAGCCAGCGCTCCGGTGCCGCGAAGGGTTTCCACTGCGAGCAGTATCGCGGTATCGCGGTCCAGGCCGAGCGAGACGCCAGCTTGCGCCAGCTGCTCGGCCAGGAGAAAGAAATACGCCGGGCCGCTGCCGGACAGTGCCGTGACGATGTCGAGCTCGGCCTCTGTGCGCAACCAAACCATGCGGCCGGCTGCGCGGGCAATGCGCTCGGCCATGCTGCGTTGCGCAGCGCTCACATCCGGTGCTGCGTACAGCCCGGTAATGCCGGCGCCCACCAGCGCCGGACGATTGGGCATCGCGCGCACGATGGGCAACGCCTGCGGACATAGTCGCGCCAAATCAGCGATGCGCAGGCCAGCCACAATTGAGAGCAGTACCGGCCGCCGTGCCAGCAACGGCGAGTGCAGGCTCTGCAGCACTTGCGCGGCAACCTGTGGTTTCACAGCCAATACCACCAACGCCGCGTCGTGAATCGCCGCGCTGTTGTCGGCCGCGGTAGCAACGCCAAGCTCATGCTCGAGGCTTTCGCGCGCGACGGGCTGCGGTTCGCCGACGCATAGCTGCCTCGCCGGTACCCCTTGGCGCAGCAGACCGCCGATCAGGGCGCGCGCCATGTTGCCGCCGCCGATGAAGGCGATGCGCGAGTTCCCCTCGTTGTTCATAGCAGCATTCTAGCCACGCGGCTGTTCGTTTCGCGGTCCAAATAAGGCTGTGCCGATCCGCACCAGCGTGGCGCCTTCGAGGATGGCCTCGCGAAAATCCCCGCTCATGCCCATCGATAGCGTATCGAGCGCGAGCCCGCGCTCATTGATTCGCTGCTTTAGCGCTCGCAGCGCCGCGAAACTGCGGCGGTCGGCCTCGGCCCCGCGCCCGGCGGGCAGGACGCACATCAGGCCACGTAGCCGCAGCCGCGGTAGCGCGTGCACCGCGAGGGCCAGCGCCTCGGCGCCCTCGACGTCCACGCCGGCCTTGCCGCGCTCCTGGTCGATATTGACCTGAATGCACGCCTCCAGCGGTGGTGCGTAGTGCGGCCGCTGCGCCGAGAGGCGCTCGGCGGTGCGCAGCCGGTCTATGCCGTGCACCCAGTCGAAGTGCTCGGCGATCGCTCGGGTCTTATTGGCCTGAATCCGGCCGATGAAGTGCCAGCTGAGCGCCAGCGCGCGCAGCTGCTCGATCTTCGGCAACGCCTCCTGCAGGTAGCTCTCGCCAAAATGCACCTGCCCAAGCGCCGCGGCGCTGCTGACCACGCTCGCCGTGTGGCCCTTGCTGACCGCGACGAGCGTGACACAGTCCTCAGTCCTGTGGCCCGCGTGCACGGCGGCGGCGATTTCCTGCTGCAGCGCTGATAAATTTGCTGCCAACACGCCGGCCACCAACGAATTCTGCGGAGCGATTAACATATTGGGGGTAAAGAGCCTCCGCTATACTCCATGCCCACTGCCTGATGAACCCGAAAGGCACGCCACCAACTGCCGCAGGACGAGCGAGGAAGGATCCGGATGGCTGTCGATATCGCGCAATTGCTGGCCTTCGCCGTCAAGAATAACGCTTCCGATCTGCATCTGTCGGCGGGTGTACCGCCCATGATCCGCGTCGACGGCGACATCAAGCGCATCAACATGCCGGCACTGACCCACAAGGAAGTGCACGGCATGGTGTACGACATCATGAACGACAAGCAGCGCAAGGCCTACGAAGAGTTCTTCGAGACCGACTTCTCGTTCGAGATCCCCAAGCTGGCGCGCTTTCGCGTCAACGCCTTCAACCAGAACCGCGGCGCCGGCGCGGTGTTCCGTAACATTCCCTCGGTGATCCTGAGCCTGGACGATCTGGCGGCGCCCAAGATTTTTCGCGACCTGTGCATGCTGCCGCGCGGTCTGGTGCTGGTCACCGGTCCGACCGGGTCGGGCAAGTCGACCACACTCGCGGGCATGATCGACTATTGCAACGACAATCGCCCCGATCACATCATCACGATCGAGGATCCGATCGAGTTCGTGCACGAATCCAAGCGCTGCTTGATCAACCAGCGCGAAGTCAAGCGCGACACCCTGGGATTCAGTGAAGCGCTGCGTTCGGCACTGCGCGAGGACCCGGACATCATCCTGGTCGGTGAAATGCGCGATCTGGAGACCATCCGGCTGGCGCTGACGGCCGCCGAAACCGGCCATTTGGTGTTCGGCACGCTGCACACCAGTTCGGCCGCCAAGACTATCGACCGCGTAGTCGACGTGTTTCCCGGCGAAGAGAAGGAAATGGTTCGCTCGATGCTGTCCGAGTCGCTGCGTGCGGTCATTTCGCAGACGCTGCTCAAGCGTACCGGCGGCGGCCGTGTGGCCGCACACGAGATCATGATCGGCACGCCTGCGATCCGCAATCTGATCCGCGAAGGCAAGATCGCCCAGATGTACTCCTCGATTCAGACCGGACAGTCCTCGGGCATGCAGACGCTCGATCAGTGCCTGACCGAAATGGTCGCTAAAGGCACCGTCAGCAAGGAAGAGGCGCGGTACAAGGCGTCGAACAAGGACGCGCTGTAGCGGCGTGCCGGCCGCACTGGCACTGTGAAAATGGCGCAGGACGCAGCTGTCATGGATCGCGAACAAGGCATCAAGCTCATGCAGGAGTTGCTCAGGCGCGTCGTTGAGCGGCAGGCTTCGGATTTGTTCATCACGGCGAATTTCCCGCCGGCGATCAAGATCGACGGCGAGATCCGTCCGCAGATGGAACGCGCCCTGACTTCCGAGCAGTCGGCGATCCTGGTGCGCGCGATCATGAATGACCGCCAGACCAAGGAATTCGACGCGACCAAGGAGTGCAATTTCGCGATCGCACCGCCCGGCATTGGCCGCTTTCGCGTCAGCGCCTTCGTGCAGCAAAGCCATGTCGGCTGCGTCATCCGCCTGATCAATGCCAAGATCCCCTCGTTCGAGGAGCTGGATCTGCCGCCGATATTGAAAGAGGTGGTGCTGTCCAAGCGCGGCCTCGTAATCGTCGTGGGTGGTACCGGCTCGGGCAAGTCCACCACGCTGGCCTCGATGCTTGGCTACCGTAACGACAAGACCCGCGGCCACATCGTCACGATCGAAGACCCGGTCGAGTTTGTGCACCAGCACAAGGGCTGCGTCATCACGCACCGTGAAGTCGGCGTCGACACCGATTCATGGGAAGCCGCGCTCAAGAACACGCTGCGGCAGGCGCCCGATGTGATCCTGATCGGCGAGATCCGCACCCGCGAGACCATGGAATACTGCATTCAGTTCGCCGAGACCGGACACCTGGTGCTCGCGACGCTGCACGCCAACAGTTCCAACCAGGCGCTCGACCGCATCATCAATTTCTTTCCCGAGGAGCGGCGCGAACAGCTGCTCATGGACATGTCGCTCAATATCCGCGCGCTGATCTCACAGCGCCTGATTCCGCGCGAGGCCGGCAGCGGACGCATCGCGGCGATGGAGATCATGCTCAATTCGCCGTTGATCCAGGATCTGATCTTCCGCGGCGAAGTCGCCAAGATCAAAGAGATCATGGCACGCTCCAACCGCATCGGCATGAAAACCTTTGATCAGGCGCTGTTCGACCTCTACGAGCAGGGCAATATCTCCTACGAAGACGCGTTGCGTAACGCCGACTCGAAGAACGAGCTCAGGCTGCGCGTCAAGCTGGAAAGCAAGCGCGAGAACAAACCGATCGAAGCCGAGGGCAATCTGTCGATCGCCGATGAAGCTCAGGGCCACGGCAAGAACTTTTAGGCACATCATGTCAGTAGACCCGCTCGAGCTCACCGGTACCGAAGCCCAGCCCTCCCTCAACACCAAGCCGCTGTTCAAGCTGATGGTGGACCGTAAGGCCTCGGATCTATTCTTCACCTCGAATGCGCCGATCAAGATCAAGATAGAAGGGCAGATCTACCCGATCAACAAGCAGGTGCTGCCGCCGGCGGCCGTGCGCACGATCTGCTACGGCCTCATGACGCCCGAGCAGATCGTCTATTTTCAGCGCGAGCTCGAGATCGACTTCGCCATTTCCGAGCCGGGGCTGGGCCGCTTTCGTGTCAATATCTTCCTGCAGCGCGGCTATCCGGCCATGGTGCTGCGCCATATCACCGCCGATATGCCGCGGCTCGATGGCCTCGGCCTGCCGGAGACCCTCACCGAGCTGGCGATGGCCAAGCGCGGGCTGGTCCTGGTGGTCGGGTCCACGGGCTCGGGCAAATCCACCACGCTGGCGGCGATGATCAATCACCGCAACGAAGTCGCATCGGATCATGTGGTCACGATCGAGGATCCGATCGAGTTCCTGCACAGCAACAAGCGCTCGATCATCAATCAGCGCGAAGTCGGGCTCGACACCAAGAGCTACGAGCGCGCGCTGCGCGGAGTCATGCGTGCCGCGCCGGACGTGATCCTGATCGGTGAGATTCGTGATCGCGAGAGCATGCAGGCGGCCATCAATCTCTCGGGCACGGGCCATCTGGTGCTCGCGACGCTGCACGCCAACAACTGCGCCGAGACGCTCGATCGCATCATCAATATGTTTCCGCTCGATCAGCACAAGCAGGTCACGCTCGACCTGTCGCAGTACCTGCGCGCCATCCTCGCGCAGCGGCTCGTCACGGGCGTCGACGGCAAGCGCCTGGCGGCGGTCGAGGTCATGCTCAACACGCCGCATATCTCCGAGCTCGTGCGGCGCGGGGATGTGACTGGAATCAAGGAGTCGATCGTGCGCAGCGGCGACAGCAGCGTCTGCAGCTTCGATGCCGCCCTGCACAAACTGTACAAGGACGGCCGCGTCACGCTCGAAGAGGCGCTCGCGCACGCCGATTCCCGAAGCAACCTCGAGGCCAAGATCAACTTCGGATGAGCGCTGTGGGCGCCCGGGGCGCCTCTATAAGCTCTCGCACCGGCAAGGGCGCGACCCATCAGGCCGGAAACACGGCCGCCGCATCGAATACCGGACCGTCCACGCACACGCGCTTCATCGCGGTGCCGAGCGGGGTCTGCACCGCCACCGCGCAGCCGGCGCAGCCGCCGACCGCGCAAGCCATGAATTCCTCGAGCGCGACCTGGCACGGTAGTGCGAATTCCCGCGCGAGCCTTGCGCTGGCGGCGAGCATCGGTGTTGGCCCGCAGGCGAAGATCTCCGTTTCGGCAAGCTGTTCGGGCGAGCGGCTCGCGAGCCAGGCGCGTGCGAGATCGGTCACGTAGCCATCGAAGCAGCCCGGAAATCCGGACTGCGTCGCGAGCCTCGAGGGCACGCTCCATTCATCGAGCAAGGGCATGCAGCCGATGGCCTCATCGGGCATCCCGGGCACGAATATGGACGAGGGCCGCACGCGAAATGGAAAGGGCAGCTCAGAGCCCATCAGCACCAGCGGCTTCCAGGCGACCGCCGCCGCAGCCGCTCCCGCGGTGGCCGCATCCGCGGCCTCCATGAGCCGCTCGGCCAGGAACACCACCGGCGGAATACCCACACCACCGCCGATGGCCAGCGCGCGCGGGCGCTCGGGGTGCGCTGTGAAGCCCACGCCTACGGGTCCGAGCACGCTCAAGGTGTGCCCGGGCTGCGCTCGCGCGAGTGCGCGCGTGCCGGTGCCCGTGACTTTGTAGAGCAGCTCGATCCAGCCGGCCTGGGCGTCCGCGCGCATGATCGAGAGCGGCCGTCGCATCGGCAGCTCATCGGCGCAGCGCAGGTGCACGAAGCTGCCGGGCGTCGCGCGTGCAGCGCAGCGCGGTGAATGCAGGCGCAGCACGTGCTGATCGCCCTCGAAATGGCTATGGGCGAGCACACGCGCATCCTCGAGCAGGATGGTGCCGCGGTGCGCACCGCGTAGCGCTGCGCTCAAGCGGACATCCCGCCCGCCACCGCCTCGAGCACCGCCATGCGCACGGCAACGCCGTTGCTGACCTGAGCGCGGATCACCGACTGCGGGCCGTCGGCGATGTCCGAGGCGATCTCGACGCCGCGGTTCATGGGCTGCGGATGCATGACGATGGCGGCAGGGGAAGCCCGCGCCAGCCGCGCCGCGGTGAGTCCGTAGCGCGCGAAATATTCATCCCCGTCCGGAATCTCGGTCTGGGCGAACCGTTCCTTCTGCACACGCAGCATCATGACCACATCGACCCCGGCCAGCCCTTCTTCGAGCGTCTCGAAGCGAAGGCAGCCGACGAACTCCCGCGGCTCGGGCATCAGCGCCACGGGTGCGACAATGCGCAGCTGCCGCGCCCCGAGCGCGCGGAAGATCTGATAGGCGGAGCGCGCGACGCGGGAATGGCGGATGTCGCCGACGATGGCGATCGACTGGGCGGCGATGGGGCCCTTGTGCTGGCGGATGGTCAGCGCATCGAGCAGACCCTGCGTCGGATGCGACAGATGGGCTTCGCCGGCCGAGAGCACGCTGACATGCGGTGCGACGTGGGCGGCCACGTGCGCAAGCACGCCGGGCTCGGCATCGCGGATCACAAATACGTCGAAATGCAGCGACTGCAGCGTGAAGATGGTATCGAGCATGGTCTCGCCCTTGGCGCGCGAGGACAGCTGCACCTCGATGTTCACGACCTCGGCCCCGAGCCGCCTGGCGGCCAGCTCGAAGGAGACGCGTGTGCGCGTCGACGGCTCGGCAAATAAATTCGCTATCGTCACGCCCTTGAGGCGCTCGCTGGCCGGGGGGCGCTGGCCGACCTCACGCACGTAGTACTGCGCGCGCTCGAGCAGAGCCTCGATCTCCTGCCGCCCGAGATCCTCGAGAGTAATCAGGTGGCGTAGTGAGCCGTCCGGGCGCCGCTGCTCAATCATCGCCACCGGTTTCATCGCCAGCCACCTGTCCCTGCTCCCGGTTCAGCCACCGTTCGAGAATGATAGCGGCTGCGGCGCTGTCGATGTCAGCACGTTGCACGCGACGCCGGCGCTGCCCGCTCGCACGTTGCCGCTTGAGTTCCGCGGCAGCCTCGAGCGAGGAGGCGTACTCGTCGGTGCGCCGCACCGGCAGCGCCGAGTGCTGCGCGAGCGTGGCGGCGAAGTGATCGGCGGCGGCGCTTAAGGCTCCGGCCGTGCCATCGGCGTTGTACGGGCTGCCCACGACCAGCAAATTGGGTTTGAAGTCGTTCAGGACGCGGTCGATCAGCGTCCAGTCGATGCCATGGGCGGCGACCGTCACGGCGCTATGCGGGGCCGCGCTGCGGCTGACGGTGTCGCCGGAGGCGATACCGATGCGACGCAGACCGAAATCGAAAGCGAGAACGACCTGAGCTGCTCGCTCAGGCATGGCCCGCGACGAAGCTGACGCGGGAGCTGTCGACGCCCAGTAGCTGCCAGGCCGCCTGCCAGCGATCCTCGAACGGCAGGTCGAATACGATGCGCTCGTCCACCGGCAGGCTCAGCCAGGCGTTGTCGAGCATCTCGCGCTCGAGCTGTCCGGCTTCCCAGCCGGCATAGCCGAGGGCGACGAAGGCGTTCTGCGGCCCCGTGCCGCGAGCGATCGCGGCTAACACGTCGCGTGAAGTGGTGACCTGGACGTGGTCGGAAATACGGTGGGTTGAATCCCAATCGCCGCCCGGTCGGTGCAGTACGAAGCCGCGATCGGTGTGAACCGGCCCGCCGCGCAGCACTGGCTGCTCGCTGATACCGATATCGGAGGTCTCGAGTTTCATTTGCGCCATGACATCGCCGAGCTTCATGCCTAGCGGCTTGTTCAGCACGATACCGAGCGCGCCGCGATCGCTGTGCTCGCACACTAGCGCCACGGTCTGGGAGAAGTGGTCGCCGAGCGAGGGCATGGCAATCAGCAGATGATTCGCCAATGAACTGGAATTACCCATGGATTCGAGTATGGGGGCAGCTATTGAGTCTCTCAAGGTCCCGATGTCGTATCTGACGACGCAGTCACAGCGCCGGTTTGCAACGCACCGGCCACGAAGTCCCACTGGTACGCAAAGCGCAATTGCGCGTACTCGGCGGCCAGGTCCGGGGGGAACGGATCGAAGGGGCTGGCGAGTCTCAGGATGGTCATCGCCGCCTCATCGAGCGACCCATGGCCACTGCTGCGGCGCACACTGGCTTCGACCAGCTTCCCATTGGCGCCAATCTGGACTTCCACTACCGGACTGCCGGACAGGCCGGCGCTGCGGGCAACCGTCGGGAAGTTCAGAGTACCCACGCGCTCGACCTTGCGCTTCCAAGCCGCCAGATACGGCGCGAGCTTTGAGGCGCGGGTGTCGGGCGTGACCCAGTGCTGGGCGTCGGATTTACCCTTGAGCATCAGTTCCGCGGCGTCGCCGCGACCGCTGCGCGGATTGCCCTCGGTATCGCCGCTGATCAATGGCAGCGGCGCGGCGCCGCTTGCCGCCGCGACCTCGCCGATATAGCGGATGTCAGGGCTATCGCCGCTGCTGGCGAGGACCGGCCGTTGCGAGGCATTGATCCTGCTGGCGTTTGCCTGGTCCCTGCCGGGATCGCCGCTACGCGGGTTTGTGAGCGCGCCCCGGCTGGCCGGGCTCGCGATGCGCTGCGCCTGATCGGTGTTGCCGGCGCCAATCTGGGTTCGCTGGGCGAGGTAGGCGGCCCGCTCGTTCGATCGGGCCTCCGCCACCTCATCGGTCACCAGCAGCACATCGAGTTCCGGGGTCTGGCTGCGGCCGATCAGGCCGCCGTTGCTGAAACTGAGGCCCAAAATAACGATGGCGTGCAGCAGCGCGGTCAGCAGCAGCATCGCCGTGAGCCGATCGTCCACGGCTGCGGTGCCCTCGCGGTGCGGCAATGTCGCGCTGCCGCGTTTAAGCTGGAGTGAAGCCGCCACGGCAAAAGTATAGCTGCGCCAGCGACCGCTCGCCGTGCGGCCAGTTCTCGTTCAGCGCCTGCGGCGCGCCAGCGCGCGCTCGATCGCGGCCATCAGCATGCCGCCGATGTCGAGATTGAACTGGCGGTCGAGCTCGCGTACACCGGTCGGACTGGTCACATTGATTTCGGTGACAAAGCCGCCGATGATGTCCAGGCCGACGAACAGCATGCCGGCTGCGCTCATCGCCGGACCAATCTGCTGGCACAGCCAGCGGTCGCGCTCGTTGAGCGCTCGGCCGACCCCGTGCGCGCCGGCGGCGAGATTGCCGCGATGATCCTCCACGCTCGGGATGCGTGCCAGCGCGTAGGGCACGGGCTCGCCGTCTACCAGCAGCACACGCGCGTCGCCGCCCTGCACGATATCGGGCAGATACTTCTGCACAATCGCGAAGTGGCTGCCGTTCTGGGTCAGGGTCTCGAATACCACGCGCGCGTTCTTATCGCTCGCCTCGAGCACGAAGATCGACTGACCCCCCATGCCGTGCAATGGCTTGCAGACGATCTTGCCGTGCAAGCGCGCGAAGGCCGCCATTTCGGCCATATCGCGCGTCACGAGCGTCGGCGCGCAGCATTGCGGAAACCAGGCGGTGTAGACCTTCTCGTTGATGTCGCGCAGCCCCCGCGCCCGGTTCACGACCAGCGCGCCGGCGAGCTCGGCACGTTCGAGGATGTAGCTGGTGTAGATGTATTCGGTGTCGAATGGCGGATCCTTGCGCATCAGGATCACATCCAACGCGCCCAGGGCTGCAACCGCAGGCTCCCCGAGCGTGTACCAATCCTTCGGGTCGGCCCGTACGGTCAGCGCCCGCACGCGCCCCTCGGCCACGCCGTCGCGCAGCCGCAGGTCTGCCTGCTCCAGATAGTGCAGCGACCAGCCGCGCGATTGCGCCGCCAGCAGCATGGCGAGCGTGGTGTCCTTGGCGTACTTGATATGCTCGATCGGGTCCATGACCACGGCCAGCCTCACGTTCGTGCCCATCCTCACTCCTGCGTCGAACCCTTAAAAACAACATGGAAACAGCGCCGACAGGTTACCGCGGTGATTATGTTCCAGCCGCAACGTCGGGCTCTCAAAAACGTGACGGGGGCGGCATAGCCGGGGGGGTGCCGATATGTTAAAACGCGGAGCGCATTTGCATACGTGGGGTTGTGCCTAGGGGCCGCGGGCCCTCAACGTATCTGGTTACCTGGAGGTCCTGGAGCATGGAATCGACAGCGGAAGAGCGCGGCGGAGCCCTCGCGCCGGGCGGCAGCTCGAATCTCAAGGGGCTCAAGGTGCTGGTCATCGATGACAGCAAGACGATCCGCCGTACGGCGGAGACGCTGCTGGCCAAAGAGGGCTGCGAAGTCTTTACGGCAGTCGATGGTTTCGACGCCCTGGCCAAGATCGCCGACCATCAACCCGATATCGTGTTCGTCGATATCATGATGCCGCGGCTGGACGGCTATCAGACCTGTGCATTGATCAAGCACAACAAGGTTTTTCGATCGATTCCGGTCATCATGCTGTCCTCCAAGGATGGGCTGTTCGATCGCGCCCGCGGGCGCATCGTCGGCTCGGAGCACTACCTGACCAAGCCATTCACCAAGGACGAGCTTCTGAGCGCGATCGAGTCGCACGTCGGGAGATAAAGCGATGGCATTGATCCTTATCATTGATGATTCGCCGACGGAGGTGCATGTGATGCAGAAGGCGCTCGAGCGCCACGGCTATCGCACCGCGGTCGCAGTCGATGGCGCGGAGGGCATCAAGCTCGCGCGCCAGATGCGTCCGGATCTGATTTTCATGGACATCGTGATGCCGGGCATCAACGGCTACCAGGCCACGCGCACCCTGCTGAACGATCCTGATACGCGCACCATTCCGATCGTCATGGTGACTTCGAAGGGACAGGATGCCGATCGCGTCTGGGGCTTGCGGCAGGGCGCGGTCGACTATTTGATCAAGCCGGTGTCGCCCGACCAGCTGGTCGAGAAGGCGCAGGCTACACTTGCCGCCTGACATGCAGGAGAGCGTAGCGCTCAAGAGTCTGCGCGATAGGCCGTTTGAGCTCCTAGCCGAACTCGAACGCCGCGGACGCGCCGTGACCGCTAGTAGTGCGCCGGACGCGGGCCAGTCGGGCGAGTGGGTCGGCGTGGCGCTGCGCATGGCCGGTGAGCTCTACCTGGTCGCGCGCGAGGATGCGCGCGAAGTGCTGGGCGTGCCCGCGCCGCTCACGCGGGTACCCGGCGCCAAGAGCTGGATCCTGGGTTTGGCGAATATTCGCGGTCAATTGCTGCCCATCATCGACCTGCGGGCCTTCCTCGGCAGCGGCCCGACGCCCGCATCACGCAATACACGCGTCATCGTGGTCAATCACCGCGACATCCCGGCCGGCCTGCTGGTCGACGAGGTCCTGGGGTTCCGCCGCTTCGCGGACGCTGAGTTCACGGCCGACGTGCCTTCCACGATCGTGCACTGCGAGCGCTACATTGCCGGCTCATTCCGCCGCGGCAACGAGCAGTGGCCGGTCCTGGGCTTGCGCTCGCTGCTCGAGGATCCGCTGTTCACGGGGGCGAGCGCATGAGCGTCACGGCTGCCGCGGGTGCAAGTCGGGCGCAGGGGCTGGCGATCGCGACCGCCGCGCTGATCATCATTGCCATTGCCGGCAGCGTTGCCTTGCCGTTGTTTCACCTGCCCAAGTGGCTGGCGGCGTTGGCCGGGTTCGCCGCGCTGATTCCTTTGGCGCTGCTGTTCTCCTATCTGCGGCGGGCGGGAGTGGCAGCACTGCAGGCGCAGCGCCGGGCCGATGTTCAGCGGGTCGAGAGCGATCGCAACCAGCAGGCTATCATGCGGTTGCTGGATGAAATGTCGAACCTCGCCGAGGGTGACCTGACGGTTCAGGCCACGGTCACCGAAGACATTACCGGCGCCATCGCCGATTCGGTCAACTACGCGGTCGAGGCGCTGCGCAAGCTCGTGACCACGATCAGCCAATCGGGGATCCAGCTCGACGGCGCCGCGCGCCAGACCCAGGCGCTCGCCTCGCATCTGGCGCGCGCGAGCAGCGCTCAATCCAAGCAGGTCGGCGCCGCCACCGAGTCGATCGGTGCGGTCGCTTCCTCGATCGAGGAAGTCTCCGGCAATGCCGAGCGCGCCGCTGACGTGGCGCGCCACTCGGTCGATGTGGCGCACAAGGGCGGAGATGCCGTGCGACGCACCATCGATGGCATGAACACGATTCGCGAGACCATTCAGGACACGAGCAAGCGTATCAAGCGGCTTGGGGAGAGCTCGCAGGAAATCGGCAACATCATCGAACTCATCAGTGATATCGCCGAGCAGACCAACATCCTGGCGCTCAATGCCTCGATCCAGGCCTCGATGGCCGGTGAGGCCGGTCGCGGCTTTGCCGTGGTCGCCGATGAAGTCCAGCGCCTGGCCGAGCGAGCGGCGAACGCGACCAAGCAGATCGAGGTGCTGGTGCGCACGATCCAGACCGATACCAACGAAGCCGTGGTGTCGATGGAACGCAGCACCACCGACGTGGTCGGTGGCGCGTTGTTGGCGGAAAACGCCGGCGCGGCGCTGCAGGAGATCGAGCAGGTGTCGAACCAGATCGCGAGCCTGGTACAGAATATTTCCGCCAGCGCACGCGGTCAGTCCTCGGCGGCGCAGAATATTGCGCGCAACATGCAGGTGCTGCGCGAGATCAGTGCGCAGTCGGCCGATTCGACCAGCGCTACCTCGCAAGCGATCGTCAAGCTCGCCGACCTGTCAGCGGCATTGCGCAAATCCATCACCGGCTTTCGTTTGCCCGGGGGCAGTGATACCACCGGCATGCATCGCGGGGCCACGGGCAGCATAACGGCCGCCACCAGTGGGCTCAGCGCCAGCTTGAGCGGTGCGGGGCCCGCAACGCCGGCCGCCGGCGCGGGGGGTTCCTCCGGGGCGTTTTCCGGTACCAAGATCAAGGCCCTCGGCGGCTCGTGAGTCAGCATGACTGAGCTGGCGACGCAAACCCTGCAGACGGTCGCGCGCGAGATCGGCGTAGCACTCGGCGAAGGCCGGGTCGCGCTCGAGGCACACGTCGAGCAGCCCGAAAACGCGGCGATGCTCGAGCGCGTACGCTTCGAAATGCATCAGGTGCAAGGTGCGCTGCGCGTGCTCGAGATCTACGGCGCGGCACTGCTGGCCGAGGAAATGGAGCAGGTGTCGCGCTATCTGATCGGCCTCGGTCAGGAGCGCAAGAACCAGGCCGAAGCGCTCGATGCGCTGATGCGAGCCATGGTGCAGCTGCCCGGCTATCTCGAGCGCGTGCTTGCCGGCGGCCGGGATCTGGCGCTGGTGCTGTTGCCCTTGCTCAACGACCTGCGGGCCGTGCGCGGCAGCGCGTTGCTGTCCGAAGGCACACTGCTGCTGCTCAATCTCAAGTCCGACCGGCAGGCGCAGCCGGCGGCACCGGCGCCGGGCGAGCCACCACTGAGCGCCTCGCAGTGGGCGCGCCGACTGCGCGCGCGCTTTCAGATCGGACTGATCGGCTGGATCCGCGGTGAGCGCCCGGAGCAAAACCTCGAGATCATGAGCGTCGTGGCCTCGCGGCTCGAACAAGTCGCGACCCAGCAGTCGGTGTTCCAGCTCTGGTGGGTGGTCGGCGCGTTGATCGAGGCGCTGCGAGAGAACGGCGTCGAGAGCAGCATTTCCCTCAAGCGGCTGCTGGGCCTCGCTGATCGCGAGATGAAGCGCCTGTTCGAGTGGGGCGAGGCGCGCTATGCACAGAGCCCGCCGGTCGAGCTGCTCAACAATCTGCTGTACTACGTCGCGCGCGCGACCAGCGGCGGCCCGCGCGTCGCGGCCGTGCGCGCCTCATTCCGTCTCGCCGAACTGTTGCCGGTCGATGAGTCGATCGAGCAGGAGCGCGAGAATCTTTCCGCACCCTCGATCAAGCTCATGCATACGGTGGCCGCGGCGATCCGCGAGGATCTGTCCAAGGTCAAGGATGTGCTCGACATCTTCGTGCGCCGCGGCGGCGGCCAGCCCGAGGAACTCGCGCCGCAAGTCGGTCTGCTTAAGAAAATCGGCGATACGCTCGGCGTACTCGGCCTCGGCGAGCTGCGCTTGCGCGTGCAGGAAGCCACGCGGCGGCTCGAGGCCATCGTGGCGGGCAAGGAAGAAGGCGGCGAGAGCGCGCTGGTACAGGTGGCCGCAGGGCTCATCAACGTCGAGGATCACCTGGACGACCAGCTGGTCGGTCTGATCCTGCCGCGAAAAAAGGCCGCCGATAGCGAAGGCGAGGGCGACGCGCAGGATCAGGATTTCCACCAGGTTCAAAGCGCGGTGCTGCGCGAGTGCGTGGTGAATCTGGCGCGCATCAAGGAATACGTTGCGCAGAACGTCGGCGGCACGCTCGATGCCGCGGGCTTCGATAGTTGGCCGGAGCTCATGCGCGGCATCAAGGCCGGCTTGCTGATGCTCGGCAAGGCGCGAGCGGTCGACATCATCGAGGACATCACGCAGCACCTCAGGCGCGTGATGCAGCCCGGCGGCAGCCTGGCACTCGCGCCGGACTATCTCGATCGTCTGGCCGATGCCATCGTCAGCCTCGAGTACTACATCGAGACACTGCAGGCCGGGCGCAGCGATCCCTGGTACATGCTCGACAATGCGCGCATCTGCCTGGATGCGCTCGCGCACGCACCCGAGCGTGTGCTGCCGACGGTGCCCCCGCTCACTACCGGCACCTACGCCCGCACCCTGCTCATCACGCCGCCGAGCCCGACCGGCGATACCACGGACATGCGCCGCCTGGAGCTCACGGTCTCGGAACCCCCGGTGCTCGAGGCCGCCGCCGACATCGACGCTGTGCTGACGCAGACCTCGCCCGATCCGGAGCTGATCCGGCTGTTCGTCGATGAGGCGACCGAGGAGGTGGCCAAGATTCGCCAGCAGTTCCCGATCTGGGATCACAATCCGCTGGAAGCCGAACCGCTGTCGACCGTGCGGCGCTCGTTCCACACGCTCAAGGGCAGCGGCCGCATGGTCAATGCGCGCCCGCTCAGCGAGTTCGCCTGGGCCATCGAAAATCTGTTGAACCGCATCCTCGATGGCACGCAGCAGCGCTCCCTGCCTGTGCTTGAGACCCTGCGCCAGGCCGTGAACGTACTGCCCTCGCTGGTCGCGGATCTCGAAGCCGGCCATGGTGGGCGCACCGACGTGGCGCGACTCGCGGCGCGCGCGCATGCGCTCGCCAGCGGACGCGAACCGGTTGCGGCAGCGCCCACTGAGATCGTCCGCGAGCTGCCGGCGGCTGTTGCGCCCGACGCCATGACGCCCGCGGCTCGAGCGCCGGCGCTGCCCAGGGTGAGCGAGCCTGCGCTCGCCCAGGACGCGGCCGCGACGGCCGCTGCCGCACCCGAGCCCGCGGCCGTTGTCGCACCGCCGGAGGTTGCCGCCGAGAGCCTCACGCCCGCGGTGTCGCAGCGCGATCCGGCGCTGCGCGAGATCTATGCCCGCGAGACTGCGAGCCACGTCGCCGCGGTGCGCGGTTGGATCACACGTGAACAGAGACACGGCGCGCCGCATGTATTGCCGGAAGAGATTTATCGCGCCTGCCACACGCTGCTCGGCAGCTCCACGATGGCCGAGGCGCGCCACGGCATGCGTCTGGCCGAGCCCATCAACCACTGGTTGCGCAAGTCGTACGATAGCGGCGTCGGGCTTGACGGTTCGGATTTGGCGCTGCTGTCCGACTGCATGAAGGCCATGGAGACCGTGGCCGGATACCTCGATGAGGGCACGGGTTTCTTCCTCGTCGTGCACGACACGCTGCGCGCGCGCATCGCCCGCGCCGAACTCGACCTGGATCGGCGCATAAGCGAAGCCACGGATATTACCCAGATCAGCAGCGTGAGCCTGCAGATCCCAGTGGGACTGGAGGTGCCGGCGTCGCTGCAGGACGCGCCGCCGCCGCGGCGGAGCCCGGCTCCGACCGAGGAAGCGCCGGCTGCGGACTTCGATCCGGAGATTGCCGCGATATTCTGCGAGGAAGCGGTCGAGCTGCTGGAAGCGGCAGAGTCCGCTCTCGAGGCCTGGAACGCCTCACCGCACGACAGATCGCAGGCTGCCGCCTTGCGCCGGCCGCTGCACACCCTCAAGGGCGGTGCGCGCATGGCCGGTATCGTGGCGATGGGCGAACTCTCGCATGAGCTCGAGAGTCTCATCACGCGCATCGAGGTCGGTCTGGTGAGCGCCGATGAGAGTGCGCGCAGTCTGGCGCAGCAGGCGCTCGACGAGCTTGCGAAGATGCGCGACGCCATTGCCGAGGGCCGCCCGGCCGCCAGTGCGCCGCTCCTGATCGCGCGCATTCAATCGGCGGGCGCCGTAAGTCCGCTCGCCCCTGCGGCCGAATCGCAGCCGATGGACGCCGCGAGCGAGGCGGTCAGCGCCGAGATACCGATCCGCTTCGATTCGCCGCCCGAGGCTGTGCCGGAAACGATGCTTTCGGCCGAGTCGCTGTGGCCGCTCGAGACACCAGAGCCGATCGGGGCACCCGAGATCCAGGCGTCAGCGCCGGTCGAACCGCCGTCTGTTTCGCTCGAGGCGCTGTTGCCGCCTGAGCCTACAGTCATGCTCGAAACGCTACAGCCGATCGAGCCGCCCGTTTCCCTTGATTCGCTGCTGCCGACCGAACCCCCAGCTTCGCTCGAATTTCTAACGCCGATCGAGCCGCT
>DAIMZW010000006.1:50094-63481 GCA_036733765.1 Steroidobacteraceae bacterium
GCTGCCGCCAGGCCGAGAGCCCGTCGCCGCCGCCGATCGCGTCGAGATGGCCCGCGTCAGTGCGGAGCTGCTCGATCAGCTGCTCAACAACGCCGGCGAAGTCAGTATCGCGCGCGCGCGCCTCGAACAGCAGCTCGGTTCGATCGAATTCAATCTGGGTGAGCTCTCGCGCACGGTCACTCGCCTGAAGGAGCAGCTGCGCAAGCTCGAGATCGAAACCGAAGCGCAGATCCTGCATCGGCACGAGAACGACGCCGGCCACCGGCAGGACTTTGACCCGCTCGAGCTCGATCGCTATTCAGCGATCCAACAATTCTCGCGCGCGCTGGCCGAGTCGGCCAACGACGTCGCCAGCATCCAGGGACTGCTCGAGAACCTGATCGGCGAGGCGCAGAACCTGCTGCAGCAGCAGTCGCGCACCGTCACCGAGCTGCAGAACGGGCTCATGCGCACGCGCATGGTGTCGCTGCAGCGCCACGTGCCGAGGCTCGCGCGCATCGTGCGCCAAAGCGCGGCGGATACCGGCAAGCGTGCCGAACTGATCATCGATGGCGCCTCGGGCGAGCTCGATCGTCAGGTGCTCGAGCGCATGCTGCCGCCGTTCGAGCACATGCTGCGCAATGCCGTGGTGCACGGCATCGAGTCGCCAGAAGTGCGCCGCGCGGCGGGCAAGGATGAGAGTGGGCATATTCATTTGAACCTGCGGCGTGAAGGCGCCGAGGTCATCGTCGAGGTCAATGACGACGGCGCGGGCATGAACCTGGGCGCGATACGCAATAAGGGTCTGGAACTCGGCCTGATTCGTCCCGACCAGGAGCTTTCGGATGAAGACGTCATGCAATTGGTGCTCGAGCCGGGCTTCTCGACGGCGAGTTCGCTGACGCAACAGGCCGGGCGCGGTGTCGGCATGGACGTGGTCGCGGTCGAGGTCAAGAAGCTCGGCGGTGCGCTGCATATGGAGAGCACTCCGGGCCACGGCTCGCGCTTCACGATCCGGCTGCCTTTCACGCTCGCCATTAGCCATGCGCTGGTGGTGCGCACTGGCGATGAGTTCTATGCGCTGCCATTGCCCACGGTCGAGGGCGTGGTGCGCATTTCGCGCGCCGAGGTCGAGACGCATCTGCGTGCCGACACCGCAAGCTTCAGTCATGGCGCCCAGAAGTACCGCTTGCAGTCACTGGCCCAGTATGTGGGCATGGAACCTTCGCCACTGCCGGAGCAGGATGTCACGATTCCGGTGGTGCTGGTGCGCGCTGGCGAGCACTCCACCGGGCTCGTGACCGATGAGCTGATCGGCAGCCGCGAGATCGTGGTCAAGCCGGTCGGGCCGCAGATCTCGAGCATACGCGGCATATCCGGGGCCACGATTCTCGGCGATGGGCGCATCGTCATCATCCTCGACATCGGTGCGCTCGTGCGCGCGGAATGGCGCGGACGCGCGGCGCCGACTGTGACCCGCGACAAGACCGATCGACGCACCTTTGCGCTCGTGGTCGATGACTCCATCACGGTACGGCGCGTGACGCAGCGGCTGCTCGAGCGCAACGGCATGCGCGTGCTGACCGCTCGCGACGGCATGGATGCGATCGCGCTGCTGGCCGAGCACGTGCCCGACATCATTCTGCTCGACATCGAGATGCCGCGCATGGACGGCTACGAAGTCGCCGCGCACGTGCGCGCGGATCCGCGACTGCGCGATGTCCCGATCATCATGATCACCTCGCGCGTGGGTGAGAAGCATCGCGCCCGCGCCATCGAGCTCGGCGTCGATGACTATCTGGGCAAACCTTACCAAGAGAGTGAGTTGCTCGACGCGATCATGCCGCTGGTGGCACAGCGCCGCGCCGGGGCGCTCGCATCCGGTTCCGGCCGATGAGCGAGCGTATCGCCGAGGTCTACAGCCTGCTGATTCCGTTGGCGGATGCCCGACTGCTGGTACCGCGTGCCTGTGTGGCCGAAGTTGTCGGCTACCAAAACCCGGCGCCGATGGACGGCGCGCCGCCCTGGTACCTGGGGCTCGTGAACTGGAACGCTCGCTCGGTGCCGTTGGTATCCTTCGAATGCGCCTGCGGCCTGCCGGTCCCGCCTGCCGGCGGGCGCTCGCGCGTGGTGGTCTTTCATGCGTTGAGCGGCCGCGTTGAAGCCGGCTACTTCGGGATCGTCTCGCAGGGATTTCCGCAGCTCGTGCGCGTCAGCAACGATGTAGTGCGGCCCGATCACTCGCGCAGCTTCCCCGAACGCTCGCCGGTGTTGTGCCAGGTGCGCATGCTGAATGAAACCCCACTGGTGCCGGACCTCGAGCGGCTCGAGCTCATGATTGCCGAGGAGACCTCGGTGATGCCGGAGCGGGACGCGGGCTAGAAAGTTTAAGGACGTCATCGCGATTGCACGGCGGTCGCGGTCCGGATTTCACCGACTACGCGTATCGCGCGCTCGGCGTGCCGCGCAATCGCGAGCTCGCCGCGAATGCGGAGCCGAAGTTCTATGATCTGGGGCTGTGTGGCCCACGGCGTGCGGATCTGCACGCCGAGAGGCGATACTGCGGCTATTTCAAGACTCCGACGCTGCGCAATGCCGCGCGCCGGGAGCGTTTCTTTCACAACGGCAGGTTCCAGACACTCGAGCAGGTATTGCAGTTCTACGCCGAGCGCGATACGGCACCGCAGCGCTGGTACCCCGCGGTGCGCGGCCAGGTGCACAAGTTCGACGATCTGCCGCCCAGCCTGCGTGATCGCGTCGACACCTCCGACCCGCCATTCGATCGTGAGCCCGGCGATGCGCCGGCGCTGTCCGCGCAGGAGCTCCAGGACCTCGTAGCCTTTCTCAAGACGCTCGACGACGCCGACCAGTAAACTGGCGATCCTGCAGAACGGTGCCTTTCACAAGGCGCCCAGTCCCCGGACTTGAATTCCAGAGCCTGCGGCCCCATCGCCACAGCTGCATGGACATCGAACAACCCTCTGTCGATATCGGGCTCGCCGCCGCGGCCGCTGACGCCCCGCTGGACAGCCAGGCTGCAGGCGACGATGCCGCGGCGCTGGATGCCTATTCGCGCACGGTGGTGGACGTGGTCGAGCGCGTGGGCCCGGCCGTGGTCAGCGTGCACATCGGACGCACGCGCCGCGGCGAGATCGTGACCGCGGGCGGCGGCTCCGGCGTGATCGTGACCCCCGACGGCTACCTGCTGACCAACCAGCACGTGGTGCAGGGCGCCGCGCGCGTCGACATCACGCTGATCGACGGCGACACCGTCGAGGCTCGGGTCATCGCCGAGGATGCCTCGACCGATCTGGCCGTTTTACGCGCGCACGCTTCGGGCCTGCCCGCCGCGGGACTGCAGGCCTCGGAGCGGCTGCGCGTGGGACAGCTGGTGGTCGCGATCGGCAATCCGTTCGGCTTCGAGGCAACGGTTTCCGCCGGCGTGCTCAGCGCCCATGGGCGCACCTTGCGCGCCAGCGACGGACGGCTCATCGAAGGCATAGTCCAACACACCGCGCCGCTGAACCCGGGCAACTCCGGCGGACCCCTGGTCGATGCGCGAGCGCGCGTGGTCGGCATCAATACCGCCATCATCGCCGCGGCGCAGGGCATCGGCTTTGCCGTACCCGCGGCCACCGCCGAGTGGGTGATATCCGAAGTGCTGGCGCACGGCCGGGTGCGGCGCGCCTATCTGGGCATGGCCGGACGCACGCGGCGGCTCGACCGCCGGCTGGTGCGCGCGCTCTCGCTGCCGAGCGATCACGCGCTTGAGATCGTCTCGCGCGAGCCGCAGACTCCGGCGGCGGACTCGGACCTGCGCGTGGGCGATATCGTGATTGCGGCGCAGTCGCAAACCATCTCGAGCGTGGATGCCCTGCACCGGTTCCTGAGCCGCTGGACCATCGGCGAGCCGCTGGAATTGTCGGTATTGCGGCGTACCCAGCTGTTACCGCTCAGCATCGTGCCGGTGGAAATGCCGACGCGCTAAAGTCATGGGTTGGACCCTCCCGCCTTCTCTTCGGCAGCGCAGCAGAGTGATGCGCCACCGATTGAATGATCGGGTCCTGAAAGTTGCCCCGGGAATGGTAAAACTGGCGGCACATAGCGCCGCGAACAGCGTCAATCAAACGTGTCAGCCGCTCGAAGCAAAAGCAGCGCGGGAATTGTTCTGTACCGGAAACGGCATAGGATTCTCGAGATATTTCTGGTTCACCCTGGCGGCCCATATTGGGCGCGCAAGGACGATGGTGCCTGGTCAATTCCCAAGGGTGAGTACGAGCAGGGTGAAGAGGCATTACTAGCCGCGCAGCGTGAGTTCCTGGAGGAGACTGGCGTTGCAGTGAACGGCCCCTTCCTGGCCCTGGCGCCAGTCCGACAGCCAAGCGGCAAGATCATTACCGCTTGGGCTGTCGAGGGTGACCTGGATCCGACTCGGTTGCGCAGCAACAGATTCTCGCTCGAGTGGCCACCGAAGTCTGGCGTGATGCAAAGCTTTCCGGAGGTGGATCGAGGCGCCTGGTTTTCGTTGGTGCATGCTCGAGGCAAACTCTCGCCGGGACAGCGCCCGCTACTGCGGGGTCTCACCGAGCTCTGACCAGCGGAAATCGACGGCATTGCAGCATGGCTAGAGCTGTAGAACAACTGTCGCATAGCGCACATCCTGTGCCACGCGGACCCGAGCGCGAGCCGACGGTTCAGGCTTGCCGCAGATCAAACCGGAGTCTACTTGCCGCGTAGAGCGCCAAGGCAATACCGGCGATTGCGGCCACCAGAGTGATCATCAGTGAGTAGCGTATGGCGATATCGCCATAACGAGGCGCCAGCGCGTCATTCAAGAATCCAACGGTCGAAACACCGGCGCCGGGTCCCAGCAGATTTAAGATGAAGAACTGGATTGCCGCGGCCAGCGCCCTCATTCGCACGGGCATCAATCGTTGGGTTAATGCGATTATTGGCCCCATGTAAGAGGCGGCAGTGAGCATGGCAAGGAAGTAGAAGACGAACACCTGCGTGCCACCCACGCTCAGAAAAAGCAGAATACAGGGGATCATTAGCGCTACCGACACGACCGGCGCCCACAAATACCAACGTGCGTCGCGCGCGCCCAACCGGTCGGCGGCTAGTCCGCCGACGATTGTGCCGATGATTCCGGCCGGCGCTTCCAATGCACCGGTCCAGGTTCCGACGAGACTGCTGCTCATGTGATATACGCGCATGAGATACGTCGGCGACCACATTTCAAACGCCGTGTCGGAGAACGAGCACAGGCCCAGGGCGATTGCGTAGGCTAAAAATGATTTCTTCTGAAGCATCACGCGCAGGGCGCCCGGTAGTGAGTATTGGCCGATATCGGCCGCCGCGCCGTCAGACTGGCCGCGCCGCGGCTCGCGAAGTGTCAGGCGGACCGTGAGCGCAAGCAGCAAACCCGGCGCGCCCACGATCATGAAGGCGGCTCTCCACCCGTACAGATCGTTGGCCCAACCGCCGACCGCCAAGCCGAGTGCGATACCCAGGACGATACCGAGCTGGTAGATGGACAGTGCCGTTGCACGCCGAGCCACCGGGAAATAATCCGAGATGAGGGAATGGGCGCTCGGACTGCACGCCGATTCGCCTAGCCCCACCCCGAGTCTCGCGCAAACCAGCTGTAGAGCGGTGCGAGCTAGACCTGATGCGGCGGTCATCGCGCTCCATAGGGCCAGTCCCATCGCGATAATCGAGCGCCGCGACCCGCGATCTGCAAAACGCGCGATGGGGATTCCCGCGAGCGAATAGATCATCGCAAATGCAAATCCGCTGATGAGTCCGAGTACCGTGTCGGACAAGTGCAGATCTTGCTTGATGGGCTCAATCAGGATGACCAGGACGTATCGGTCCATCCAGTTGAAGGTATACGCGGCAAGCAGAAGCGTCAGGACATACCAGGAGTATGGGCGCGTTGCAGCGGGACTCATGCTCCCCCCGTCGATGGCGCTGCTCACCGGGTCTGCCTAGGCGGGTGGTGCCACAAATCTCTAAATTGCGGCCGCAAGCCCAGGCACATGTTTCAGGCGCAGCCGCATACACGCACTACGGTCCGAAATTCCCATGGCAAACTCAGCAATCGGAGTAACATTTTCATAAGGCTACTACGGGCCCCGGCAAATAGTTAACTCCTCATCGCCCGGCGAGCATGGTGTGGATTCGAGCGACGTTCAGACTCTCAGAGGTGGTAGAGGAAATCGATGCCTATAGTTCGCGGCTGATTCGTTACGATGCGAGGCCGGCCTATAACCTCCGCGCCAATCGAGGCATTATCAGACAGGTTAGCATGCTCGTTTTCCAGGTTTTTGCCAACGAGTGCCACCTGGTACTTTTCCCAAGCGAGAGCGAAGCGAGCATCGAGTAATGTATATGCGTCGCGAAGTCTTGGATCGAAGGGGTTGTTGTTGGCGCTATGACTGTGGCCGATATAAGCGAAGGTTATATTACTGACGAGCCTAAGCCCCGACGACAGGGGTTGGGTCTGGGTCGCCGAAAGATTAGCGTTGAATGGGGGCACCTGGTACACGGGAGAATCGGGCTGCTGCGGTGAGGTTGTGCTCGACTGCGTGATGACCGCATGTTCATAGCCAATCCCGGCGGAGATATCGAGGGAAGACATCGGCCGCGCATGTGTTTCAATTTCAAAACCCTCACTTTTGGCTGCACCGACATTGGCGGTATAGCCGAAGCCGCACGACAATAGAATCTCCTGCTGAAGATTCTTCCAATCAATATAGTAGAGCGCGCCGTTGATCGCTAGGCGCTGATCGAGCCACGAAGTCTTTCCGCCGACTTCATAGTTCCATAGTGAATCGGCCTTGTACTCGCGCGCTTGCGCGGGCGTCACGCCAAGTTGCTGCAGAGATTGGCCGCATCCGAAGGCGGTGGGCACGGACACACTGACGCCGCCTGGACGCCAGCCCCTGGAGGCCGAGGCGTAGATCATACCCCGCGGTGTCAGCTGAGCCTCGAGTTCTACCTTCGGATTGACGCCGCTTTGCGTCAACGTTTCAGGCTGATCAGTAATTCTCGGACCTCCGACCACCACTCCCTCCTGATACGAGTAGCTCGTGTTCTCATTTCGGTAAAGTCGTGCGCCGGCGATGAGCTTTAGGGGTGCGGCTAACTGGTAGGAGAGCTCGCCATATAGGGCGGGTTCTGTGGTCCTTTGACTCTCACTACTGGCATTAATCTCATTGGGATTCAGCGGATTCGTGCCAGCGGCGGGACTTGTAGCAGTGCCGCCAAAATATTCGTTCAATCCCGGAACGATAGTTGGAGGCTCGTAGAGTGGTCTGCCGGAAGTAGATTCGTAGTAGGCACCGGCGACGAGCTGGGCAGCACCGGAGAAACGCGACGCAAAGCGGATCTCCTGGACGAATTGATATACGGTCGTCCCGGCGGAGATGGCAGTCGGAAACGGCGCCCCCAGGATCTGATAGTTGTAATCGGATATGTCTTCAGCCTCGAAGACATCTCGGTCGAAATATGAAGTGGATGAGACGAAGTCACCAAAATCGGTCGAATAGTTGGCCGTGAGTGAGGACAGTGACCAGCGATCGTGACCGCCTTCCGGAATATTGAACAGGCGCACCTGCAGGAAGTTGTTCGGGTTCAGATTGAGGTTGGTCGGCGCAACCGCGGGCGGCGGAACCTGATAAGTCGTGTGGTCGGAGTAAGGCAAGCCGTTGTATTCGCTGTTCTGGTAAAGAACTCTCGGTGTCACTGTTAGCGCGTCGGTCACCTTCCAGGCGAGTGATATGGATCCGCCGGTGGTGCGGTCGGCCGCCACGTTGCTCACGGTCTGGTAGTCGGCGCCGAGCGGAGTCGTTGGGAATGTTCGCTGAAAAAAGCCGGCTTCGGAGTCGTATAGGGCGGCCACGCGAAGATCCAGCGTATGCGGAATGAGGGGGAAATTGACGGCACCGTTCGCAATGTAGTTGGGCTCCACTGTGTTCCAGGTGTCCGAGATTCCAACGTGCGTTTGTACTGAAAACTGGTCGCCGGGTTGCTCTGTGATCATGCGAACCGTGCCGCCCTCGGATCGCGCCCCATAGAGCGTACCCTGCGGACCGCGGAGCACCTCGATACGGCTAATATCGACGACTCGCGGATCTATCGTGTCGGGCAACGGCGTGTCGTCAAGATAAAACCCGGTCGTACCCGCCCCGGCGACGCCTCGGATCGAGATTGTGCGCGCATTGGAAAATCCCACGCCTGTGTATCCGAATCCCAGATTGGGGACGGTCGTTGCGTAGTCAATGAAGGACTGTACGTCGCGCTGTTCGAGGTCAGTCGGATCGAGCACCGTAATGGACATAGGCACGGTCTGCACGTCTTCGACGCGCCGCTCCGCAGTGACCGTGATTTCCTGCAGAGCTTCTTGGGCGAGCGCGGGCCTGGGTATGAGCGCAGCTAAAGCGACAGGCAGCAAAACGGCAGCAGCAGTCCACCAGAGAATTCGGGTCTTTCGGCGGGGCTCGCGCCGGTTGCGCAAGGCAGCGGTGATTCCGAAAGCAAAGCTATTTGGCGATGTCATCGACGTCCCCCCAGTGGCGGCTCCAGATGGCGCGGCATTCAGGCCTTACAGACGGTGCGGAACGATTTCAGCACGGTTTCGAATTGGGAACAAGGGTTCGATATGCGAACAAACTGTGCAGCCCCGCCCAGGACGCCCTAAAAGGGAGCAGGCGGGCGCCTGCCGCTGAGATCTCTATTTGGCGATCGAGTAACATTGTCCCGGGAAGAATCTTCCGGAGAGTGCAGAGGCGATGGCATCCAAGCGTGAGGGCAAGCTGCCGCGCGACTTTGTCGGGTCTGTCAGGCACGCGCTCGATGTGCTAAGGGCGTTTGACCATGCTCATCCTCAGATGACCTTGTCTTGCGTATCAGAGCGCACTGGCACAACGCGCGCGGGTGCGAGGCGCTACCTGCTGACACTCGAGCACCTAGGTTACATCAGCAAGGATGACCGACTGTTTCGCCTTACGGCGAAGGTTCTCGATCTTGGCTTTTCCTACCTATCGACAATGCCGCTTTCGGATATTGCTCGGCCTTATTTGCAGTCGATTACGCGCGAAACCGGCGAGATCACGGGACTTGCCGTGCTCGAACGTGGCGATATCATTCATATTGCTGGATCTACTGTCGAGCGAATTCTCGCCCCCACCCTCATGATTGGGCGGCGTTTCAACGCCCTGTACGCATCCTCAGGACGGGCGATAGCGGCGTTTCTTGAGCTTCAGCAGGTCGAAGATCTCCTTAAGATGTGTGACGTAGCGGCGTTGACTCCGCAAAGCCTCAAGAGCAAGGAGGAAATCCGGGCGGAACTGAAAGCCATAAACCGGCAGGGATATGCCGTCGTGGATCAGGAAGTGGAGGAGGGCGTTCGATCCATCGCAGTCCCCGTCCTCAATAGAAAAGGCGTGCCGCTGGCCGCCGTGACGGTGCTGACCAATGTCGCGACGGTTTCTAAGAAGCAGCTGGTAGATGAGATCCTTCCGGTGCTGCAACGCGTTGTGCCGGAGATTCCAATCCAGGCGCTCTAGCAAGCGCAAGGCGCCGGCCAGTCAGAACAGCATCGGAGTACGGGACAGCAACTCGGCGCCGTTGCCGGTCACGATGACGTTGTTCTCGAATCCCGCGTCCCCGACTCCAGCTTTGCTAAAGAAAACCTCGATGCGGATCACCATGTTTTCGCGCAATACGAAGTCTGCGTCGTTGCCGACGCGTATCGAGATGGTCGGGGCCTCAAAAAACAGTCCGTTGCCGTGGCCGTACAACGGCCATTGCCGAGCCAGCTGGCTGGTCTCGCCACCGAAGGCCTCAGTGCGCCGTTCAGATTCGCTCTGCGGACGCTTGCCGCTGTAATCGGCGCGTCTCCCTGAGCGCTTAAATCCACGACTCTTGCGGGCCCGACGAAAATCTCCAGCGGCAATTGTTCCACGGCCAGGCCAGTGGCAATGAAATGCCTGGGCGCATCAATATGCGTTCCCGTGTGAGCGCCGATCAACCAGCGAGAGACTTCCGACGCGGCACCTTCGGCCAGCTTGAATACGGAAATTACCTCAGGTGGTTTGCCGTCGCGCCAATACAGCATGCCCGGTTCCACATTCAGCGTAATGTCGTGAATTTTCATTGCCTCGACCTCTGATGAATCCGCGGGGGCTGAAGGGTCCTGCCTTCATCCCTCACTTCAACATGGATTTGTTTTGGTAACAAGAGTTCGCAATACGAACACAGTTTTCCGATTCGAACTCGAACAATGGCGCGGCCATTACTTGTGTGGCCTGTGGTCACGACGTTAGAATTGCGAACAGTCGTTCGCTTTACGAACTCGGGTCGCTGCGCGCCATCGCGCGACCCGTGCATCCAAGCAGTACACCGGAGTGCTAGGGCCATGTCCACTTCCAACCCGTCACAGCTAGAATCCTCAGCGCTCGAGCATGTATGGTTTCACGTCTCGACGCCGCAGTCGCTGGCGGCCCCTGGCGGCATGATCGTGTTCGAAAGCGGCGCGGGCTGCTTTCTGACGGACATCCATGGCCGTACCTATCTCGATGGGCTGTCCGGCGGAGCCTTCGTGACAAACATTGGCCACGGACGCAAGGAGGTGGCGGATGCACTCGCCGCGCAGGCTGCCCAGATTGCTTACGTCGCTCCCTATAACTTCGTCGCTACACCCACGATTGCCCTAGCCGAAAAGGTGTCCAAGCTCGCCCCCGGCGACTTGAACCGCGTCTTCTTTACATCGGGGGGCTCTGAAGCGGTCGAAACCGCGCTCAAGATCGCGAAGCAATATCACTTTCTCAACGGCGAGCAGAAGCGCACAAAAGTAATTAGCCGCCACGGCTCCTATCATGGTGCGACCTATCTCGCCATGAGCATCAGTGGGGCAAGTCATGATTTCAACAGCAGGATGTTCGAGCCCCTGGCGCCCGGTTGCGTGCAGATTCCCTGGCACAACTGCTACCGGTGTGAATTTGGCCTGACGCGCCCACAATGCCAGACGCTCTGCGCGCGCACGGTGGAGCAGGTGGTCCTGCACGAAGGTCCTGAGACAATCGCGGCCATCATCGCCGAGCCCGTACCTGCGGCGGCGACCATTCACGTACCCCCGCCGGACTACCTGCCGAAACTTCGGGAGATTGCCGACAAGTACGGAATACTGCTGATCATTGATGAAGTCATTAACGGCTTCGGGCGTACAGGCAAACTCTTCGCCTGTGAGCACTGGGGGGTGGTACCCGACATCATGACGGTGGCAAAGGGTATCACGAGCGGCTACGCACCGATGGGCGCCGCCATTGCCGGGCCTAAAGTCACTGCAAGATTCCAAGCCGCACAAGGTCGGGAGGCGGGGCTGAATCATGTGCTGAGCTTTGGCGGTCATGCAGCGGCCGCAGCCGCTGCGCTCAAGAATATTGAGATCATTGAACGCGAAGGCCTGGTGGAGAACTCCGCTCAGATGGGAGCCTACCTGCTCGAGGGACTATGTTCGCTCAAAAAGAGCCCGCTGGTCGGAGACGTGCGCGGGCTGGGGCTCCTGGCGGCCGTGGAACTCGTCCGGTCCAAAGACACCCGCGAACCGTTCAGGCCAAGTGACCAGATGCCAGCGAGAGTCACGGCCCATATGCGCGAGCTGGGACTGCTGGCGAGAGTCTATCAGGTGATCGAAGTTGGGCCGCCACTCATAGCAGGCCGCAAGGAAGTCGAGCAGATCGTCGATGTCATTGAGCGCACGGTCCACTGGTTTGCTGCGCAGATGGGTATCGGATGAAGCGAGCTGTGATAATCGGAGCCGGCATCATTGGCTGCGCGATCGCGCTGCAGCTCGCGCGCAGGGGATACCACACGACCACGGTCGACAAAAATGCCGAGGTCGGCTTCGGTTCGACTTCGAACTCCTGCGCGATCGTACGCTTCTCCTACTCAACGCTGGAAGGCGTGATGTTGGCTTACGAGGGATACCACTATTGGCTTAACTGGCCGCAATTTCTGGGCGTTGAGGACGAACGGGGTTTCGCGACATTCAGACAATGCGGACATTTGATGCTCCGCATCAACCAGGCCGATCGGGCGCAAGTGATAGAACTATACCGGAAGCTCGGCATACCCTTTGAGATGTGGGACAACGAGCGGATCCGCGAGCATCTCCCTATCATGACGACCGAGTCGTTCTTCCCACCCAAGCCGGTGGATGATCCGCAATTCTGGTCTGATTCAGCGGCGGCGATCGCCGGTGGGATCTTCACGCCGGATGCCGGCTACATTCCGGATCCACTGCTCGCGACTCACAACCTGCGCCGCGCTGTAGAGGCCAACGGCGGGCAGTTTCTGCTGCGGGAAAAAGTGGTCGCGATCGAGCGCAGCCGGGGGCGAGTGGCAGCGGTGGTGCTCGAAGACGGAGCCCGCCTGGCCGCTGATATCGTTGTCAACGTCGCCGGTCCGTACTCTGCGCAAATTAATCGCATCGCCGATGTGGACGCGGACATGTCGATCAAGACCCGGGCACTACGGCGCGAAGTGCATCACCTTTCGGCGCCTGATGACTTCGACTTTGAGCATCAGGGCGTCATGACATCCGATGCCGATGTCGGCGTCTATTTCCGACCTGGATCCGGCAACAGTATCACGCTGGGTTCGACCGACCCGGCCTGCGACCCGAAGACTTGGGTAGAAGACCCTGACCAATGCCCCCGTGAAATAACGGAGAAGCAGTGGACCGCGCAGGTCTATCGCCTGGCGCGACGGTTGCCGGCTCTGGCCATTCCGAACCAGGCCCAGGGCGTTGTCGATATGTATGATGTTGCCGATGACTGGATACCGATTTATGACAGATCGAGTCTGCCTGGCTACTACATGGCCATCGGAACGAGCGGCCATCAGTTCAAGAACGCCGGGGCCGCCGGGACGTTGATGGCTGAACTCATCGACGCCTGCGAGAGTGGGTTGGACCACGACCGACATCCGCTCCAACACCACATGCCCTACACGGGACGTGTATTGAATACGGGTGCGTTTTCCCGTTTACGCGCTATGAACCGTCTCAGCAGCTTCAGCGTGCGCGGCTGAGAGCCATGACTGCCGCAGCCGAAAACGAACTGATGACACGCACGACGCCGCGATCTCCTGCCGGGGCGCTGCTGCGCGAGTATTGGCAGCCGGCTGCGCTGTCAGCGCAGCTCCATCCTGCGCGCCCGATCCTTCCGGTGCGACTGCTCGGCGAGGAGTTGGTGCTGTTTCGGGACGCGGGCGGACGCCTCGGGCTCATGGATCAACGATGCCCTCATCGCGGCGCAGATCTGTGCTTCGGCCGTCTGGAGGACGGCGGCTTGCGCTGTGCGTTTCACGGTTGGCTGTTCGACGTGACTGGCCAGTGTCT
>DAIMZW010000006.1:63491-66104 GCA_036733765.1 Steroidobacteraceae bacterium
TATCACGGCTGGAAGTTCGATACCGCTGGGACATGTCTGGAGCAGCCGGCCGAGCCTGTGGAGAGCAACGCGCATCGTCATCTGCGCCATAGCTCCTATCCATGCGCGGAGCGCAATGGCATCATCTTCGCATATTTAGGCCAGAGAACGCCGCCTTCCTTTTTCCTGCCTTTGATTGTTTCCGGGCACCGGACCAACAGACCTTCGCATTCAAGGGACTGTGGGAGTGCAACTGGCTGCAGGCCCTGGAAGTCGGATTAGACCCCGCGCATGCCTCGTTCCTGCATCGATTCCTGGAGGATGAATCCGTGGAGGCAGCCTACGGTCGCCAATTTCGCAGCGCCCACAATCAATGGTTACAAGCGTTACCGGCCGTACTCGCTCGCACCCAATAAGATTGTGTGGGCGCGGGACAATCGCGGCGCCATGATCAGGGTGATCGGCGGTCCCGGGGATCCCGGCACCCATCTCGAAAATCGTATCGGGGAGCCGGCCGCGAATCCCTATCTGTACTTTGCCTCGCAAATCGTATCCGGTTTGGATGGTATCGCCCGCAAAGCCGAACCGCCCCCTGCTGTCGATACCCCGTACGATTGCAAATCGCGCCTGCTGCCAGCAAGCCTTGTGGAAGCCATAACGGAGCTGCGGCAAAGTGCGCTGTTTCGCACAGAGTTCGGGGATGCGTTCGTCGACTACTTGCTGACCATCAAAGAATTCGAGGTTCACCGCTTTCTGTCGGAAGAAGTGACCGATTGGGAACAGCGCGAGTATTTCGAACTGTTTTGAAGCGCACACTAGCGCCTTGCCCCGTCCCGGCCAATACTCTAAGATCATGTGCGAACTGCAGTTCGTAATACGAACAGACCGCCTTTAATCCCGGTGCGGTCAGGAGCAGAAAAGTGATCTCGATGACCATCGATGGCCGCACGGTATCCGGCGCGGAAAGCTTTGGTGTAGTGAATCCGGCCACCGGCGAGGTGTTCGCAGGCGCTCCGAGTTGTCGCGAACAGGAGCTCGAAGAGGCGATGGCCGCGGCAAGCCGTGCCTTCCGCACTTGGCAGGGCGAGGAAGGTCCGCGGCGCGCGGCGCTTGTGCGCGCCGCTGAGATCGTCAGCGCGCACGCGCAGGAGCTCGGGCGACTGATCACGTTGGAGCAGGGCAAGGTCCTGCGCAACGCGGTTCGAGAGGTCAATGGCGCCGCAGCGGGGCTGCGCTACGTGGCAGGGCTCGACATCCCGGCGGATATCGTCTACGACCAGGATGCGCTCAGGGTCGAGGTTGGGCGTCGCCCCTATGGTGTTGTGGCCGCGATTACGCCTTGGAATTACCCCGTCATCGTTGCCGCGGGCAAAATCGGTGCCGCCGTGCGCGCCGGTAATACGGTGGTACTAAAGCCATCTCCGTTCACGCCACTTGCGACACTGCGCCTGGGGGAGCTGCTGCAGGAGGCGTTCCCACCTGGTGTGGTCAATGTGATTTCGGGCGGCGATGAGCTCGGAAAGGCAATGGTCGGTCATCCCGCCGTACGAAAGATCTCCTTTACCGGGTCGACCGAGGCGGGAAAGCACATTCTCGCCGCGGCTGTCCCGGACTTGAAGCGCACTACACTCGAACTTGGCGGCAACGACGCCGCGATTGTGCTCGATGATGTGGATCCAGCTGCCATTGCCAGCAAACTTTTCTGGGGCGCCTTCCAGAATAGTGGGCAGGTGTGCTCAGCCATCAAGCGCTTGTATGTGCATGAGCGCGTGTATCAGCCCTTGGTGCAAGCCCTGGCCGAGCTTGCCCAGAGCGTGCGCGTCGGCGATGGGCTGGATCCCGCCTCGGAGCTCGGACCGGTCAGTACCAGTCCGCAACTGCAGCGTGTGGAAGAGCTGGTGGCGGATGCGAAGGCGGCCGGAGGCCGGCTCCGCTCGGGCGGCGGCCGCACCGGCTCGCGCGGTTATTTCTTTGCGCCGACTCTATTCGAGGACCTTTCCGATGACGTACGGCTGGTGTCCGAGGAACAGTTCGGACCCGTTCTTCCGCTGCTTCGCTATAGCAATCTGGATGCAGCAATCGAACGTGCCAACGGCACGAAGTTCGGGTTGTCGGGCTCGTTATGGAGTTCAAGTCCCGAGCGTGCGCGCGCACTGGCGAGTCAACTCGACTGCGGGACAGTCTGGATCAATCAGCACCTCGTGGTGGTTTCGGCCTCGCCGGTGGCAGGCCACAAGTGGTCTGGCATGGGCGTCGAAAACGGCCGCGTCGGACTGCTGGAATTTACGCAGGTTCAGACTGTGAGTCTTCCCCGGCAGTGAGCCATCGCATGCTACCGGAAACCGTATCTCGGGCGCCACCTCTGACCGCGGAGCTTCCGCGTCTTAAACTGGCGCAACTGCCGACGCCGCTCGAAGAAGCGCGACGTTTGACCGAAGCGCTGGGCGGACCTCGAATCCTCTTCAAGCGCGATGATCTGACCGGTGTAGCACTCGGCGGCAACAAAGTGAGAAAGCTCGAATTCGTGATTGGTCGGGCGGTTGCCGAGGGAGCGGACGCGCTGGTCGTATGCGGTGGATTTCAATCGAACCTGGCGCGCATCGCCGCAGCGGTCGGCAATCGCCTCGGTCTCGA
>DAIMZW010000007.1:0-61078 GCA_036733765.1 Steroidobacteraceae bacterium
CTAGTAGCAAATCGGTGGTTCCCGTACCGATCGAGGTGTCCCGGTCAAAATTGGGGTACGTCCAATCGCCCGTGGGCAGCTTCAGCCCGAACGTAATACCCGTCGACATATCGGATGAAAATCCGGTGTAGCGGCCCTCCAGTCGTATGTCGCCGAGCGCGCTGTGACGGTAGGGCGTCACGTCGGGGGTCCCTGGCGCCCCGATATCGGTGCGAAAGAGTCGGTCCCAATAGGGAATCTTCAGTGACGTGCCCCAGTCATTGTTGAACTGGTAGTCAATGCCCGTGCCAGCAAAATTAGTCTGGATCTCCTTGTCGGTGTTCGCAGAGGCTGGCGCGTGGCCCGAGCCGACCCAGTTCTCCGTCTGATTCATATAGTCATCCTCGAGGTACACCCTGCCGCCGGGACCATTCGGCAGCATGGTGGCCGTCCCGACGTCGAATACTCCGCAACCGCACGCGCACGCGAAGCTCGCCGCGGGGGCGAGCCCGAGCAGCAGGCTCAATCCCATCCCGGGCACTGCACGTCCCAACGCAGAATCATTCGATGTGCGAATACACTCCGCACACAAGCCAACAAGATCGGCGATGGCGCGGCCATCGCTCTGACGTGAACTAAACATGTGAGTCTCCCCATGAATGCCATCGGACCAGCCGACGCGCCGACGGGTGTCATGCCCGTGGAGGTGTTCTATCAGCGCTCAATTCAGTGAGCGCAACGGGGTCAGACTTCGAGGGGCGGGCCACGCGGCGACTGCGCGCGCGGTAGAATCTCAAAAGAGGCAACTTGCGGCGCCGATATCGGCGATGGCGCTGGCGGTTGAACCGTCACCGGCACATCGGCCAATGCCGGCAGCGCAGCGAGCGTGGGACTTGCCCCGTAGGGGCAGGCGCCGTGGTCTTGATGGACAGGCGATCGGTTTCCCCCAGGACTCGGATCACCGCCAGGGTGATGCTGCACAGGCACACCCATCGGCATATCCATGGGCATGTCCATCGACATATCCATAGCCGTCGATGGAGCCGGCGCATAGCCCTCGCACAGCGTGAGCTGCACGCGCAAGCTCGGCCCGAACGTCGGCATGAACCCGAGCGGGATCAGCGCGCGCAACAGCAAGCCTGGCAGCATCATAGCTACCCACCAACTTCCGCGGTTGCGACCCCACCCGATCAAGTCCCTGGCCTCCAATTACGGATCACTGACTGCGCCGACCCGGTTGGCACCATAGCGAAAGGCGCGCAGAGCTGGAGGGTGCCATTCACTGCGATCACCGCCCGGCGCGTCACCGGCGCCGGCAATGGTGCGAACATGGGCGTAGACCGAATGCGCTGAGCGAGCCTATCAGTGATGCATTCCCGGCATGCTTCCCATGTCGTCGGAAGGGCCCGGGGGGCTAGCGCTCGCGGCGCGCACATCGAACAGCACCTCTAACGACTGCCCGCCGGCAAAGTGCAGGGTTATGGGCACATGATCACCCGGATGCAGTGTGCGCTTGGGTTGCATGAGCATGATGTGGTAACCGCCGGGTGCAAATCGCAAACTACTCTGCGGCGCTACTGTAAGGGAGCTCACTGCTGCCATTGCACTCACCCCATTCTTCGTGTGCGTTTGGTGGAAGCTGACTTCGCCGAAATCCGGGCTGTCCGCACTGATCAAAGCGAGCGATGCGGCGCCGGTGTTGGTCAACGTCATGTAACCGCCGCTCGGCACATTCGCAGGCAGCCACCGAATCCAGGCGTCTTTCACTTGGACGCTCTGGCCGATCTCAGCAGCGAACGTGGATGCGCTCAATAGGACGCATATTCCGGCGGGTAAAATGATTTCGACTAGGAGTTTAGCCATCGCATTGCGACCGATTGCAAATTTCATAGATTTCTCTCGCATTCGTGTTTACGAACGCCTCGCGCATGAATAGAAGCAGCCGAATTGCGCACTCCGTGTCAATGCGCGAAGCGTGAACTGAAAGAGATCAGTTCAAGCGAAGTCGGGTGGGGCGCGTGCTTGCTGGGTGCGCTGCAGCCGCATGCCCAATCGCAACGGTTCGAAACGCGCGGCGATCCGGGTGACGATCGGCGCGGCTGGCTGCAGTGGTCTGAGATCAGAGATCGGGCCAGCAGAGGAAGCCATTCCAAACGGGCAGTGCTCAAATTGGGACGGACTGCCCGGATGCTGCTTCAGAGCATGCGAATCGATCGGCGCCAGGAATCCCGCGCGGCAGATTTCCAGCGTAAACGGCCGGCCACTCGCCGGCATGAAGCCGACGGGTACTAACCCTCGGAACGCCAGCGCGACCAGCAGGATGCCCGTGAGCCATTCACGCTGACTTCGATGGAAAAGACGTTGGCGCATACGCCTCTAGGGCATTGTAAATCGCATCGCGAGTGTAACCCATTTCAACGACAGCGCACTGAGATTGACTCGGTAGCGAGCGTAAATGATGCATTCAAAGTAACGCATTGGCGATTTTTTATGGTCAGTTAGGGAGCGAAATGTGTGCCTGTCTAGTATCGGGTATCAGGAGGGTGCTATGCCCCCATGCAGACCCCCGCTACTACGCAGTCGAACTCCCGCCTTAGTACTGCAGCGTCGCGCAATTGTTTAGAACGCATCCGAGATTGCCGAGCCTGTCATAGCTCCACTGCGATGCGGGCTGCTGCTGAGTGCACGCGCAGTTGCGCTACGATCAAACACTAGCCGGGCCGGCTGATACTCCGATCGACATCGCGTTATAGTCACCAGGCCATATCAAACACGGAGATCGCTATGGATCGCTTCACCATTTCACTCGACGAGGAGCTGGCCGCGGCTTTCGATGAGCTCATCAAACAACGTGGATACACGACGCGTAGTGAGGCGGTGCGCGACATACTCCGCGATCTCTTGCAACGCCGAGACCAGGCTAGCGACAGCTGCGCATTCTGCGTTGCGAGTCTCTCATACGTCTATAACCACCATGAACGACAGTTGTCCGATCGGCTGGCTAACCTGCAGCATGATCATCACGATCTCACGGTCGCGACCATGCACGTGCACCTCGACCATGAACAATGTCTTGAGACCGCCGCTCTAAAGGGTCCCGCGAAGACAGTTCGGCAATTCGCCGAGAAGATCATCGCCGAACGGGGTGTGCGTCATGGTCAGCTGAATCTCGTCACTGTCGAGTTGGGGGAGGCACATAAACACGATGGTGCCCGGCATCGTCATCTGACACCGCGCCATTAAGCCGTCGCGTTCCTTTGCGGCCAGACTCAGTCCGTGGGACTCCCTCGGCAGAGCTAGTCCTACGTGGGTTGATTGCCACGACTGCACCGAGACTCTCTGTAACTCATTAAAACTACTAACAAAAAATGCCGGTGATCTAATGCGGCGCCGTGGACCTACGCCTGTACACGCATCAATCGATGGCCCCCTATAGCCGCTCCTTGGCCACGACGTCTCTGAATTGGCGTTGCTCGCAGATCCTCGCTGGGCAATGAGTTGCAGCACGGATAGAGTATGAAGATAATAATTTTCTTCATACACTAGCTGCATCCAGTCTCGATCTGGGCGCGTATTACTGATTGAATTGATCAGGCGTTGGGGAGCGACTATTGACGAATTTCGCGTGGCCCGGCGAGCTCGCCCGGCATGCCAAGCTCTTGGCGATGCATCCTACGCAACGAAACACACTCAGCACATTGCTGTGGGGTGTCGGCGCGGCGAGCGCCTTGTGCAGTGTGGGGGCCGTCACCGCGGCGCCGGCCGAGACCAGCGCGAATTCCACGACCAGCGATACGGGGCAAACGCTGCAGGAAATCACCGTCACGGCCGAGCGCCTGGAGCTGCTGGGAACGGCTGCGAGCGCCAGCGAAGGGGTGGTCGCGGATCAGGAGCTGCAGCTGACACCGGCGTACCGCCCGGGTCAAATGCTGGAAACCGTACCCGGCTTGATCGTGACCTTGCATAGCGGTGAGGGTAAAGCGAATCAATTTCTGATGCGTGGCTATAACCTGGATCACGGCACGGATCTTGCGATCTACGTCGATGCCATGCCGATCAACCAGCCGACCCATGCGCACGGTCAGGGTTATACCGATCTGAATTTCATGATCCCGGAGCTCGCGGACGGGCTCAGTTACACCAAGGGGCCGTACTACGCCAACGTGGGGGACTTCGGCGCGGTCGGTTCGGTGCGCGCCAGCTATCGGGACACGATTGCCGATCAAGTCTCCGCGAGCGTCGGCACGCTCGATTACCAGCGCATCTTCACCGCCGGCTCGGAGACGCTCGGCGATGGGAACCTGTTGGCCGCGGCGGAAGTGCAGCATTACGATGGTCCTTTCGAGAACCCCGATGATGCGCGCAAGGAGAACGCGGTGCTGCGCTACAGTGAGGGCGATGAGCACAACGGTTATTCCGTGACCGGCATGTTCTATGACCAGCTGTGGAACAACACGACCGACATCCCGATCCGCGCCATTACCGAGGGCCTGGTCCCCAATCGCTTCGGCACGCTCGATCCGACCGATGGCGGGCGCGCGCTGCGCGCGAGCCTCTCGGTGCAATATCACGAGACTCTGGGGGACGGGCAATTCTCGGCCAGCTCGTGCTTCATCTACAATCAACTGCATTTGTACAATGACTTCACGCATTTTCTGGTCGATCCGGTTCACGGCGATCAGGAAGATCAGTTCGAGAATCGCCGTGTGCTCGGCGGCGCGGCGAACTACACGCTGCCGGTCCCCTTGGGCGCGATCGAGAACGACATTTCGGTCGGAATTCTGACGCGTTACGATCTGTTGGGCGTCGGGCGCCTGCCCAGCGAGGACCGCGTGCCATTGCCGCCGCAGAATGATCCGCCCGCTTTTTCCAATTCGGATCAGGTGTATCTGTTCGCCGGCGCAGCACACCTGCAGGCGACCACGCACTGGACCTCGACGCTTCGCAGCGTGCTCGGATTTCGCGATGACTATCAGCATGGCACCGACGTGGACTATCTGGCGGCATTACACGAGGCGGCGGGATATACCAATGGGGGCACGGCCGCCCAGTCGCTGCTCCAACCCAAGGGCAGCCTGATCTATACGCCGAACAACTACCTCGAGTTCTACTTCGCCGCCGGCCAGGGATTTCACAGCGCCGATCTGCGCGGCGTCAATCAGGACAGGAGCGTGGATTTGGGACTTCCGAACACCCCATTGCTCGCAAAGCAGGACGGCGAGGAGGTGGGAGTGCGCGCCGAGATTCAGCGCAATATCGCCTTTACCCTCGCGGTGTATAACTTGTGGCAGCAGTCCGAGACCATCATTGATCCGGACGTCGGTGCGGATACGGCCGGCCCCCCGAGCCGCCGCTACGGCTATGAAATCAACCTCACCTACCAGATTCGTCGTTGGCTGGAGTTCTACGGCAGCTTCTCAGGCGACCACACGCGCTTCACCCACCCGTTCGACGACGGCACCGGGCACCTCGGCCACTACATCACCGATGCACCGCTCGCGACCGGCTCCGCGGCCCTGTATCTGACGAATCTGGGCCGCTGGAGCGGCGGCCTGAACTATCGCTATCTTGGGAACTACCCGCTCTCCTCCGGGCCCTGCGCCAACTCGGCCGCCGTGCACGATTTCCCGGGCGCGACGTCCTGCGCCAACGCCCCGACGGCCCCCGGTCAGGTCAACGGCAAGGGCTTCGGAGAACTGAACGCCGACGTTCACTATGCCTTGCCGTCGGGCTGGATCACCTCTGTCGGCATCTACAATCTGCTCAACACTCACGCCGCAGCGGCCGAGTTCTGGTATGTCGACCGGCTCAACTCCGAGATTGACACCTACCCGGACGGGCGGGCCGATGTCCACGAACACCCGCTCGAGCCCATCATGGCGCGCTTTACGATCTCTAAACAATTCGGCCGCTGAGGCCACCCAGACCCCGATACGGAGCGCTGAGACCGCATCAATAAATCGTTGGTCGACCTTGGCATGCTTACTCGCGGCTACGGCATTGGACAGCTTGCGCGCCGCGCCTCGTCAAACGATGGCAGCTGCCCGTGCGCGCCGCCGTGGCACTGCTGTACCACCTCCACCGGAATGATCGGCGCCTGCGATAGCGCGACATTCTGGCGCACGACGTTCCGCAGTTGGTGCACGTTAACTCCCACCGCTTCGCGTCATGCTGCCGACGGGACCGACATCGCAGGCCGCTCGTCCATTTGCGCGAGCGCGGAGGTAGCGTACGGGAATACGCGATCGGTTTCGGTCTTGACCACGGCGTAGCACTCGCAACTGAGCGTTTCGAGTTTAGGCCGGTCAATCACCGTGATTCGGCCGAGCGAGTATTGAATCACGCCGAGCTTTTGCAGCTTGCCGGCAGCCTCGGTGACGCCTTCGCGGCGCACGCCCAGCATCTTACCAATCAGTTCCTGGGACATCGTCAAGGTATTGCTCGGCAGGCGGTCCAGGGAAAGCAACAGCCAGCGGCAGAGCTGCTGGTCCAAAGTGTGGTGCCGGTTGCAGACCGCCGTCTGGGCCATTTGCGTGGTGAGGCAGCGCGTGTAGCGCAACATCAGCATCAGCAACTCGCCGTGGCGATTGAACTCGTCTTTGAGCCGAGTCCGCGGCAATCGGTAGGCGCTGCCTGCGCTCTGCACGACCGCCCTGCTCGGGGTGATTTCGCCCCCCAAGTACAAGGCGACGCCGACAAGACCATCATTTCCCACCACGGAGATTTCCGCCGTCGCTCCGTTCTCCATCACGTAGAGCAGCGAGATGACGCAGTCGGTCGGAAAATAGATGTGGCGCACGGCGTCGCCAAGAGGCAGCGACACCAGTTCCAGATAAGGAGAAAGACGATTTCGAGCCTCGTCCGACAAGGCAGCCAGGAGATGGTTCCCCTGGCGGGTGGGCATATAGGGCATCAGTTGACTGGTCGAATGCACGTGAGGAGCTAGGATCCCGGTATCAGACCGAATATAGTGACTCTGTTTTAATGGCAATGTACGGTACCGAACGCAACGGGCACGCTGGCCGCTCGCAAAGGAGCCGGCGTTGGAAGTCCATACGCTCTCATTTCGTTCATCGGCGCAGCGCGGCCCCGATTTGATGATTCCTTCCTCGGCATCGCCTGAATTAGCGCGAATTGATCAGGCGAATGCCGTGCTCCTGACACCGAATTCAAGCAATTGGCGGAATTCCACGGCCGGCACAGGCCGACTGAAATAGTACCCTTGACCCTGAGGACAGCCGTGCTCCTGCAGGATTGCAAGTTGCTCTCGTGTTTCGACCCCTTCGGCCACGACCCGCATATGCAGACTTCTTCCCATAGCGATCACGGCAGTGACGATACCCGCATCATCCGGATCCGTAGTAAGGTCGCGCACGAAAGACTGATCAATCTTTACCGCGTCGATCGGAAAGCGCTTCAAATAACTCAAGCTCGAATAACCGGTGCCGAAGTCATCCAGCGCAAGTAGCACGCCGATCTCTTTTAGTTCCTTAAGCACCTCCGCAGTGGATCTCGAATCCTGCATCAGGAACGTTTCGGTCAGCTCAAGTTCCAGATAGCGCGGTTCCAGGCCCGTCTCCCTCAGTATTGCGCGTACGCCCGAGGCGAAACCGGGGGCACGTAACTCCACCGAGGAGATGTTTATCGCGACGCACATCGGCGGCAGACCCGCTGCCTGCCAGGCGCGGGCTTGGCGGCAAGCTTCGCTTAGCACCCACCGGCCGATCGGTACAATGAGGCCGCATTCCTCCGCAATCGCGATGAATTGCCCCGGGGGAACTAGCCCGCGCTGCGGGTGGTGCCACCGGATGAGCGCCTCGACGCCTGTCATTCCGCCGGTCGCCAGATTGATTTTTGGCTGGTAGTACAACAACAATTCCTGCCGCTCGATCGCATGGCGCAAACTGCCCTCGAGCGACTGCCGCTCGATCGCTTGTACGTTCATCTCCGACTTGAAAAATTGGTAACTGTCGCGCCCAGTCTCCTTGGCGTGGTACATCGCAAAATCCGCTTTCTTCATTAATGTCTCTGCGTCCGTCCCGTCATCGGGATACGTGACAATACCGATGCTCCCGGTGATATGCAGTTCATGCTGGTCGATGAGGTGGGGTTCGCGCAGCGCCTGCAGTATTTTTTCGGCAGCGACGGCCGCATCCGGTGCGTGCTTCACTTCCCAAAGCAGGACCACGAATTCATCGCCCCCCTGGCGGCTGACGGTGTCCGAACTGCGCACGCACGTGAAGAGGCGCCGCCCGACTGATTGCAGCAAGCGATCGCCGACGATGTGGCCCAATGAGTCGTTGATGTGCTTGAAGCGATCGAGATCCAGGAACAGTACCGCCAGTTTTCGCTCGTGACGGCTGGACAGGGCTATTGCTTCGGTCAGTCGGTCATTCAACAACATACGATTGGGTAAATCGGTGAGGCTGTCATGTTGTGCCAGATAAGACATTTTAAGTATCATCGCCCGCGCCACACTGACGTCGTGAAATACCATGACAGCGCCAGTGACCTGTCCTCGACGATCGTGTATGGGTGCGGCGGAATCTTCGATGGCGGATTCCACGCCGTCGCGCCGAATCAGGATGCAGTTGGGAGTAAGCGCTACGATTTTGTTTTCCCGAATCGCCAAAGCCATCGGATTTGGCGCCGGTTCGCGGGTCGCGCCATTGACGATTCGGAGGACATCCTCAAGCGGATGGCCTATCGCCTCATCCTTCGACCAACCTGTCAGGCTTTCAGCGATTGCATTGAGATAGGTGACTTGGCCCGAAATGTCCGTGCTCATGACCGCGTCCCCGATCGAGTTGAGCGTGACCTGTGCGCGCTCCTTTTCTTCAAACAACGCTTCGGAATTTGCCGCGCGCTCGATCATGCTCCCCACGGCCTTGGGCAATAAGTAAGCGTCGAGACGGGCTTTAAAGAGATAATCCTGTGCTCCACACTGTACCGCCAGCTTAGCGGTCTCCTCCTCTTGCGGGGTACATAGGACCAAGATCGGAATCTGGGGCGCGACGCGAAACAGCCGATCGAATGTCTCTATTCCGCGACTGTCTGGTAGGAACAGGTCGACCAATATCGCCGCGGTACCGGCGAGTCTCTCCAGGCCCTCAGAGCAGCGTCTGACCCATTGGACTTGGAAGGACTCATCGATGGAGTTACTCAGAGCGTCGAGAATGGCCTTGGCAGCCGCTGCATCGTCCTGGATGAGAAGTATGCGTTGAGACATAGAGATCATTTTCCGCGCGTCAAATTCTCGGTGGCGAACAGTCCATCATCTTCACGTGCAGCGGTATGTACGGGAACGCACCCACATATCCGCACGGCCGCAACGTATTCTCTTTTTGAGTGGTGCGTCACAGTCGCAAGTTCGGATCGCCATATCGGTAAGCGCGAGTAGCGTACCGTGTGCGCCGCTGTACCGTGTAGCGCAAGGCCCTGTCACGGGTGCTCCTTTGCTAAGCCGACTTTGAATGAACCCGTGCGGGCGTTCGCAAGCCGGGGCGTGATCTGATCGATGCTTGCTAAATCTCGCCCGCTCTATGTGGGAGAGCGCGCTGACCTGGCCGCCAGCTCCCCTCACCTTGCATTCAATGCAAAGTGCGCCCAATGGTGTCTGGTAGCCGAATGGATCCGGAATTCGGCGAAACTACGCAGACTCGCAAGCTCGATCTTGGGATCGCGCCACGGATACTGCTCGTGGACGATGATGAACTGGTGCTCGGCTACCTGGAATCATTGGTGAGGGCTGCAGGGTTCGAAGTTTGCACGGCGCCAGGCGGCTTGGAAGCCCTCGCCTGCCTGGAGCGTAGCTTTGTGCCAGTAGTGATCACGGATCTGAATATGCCGGGCATGGACGGACTGTCGCTATGCCGCACCCTTCGGCAGCGAACGTGGCCTGGATACATCTACATCGTGCTGCTTACGGCCCAGAACGCCGAGCAGGATATTCTGTCCGGTCTCGATGCCGGCGCCGACGATTATCTCAGCAAACAGACATCGTCGGCACAGTTGCTGGCGCGCTTGCGCACCGCTCAGCGCCTGCTGAGCCTGGAACAGTCGCTAAGAGACGCCTTGACAGAAAAGCGCCGTCTTGCACTAACCGACGCATTGACCGGCGCACCGAACCGGCGCTACTTCCAGCAACGCCTGAGCCGCGAGCTCGGACACCTGCGCCGCTTTGGCGGCGATTTGTGCCTGCTGTCGCTCGACATCGACGGCTTCAAACTGATCAACGACCGCTATGGCCACGCCTCAGGCGATACGGTGCTGCAGGAGTTCGTGCGACGCATTCGCCGTTGCCTACCGCGCAATACCGATTGGTGTGCGCGCGTGGGCGGAGAAGAATTTGCCGTGGTGCTTGACGGAACTAATCTTGCAGGAGTTGAGATAGTCGCTGAAAGGCTGCGCCAGGCGATCGCCGTCGCTCCGATAAAGACGCCCGCCGGCTTGATCAACGTGACCGTTAGCATTGGAGCCAGCGGACTGATGACCGGTGCCAATCGCGAGGAATACAGCATTGAATCGCTGCTGCAGCTCGCCGATCGGAATCTCTATGCCAGCAAGGAAAACGGCCGTAACCGCGTAACCTTGCCTCCGTCTCTGCCGGCACATCCAGCACCGGCCCTGACCATCCACGGGAGGCGATGATGAACGCCACACCATTGCGATCGGTTTTATATGTGGATGACGAGCCCGACATTCGCGAGATCGTGCAAAAGGCCCCGCGAATGGAGGTTAGCGGCGTCCTCAACTCGTGACTCACCATGGAAACGAAGTCGTTCCTGAGCTGTAGCTGCAGTTTCCTGACCTCATCTGTTTCGACTCGCATACGCTGGCGCTCGATCGCATATCGAATGGCTCGAAGCAGCGCCTGAGTGCCGATTTGGCCTTTGATCAGATAGTCTTGCGCGCCCTCCGTCAATGCTTGCGTCGCCACGGTCTCGTCGTCGAGGCCCGTAAGCACAACCAGTGCGATCCAGGCTGCGACCTCGTGGACTTTGCGCACGGCCGCTAATCCATTCGCATCGGGCAGGCCGAGGTCAACCAAGACCACGTTCGCCGCATTCCTAGCCAAATGACTCAGACCGTCTGCCATGTTGGAGAATTGCGTCAACTCCGTCTTGAATGAGCTTGACTCCTTGAGCATCTCCTGTAACAAACGGGCATCTCCCGGATTGTCTTCGATCAGAAGTACCTGGATAGGCGGGCTGCTCATTTATCTCTCTGCCTGTGGCAATCTGACCTTCGTCAGCCAGAAATCATTGATGCTCTTTACGAGGGATTCAAACTCCCCCAACTGCACGGGCTTACTGAGGTAACAGTTGGCCTGGAGTTGATAGCTTTTTGCGATGTCCGATTGCGCCTCCGACGTGGTCAGGATGACTGTTGGGATCGATTTCAGGCCGTCATCCTTTTTGATGTGAGCCAACACCTCGCGGCCATCCATTCTGGGCAGATTCAGGTCCAGCAGGATGAGATCCGGGCGAGGGGCGTGGATGTGGACACCCTCACGTCTCAAAAAAGCCATGGCCTCGACCCCGTCGGAGGTTACGTTCAAATGGACAGACGGGTTGGCACCGCGGAAGGCTTCCTGCGTGAGCCGCACGTCGCCGGGATTGTCTTCGACCAAAAGAACCTCTAAGGACATATGTGTTCCGGACTGATGTCTCTGATGGTTTCTCCCTCACTTCCTGCCAAGGCGAAGCTAAAGGTGGAACCGTGCCCGGGTTGTGACTCGACCGAGATGCTGCCCCCGTGGCGCTCGACGATTTTCTTGCTGATGGCCAATCCGATGCCGGTGCCGGTGCCGTCGAACTGTTCCCGTTTGTGCAGCCGCTGGAACACGCCAAAAATCCTCTCGAAGTACTGCGGCTCAATTCCCAATCCGTTGTCCTGCACAGAAAATATCCATTTGGCCCCGGCATTGCGGGTAGCGGCAATATGCACTTCAGGGATTCCCGGACGCTGGTACTTGATGGCATTGCCGACCAGGTTCTGAAACAGCTGAACTAACTGCATCTGGTCCGCCAGGACGGTGGGGAGGGGATCGTGCGTCACGCGTGCGCCGCTTTCTTCGATGGCGCCACGCAGATTCAGCAGTGTCTGTTGTAGTGCGTCCTCGCTGGAAGTCTCGGACAGCTCCTTTCCCGCTAACCCGACGCGCGAATAGGCAAGCAGATCCTGGATTAGCCGCCGCATGCGACTGGCCCCATCCACTGCGAAGGCAATGAACTCGTCGGCGTCGGCATCCAGCTTTCCCCTGTAGCGTCTGGCCAGAAGCGCTGTGTAGCTGGCCACCATGCGCAGCGGCTCCTGCAAATCGTGCGAAGCAATGTAGGCAAACTGCGCCAATTCCTCATTCGAGCGATTCAGCTCTGCCACCTTCTGCGCCAGATGCGCATCGGCCTTCTTGCGCACACTGATGTTGCGGATTGCCGCCGTCACCAGGATTCCTTCGGCGCTCTCCAGCGGGCTCAGCATGAGTTCGATCGGAAACTCGCTGCCATCCTTGCGCCGCGCCGTGAGCTCCATCCCAGTGTCGATGCGCTGCGCGAGCGCGTCTTCCGCGGATCATAGACCATCGGAAACGATCCGCTCCGCAAACCCCTCCGGGATGATGTTCGTCACCTTCTGGCCCAGCAGCCCGCGGTAGCGGTAGCCGGGACGAACTCAGGCGGAATTCATGGTCATGGATCTCCTGAACCGGGCAGCATCCACTTACTTGCCGTGGCAGTATGTACGGTGCAGCACATGCTTTTTCCGAACTGACGCCGGGAGATGCTGGTCACTTGCACGCATGGCAACATGAACCGTGCGTCGGTGAACCCCTAAACCCCGTATGGCGGCAGCATGGCGGTTCAACCTTTCGGGCATTGACCCGCGGCGGAATAAGCGCCATCCGCCGGGTACAGAGCGATCAGCTTGCGCATCACGCCATTGGTCCAGCCAAAACCATCCTGCAGGGGATACTCGCCACCGCCACCGCTGCGGCCGGTAGTGACTACATCGTATTTCTCGACCAATTTGCCGCTCTGCCGATAAACGTCGTCGACGTTGATCATCCAGCGGCAGGCTATCGTTTCCGCCAGCGAGGTTTGGCCGTATTGGCGCAACCCCGCGATTGCGATCCACTGAATGGGTGCCCAGCCGTTCGGCGCATCCCACTGTTGGCCAGTGTCGAGCGGAGTCGTGACGACGCCGCCGGACTTGAGCAATTCTCGGATGGCGGTCTGCGCAACCGCCGCCGCTTGGGACTCGGAAGCCAAGGCCACGAATAGCGGGTACAGGGTTGCGGCCGAGAGCCGCGCTACAGGAGCCTTGTGGGTCCAGCGATAATCGAGATAGCAGCCGCACGATGCGTCCCACAGGTAACGGTCGATGGCCGCACGCCGCGCCGCCGCGCGGCGCGCAAACTCGCTGGCGCAGGCGTCGTCGGTCTGGCGTTGGCAGCCGATGCGAATCGCATTCTCGAGCCCGAACAGCAGGCTATTGAGATCGATCGGCACGATTTCAGTAGTATCGATCGTGGCGCGTGTATGCCCGTCGGCGAACCAGCGCGAGCTGAAGTCCCAGCCGCTCTCCGCAGCGGCCCGAATATCGCGGAACAGTTGCTGCCCGGAGCGCCCACTCGCCTGTGCGAGCTCGCTGTCTTCCCGATAGGACTCATCGCGCGGAGTATCGCGATCATCCCAGTAGCGATTGAGGATCGACCCATTCGGCATTGCGACCACGCGCCGGTGAGCCGTGCCGCGGCGAAGCCCGCTGGCGCCTTCCATCCAAAATGCATACTCGCGCTTGAGCTGCGGCAGGTACTCAGAGAATGCGCTGGCCGAGTCATCGTTCGAGAGCAACCCAACCATTTCGAAGAAAAACGGCGGTTGCGAGCGACTCAGATAATAGGTGCGGGCGCCGTTGGGAACATGACCGTAGGTATCGATCAGGTAGGCGAAGTCACGGACCATATCGGCGACCAGATCGTGGCGTCCGCTCTCATCCAGGCCCAGCATCGTGAAATACGAATCCCAGTAGTAGAGCTCGCGAAAGCGCCCGCCCGGGACCAGGTAGGGCTGCGGCAGCGGCAACAGCGATGAATAGCGCGGCGCACTGATCGTGCTGCGGGTCAACGGGTCCCATAGGCGATCGATGTGGGTAACGATGGAGACTTGCTGGGGTGCTGAAGGCGCCGAGCCGGCCTCTTCGGGCAGCGAGAAATGCGCATCGGTGAAGCGCTTGAGCGCCTGCGGCGAGTCCGGGTGCGACGCGTGGTATTGAGCCAGGATGTCAGCTGGCGCGGCATTCGGTGTCGCGTCCGGAAATGCCTTTCCATCCGCATAGATCGCTGCGGTTTGAACCGCGGCGAACAAGTCCTTGAACAGCACCTGTGGCGGATCCGGATACGCCGCGCCTGGCGGGGTTCGCGGGTGCGTCGAAGCGGTCGGCAGCAGCGCTAGAAGCAGCGCCACCACCGCTCCGCCTCGGCCAACCCTAGGGGGCGCTTTTAGGTCAACGCGCATACCAGGCATCGTAATCGAACTCGCGAAGAAAAACCGCAGGCGATCAACCACTTAGCGATTTAATATCCGACTTGCCGCGGCGGCGGATCGCGGCGTTGCGCACTGATCTGCGGACGACGTGCCGACTTGGGAGGGCTCCAGGCTCGCGCACTGCAGAAGATCTGGCACGCGCGGACTTGTTCCACAGCCGCTGTTGAACTTGCCGACGGTCAGCTGCAGGCTTTCAAGGCGGATCCGAACAACAAGGGTCGGTACCTGCGAACCGGCAATCTGGTGGACCATTGTCGCCCCGATCATGAATACCGTGAGGCTCACGTCGCTGTTCGGAGGAACCTTGCAGGACAGCCCCATGGGCGTGCGCCCGGAGTATCAAAAGCTCATGCGCGAGACCAACAGCTTCCTGCCGCTGCCGCTGCCGCGCTCCCGACCGGGAGCGCGATGAGCGCATCGCCGAGCGCAGGTGCGCTACGATACGCTACCGTGCTCGCGGGCATCCGTAGGGGGGCAAAGGTGGCGGGACTTTACTTCGAGGAATTCGTTGTTGGCCAGAAATTCGTGCACGCGATCCGGCGCACTGTGACCGAAGCCGATAACGTCTTCTTTTCGGCACTGACCCACAATCCCGCGGCGCTGCATCTGGATGAGGAATACTGCCGAACGCACAGCGAATTCGGTCGGCGCGTGGTCAACAGTGTCTTCACGCTCGGGCTGATGGTCGGCATCTCGGTCGGTGACACCACGCTGGGCACCACGGTCGCCAATCTGGGCTGGGACGAAGTCCGCTTCCCCAAGCCGGTGTTCCACGGCGACACGATTCGGGTGGAAACCGATGTGCATGAGCTGCGCGAAAGCCGCAGCCGGCCTCACAACGGCATCGTCGTCTTTATTCATCGCGCCTTCAACCAGCGCGATGAGCTGGTGGCCAGCTGTAAGCGTTCCGCGCTGATGCTGCGCAAGCCGACGTAGGCTACGCGATGCGCTCGCTGCTCTTTGTTCCGGGCGACAGCGAACGCATGCTCGCGAAGGCCGCCGGTGCGGGCGCTGATGCGCTGATCATCGATCTTGAGGATTCGGTAGCGTCGGAACGCAAGCCCATGGCGCGTGACCTCGCGACGGAATACCTGGGCAGCTGCTCCGAGCGCGGCGCGGTGTGGGTGCGCGTCAACGATCGGGGCAGCGGCGAACTACTCAAAGATCTGGCCGCAGTCGTGCGCGCGCGGCCCGCCGGCATCGTGCTACCAAAGATCCTTGGGCCCCAAGACATCGAGGCCGTCGCGCGTTATCTTGAGGCACTGGAAACCTCACACGGCCTCGAATCAGGCGGCATCGCGATCCTCGCTCTGGTCACGGAAACCCCGAGCGCTGTCTTGCGCATGGGAGATCTGCTACATGTCTCCTGCCCGCGCCTGCGGGCGATTTCCTGGGGGGCGGAAGATCTCAGTGCAGCGCTCGGCGCCGGCGATCCGCGCACCAGCGGCGGCGCCTGGCGCGCGACCTACGCATACGCGCGCACGCAGTGCCTGCTCGCCGCGCATGCGCTGGCGGTCGAAGCGATCGACAGCGTGTATGTGAATTACCGCGACTCAGAAGGACTGCGACAGGCCTGTGAGGACTCGCGACACGATGGGTTCACCGGTCGCCTGGCCATCCATCCAGACCAAGTGCCCCTGATCAACGCCGCCTTCACACCGAGTGCGGCCGAGCGCCTGCTGGCACAGCGCATCGTCGATGCGTTTGCCGCAGGCAAAGGCGCCGTCTCGCTGGACGGCAAGATGTACGACCTGCCCCATTTCAAGGCGGCGCGGCGCTTGCTGCGCAGCTAAGCCCCATAGGAGAGCTGCACTTGAGCACCGCGATCAGCCCGCTAGCCGGCAAGCCGGCCACCACGTCGGTCCTGACCGATATCCCAAAGTTGCTCGCTGCGTACACCGGGTTGCAACCCGATGGGGCGGAGCCGACGCAGCGCGTGGCCTTCGGCACTTCGGGTCATCGGGGCTCCTCGCTCGAACGCAGCTTCAACGAATGGCACGTGCTAGCCATCACTCAGGCGATCTGCGAGTACCGTGCCCAGCAAGGCATCGATGGGCCACTGTTCATCGGTCTCGACACGCATGCCCTGTCGCTGCCGGCGTTCCAGAGCGCTTTGGAAGTCCTGGCGGCCAACGGCGTGGAGACGTTGATCTCAGCACGCGGCGAGTACACGCCGACGCCGGCGGTCTCGCATGCGATTCTGGTCCATAACCGTGGCCGCCAGAGCCGCCTGGCCGATGGCATCGTGGTGACCCCATCCCACAACCCGCCCACTGACGGCGGCTTCAAATACAACCCGCCCAACGGTGGCCCGGCCGATACCGCCATCACGGGCTGGATCGAAACGCGGGCCAATGCGCTGCTCGAATCCCGCATCAAGCAGGTTCGTCGCCTGCCGTTCGAGCAGGCGATGCGCGCTGCCACGACGCGCGAGCACGATTTTCTTGATAGCTACGTCGCCGATCTAGGTAACGTGCTCGATCTCGAGGCCATCCGCAGCGCAGGGATTCGCATGGGCGTTGATCCGCTCGGCGGCGCGGGGGTGCATTATTGGGCGCGGATCGCCGAGCGCTATGGACTCAATCTCAACGTCGTGAACGAGCAGGTCGATCCCACCTTCAGCTTCATGACGCTCGATTGGGATGGTCGCATCCGCATGGATCCTTCCTCGACCTGGGCCATGCAGCGTCTGTTGGGGCTGAAGGATCGCTACGATATCGCCTTCGGCTGCGACACCGATCATGACCGCCATGGCATCGTCACGCCCAGCGCCGGACTGCTGCCGGCCAACCACTATCTGAGCGTCGCCATCGATTACCTGTTCCGTGAGCGGCAGGGCTGGAGCCCGAATGCGGCGGTGGGCAAGACCGTGGTCAGCAGCTCGATGATTGATCGTGTGACGGCCAAACTCGGCCGCAAGCTGTACGAAGTACCCGTCGGCTTCAAGTGGTTCGTCGATGGTCTGCTCGACGGTAGCCTCGGCTTCGTCGGTGAAGAAAGCGCCGGCGCCACCTTCAGCCGCCTCGACGGCAGCGTCTGGACTACGGATAAGGATGGGATCGTGCCGGCGCTGCTGTCGGCCGAGATCACCGCGCGCACCGGCCGCGATCCGGGCGAACGCTACGCCGACCTGGCGCGCGAGTTGGGCGAGCCGGCCTCCGACCGGGTCGATGCGCCGGCCACGCCGGCACAGAAGAAGCGGCTATCGCAGCTCTCCCCGCAGCAACTGCACACGACAAAGTTGGCTGGGGAGAAGATCGACAGCGTCCTTGATCGGGCACCGGGCAACGGTGCGCCGATCGGCGGCATCAAGGTCATCGCGGCCAGCGGCTGGTTTGCAGCGCGCCCCTCTGGCACCGAGAACATCTACAAGATCTACGGCGAGAGCTTCCGCGGCAAGCAGCATCTGCGCGATATCCTGCAAGAAGCGCAGGCCATCGTCGATACCGCCCTGGGTCCGTAGCTATTCGCTGAAAGGGCTGCAATGAAAGTCAATTCGAAAGATTTCTGTGTGCCGGAAGGGGCGGACGTCAAGCTGCGCAAGTGGCCCACGAACATCAAGCCGCTGTACGCATCGAAGCAGCAATACCAGGAGCTGCTCCAGCAGCATGTCGAGCAGTTGAGTGAGCAGCAGCAGCTGCTCTACTCATCGAACACTCAGGCCATACTGCTGATCTTCCAGGCACTGGATGCGGCGGGCAAGGATGGTGTAATCAAACACGTGATGTCCGGCGTCAACCCGCAGGGCTGCCAGGTATTCAGCTTCAAACACCCGAGCCCGATCGAATTGCAGCACGACTTCCTTTGGCGCACGACCCGTGATCTTCCGGAGCGCGGGCGCATCGGCATCTTCAACCGATCCTATTACGAGGAGGTGCTGATTGCGCGCGTGCATCCTGAGATTCTGCGCAACGAAGGCGTGGCGGTAGCCCCGCTCGATGAGAAGGCGATCTGGCACCAGCGCTATCATTCCATCGTCGAGTTGGAGCGGCATCTGTTCCGCAACGAAACCCGCATCATCAAGTTCTACCTGCATCTGTCGCAGGAGGAGCAGCGCAAGCGCTTTCTGGCGAGGATCGATGAACCGGAGAAGAACTGGAAATTCAGCCTGGCGGATATTGAGGAGCGGAATTTCTGGAAGCAGTACATGAAGGCCTACGATAAATGCCTGAGCGCGACCAGCACCGAGTTCGCCCCTTGGTACGTCGTTCCGGCCGACGACAAGGACAATGCCCGGCTCATTGTCTCCAGAATCCTGCTCGATACCCTCCAAGGCCTCAAGATGAGCTATCCGGAAACGAGCGCCGCACGGCACCGCGAGTTGCAGGCCATTCGTAAGCGGCTCACAAAATAAGCACCGCCGGGGTGCTGCGGGCTCAACTCGCGGCGGCGGTGACGAGCTCCGGGCCGTTGTTCTTGGGCGAGTTGACCCGGACGCTGACTGGCCAGGCGACCATGAGCTCGGCCGGATAGGGCTGCAGAACCGCGCGCGCGTCGGCCGGCGAGCCGTTCAGCCATGCGTCCATCCCGGTCACTGACAAAATCGCCGGCATCCGTTGCTTCCCGGGCGCGTTGTGAATCTGCGCCATCAGCGCATTGGCGGGCATCGTAATGATGGTGCAACTCTCCAGTACGCTGCCATCCTCGCGCTTGCAGGCATCCCACAATCCGGCGAAGCCGAACAGCGCCTGATCGGCAGTATGAATGAAGAACGGCTGCTTGCCGCCGCTTTCCTGGAGGTGCCATTCATAAAAGCCTGCCGCGGGCAGAATGCAGCGCTGCGCCCGTCGCCACGGTCCGCGGTAGCACGCCGAAGTCTCGATCGTCTCGACGCGGGCATTGATCGTCGAGTATTTGGGCGCCACGCCCTTGGCGAAGAACGGCACGAGTCCCCAGCGCATCATGACGCCCTCGCGCTGACCCTCGGCGATGCGTACCACCGGCACCGCCTGGCTCGGCGCGACGTTATAGCTGCGCTCGAATTCCCAGCGCAACAGATGCACCGCGAAGTACCGTTCTGCCTCGCTTTGCTCAGGCGTCGTGTAGCGTCCGCACATGTGCCCATTGTAAGCCGGCGGCACTACTGTATAGACATGCCTCGAACTGATCGCGGCGTTATCGGATCGCTTCCCAACGCCACGATCTCAGCAAGGCGTTGAGCTGCTGCAGATCTTTGGCATAACGCTCGGGCGTGCTGTGCAGGTCCAGCCGATAAATTTCGCGATTGCGCAGCACGATGATCTCCTCATGGATTGCGAGCGCCGCCTCGCCGCGGCATAGCACGCGCATGAGGTATCGACCGCCTGGGGCTCGCGCCAGCGCTGCATCCGCGACCTCGTCGCTGAGCACGGCATCGTGCAGGCGGATCGCGTTGAGATCGCGCCGATGCACCCCCGCCGCGGTAATGTCGTAGAAGGCATCGTATGAGGCGTCCACGCTCAAGAACACGCGCGGCGTGCCGGCCAGGCCAATGACGAAGCCGCGCTCGGGCCCGCTGGCGCTGGTGAAGGCCGTGAACCCGGCGGGGATCGTGAGCGAATAGCCATAGGTATCATTGACGTAGCGGCCGGTATGCGCCCTACTTAGCGGTTGATCGAACCCCGGCGGCGGTCTGCCGCCGCAGTAGTCATCGCGCGTCTGCGCGTGGACGGCTACCGCCGCAAGCGCTATGACGCTTAAGCACAGCGCCACGGCGACGCGCGCGACATCAAGTGGATTGGAAGATTGTGGCTTCGGATCGTTGATTTTTCGATTGTTCTTTCTCATTTAAGTTCGGTCATTCAACTGCCTTGTCAGCGCAGCGCGCTGCGAGCCTATGTCGGCGCCAGCGGACACTCCACACTTTGGCCCTATCTTTGATACCTTGCGTTCACAAATCATGGCAATAACGGTAGAAATGCACAGCGACGCGCTCCCCGAAGGTGATGACGAACTGCGTACGCTCATGAGCGCGATACTCAGTGACGGCTACAAAGAGGAAATCTACCTCAGCGACGTGTCTTCGATCTGCCGCAGGAAACCGGAGTCTGCCGGGGCCTTGCGCGAGCTCATCGACCGCTATCATCGTTTGGGTCGCATGCCTGCGGAGCAACACCAGAAAATTCAGGCCAGGATTGAGCAGACCGTGGCTGCGCGCGCGCCGGTTCCGCGCGCCGACACCAGGCAAAGAAGCCAGCAACCGCCGGCGGCCCGTGGTGATGATGGCTACCCCTTCGAAGATCTCACCTGTGAGCTGGGCGCTGAGCCGCTGATTCCCCCCAGCGCGCGCGGGTTTCATCGCGAGATTGATTCGACCCCAACTCTGGAGCGCCCACCGCCGCGGGTTGCGGTGCGAACCGCGCCGGCGCCCCGGGCGCGCGCGACGGCGGCAGCGGCCACGCCTGCGGCGCCGATTGCCAAGCCGATGCCCGCAACCCCAACCGCAACCGCAACCGTGCCTGAGCCCGCCATCGCGGTGGGCCGAGTGTTGCACGATCGCTATGAGCTTCAGCTTCTGCTGGGCCGTGGCGGCATGGCATCGGTCTACAAGGCCATCGATCGCGATCGCGTCCGTTTCGGCTTGGCGGATTGCTTCGTTGCGCTCAAGGTGGCGCCGCCCAATGCCTCGAGGCCGGCGAGCCAAGCGGCTCTGGGGCAGGAGTTTCAGAGCGCGCAGCGGCTGTCGCATCCCAATGTGGTCAACGTCTTTGACATCGATCACGACGGGGACACGATCTTTTACACCATGGAGCTGCTTGCGGGCGCGCGGCTCAGCCAGGTGCTGCGCCGTGTCGATGGCACAGTGCTGCAGCAGCGCTACGCATTGGCAATCATTCGAGACATCGGCGCCGCGGTGACGCACGCGCATTCGCGCGGCGTCGTGCACGCCGATCTCAAACCCAGCAATGTGATGATCACTCACGAGGGTGAGGTGCGCGTGCTGGACTTTGGCGGGCAGAGCATGCCGACGCGGGAGCCGTGGGTATCCGAGGGCGATGCCGACGAGGCCTATCATCGGGCCACTCCCGCGTACGCCAGCTGCGAGCAGCTCGAACGCCGCCGCGCCGATCCGCGCGATGACATCTATGCGCTGGCCTGCATCGCCTATCTACTGCTCGCCGGCCGGCATCCGTTTGATCATCTGCCCTCGATCGAAGCGCGGGCCCGCGGCATGCATGCGCACCGGCCAGCCGGCGTGTCGTTCGCGCAGTGGCGCGTGTTGCGTCGAGGTCTTGTCTGGGGCCGCGAGCAACAGCCTAGGTCGATCGAGAGTTGGCTGGCGAAACTCGGGCTGGACGGCGCCGCGCGCTGTTTGCCATCGTTACCGGAGTTGACCGCTGCCGTCGCATCGCGCCGCCCGTGGCGCCGGGCCGCCGCGTTGGCTCTACCGTTGCTGGCCGTGGGCGCCGGGGCGTGGGCACTGCAGTCACAAGCGAACGTGGATTGGAACCGGACCCTGAGCGCGGCCGTGAGCAGCGCGCAGGACACGCTGCACGAGGCCTGGCAGGCGGTGCAGTCTCTCGCGAGCAATTCGGTATCGAGCAGCGCGCCCGCTGATCCAGTGAACGTGCCCGCGACGCCGCCCGCTGCGCTGCCCGGTCCAGCCAAGGCTGTTGGAAACCCGGAACTCGCAGTAGCGCCGGCTAAAGGCGGCCAAATCGAGAACGCGACAGCGCTCGCGGGCGCTACCGCCGCAAGCACGATCTCGACTACGACGCCTCACGTGATTTTTGCCGCCCAGAGCTACACGGTCGCGGACGGCGAGCCGGCGGCGCGTATCGTCGTGCAGCGCGTAGGCAACACCGAGGGCGAGCTCAGTTTCGTCTGGTGGACCGAACCGGCATCGGCCGAACCGGACATGGACTATGCCTCCTTCGGCCGCCGCATCGAGCATATGGCCAGCGGCCAGGACAAACTCACCGTCTACGTGCCCATCATCTCCAACCCACTGCGGACACAGACCACGCAGTTCCACGTGGCGCTGGGGGATGCGGGCAGCCCCCACGCCGACGGCAGCTCACACAACTCCCGCGCGACCGTGACTATCGAGCGCGGCGGCTAGCAGCGACCCGCAGCGAGTGCACCGAACGGCTCATCCGTGTGCCGCCTGCTCGGATGCGGCGGACGGCCTGCGGGGAGCCGAAATCGCCGTGAGGATGCCGGCGAGGATGCGAATCGGTGCCGGCGGGCAGCCGCTGACCGCGACATCGACTGGAATCACCTGCGAAACAGATCCCAGCGTGGCGTAGCTCTCACCAAAGATTCCGCCGTGGCAACCGCAGTCGCCTACCGCGACCACGAGTTTAGGATCGGGCGTGGCCTCATAAGTGCGGCGCAGCGCGAGCGCCATGTTGCGCGCCACCGGCCCGGTCACGAGCAGCAGATCCGCATGGCGCGGGCTCGCGACAAAGCGGATCCCAAGACCCTCGAGGTTGTAGATCGGATTGTTGAGCGCATGGATCTCGAGCTCACAGCCATTGCAGGAGCCGGCATCGATGTGCCGGATGCACAGCGCGCGGCCCAGCACCCGTTGGATGCGCGCCTGAAGAGCTTGCCGGATACGCAGCGTCTCGTCCGCCGGCGGCGGCGCCTGCGTGATCAGGCCGACGCTGCCGATTTGTTGCAAAGTCTTCCACATGGCTCAGAGGTCGTGGCCGCTATAGGAGAGGTTGAAGGATTTGTTGATCAGCGGAAAGTCTGGAACGATGTTGTCAATGATGGCGTGTTCGAGCACCGGCCAGTTCTGCCATGACGGATCGTGCGGATGGCAGCGGCGAATGCTGCCGGCCGGGCCGGCCTCGAGCGCGATCATGACCGGGCCGCGCCAGCCCTCGATGAGTCCGAGCCCGAAGGCCGCATCCGGCGGCTCGCTGAACGGCATCGTGTGCGGCCCGTTTGGCGCTCGCTCGAGGATCTCGTGGATAAGGCGAACGGATTCGAGCAGCTCATCGAAGCGCAAAGCGACACGAGCGGCGACGTCGCCCTCGGTGCGCCCCATCTTGTTTGGTTTGAGTCGATCGTACGGCGCCCAGGGTTGATCGAGGCGCAGATCGTAGGCCTGGCCACTGGCGCGACCGGCGAGCCCGGTGAGCCCGAGGCGGCGCGCGAGCGCTGGTGCGACGATACCGGCACCGACAAAGCGGTCGCGCACGCCCTCGTTGTCATCGAAGATCTCGCGCAGCCGCCGCACTTCGCGCACCAACGCAACGCATTCGGCGCGTAGCCGCGCTGCCCCAGCGCGATCCAGATCCGTACGCGTTCCGCCCGGGACGACGAAGTCCATCAGGTAGCGCTGCCCGAGCGAGTGCTCGATCGCGCGCAGCAGTTGCTCTTTGAGGCGCGAGAATTGCGCCAGCGCAAAGGCGAAACCGGCATCGTTACCGAGCGCACCGAGATCGCCGAGATGATTGGCGATGCGCTCGAGTTCCAGCGCCAGCGCGCGCAGCCACAGCGCGCGCTCGGGCACGTGCATGCCGGCGAGCCCCTCGAGCGCCTGGCAATAGGCCCACGAGAACGCCACTGCCGAGTCACCCGAGACCCGCGCTGCCAGACGATGCGCCTCGGCGAGCGGCAGCTGTGCGAAGCGCCGCTCGATGCCCTTGTGCGTATAACCGAGCCGCTGCTCGAGCCACAGCACTTTCTCCCCGACCACCGAGAAGCGGAAATGACCGGGCTCAATGATGCCGGCGTGCACCGGCCCGACGGCGATCTCGTGCACGCCTTCGCCCTCGACGCGCACGAATTCATAGGCCATCGGCTCCCCGCTCGCGGGCGTGTCCGCTGCCAACGCATCGCGCAGCGGATGAAAGCTCGCGGGCCACTCGGCGTGACGCAGCCAGGGCCGCTGGTCCGGATCGCTGCTCACGAGGCCCGAGACATCAGCGAGCGCGCGCTGCAGGCGGCTGGCCGCCGGAAAAATGTCCTGCAGGCCCGGATAGATCGCTTGCGCCGCCGGGCACGGCAACTCGAGCAGCAGAACACCCGGATCGGTATGCAGTGCCGCGATCACGCTCCAATCTGCCTGCGCACCGGCCCGAGCCCACAGCGTCAGCAGCCGCCCGCCATGAGCGGCCACGGCCTGCGCCGCCTCATACCACTGCTCCGCCGAGACGCGCCGAGCGTGCACGTGTGGTGCCCCGGAGACGATCGTCGTGTGCTCAAACCAACGCTGCAATGGCATGTCACTGACCTCCGATCAGGCGTGCCGCGGCCTGATACCACTGCGCCAGGTACGGCGGGATGAATAGTCCGAGCAGCAGCACCAGGCCTAAATGTGCAAACACCGGCAGCAATGCCGGAGAGTGCGGCAGGCGCTGTCCGCTGGGCTCGCCGAACACCATAGGTTGCACCTTGCTGAATACCGCGGCGAAGGCGACGCCGAGCGCGGTGAGCAGCACCGGTGTCGCCCAGGGCTGCTGTTTCATGGCCGTCGTCAGGATCAGGAACTCACTGGCGAACACGCCGAATGGCGGCATGCCGAGAATCGCGAGCGTGCCCATCATGAGGCCCCAACCTATGGTGGGATTGGTGTCGATGAGCCCGCGGATGCGCTCGATCAGCTGCGAGCCGACCTTCTGCGAGGCGTGGCCGACCGCGAAGAAGATGGCGGATTTCGTCAGCGAATGCACGGTCATGTGCAGTAGCGCGGCGAAGTTTGCGACCGTGCCGCCCATGCCGAACGCAAAGGTGATGATGCCCATGTGCTCGATCGAGGAATAGGCGAACAGGCGCTTGATGTCGCGCTGGCGCCAGAGGAAGAACGCGGCGAGCACCACCGACAGCAGGCCAAATCCCATGAGCATGTGCGAGGGCAGATTCGAGCGCAGCGAGCCTTCGACCAGCACCTTGCAGCGCATGACGGCATAGAGCGCTACATTGAGCAGCAGTCCCGACAGCACGGCGGAGATCGGCGTCGGGCCCTCGGCGTGCGCGTCGGGCAACCAGTTGTGCAATGGCGCGAGGCCGATCTTGGTGCCGTAACCGACCAGCAGGAACACGAAAGCCAGGCTCATCACAGCCGGCTCCAGCTGGCCTTTGACGCCATTGAGGTGCGTCCACAGCAGCCCGCTGACGCCTGCCGCGCCGAGCACCTTCTCGGCCGCGACGTACAGCAGGATGGTGCCGAACAGGGCCTGGGCGATGCCGACACCACAGAGAATGAAATACTTCCAGCCGGCCTCGAGGCTCCCGGGCGTGCGATACAGCGTCACGAGCAGCACGGTCGAGAGCGTTGCCGCCTCCATGGCCACCCACAGCAACCCCATGTTGTTGGTCGTGAGCGCGATCAGCATCGTGGCCATGAACAGCTGGTACATGCTGTGGTAGAGCTGCAGTCGCTGCGGCGTGAGACGACCGTGCGCGATCTCGACCCGCATGTAGGGCCGCGAGAAGATTGCAGTGGTGAGCCCGACCAGCGCGGTCAGCGCGACCAGAAACACATTGAACGGATCGATGAAGAACTGCTCATGCGCCACGCTCAGATTGCCCTCCCCCACCACGCGCAGCGTCAGTGCAGCGGCTGCCAGAAAAGTCACTGTGCTGAAGCCGACGTTGATCTCGGGCGCATGTCGGTGAGCACCGATTACACCCAGGATCAGCGCGCCGAGGAGCGGCGTGGCCAGCAGCACCAGAAATTCCACTACTTATCCTCCTTGAGCGATTCGAAGTGATGCAGGTCCAGGCTGTCGAATTGCTCGCGGATCTGGAACAAGAAGACCCCGAGCACCAGCATCGCGACCAGCACATCGAGCGCTACGCCGAACTCGACGATCATCGGCATGCCGTAGGTGGCGCTCATGGCGCCGAAGAACAGCCCATTTTCCATGGACAGGAAGCCGACCACCTGCGACATGGCCTTGCTGCGCGTGATCATGGTCAGGAACGCGAGCAGAGTTACCGCCACGGCGATGCCGATGGCATTGCGCGTCGCGGTACTCGCGAGCGCGGCGATCGGCTGCGCCAGGCCGAAGGCGAACACCACCACGATCAATCCCAACAGCATCGTGCCGGTGATGTTGAGCAGCGGCTCGGAATCCCAATACACCCCGAGGCGGCGAATGAGCCGGTGCAGCAGACGCGGCAACACGATGACCTTGAGCAGCAGCGTCAACGCCGCCGACAGGTACAAATGGCCTTGGCGCGTGCGCCAGGCCAGCAGCAGCGTCGCCGCGCACAGCACCGCGCCCTGCAGCGCGAGCAGATTTACCAGCGTGACGATGCGCCGCTGCGCCAGCATCGCGAACGACAGCAGCAACAGCAGCGCCGCGAGTGCGTTCAGCAACTGCAGGTCTGGCGACAGCATCGGCATGCGCGAGCTCAGGCTCCCAGCAGTAGATGCACGAGCAGGCCCAGCACCGCGAACAGAAACGCGCTGGCGAGGAACTCCGGGGCCCGGAACACGCGCAGTTTCGCCGACAGCGTCTCGATCAGCGCCAGGCCGGCGCCCGCGACGGCCAGCTTCACTGCCAGGATCGGCACCGAGGTCATGAGCGCCACCGGCCCCTGCCCCAGCGACACGCCCCAGGGCAGGAATAGCGCGAAACCGATGCACGCGTAGTTGAACAGTTTCAACGCCGAAGCCCATTCCATGAGCGCCAGATGCCGCGCGGAATATTCAAGCAGCATGGCCTCATGGATCATGGTCAGTTCCAGGTGCGTCGCCGGGTTATCGATCGGTATACGTGCATTCTCCGCCAGCAGCACCATGGTGAAGGCCACGGCGGTGAAGGCCAGACTCGGATACAGCGCGAACGGCTGGGTCGCCAGGTGCTCGGTGATCGCCGGCAGCGCGGTCGTGGCCGAATTCAGCGAGGCGACGAAGATCACCATCAGCAGCGCCGGCTCGGCCAGGAACCCGACCATCATCTCGCGGCGCGCACCGAGCGTGCCGAACGCCGTGCCGACATCCATGGCCGCCAGCGCGATGAAGACGCGGGCCGTGGCGAGCAATCCGACCAGCGCAATCGCATCGGCCACCGAGGTGAAGGGCAGCCGCGTACCCATAGAGGGGATGACCGCCGCGGCCAGGACCATGGTGGCGAACACGATATACGGCGCGATCCGGAACAGGCTGGAGGCGTTCGCAGCCAGCACCGCCTCCTTATAGAACAGCTTGCGCAGCCCGCGGTACGGCTGCCACAGGCTCGGCGCACTGCGATTGGACAGCCAGGCACGGCATTGATTGATCCAACCGAGGAACAACGGCGCGGCGGCGAGCGCGGTGAGCACTTCCAGGACCTGTGTCAACCATTCGATCGCGTTCATCGCAGGCAAGCTCACAGCACGCACGCCAGCAGCAGCAGCAAGGTCAGGAAACTGTAGAGCAGATACACGGCGATGCGACCCTGCTGCAGCCAGGCGAGAGAATCGGCGATGCGGCGCACCAGCGGGCCAAGCGGCAGGTACAGGGCAGTCCAGAAGCGATCGCTGACGCGCACGCGATAGCGCGGCGCGCGATCGAACGGCGTCGGCAGCTCACGTTCGATCGCAAAGAACGGCTGGAAGATGCGTCGAATCGGCTGACCGAAGCCTTCGGCACTGTCCTGCATGCGCGCATTGAGCCCGCCGAATCCGCAATCCCAGGCCGGGCCGCGCCGCACGCGCTGATGGTAGAAGACCCGCACCGCCAGGATCGTCAGGCCAACCAGCGCCAGCACCGTGAGGCAAAACACCAGCGGCGCATACGAGGCCTGGCGGTTCGCCAATGGCACCAGGCTCCACCAGGGCGCCGCCGGGGCCGGGCCGCCCAGGTGCAGCGCCAATGTGACCTCGCGCAGGTGAGGCAGAATCTGGCCGGGCAGCAGCCCGAGTAAAATGCAGCTGCCGGCGAGCCAGGCCAGCCCTAGGCGCTCGATCGGCTCGGCATCGTGCACCGGCGCGCCGGCCTCCCCGCGCGGCTGCCCCAGGTAGACGACGCCGAAGTACTTCACCATGACGTAGGCGGCCAGCGCCGCGGCCAGCACCAGCAGCGCGGCGCCCATCGGCAGCAGCATGTTCACGAACGGGCGCGGCACCTCCGGCGTGAGCAGGAAGGCCTGCAGCAGCAGCCACTCGGAGACGAAGCCGTTGAGCGGCGGCAGGCCGGCGATCGCGAGCGCGCCGATCAGGGCGGTCCAGGCCACCCACGGCATACGGTGAATGAGTCCGCCGAGACGTCCCATGTTGCGCTCGCCGGTGGCATGCAGCACCGCGCCGGTACCGAGAAACAACAGGCTCTTCATACAGGCATGGTTGAGCGCGTGATACAGCACCGCGAGCAGCGCCAGCGAGGCCACCATGCGCATGCCGACACCCTCGAACACGATCGCCAGGCCGACGCCGGCGAACAGGATGCCGGTGTTCTCAATCGAGGAGTAGGCGAGCAGTCGCTTCATATCGCTCTGCACGGCGGCGAACACGATGCCATAAAGAGCCGTGAATAGACCCAAAGCCAGCGGCACCAGGCCCCACCACCACTCCGGCGTACCCAGCAGATCGAAGGTCACGCGCAACAGGCCGTAGAGCGCGGTCTTGAGCATCACGCCGCTCATGAGCGCGGAGACCGGCGATGGGGCCGCCGGGTGCGCGTCGGGCAGCCAGACGTGCAAAGGCACGAGTCCGGCCTTGGCGCCAAAGCCGAACAGCGCCAGCAGAAACGCCAGCGCCGACCAGCCGCTGGCGAGGCGCGCGCCGCGCATGGCATCGAAGGTGAATTGCCAGCTGCCCCCCTGCAGTATGCCAAAGCTCAGCAGGATCGCGAGCGCCCCGACGTGTGCGATCAGCAGATAGACGAAGCCGGCCTGGCGAATGGCAGCGACGCGGTGGTCGGTAGTCACGAGGAAATAGGACGACAACGCCATGGTTTCCCAGGCCAGCATAAAGCTGTAGGCATCGTCGGCGAGCAGCACCAGGGCCATGCTGGCCAGAAACAGATGGTATTCCAGCACGATCAGGCCCGGCGCCGCGCCCTGCGGCCGGCGAAAGTAGCCCGCCGCGAACAGCGAGATGCCGACCGAGGCCGCGCCGAGCAGCACCAGAAACACCGCCGAAAGCGCATCGAGCCGCATGTGCATCGGTAGATCGGGCAGACCGAGCAGCAGCACGCGCTGCGTTACCGGGGCGGAGAGGCTTATGGCCGCGACCAGCGCCAGCGCGCCACCGACTGCAGCGCCCGCCGGATACAGCACGCGGCAGCCCAAGGCCGCGTGAGACGGCCTGATCAAACCAAGCAAGCCGATCAGCAGCCATGCCCCGAGCAGCGCCAGACACGCATCGATGGGCGAATGGAGCGCGGGCAGCGCGGCGATCACGAAACAGCTTCTCCGAAGACGGATCGGGCACGGGCGTTGGTTGCGGCCAATGTTACTTCAATGCGCCTTGTATTATCATGCCAATCCACTATGAGTCTCGAACAACGCAGCGCGCGCCTGACGATTCTGGTCGACCCGCGCAAGAAGACGGCGTCCACGACGGCGACCGCGCTCTTGAGGCACGGCGGCGCGGCCCGCGTCCGGCCTCTCGCGTGGCGAGGGGCACAGGCCGGCGATATAATTCTGGCCCACCCCAGGAGCATCGCCATCAGCAAGCACATCGTCGTCCGCGAGATCGCGCGACCCAACCGAAACGACCTGCAGACTCTGGGCGAGTGCGGTGTCGCCACCGTACACGAAGCGCAGGGTCGCATGGGCCTGTTGGCCGACTACATGCGCCCGATCTATCGGCCGGTGAGCATTGCCGGCAGCGCGGTGACGGTGCTGGTCCCGCCGGGGGACAACTGGATGTTGCACGTCGCGGTCGAGGTCTGTCAGCCCGGCGATGTGCTCGTGGTTGCGCCGAGCTCGCCCTGCTCGGACGGCTACTTCGGCGACCTGCTCGCCACCTCGCTGGCCGCGCGCGGCGTCGTTGGCTTGATCATCGATGCCGGCGTACGCGACATCGCCAGTCTCACGGACATGAAGTTCCCGGTCTGGAGCAAGGCGGTGTTTGCCCAGGGCACAGTGAAAGCGAGCTTGGGCGCGGTCAATGTGCCGATCATCTGCGCCGGGGCGCGCGTGGAGCCCGGCGATGCGATCGTTGCCGATGACGACGGGGTCGTGGTGGTGGGCCGCGCGCAGGCGAGCACCGTCGCCCAGGCCGCCGCCCAGCGCGCCGCCAGCGAACAAGACAAACGCAAGCGCCTCGCCGCGGGCGAGCTGGGCCTCGACATCTACAAGATGCGCGAGCCGCTCAAGGCCCTGGGGCTCGAGTATCGCTGAGCGCCGGAACGCCGCGCATGTCAGCCAGACAGACCGCGATACCGTGCACGCTCATGCGGGGCGGCACTTCGAAGGGCCCCTTCTTCCTGGCCGCCGATCTGCCCGCTGACCCCGCTGTGCGCGATCGCGTGCTGCTCTCGGTAATGGGCTCTCCCGATCCGCGACAGATCGATGGCCTCGGCGGCGCCGAACCGCTGACGAGTAAAGTCGCGATCATCTCCCGATCCGAGCGTCCCAACGTCGATGTGGATTACCTGTTCGCCCAGGTCCTGATCGACAAGCCGCTGGTCGATGTAAGTCCGAACTGCGGCAACATGCTCGCTGGAGTCGCACCGTTCGCGATCGAGCGCGGCCTGGTGAGCGCCTCCGATCCGATCACGCGGGTGGCGATCTACATGGTCAATACCGGCAATCTGGCGCTGGCGAGCATTCAAACGCCCGGTGGCGTGGTGCGCTATGACGGCAGCGCGGCGATTGCGGGCGTGCCGGGCACGGCGGCGCCGATCAACGTCGATTTTCTCGATACCGCGGGCTCGGTCTGCGATGCCATGTTGCCGACCCAGCGCGCGCGCGACCGGGTCGAAGGCATCGATGTCACCTGCATCGACAATGGCATGCCGGTGGTAGTGATCCCCGCGCGCGCGCTCGGCAAGAGCGGCTACGAATCGCCCAAGGATCTCGATGCCGACCAGGAATTCAAGGCGCGACTGGAACGGGTGCGGCTCGCCGCCGGACGACTGATGGGTCTGGGGGATGTGACGAGCAAGGTGGTGCCGAAGCTGACGCTGATCGCGCCGGCGCAGGCCGGCGGGCATGTCTGTACCCGCAGCTTCATCCCGCACCGCTGCCACGCCGCGATCGGCGTGCTCGGCGCGGTCAGTGTCGCGACCGCCTGCGTCATGCCGGACTCGGTCGCCGAGGGCATCGCGCGCATTCCGGCCGGCTCGCCGATCATGATGTCGGTCGAGCACCCGAGCGGAGAATTCACCGTGACGCTCGAAGTCACCGGCAGCGGCGAGCACTTCAGTGTCGGCCGCTCCGGCATCCTGCGCACCGCGCGCGCGCTCATGGACGGCAGCGTGCTGATTCCGCACTCGGTCTGGGACGGAGCGCGCTAATACGAACAGCGTCGCCGATCACCAACCCACGGCGGCCAGCCGGGCATTGAGCCGCGGATACACGCGTCGCGCATTGAGCGAATACAGGCGCTGCCGGTCCGCCTCGCTCAACGCCAGCGCATCGACGTAGCGCTTGGTATCGTCATAGTAGTGGCCGGTGCGCGGATCGATGCCGCGCACTGCCCCGACCATCTCCGAGCCGAACAAAATATTCTCCAGCGGCACGACCTTGCATAACAGCTCGATGCCCGGCAGGTGATACACGCAGGTGTCGAAATAGACATTCTTGAGCAGCAGCTCCTCGAGCGGCGGTCGTTTGAGGTCCTGTGCCAGCCCGCGAAAACGGCCCCAGTGGAACGGCACCGCGCCGCCGCCGTGCGGAATGATGAAGCGCAGCGTCGGGAACTCCTTGAACAGATCGGAAGTCAGGAACTGCATGAACGCGGTGGTGTCGGCGTTCAGATAGTGCGCCCCGGTAGCGTGGAAATTCGGATTGCAGGAAGCGCTGACGTGCACCATGGCGGGCACATCGAGTTCCACCATCTTCTCGTACAGCGGATACCAATGCCGGTCGGTCAGCGGCGGGGAGTTCCAATGCCCGCCGGACGGGTCGGGATTGAGGTTGCAGCCGATGAAGCCCAGCTCGCGCACGCAGCGCTCAAGCTCTGCCGCGCTGTGGGCCGGGGCGACGCCGGGGGATTGCGGCAGCTGGCAGACACCGACGAAGTTCTGCGGATACAGCTGGCATACGCGGTAGATCAGCTCGTTGCAGATGCGCGTCCATTGCGCACTGACCGCCTCGTTGCCGAGATGATGCCCCATCGCCGAGGCCCGCGGAGAAAATATCGTCAGGTCGGTGCCGCGCTCGCGCTGCAGTTTGAGCTGCGCTTTCTCGAGGCTGTCGCGGATCTCATCGTCGCTGATGCGCGGGCCCTCGAGCGCTGCCGCGCTCTCCGAGCCTGTGAACCCGCTAAGTTGCGCATCGCGAAACGCCTGCAGCGCTCCCGGCGCGGTCGTGTAGTGGCCATGGCAGTCGATGATCATGAATCCTTGAGCCGCTGCTCGAGCTTATCGAGCGTCTGCATGGCCGTGAGGCATTGCGCAACGCTGGCGTTGGGCTCGCGCCGCTCGCGGATCGCGGCGAAGAACTCTCGATCCTGCAGCTCGATGCCGTTCAGCGACACATCGACCTTCGACACGTCGATCTGGTTGTTCTTGCCGTCGAACAGATCGTCGTAGCGGCAGATGTAGCTGCCGTTGTCGCAGATATAGCGGAAGAGGGTGCCGAGCGGCCCCTCGTTATTGAACGACAGCGACAGCGTGCAGAGCGCCCCGCCCGGCACTTTCATGCCGATGCTCATATCCATCGCAATGCCGAGCGTGGGACTCAACGGACCCTGCAGCGCATAGCACTGCGAGACCTGCTGTCCGGTCTGGTACTGGAACAGATCCACCGTATGGCAGGCGTGATGCCAGAGCAGGTGATCGGTCCAGCTGCGCGCCTTACCGAGCGCGTTCATGTTCGAGCGGCGGAAGAAATAGGTCTGCACGTCCATTTGCAGCAGCTTGAGCTCGCCGGCCTGGATGCGTTTGTGCAGCCACTGATGGCTCGGATTGAAGCGACGCGTGTGGCCGCCCATCGCGATCAGTCCGCTCTGCTGCTGCGCCTGGACCACGCGCTGCGCATCGGCCAGCGAATCGGCGATCGGAATCTCGATCATGACGTGCTTGCCGGCGCGCAGGCACGTTATCGCCTGCGCGGCGTGCAGCTGCGTCGGCGAGGCCAGCAGCGCCGCCTCGACCCCGCTCTGCGCCAGGCTTTCGGCCAGGTCGGTGGTGTAATGCGGGATGCGCCATTGCTTCGCCACCTCGGCGGTCGCCTTGAGATCGCGGCTCACGATCGAGGCGACCTCGATGCCATCGATCTTGGACATCGCCTCGAGATGCTTGATAGCGAACGCGCCGGCACCGGCCAGAATGACTTTCATTTCAAACCTGGTTGTCGAGCAGCAGATGGCCTACGGCGGTATTGGAGGCCGGCACGTGATAAAAGCGATGCAGCACCCGCACGCGCTCGTGCAGCGCGCCGCGCATGATCAGCCACATGACCAGCTCGATGCCCTCCGAGCCCGCCTCGCGCAGATACTCGAGATGCTGGATGCGCACGAGTGCCTGCGGGTCGGGACCGATGGCGTCGAGAAAATGATTGTCGAATTTCTGGTTGATCAGGCCCGCCCGCTGTCCCTGCAGCTGGTGCGACATGCCGCCGGTGCCCCAGATCATCACCCGCAGGTTTTCCGGGTACGACTCCACCGCCCTGGCGATCGCGCGGCCGAAGTTGAAACAGCGATGGCCGGTCGGCGCCGGATACTGCACGACGTTGACCGCCAGCGGAATCACGCGGCATGGCCACGCCGCGGGTTGACCGAACACCAGCGATAACGGCACGGTCAGCCCGTGATCGACATCCATCTTGTTGACGATGGTCAGATCGAATTCATCCAGGATGACAGACTGCGCGACATGCGCCGCGAGTTCGGAATGACCCTGCACCACCGGCACCGGACGCGGCCCCCAGCCTTCATCGGCCGGCATGAACTGATCGGTGCAGCCGAGGGCGAAGGTCGGGATGATTTCGAGGGAAAATGCGCAGGCGTGGTCATTGTAGACCAGAATCACGACATCCGGCTGGTGCTGCGCAACCCAGCGCTTGGTGAAGTCATAGCCGTCGAACACCGGTTGCCAGTACGGCTCGCGGGTTTTTCCCAGATCGATGGCGGCGCCGATAGCCGGTACGTGCGAGGTGCTCAGGCCCGCATAGATGCTAGCCACGATTTTTCCACTCCGACTTGCTGCGATTACCCTCCGGCGAGCGGCCGCCGGAGAGCATCATCTGCGCATACTGCTCCTGGCTCATGCCGGTCATCTGCGCCGCGGTGAACTGGAATGATTTGCCGTCGGTGGAGAAGATCTTAGCCAGAAAATAGATGTTGCCGCCGAGCTCGATCATGCGATTCCAATCGCGCTTGAGCACCGCCTCGCACTGCTCGGCGCTCATCGGGAAGCGCTTGAGGAATTCGGCCTCGTTGGCCTTGAACGCGGCGCGGTTCTCGGCCTTCATGAGCGACATGCAGAACATGTTGAGGTGGTAGCCGCGGCGCGAGCGCTCGGCGTCGAACACCGTGGTGCCCGGGATGTCATCGTAGTCGTGTGGTCCATCCATGCTGATGCTGCTCAAGCTGCGAATTGGTAGAGACGATGTGGATTATCGACCAGGATGCGCCGCTGCATCGACGCATCCGGCATCATCAGCGGAATAAAATCGACCAGGTCGCCGTCGTTGGGCATGTGTTTGGCGATATTCGGGTGCGGCCAATCCGTGCCCCACAGGATCCGGTCCGGCGCCGCCGCAATCAGCGCCTGTGCAAACGGCACGGCATCCGTGAACGGCGGCCCGGCGCTCGACATGCGCTCCGAGCCGCTGATCTTGACCCAGCACCTCTCGTTGCTACGCGCGAGCTGCAGCAACTGTTGGAACGGCGGCTGCTCGAGCCCCTTCTCGGTTGGCACGCGACCCATGTGGTCGATGATAAATGCCAACGGCAGACCCTGGAGCAGCCCCTCGAACTCGAGCAGATCGGCGGCGTCGAAGTGCAGATCGACGTGCCAGCCCAGGGGCCTGATGCGCGCGAGCACACGCTCGAACTCGCCCAGGTCGGGCACGCCGCCCAGATGCTTGACGAAATTGAAGCGCACGCCGCGAAATCCCTGGCGGTGCAGAGTCTCGAAATCGCGCCCGGTGAAGCGATCGTCGGCGTTGGCGACCCCGCGATACTGACCCCGGCTCTGCGCGATCGCATCGCCGATGACCGTGTTGTCGCGGCCATGGCAACTGGCATTGACCAGCACCGCTCGCGTCAAACCCAGGGTCGCCTGCAATGCCTTGAAGCGCGACAGCGGCGCGTCCGGGGGCGTATAGGTGCGCTCCGGCGCGTACGGATAGCGCTCAGCAGGGCCGAAAATATGGCAATGCGCATCGCAGGCCCCGGTCGGTGGCCGGTACTCGGGCGTGCGCGTGTTCGGATCGGGACCTTTGCAGGTCCGTGCGATTGCCATGATTTTGCTATGTTAGCGGCCGCCCTACCGGTAAACAATGACTCCAGGCGCTCGCATGACCGCTACTCGCGCTGCAGACATTCTCCCGCTGCGCACCGATTTCGCCCAGCTCATCGACGGCGAGCTGATCGCGGGCACGCCGACGCTCGATGTGATCAATCCGGCCACCGGAGCGGTGTTCGCGCGCGCGCCGAGGGCCACTCATGCCGATCTCGATCGCGCGGTCGCCGCCGCACGCCGCGCATTCCAAAGCTGGCGCGAGAGCTCCTTTGAGCAGCGGCGCTTATGTATGCAGCGCCTGAGCGCTGCGCTGCGCGTGCAGCAGGAGAGCCTTGCCGAGCTGCTGACGCGCGAACAGGGCAAGCCGCTGTCACAGTCGCGCGAGGAGATCGTGCGCGCGGCGAGCCTGTCCGAGGGCATGGCTGCGATCCCGATCGAACCCGAAGTGCTGGTCGAGAATGCGCAGCGTCACGTCGAATTGCACTACTTTCCGCTCGGCGTGGTCGGCATCATCACGCCGTGGAATGCACCGATTAATCTGGCCCCAGGGCCCCTGACCATGGCGCTCTATACCGGCAATACCGCCGTGCTCAAACCCTCGCCTTACACGCCGCTATGCACGCTCAAGCTCGGCGAGTTGCTGCGCGATATTTTTCCCGCTGGCGTCGTCAACATTCTCGCCGGCGGCGATGACTGCGGGCAATGGATGAGTGAGCATCCCGGCATCGACAAGATCTCCTTCACCGGTTCGGTAGCGAGCGGCAAGAAGGTCATGGCGAGCGCGGCCGCAACGCTCAAGCGCATCACGCTCGAGCTCGGCGGCAACGATGCGGCCATCGTGCTCGATGATGTCGACCCGAAATCCATTGCGCCAAAGCTGTTCTTCGCCTCCTTCGTCAACAGCGGCCAGGTTTGCATGGCCATCAAGCGCATCTACGCGCATGAGCGCATCTACCAGGCCTTGTGCGAGGCGCTGGCGGGCGAGGCCCGCAAGGCCAGGATCGGTGATGGACTTCAATCCGACACGCAGTTCGGGCCGATCCAGAACCCCATGCAATATGAGCGCGTGCTGGGCCTTCTCGAGGACAGCCGGCGCCGCGGCGGCCACATCCTCGCCGGTGGCGAGGTCGCGCCAGGCCCGGGCTATTTCATCGCTCCGACGATTATCACTGACCTGCCCGAAGACGCCCGCCTGATCAAGGAGGAGCAATTCGGCCCGCTGTTGCCGGTGCTGCGATTCAGCGACGTCGGGGATGCGATCCGCCGTGCCAACGATACGCGCTACGGGCTCGCGGCTTCCGTTTGGAGCAGCGATATCGAGCGTGCCACGGCCGTTGCGCTGCGCCTTGAAGTCGGCACCGCCTGGGTCAACCAGCATCGTGCCACCGCGGCCAACGTGCCGTTCGGTGGCGTCAAGGAATCCGGCATCGGATGCAATTACGCCGAGCTCGGACTGAAAGGCAATATGGAAGCGCGCGTGATCAGCGTGCTGAAGGCCTGAAGACATCCACCAGCTCGAGCCACGACAGCAGCGCCGCGTTCACCGCTGCAGGCTGCTCCATCGGCGACATGTGACCGCAATGGGGCACGCAGCTGTAAAGGCTTCCCGGGATGAGCTGCGCCATCTCGCTATGCTGCGCCGGATTGGCCCACTGATCCTGCTCCCCACAGAGCAGCAAGCTCGGACAGGCGATCCCCGGCAGCACGCTGCTGGCATCCGGCCGCTGGATCAGCGCCTGGATCTGCGCTGCAAACTGCGCCACGCTGTGCCGCTCGAACATATCCAGGACAGCGTCGATCAAGGCGCGGTCCTGCAGTCGATCCGGATGCACCATGCCCTGTACCCAGCTCGCGGCCATCGCCCGGATACCCTCGCCGCGCGCCTGCTCGAGCAGGCGTAAACGCCCCGCCACCTCGCGCGCACCGGCGTCCCCAGGCGCGAGCGGCCTGAAGCCGGTATCGAGCAGTGCCGCTCCTCGCAGCCGCGCACCGGCTAGTCGAGCGATTTCCAGCGCGACGCGCCCGCCCATGGAATGGCCGACCACCGCCAGCGGGCCGGGGTTCGCAGCGAGCACAGCGCGAGCCATGTCCGCTAATGAATCGGCCGATCCATGATCAGCGACGCGGAACTCGATGCCCAGACCGCGCAGGGCATCGCACTGCGCCGCCCAGATCCTCTGATCGCACATCAATCCGGGAATCAGTACCAGCGCCGGGCGGCTCATGGCGCGGCGCTACGGGATGAATACCCAGTCGCGATCGATGACGCCGGCGCCGCGCAAGTGGGCGATGATCCGCTCGGCGGCCTGCTCGGCGCTGGTGCGCGCGGTATCGATGTGGATCTCGGGACTCTCCGGTGGCTCGTAGGGCGAATCGATGCCCGTGAAATGGCGCAATTCACCGGCGCGCGCCTTGCGGTACAGGCCCTTGGGGTCGCGCTTCTCCGCCTCTTCGAGTGCCGTGTCGATGAAGATCTCAACGAATTCTCCGGCGGCCACCAGCGAGCGCGCGAGGCTGCGCTCGGCGCGGTACGGGGAGATGAAGGACACCAGCACGATCAGTCCCGCATCGATCATGAGGCGCGCGACCTCAGCCACGCGCCGGATATTCTCGATGCGATCGGCCTCGGCAAAACCCAGATCGCGATTGAGGCCATGGCGCACATTGTCGCCGTCGAGCAGGTACGTGTGCCGGCCTAAACCGACCAGCTGCTTTTCCACCAGGTTGGCAATGGTCGATTTGCCGGCCCCCGACAGTCCGGTCAACCAAAGTATACAGGCCTTTTGATTCTTTTGCGCCGCGCGGCTCGCCTTGTCGACATCGAGCACCTGCCAGTGCAGGTTCTGCGTGGGACGCACCGACGCGTTCAGCATGCCCGCGCCGACGGTACTGTTGCTGATGCGATCGATCAGGATGAAACCGCCGGTGTCGCGATTGCTGGCATAGGAGTCGAACGCCAGTGGCTGATCCAGGCGCAGCTGAACCAACCCGATCTCGTTGAGCTCGAGCTGTCGGGCCGCAAGGCGCTCGAGCGTGTTGACATTGATCTTGTGCTGCAATCGCGCAATTTGTGCGCGCACGGTACGGGTGCCGCACTTGAGCAAGTACGCTCGCCCGGTAATCATCGGCTCGCCGCTCATCCAGACGATCGTGGCTTCGAACTGCTCGCCGACGCCGGCCGGCGCATCCGCCGATGCCAGCAAATCACCCCGGCTGATATCGATTTCGTCCTCGAACGTGAGCGTCACCGACTGCCCGGCGATCGCCTGCGAGCGATCGCCGTCCGCTGTCACGATGCGTGCGACGCGGCTGGCGTGGCCTGCAGGCAACACCCGTATCCGATCCCCGACGCTGACGCGGCCGCCCGCAATCAAGCCCGCGAAGCCGCGAAATTCCGGATCGGGTCGGTTGACCCACTGCACCGGCATGCGAAACGGCTGCGCGCTCAAACGCTCCTCGACCGGTACGCTCTCGAGGTGCCGCAGCAGCGTCGACCCGCGATACCAGGGCATATCCGCGGCCGGCTCGATGATGTTGTCGCCGCGCAGCGCCGAAACGGGAATCGCTGTGATGTCCTCCAGGCCGATTTGGGCAGCGAACCCGCGGTAGGCGCACTCAATGGAATCGAACACGTTCTCGGAGTAGCCGACCAGGTCCATCTTGTTGATCGCCAGCACGATGCGGCGGATCCCGAGCAGCGACACCAGGTAACTATGGCGGCGGGTCTGCGTTAAAACGCCCTTGCGCGCATCGATCAGGATGACCGCGAGGTCGGCGGTCGAAGCTCCCGTCACCATGTTGCGCGTGTACTGCTCGTGACCGGGTGTGTCCGCGACGATGAATTTGCGCCGCTCGGTGGCGAAGAAGCGGTAGGCCACATCGATCGTGATGCCCTGCTCGCGCTCGGCCGCCAGCCCGTCGACCAGCAGCGCAAAGTCGAGCTCCTCGCCCTGCGTGCCCTCGCGTTTGGATTCGCTCTCGAGGGCCGCCAGCTGATCGTCAAACAGCGTGCGCGATTCGTACAGCAGCCGGCCGATCAGTGTGCTTTTGCCGTCATCGACGCTGCCGCAGGTGATGAAGCGCAGCAGCCCCTTGTGCGCCTGCGCCGCGAGCCACGCCTCGACATCGGTAACGATTGGGGCCACCTGGGCGTGCATCAGAAGTAGCCTTCCTGCTTTTTCTTCTCCATCGACCCGGCAACGTCGTAGTCGATCATGCGTCCGTGACGCTCGGAGGTGCGGGCCGCGAGCATCTCCTCGATGATCGCCGGCAACGTCTCGGCCTCGCTCGGCATCGCCGCGGTCAACGGATAGCAGCCCAGGGTACGAAAGCGCACCTTGCGCAGCCGCGGCTGCTCCGCGGGGCCGATCGGCATGCGCTCGTCATCGGCCATGATCAGTGCGCCGTCGCGCTCGAGCACCGGCCGCTCGCGGGCGAAATACAGCGGCACGATCGGAATCTGCTCCTGATGGATATATTGCCAGATGTCTAGCTCGGTCCAGTCAGAGAGCGGAAATACGCGCAGGCTCTCCCCGGCGGCCTTGCGGGCGTTATAGAGACGCCATAGCTCGGGGCGCTGACGTTTGGGATCCCAGCGATGCTGCGTCGAGCGGATCGAGACCACGCGCTCCTTGGCGCGCGATTTCTCCTCATCGCGCCGCGCACCGCCGAAGGCGGCATCGAAGCCGTGGCGGTCCAGGGCCTGCCTGAGAGCCTGGGTCTTCATGATGTCGGTGTGCATTGCCGCGCCATGCACGAATGGATTGATGCCCATCGCGATGCCATCCGGATTGACGTGCACGATCAATTCCAGACCTAAGCGCCGCGCGGTGTGATCGCGAAACGCAATCATGTCGCGGAACTTCCAGGTGGTATCGACATGCAGCAGCGGAAACGGCGGCCGCCCCGGGTAGAAGGCCTTGAGCGCCACGTGCAGCAGGACCGAGCTGTCCTTGCCGATCGAATACAGCAGTACCGGGCGTTCGCACTCGGCGACCACTTCGCGCAGGATGTGGATGCTCTCGGCTTCCAGCCGCGCCAGATGCGATAATTGTGACATGGATCGGCCGCCGGCTTCGCGCGAAACAGCGGCCGGAATTCTATAATTTTTGCGCCGTTATGTGCTTATTCTGATTTTGGTACGCCTGAATCGCAGTCATCGCGGACACCGGTGCGCTGTGGCCGACGAAGTAGATTCGCGCCAGCTCATCGTTGGTACGCGCCAGCGACAGCTGCAGCCTATCGATGAATTCGTGCAACTCACCCTGCCCGAGCGACTCGAAGCGCGTGTGGTGGATGGCACGGCGCATGCGCGCTACACGCCGTAGCAGCGGCTCGCTGTTGGGCAGCCGGTGCAGCACCTCCTCGGCGCGCCGCAGGCAGCAGACACAGGCGCGCGGAAAATGCTCTTCGGCCAGCAGGAAACGCACGACACCCGGACCATAGACGCGCTCGCGCGTCTGCAAGCGATACATCTGGTAGCCCGAGAGCGAGCGTAGCACGCTCATCCAGAGCAGCGTCTCGAACGGTCGCAACTCCTCGGCGTTGGCCGCCACCATCATGGCGGCCGCGCGCACATCAACGATGCGGCTGGTCATGTCGGCGCGCTCGATATTGCGGCCAATGGTCAGGAACGACAGCGCATCACCCTCGTTGAAAATGCCTTCGAACATCCCCGTCAGAGTTTGCGTACAGGCCGTGACGTGGCCCAGAAAGGCATAGCGCGTGCGCTTGGCGGCGGCTTCGGCCGCATGCTCAGCGACGTACAGGTAGAGCTCGTTGATCTGCTCCCAGACCTGGGTCGGCAGGATATCGCGCACGGTGCGGGCGATTTCGCGCGCGCGCGCGATCGAGGTCAGCATCGAGCCTGGATTCTTCGCAGCCGAGACGACGAAGCTGACCACAGACTTCTCGCTGTAGTCGCGGGCATGTTCGGCATAGATGGCTTCGTTGCCGGTGATAGACACCAGTGGCTGCCAACCCGGCCTCAGCCGCTGTGGCAGATCGAGCATCAGGCTCGCGCTGACGTCCACCAGACGGGCGAGATTCTCGGTGCGCTCGAGGTAGCGCGCCATCCAATAGAGGTTTTCAGCTACGCGCGAGAGCATGTTCAACCGAGGTGTCGACGATCCAGGTGTCCTTGCTGCCGCCTCCCTGGGAGGAATTGACCACCAGTGAGCCCTTGCGCATCGCCACGCGCGTCAGTCCGCCGGTGGTCACCTGCACCTGGCGGCCGGACAGTATGAACGGGCGCAAATCCAGGTGCCTGGGCTCGATGCCGGTTTCCACCAGCGTCGGCGTGGTGGACAGACTGATCACGGGCTGGGCGATGTAGTTGCGCGGGTTGCGTCGCACCAGCTCGGCGAATTGCTTGCGCTCGGCCTCGCTGGCTTTCGGCCCCATGAGCATGCCGTAGCCGCCCGACTCATTGGCCGGCTTGACCACGAGCGTTGCCAGATTGGCCAGCACGTATTCGCAGTGCAACGGCTTGCAACACAGGTAGGACGGCACATTCGGCAGGATTGCATCCTGGTCTAGGTAGTAGCGGATCATCGCCGGCACAAACGTGTACACCAGCTTGTCATCGGCGACGCCCGCTCCCGGGGCGTTCGCGAGCGCGACCTTGCCCGCGCGCCACGCGCGCATGAGCCCGGGCACGCCCAGGGAGGAATCGCTGCGAAACACTTCGGGGTCGAGGAACAGATCGTCGATGCGGCGGTAGATCACGTCCACGCGCTGCCAACCGTCAATGGTGCGCATATGCACCACATCATCATCCCCGACCGCCAGATCGCTGCCCTCGACGAGCTCGCAACCCATTTGCTGCGCCAGGTAAGCGTGCTCGAAATAGGCTGAGTTGTAGATTCCGGGCGTCAGTACCACCACTTCGGGCTGCTCGATGTGCGCCGGCGCGAGTGCGCGCAGCATGTCGTAGAGCTGCGAGGGGTAGTCATCGACGGGCAGGATCCCCGCCGCCTCGAACACCTCGGGAAAGACGCGTTTGACGACCTGGCGGTTCTCCAGCATGTACGACACGCCCGAAGGCACGCGCAGATTGTCCTCGAGCACATACATGGTGCCATCGGCCCCGCGCACCAGGTCCGAGCCGCAGATGTGCGCCCAGATGCCCTGGGGCGGATCGATGCCGACGCATTGCAGGCGATAGTTGACCGAATCGGCCAGATATGCACGCGGAAATATGCCGTCGCGCACGATGCGCTGCGCGTGGTAGATATCGTCGATGAACAGATTCAGCGCGCACGCACGCTGCTGCAGACCGGCCTCGATGCGGCGCCATTCATCGAGCGCAATGACGCGTGGAATGATGTCGAGCGGCCACGCTCGGTCGATCGAGCCGCCCTCCTCGTGATACACCGTGAAGGTGATGCCCATGCTGCGGATCGCGGCCTCGGCGGCCTTTTGCCGCGTGACCAGCTCCTGCGGGCCGAGCGCGGAGAGAAATTCGATCAACGCGCCCGCGCCGAGCCGCGGCGAGCCGCCCGGTGCGATCAGCTCGTCGAAACTCGCCGCCGCGGGATACTCATCCCAGGCTATGCGCATGCTGTATACGAGGCTCTGTCTCAGTCTTGCCGTTACAGTAACAGGGCGGCCGCGCTGAATGAACATTTGGCTGCGGCTGCCGGCAAAAAGTTCATTTCCGCTAGACTGGCGCCCATTCGTGGTGCAACCGCGCATGGGAACCCTGGATCGGCCATGACCTACTGCCTCGCTCTGAAACTCCGCGATGGGCTGGTGTTCGCTTCCGACTCGCGCACGACCGCGGGAATGGACTACATCAGCATCTACCGCAAGATGCACGTATTCCAACCCTCCTCGCAGCGCCTGATCGTCGTGCTGACCTCGGGCAATCTCGCCACGACGCAGGCCGTGCTCGACAATCTGCGGCGCGATCTGGCCGAGACCGCGGCGCCGGAGAATCTGGGCAGCATGTCCTATATGTTCGAAGCTGCCCGCTATGTCGGCAAATTGCTCAACACGGTGGTGGAGCAATACGCCGACGCCTTCCACGGCAGCGGCGCGGATGCGCGCGCGACGCTCATCGTCGGCGGCCAGATCGCCGGAGCGCCGCCGGAGCTGTACCTGGTCTATCCCGAGGGTAACTACGTCGCCGCCACCGAGGAGACGCCGTTTCTGCAACTCGGGGAATTCAAGTACGGCAAGCCGATCCTCTCGCGCATCGCCGGGGCCGGCCTGTCACTCGACGACGCGGCGCGCCTGGCGCTGATTTCCTTCGATGCGGCGATGAAATCAAACCTATCGGTAGGACCTCCGGTCGAGCTCGCCATCTATCCGCGCGATACGCTGAGCTTCTCACATCAACTGTCGCTGGATGCCGATTCCGAGTTTTTCCGCGACTTCTGTCGCCTCTGGAACGAAAAGATGTTGAGCGCCTTTCGCGACCTGCCCCGATTCGATTGGGAGCTATCGGCCTCGCAGGGGGCTTGATGGAACCGCTCGCCGATCGCGTGATTGCGGTAGCCGAGACCCGCGAACTCGACGTCTTCGCCGCGCTGCTCGAGCGCCGCGGCGCCCGCGTGTTGCGCTACCCGCTGGTCCAGATCATCGATGCGCCCGACCCGCAGCCCGTGCTCGAGTGGCTGCGCAGCTTTACCCAAGGCAGCTGCGATGATCTGATTGTGCTGACCGGAGAGGGTCTGCGCCGTCTGCTGCGCTGCATCGAACGGCATGAGCCGCCGCTCAGGGAGGCGTTTCTCACCGCCCTGGGCGCCGTGCGCAAGATCACGCGCGGACCGAAGCCGGCGCGCGCCCTGCGCGAGCTCGGGCTCACGAGCGACCTGCCCGCGCCGGTGCCGACCACGGCCGGCATCATCGAATGCCTGCGCGGCACGCCATTGCACGGGCGGCGGATCGGCGTGCAGCTCTACGGCGGGGAGCCGAACCTGGCGCTGATCGAATTCCTGGAAACGGCCGGCGCCACCGTGTCGAGCGTGGCGCCCTATCGCTACGCCGATGGCCCCGCCGCGGCCGCCATCGACGAACTGCTCACGCGCCTGTGCGCCGGACAAATCGATGCGATCGCGTTCACCAGCAAGGCACAGGTGGAACGGCTGTTTGCCGCCGCTTCGGCAGATTTGGTGCGGGCGGCGCTGGCCTCGACCAATGTCGCGGCGGTCGGGCCGGTGGTCGCCGCGACGCTCGCGGCCCATGGCGTGGTGGTCAGAACCATGCCGGAGAGTTCGTGGTTCATGAAGCCGCTGACGGCCGCGCTGGGCGAGCTGCTGGCCTAGGAATACATGCGCTGCAGGTAGCCGAGGAATTGATCGAGCTCGGCCTTGTTGAAGCGGCTGGCCATATGCCGTTCGAGCTGCCGCACCTGCGCCATCAGCGCCTCGAGCTCGCCGCTTCCGGCCTCGGTCAGGAATATGCCCTGACGGCGGCGGTCGCGGGTCGAGCGCCGACGCTCGATCAAGCCGGCGCGTTCAAGCCGATCGAGCAGCGCCACAATGCTGGCCTTATCCACACCGAGATGGGTGCCGAGCTCGATCTGGGCGATGCCCGGATTGGAGCGCGTGAGGATCAGCAGGCTGAACAGACCCGGGCGAATCTTGCTTTCACCGATGAAGCTGACGTAGGTGCGCCAGGACGCTTGAGCCGCCCGCCGCAGGTTGTAGCCCAGCAGCCGCGGCAGGACGCCGAGGTCAACCTTGGCGCCCGCGGCGCGCTCGCGTTTGGCGCCTGCCGGTCGTTTATCGCGTGCGCGGGCGGCGTTACTGACTACTTGTTCCATGCGGTCGTCACTCCCCCAAAGGTTCAAAGACGATTCATATCATCGCGGAACCGGCCTCAATGCATCAGTATATTTTCGTTACAGTTCGCACTGCAAATGGATAACTAGTGCACTTATTCGCACGCTGGCCGACCGCTGAGGCTGCCGAGCGGCGCGTACAGCTCTGGCCGGCGATCCCGGAACACGAACCAGTTATCGCGCGCGGCCTTGAGCGCATCGAGATCGAAGCTCGCGGTGATCAGCATCTCGCTCTCCTGGTCGGCCTCGGCGAGCAGGCCGCCGCTGGCATCGGCGATGAACGAGGAGCCGTAGAAGCGGATTTGCAGGGACTGCGGATTCTGCAATGCGTACTCGGTGCCGATGCGATTGCTCGCCACCAGCGGCATCAGGTTCGCAGCCGCGTGTCCCTGCTGTGTGCGCTGCCAGTGCAGCCGCGAATCGAGCGGCGGGGCCGGCGGCGGCTCGCTGCCGATCGCGGTCGGATACAGCAGCAGCTCCGCGCCCAGCAACGCCATGATGCGCGCGCTCTCCGGAAACCATTGGTCCCAGCACACGCCGACCCCGATGCTGCCGCAGCGCGTCTGCCAGACGCGGAAGCCGGTATCCCCGGGACTGAAATAGAACTTCTCCTGATATCCCGGGCCGTTCGGGATATGCGACTTGCGGTAGATGCCGAGACGCCGGCCATCGGCGTCGAACATCGCCAGCGAATTGAAGTAGGCGTTGCCGGCACGCTCAAAAAAACTGATCGGCAGTACCACCGCCAGCTCGGCCGCCAGCGCGCCAAAGCGCCGCAATACCGGGCTGTCGGCCACCGTCTGGGCAAGCTGCAGATGCCGTACATCCTGTTCGATGCAGAAATACGGCGTCGCGAACAGCTCCTGCAGCAGGATCACCTGCGCGCCGCGCGCATGCGCCGCGCGCACCAGGCGTTCGGCACGATCGAGGTTATCGGGCAGATCCCAGCTGCACGCGAACTGCGTGGCGGCCACCGTGACGGTTCGTGGCGCGGACTCAGGCATGCAGCGGCTCCCACGGCGCGGCGCGCACGCGCTCGCTGATTGCAATCGCCGTACGCAGCGCTCGCTGTCCGTCCTCGCCGCTGACGATCACCGGCCGCTGGCCGCGGATCGCCGCCAGGAACGCCTGGATTTCCGCCAGCAGCGCATCGCCCTGCGCGAACGACTGCTCCTCGATGTGCACCGGCAGCTCACCGGCCCCGGCGGGCATCGCGCGCTTGCGGATCACGGTCAGGATCTTCTGATGCAGATCGATCGACAAGTAGGCGTCGTCGCGGAACACGCGCAGCTTGCGCTCGGTCTTGAGGCTCACGCGACTCGCCGTGACGTTGGCGACGCAGCCGTTTTCGAAGCGCAGCCGCGCATTGGCGATATCGATCTCCGAGGAAAACACCGGCGTGCCGACCGCATCGAGCGAGGCCACGGGGCTGCCGACGATCATCTGTACCAGATCGATATCGTGGATCATCAGATCGAGCACGACGTTGACTTCCGTGCCGCGCTCCTTGAACGGCGCGAGCCGATGGCACTCGATGAAACGCGCGGTCGTGAGCAGCGGCTCGGCGGCCAGAATTGCCGGATTGAAGCGCTCGAGATGCCCCACCTGCAGCACTCGGCCCTGTTGCCGCGCCAGGTCGATCAGCTGCTGCGCCTGCTCGCTGGTCTCCGTGATCGGCTTTTCGACCAGCACATGTGTGCCGGCGCGCAGGAAGCCGGCGGCGATCTCGGCGTGGCTTGGGGTCGGGGTTGCAACGCTGACCGCGTCGACCCGGCCGAACAGCTCGCGAAAATCGCTGAGCGGCTGCGTCCCGAGCTCGGCGGCGACCCGCGCCGCGGCCTCGGCATTGGCATCGACCACGCCGATGAGGTCACAGTCTTCCAGCGCCGCGTATTTCTGCGCATGGAAACGTCCGAGGTAGCCCACGCCGATGACGGCCGCTCTGATTTTCTTCATGCGGCGGCTATTATGCCTAAAGGCCGGACGGTCCGAGCCGCAGCTTAAGCTCCGCAGGGTGTATGGTGATCAACGTCAGCAATCGACTGCGCCGCATGGCTCTCTACTATCGCGGCGCGCGTGGGCTATGGCGCGAATTGCTGGCCGTGGCCATCTGCTTGGGGGTGGGCGTGCTGGTCATGCCGTGCCTGATCTTCGCCGCCGGCCGCCTGGCGCTTGGGCCGTACGCCCGCGGCAACCTGTTTGCGCTATGGCACGATTTTCTGCAGGGCCTCATTTCCGGTTCGCAGGCGTACTGGTTCATCGCTGTCGGGCCCTACCTGCTGCTCTGGCTGCTGCGTGGCGCACGTCGTTTGCTACATAACTGAACCGCGCCGGCACCTCGGAGTGATCCGGGTCACACTTCCGTGGCACCCTGGCACGCAACACGGCGGCGCATGCGATCCTCGTTGGCAGGGAACTGTTGGCAGGGAACTGCGATGCGCGCACTTGCGGCAAGGACGGACTATATGGACACGACATCAGAAAAGCGCCAAGTTGAACGTAGCGATGCGGCCGTAGCGCCGCCGCCGCGCCTGCATGAGGTGCTTAAGGTGGTCAAAGTGGAGCTGGTCAGCGCGAGCGTCGGTGCGCGCGAGCGCGGTCGGGGCTTTAATCCCTACGACGGCCGGCTCGGCCGCGCGAACCGCGACGTCTGGGGTCGACGGCGACGCGCCTGAGCGCGGCCCGTACCTCAGATCCATCCCAGCGCGGCCAGCATCGCCGCCGGGACCGCCTGCGTGCCAAAGCGCCAGCGGCGCCCGCGCAGCTCGCCGCTGAAGCTCGCCGCTGAAGCTCGCCGAGGCCACGGCCGTCAGGCTCCAGGCCCACAACAGACCCTTGAGCAGCGGCAAGCGCCCGCTCGCGAGCCGCGCCGAATACTCCGGCAGCAGCAAAAACACGATCGCACTCATCGTCAGGCAGGCGGTCAAAGCGACAGCCGAGCCCCTGAAGATGCCCACGAGGAGCGCCATGGGACGCAGGCGAACGATACCTCAGACGAATGAATTCTTCGCCAAACACCAATTGAATTGCAGCGCGACTGCCATCTGAGCTGCAAAGATGTCAGACTTCATCAGCTAGTCTATTTTCCTGAAGGCCCAGACGCAGCATGTTGCACACGCCCGGTAAAGCCCGCAAGTTGTTTACTCCTCTGGCCCTGAGCGCCCTGGGCCTGCTGGTCCTCGCTGCTGCGGGCTCGAGCGGAGCTCCGGCGGCCACCGGACTGCTGCCCGAGCAGGCCGTTGCCCCGACGACTCACGAGCGCTCGCTCGCTCCGCGCGTGGCCAGCATTCTCGAGCAGAACCACTACCGCCACATCGCGATCGACGAGCGGCTCTCCCCCCAGGTGCTCGATCGCTTTCTGACCGCGCTCGATTCCCAGCACAGCTATTTTCTCGCCGGCGACGTGACCGGCTTTGACCGCTGGCGATTGAAGTTCGGCGACATGATTCACACCGGTGAGATCGACCCCGCCTATCTGATGTTCTACGTCTTCCAGCAGCGCAATCGCGAGCGCATGGACTACGCGCTGAAACTGCTCGAGAGCGAACCGGACTGGACTCGCGAGGAGAGCTTCGCGTTCGATCGCGAGCACGCGAACTGGCCCGCCGATCTGACCGAAATCAACGAGCTCTGGCGCCTGCGGGTCAAAAACGATGCGATCTCGCTGCTGCTGACCGGCAAGAGCTGGGCTGAAGCGGCCGACACGCTGCGCAAGCGCTACCAGCGTGTGCTCACGCGGCTGGACAAGATCTCTCCAGAGGACGTGTTCGAGGCGCTGATGAACGCCTACGCCTCCACCTACGACCCGCATTCAAATTACTTCTCGCCGCGCAGCTCCGAGGAATATCGCATCCAGATGAGCCTGAGCTACGAGGGCATCGGCGCCTCGCTGCAGCTCACAGACGACTACGTCACGATCACCAATGTGCTGCCCGGCGGCCCGGCCGCGGCCGACGGCACGCTCAAGCCCAATGACCGCATCACCGCGGTCGCCCAGGGCAACGACGGCTCGATGACCGACGTCATCGGCTGGCGGCTAGACGATGTGGTGCAGCTGATCCGCGGCAAGGTCGGTACCGTGGTGCGCCTGCAGATACTGCCCGCCGGCGCTACGCCGGGCAGTACCGAGCGCACGCTACAGCTCACGCGCAACAAAGTGACGCTCGAGGCGCAGGCCGCGAAAAAGGAAATACGCACGCTGCAGCGCGATGGCCGCAGCTACAAGATCGGCATCATCACGGTGCCGAGCTTCTACAACGACATGGAGGACGGTGGCGCGGGTAATGCCGAAAACCGCAGCACCACCCACGACGTGCGTCGGCTGTTGCAGCAATTTGCCGCCAGCGGCGGCGTGGATGGGCTGGTGCTGGATCTGCGCGGGGATGGCGGCGGCTACTTGCCCGAGGCCATCGGCCTGACACATCTGTTCGTCAACCATGGGCCTTCGGTTCAGCTGAAGGATACGACCGGACAGCTCGAGGTGCTCGATGAACCCGACCCAGGGCAGGCCTATTCCGGGCCGCTCGCGGTGCTGATCGATCGCACCAGCGCTTCGGCTTCTGAAATCTTCGCCGGCGCAATCCAGGATTACCACCGCGGCCTGATCATCGGCCAGACCAGCTTCGGCAAGGGCACCGTGCAGAGTGTGATCCCGCTCGATCGCTGGTCGTCCAAGCCGACCGAGGGACAGCTTACCGTCACGATCGGTAAATTTTACCGCGTGACCGGCGAGAGCACACAGCTGCGCGGCGTCACGCCGGATCTCTCGCTGCCCTCAGCCGTCAGCATCGCGGATGTCGGTGAAAGCGTGCTCGAGCACGCACTGCCCTGGGATCGCATTGCGACGGTTCCGTTCCGCGCGCTGCCGCCCGAGGGATCGCTGGTGCAGACGCTCGCCACCGAGCAGAGCGACCGCGCCACGCACAATGCCGACTATCAATGGCTGCTCGCCAGCCTCACGAGTCTCGATGCGGCCCGACAGGAGAAGACCGTGTCGCTGAACCTCAAGCAGCGTCAGCTCGAGCGCACGGCACAGGATCAGGGGCGATTGAGCCAGGAAAACGCGCGCCGCCAAGCCGATGGGCTCGCGCCGGTCAAGTCGGTCGAGGACATCACGGTCAGCGATGAACCGGATGTAATCCTGGCCCAGGCGACCGATATCATGGCCGACGGCGTCGCGGCCAAGGCCAATCGCAACGCGCCGGAGATGGCGCAACAGGCCTCGGCCATCTCGCCCTGAAGCTCGAGCGCGCACGGGGGCGGTGGGCTCAGCGCAGCAGCGTGCGGTAGATTTCCCACATATCGTCGTTGAGCGCCCTGGAACCATCGACCGCGGCCGACAAGCTCTCCGCCACTGGAACCGTATCGCCATCGTTGCGGTACTTGGCCAGCTCGCCCAGCCGCTCCGAGCGCTGCTTGATCTCCTGCGAGAGACTGCCGCGCTGCTCCAATAGCCCGCGGGCGCGCTGAATCTCAGCCATCGTGGCCTCGCATCGCGCGCGGTCGCCGTAGTCATCGCGCGGCGGTTCACGCCGCCCTGCCGCCACGCGCGCCGGCTCGACCAGTCCCGTGGGCGCTAGCCGATCGCACAGGCTCTGCGCATACGCCACGGCCGCCAGATTGATCGCGCGCCGCGCGTCGACCGACAGGCCACCGAATTCAGGCACCCCTTCGGCATCGAGCACGCCGCGTGCGGCGCGCGCGCTCTCGAGATCCTGTACGCGCAACAGAGCGTGCAGATTGGCCTCCTGCAGCCGCTGGCGCAGCGTGCGGCGCTTGAAGTAGTGCCAGAGCTGCTGCAGCCTTTGGATATGCTGCTCGATCTCGGCCACTGCCGCGCGCGCGTCGGCAGCGCGACTCTCGGCCTCGCGCAAGTTGGCATCGATCCCTTGGCGGCGGTCGAACTGTCGGCGATTGTATTCGGCGAGAAACGCGCGGCGCTCGCGCTCTTCCTGCTGCTCGGCGAGTTCGGCCACGAACTGCGTCAACAGCGTGCGACCCAGCGACCACAGCTCGCGCAGCTGATAGAACACCAGGGTCGGGTAGGCCGTATCCGGCTCGCTCAGTCGTGCTTCGATCCCTTGCAGCATTTCCTGAACGCGAGCGGTCGCACCTTCCTGTTGCTTGATGCGGTCTTTGAGGCGCTGCACCTCGTCCTGGACACCGCTATAGGCTTTCTTGAGCTCGGCGCGATTGCGGAAAAGATGCACCAGCCGGTCGTCATCGACCTCGCGTTTGAGCGAATCCCAGCCGAGACGCAGGAATCCTAGTGGTCGAATCAGCTTCATGAGTGGCGGCATGATTTGCACGGCCTGCGGGCCGAACGCCTAGCCCACCGCTACCCGGCCGGCTCCTGCACCGTGAACCGGTGGCCCCGTTCTGCGCAATATTCCAGCCATTTATTTAGCATCATGTTGCGCGCCCAGCGCTGATGCAGTTCACGTTCCCCCGGCCGGACGCCCTGCCCGCGCGTTTTATGTTGCGCCTGGAATTCCTCGGCCTCGAGCAGCCGCGCGTCGTGATACGCGCGCAGCCGCAGATCCGGCAGCCGCTCGCGCGGTAAGTGTTCCGCAGCGCCCATCACGTAGGTCAATGTCAGGGTGCTGGTGTAGGGCATGTGTTCGAGCACCGCGAGCTGCAACTCACAGTCCCCGGCGACGCGCGAGATGATCGTACCGGCCAGACGCTTGGGATCGCCTGCCAGTTGCAGGAAGCGCAGGTAGTTACTTTCGTACAGACCCATCAGCGCGACAAAGCCGCGCGGGCGCGCTCGCCATGACAGTTTGATGTCAGCTTCGCAAAGCATGCGATGACTATAGCATGCAGCCCCGCGGCAAATCCGCCGCAAATATGCGATTTAGTGCCGCAGTTCTCACGCGGCGTGCAGCGGTTCGCGAGATATATGGCCCTGTCAAGACGCCACGAACATGCGTTCGCGGTAGAAACGCAGCTCGTTGATCGACTCATGTATGTCAGCGCGCGCCAGGTGCGCGGATTGCTTGGAAATGCCCGCGCTCAACCCCGGCATCCAGCGACGCGCCAGCTCCTTGAGCGTGCTGACATCGAGATTGCGGTAGTGAAAGAAACGCTCGAGCTCCGGCATGAGGCGTGCCAGAAAACGCCGGTCCTGGCATATGCCGTTGCCACACATCGGCGATGCGCCCGGCGGCACGTGCGTGGTCAGAAATAGCAGCGTCTGTCGCTCCGCCTCGGCCAGGGTCATTCGGCTCGCGCGCACGCGCGCGATCAGACCAGAGCCGCCATGCTGGCGCTGATTCCAGGCATCCATGCGCGCGAGGACTTCCTCGGTTTGATGAATGGCCAGCTCAGGGCCCTCGGCGATCACGTTGAGGTCCTTGTCGGTGACGACCGTGGCAATCTCGATGATCTGATCGCTGTCGGGCAGCAACCCGGTCATCTCCAGATCGATCCATATCAGATACTCGTGATGGGCCATAGCGCCTCATTGCCTTGAAAGTAAGGCATCATAGCAAGGAATGTCCGAGCGTCTTCCCGTCAAAAAATCCAGCCGCACTGCAGCCCTACCCGACCGGGCCGTGTCGCAGGAGGCTGCGACGGGCGGCGCTGCCGCGGCTCCGCTGCTGCGCGCGCGCGTGATCGCGGCGCACGGCCAGCTCCTGCGGATGCGGACCGGGGCGGGTGAGGACGTACTGGCGCGCCCGCCAAGCCGCGACTGCCAAGTGGTCTGCGGCGATTACGTGCAGTGCGAATTCGATGCCCGCCACGAGCAGCTGCGCATCGTGGCGCTCGAGCCGCGCTCGGGCGCACTGTATCGCAGCAATGCGCGCGGCAAGGGCGAGCTGATTGCCGCCAACCTTTCGCTGCTGCTGATCGTGGTCGCGCCGCTGCCGGCGCCCGACTTCTACATCGTCGATCGCTACCTGGCCGCGGCGCAGTGCGCGGGCATCCGCGCCGCTGTGCTGCTGAACAAGGCCGAGCTCGCGATCGATGCAGCGGTTGACCGGGAGCTGCGCGCCTACACCGCGTTGGGTTTGGACTCATTGCGCGTGTCAGCGATGGCGCTGACAGGCTTGGCCGAACTGCGCACTCTGCTGCGCGATCAAACCGCAGTGCTGGTCGGGCAGTCCGGAGTCGGCAAGTCATCGCTGCTGCGTGCGCTGGTGCCGGACAGCTCGCCCAGCGTCGGTGCGCTGATTCGCGACGACGAGGGCCGCCACACCACCACCGCGACCTGGCTGTACGCGCTGCCCGGCGGCGGGTCGATCATCGACTCGCCCGGCGTGCGCGATTTCGCCCCCGCGATCGATCGCTTGAGCGCACCGGCATTGGGCTTTTCCGACATCGCCGCCTTGAGCGCCCACTGTCGCTTCGCCGATTGCCGGCACCTGCGCGAGCCCGACTGCGCCGTACAGCAAGCTGTGGGCGGCTACTTAAGCGCGCGGCGCTATGAAAGCTACCGGCGGCTGCGCCGGTTGTATGAACGGCTGCAGAGCGCGCAAACCTCGGTGCCGTCGCGCCGGCGGCGGCGTTGAGCGGACAGCGAGTACGGCCATTAGGACAGCGAGTGTCGACCTGCCATCGCGTGCGCGAGCGTGCCGCCATCGACATACTCGAGTTCGCCGCCAACCGGGACACCGTGGGCAATGCGGCTGGCCGCGACGCCGCGCGCGCGCACGAGTTCGGAAAAGAAATGCGCCGTGGCCTCACCCTCGACCGTGGGGTTGGTCGCCAGGATGACCTCGCGCACCGCATCGCCCTCGAGCAGGGCTTCGAATTCCCGCGCGCCAAGTTCTTCCGGGCCGATGCCGTCGAGCGGCGAGAGATGCCCCATGAGCACGAAGTATCGCCCGCGATAGCCGCCTGATTGCTCGATCGCCACCACATCGGCCGGCGACTCGACCACGCAAACCAACGATGCATCGCGCTGCGGATTGCTGCAGATCACGCATAGCGGGCCTTCGGTCAGCATGCGGCAGCGGCCACAGCGACCGACCAGTTCGAGCGCTGCATTGAGCGTACCGGCAAGCGCTTTCGCTCCCTGCCGGCCGCTCTGCAACAGATAGAAGGCCATACGTTGCGCGCTCTTGGGGCCGACCCCAGGCAGCGCGCGCAAGGCCTCGATCAAGCCGGCCAGCGCGGGCGAATGCTTCATGAGTGGCGCTGCGGCGGCATTAGAACGGCAGCTTGACTCCCGGCGGCAATGACAGGCCGCCCATGGCGGCCGCCATCTTCGCCTGCGTGGCGCTTTCGACCCGATGCACGGCATCGTTGACGGCCGCGGCGATCAAATCCTCGAGCATCTCGCGATCCTCGGCGACGATCGAGGGCTCGATTTGCACGCGCTTGACCTCATGGCGTCCAGTCATCACGACCTTGACCATGCCGCCACCGGATTCGCCGGTGACTTCCAGCTGGGCGACTTCGGCCTGCGCCTTTTGCATGTTCGCCTGCAGCGCCTGGGCCTGCTTCACGAAGTTGTTCATATTGGCCATCGACTGCACCTCTGTAGCTCGCCTCAAGGCTCCGGTTCGGAGGGACGTACGGTATCGGCCAGCACGCTGGCGCCGAAGCGCTCCTTGAACGCCTCGACGGTCGGATCGGCCTCGAATGCGCTACGCGCCTGGGCGCGCCGCTCGGCTTGCGCGCGCTCGCTCGAACGCGCCGGTGTCTCCGCTGTACTGTCGCGCACCTCGATCTCGAGCCGCACCGCGCTGCCGAAGTGACGTGCCAGGGCCTGCGTCAACTTGTCCTCCAGCGCGCGCGTGCGCAACGATGCGCTGCGCGGGTCGAGCGCGAGCCGAAGCGTTGCCCCTTCGCGTCCGAGCAGCACGCAGTTGGCGCCCAGCTGCCGCGGTGCGCCCTGCAGATCCAGCGCCGCGAGAATGCTCGGCCAATCATCCGGGCCGGCCGCTGGCGTCGCGGCCCGCGCGCTTGGCAAGGGTGCGGCCGTGCTCGCGGCCGCCGCGCGCGCCGGCATCAAGGCACCCGCGCTCGCCGCACTGGCCGAGGCCGGCCGGAACGCCAGCATGCGGATCAGGGTCATGCGGAAACCGGTTCTCCCATCCGGCGCCAGAGCCAGATCGCGCCGCCCAAGAATCGCGGTCTGATAGAACAGCTGCACATCCTCCGCGGGAATCGCCGCAGCGAGGTGCGCGAGCAGTTCGACCGGGTGCAGTTCATCGCCTTCGAAGTCCGGCACCAGCTGCTTGAGGGCCACGCGCTCGAGCAGCGCGGCGAGCTGCTCGAGCAGCTGCGCATAGTCGCTCGCGCGCTCATCGAGCGCATTGGCATACTCGATCAGCGCCCCGGCTTCACCGGCTGCCAGCAGTTGCGCCAGCTGCACGATCTGGTCGCGCCCCACGGTGCCGAGCATCGCACGCGCGTCGGCCTCGAGCGCCTTGCCATTGCCGTACGCCAGCAGTTGATCGAGCAGCGACAGCGCATCACGCAGGCTGCCGTCGCCGCCATGCGCGAGCAATTGTACCGCCGCTGGCTCGAATTGAATGTTCTCCGCCCGCAGAATCTGCTGCAGTCGCGCACTGATCAAGGCCACCGACAATCGCTTGAGATTGAATTGCAGGCAGCGCGAGAGCACCGTGACCGGCAGCTTCTGCGGGTCGGTAGTCGCGAGCAGGAACTTCACATGCGGCGGCGGCTCCTCGAGCGTCTTGAGCAGCGCGTTGAATGAATGCGCCGAGAGCATATGGACTTCGTCGATCAGGTAAATCTTGTAGCGACTGCGCGTGGGCGCGTACTGCACGTTGTCCAGCAGCTCGCGCGTGTCATCGACTCGCGTGCGCGAGGCCGCGTCGACTTCGATCAGATCCACACTGCGGCCGGCGTCGATCTCGCGGCAGCTGGCGCATTCTCCACACGGCGTCGCGCTCACGCCGCGTTCGCAGTTCAGGCATTTCGCCAGGATGCGCGCGACCGTGGTCTTGCCCACTCCGCGCGTGCCGGCAAACAAATACGCGTGATGCACGCGGTCGCTGGCAAGCGCATTGGCAAGCGCGCGCAATACATGCTCCTGCCCGGTCATTTCGGCAAAGCTGTGCGGCCGCCATTTGCGCGCCAGTGCGGTATAGGAACTCATGCCATATTAGAGACTGACGGGAGGTGATCCGCACCAGCTATGTCTTCGGCACCCGACCGAGCCGTTACCGCTGCTCCCTTCCGGGCCTGACGGGGTTCACGGTTAGTCGTCGCGAAGGAACCGGCGCGGATCACCGTGGACCTGTGGCGGAGAGGGTGGGATTCGAACCCACGAACACCCGTGAAGATGTTACTGGAATTCCAGTCCAGCGCCTTCGACCGCTCGGCCACCTCTCCATGCGATATAATTCAATAAGATACAAGTAAAAGCTAAAGCTAAATAAAGTATATGACAAGCAAATTCTAGCAACCGCCGCAACGCAGCGCCTACTGCGGTTTCGGCACCTCAGGCACTGATGAGGGTACCGGTGGTGTGCTCGGGACTGGAGCGGGCGCTGTCGCACCCATCGGCGCCCCGGATCGCACGGGAACGGCTATGGACGTGCCCGTGCCGTAGCTCGGCGGCTGGGCGAGGCAGGGCTCGGATTTGGCACGCACGCGCTCCGGCTCGTTGAGCGCTGGAATCTTGACCTCATTGCGCGTCTCCGGCGGGCTCAACCCCTCCGGTACGACCAGGCCCGGCAGGTTATCGGTTTTGCCTTGAAACGGTTTCTCCGAGCAGCCGGTGTCATGTGAGCGGTGAAACAGCGACCTATACAGCGAGCACCCCGACAGCAGCGGCACCGCACAACAACACAAACACAGCGCGGGCAGCGCCGCGCGAGCGCGCAGGTCTGCGCCCGTCACGCGGACTTCGCCTGCGTTAACGGCTCAAGTCCCCCGGCAGCCTCGAGCGCGGCGCGAACGCGCGCGCGGTAGGGCTCGGACAGCTCGGTCAGCGGCAGGCGCACGCCGCCTTCGATCAGGCCTCGCTGCGCCATGGCCCACTTGACCGGAATGGGATTGGCCTCGAGAAACAGCGCTTCATGCAACGCGCGCAGCGGCGCATCCAGGCGCACCGCCGTTTCGCGATCGCCGCGCAGGGCGGCCGCTGCAAGCTCCGCCATCGCCTTGGGCACCACATTGGCCGTCACTGAAATCACTCCTCGTGCGCCATGAGCCATCGCGGCCGCTGCGGTTGCATCGTCACCCGACAGGACGGCGAAGTCACCCGACGTCAGCGCGACCAGCTCGCGCACCCGCTCGATCGAGGCCACCGCCTCTTTGACCGCGACGATGCGCGGCAGTTTCGCCAGCCGCGCCACGGTCCCCGGCAACAGATCGACCGCGGTGCGTGCCGGCACGTTGTAGAGCACAACCGGCACGCTGGAGGCACCGGCGACCGCCTCGAAATGTCGATACAGGCCTTCCTGGGTCGGCTTGTTATAGGCCGGCGTGACCACCAGCAGCGCATCGAGCCCGGCGGCCGACAGGCGTCGCGCCCGCTCCACGCTGCTCGCCGTGCTGCTGCTGCCCGCGCCGGCGATCAGCGCAGCCCGCCCGCGCAGCCGCGGCCGTGCCCGCTCGAGCAGCGCCAACAGATCCGCCTCCGTCAGGGTCGCCGACTCCCCGGTGGTGCCCCCGACCACGATGCCGCTGGTGCCAGCAGCCAGATGCAGCGCCAGCAGCCGCTCCCAGGCGGGCCAGTCGATGGCGCCGTCCGGGTGCATCGGCGTGACGATTGCGACCAGGCTGCCGGAGAACATTCAGGGCCGACTCCGCGAAGTATTGTGGAAATTCAAATGCTTCAAACTCACCACGGGCGCGCGATGTTACGGGCGCGAGCGGACCGGAGGCAAGTCACCCGAGGCCGGTAATCGTTCGCAAGCCGCGCCAGTCCCGGTACACTGCCGGACCCAATCGTGACTTCGGACGCAATGAAGCAGCACCTCGCCGTCTCCGCCATCGGCAGCGACCGCACCGGCATGGTTCACGAACTGACCCGCGTCATCACCGAATGCGGCGGCAGTATCGCCGAAAGCCGCATGGCAGCGCTTGGCTCTGAGTTTGCGATGCTGCTGCTGGTGAGCGGTAACTGGCACGCGCTCGCGCGCATCGAGTCCGAGCTGGCGCGCATGGCTGAAACCGACGCCTTGAGCGTCCACCTCAAGCGCACCGAGCCCAAGGCCGCACGCGTGGACATGCTGCCGTATTCGATCGATATCGTGAGCCTCGATCAGACCGGCATCGTGGCCGGGCTGTCCGGCTTTTTTGCGAGCCGCGGCATCGACATCATCGAGGTGTCCACGCGCGGCTACCCCGCGGCGCACACCGGAGCGCCCATGTTCGCGGTGCAGATGATCATCAACGTCCCCGGGACTCTGCATGTTGCGCAATTGCGCGAGGAGTTTATGGACTTCTGCGATTCACTGAATCTCGACGCAATTCTGGAACCGGTCAAATCATGAGCGCAGCGAACAAGAGCGCAGCGGTATCAGTGGGCAGCACCGTGCCCGATTTCACACTGCCCGCCACCGGTGGTGGCAACGCCCGGCTCAAGGACGCGCTGGGGGCTAAGCTGGTCCTGTACTTCTATCCGCGCGACAACACCCCCGGCTGCACGCTCGAGGGCCAGCAGTTCGCGGCCCTCGCGCCGCGCTTCGCCAAGGCCGGCGCGACCGTGTTTGGTATTTCGCGTGACAGTCTCGCCTCGCACGAGAAATTCCGCGACAAGATGAGCTTTCCGTTCGCGCTGCTGTCCGATGCCGACGAGCTGGTGTGTAAGCTGTTCGATGTGATCCGCGAGAAAAACATGTACGGCCGCAAGGTTTTGGGAATTGAGCGCAGCACTTTTCTGATCGATGCCAAGGGCGTGCTGCGCCGGGAGTGGCGACGCGTCAAGGTCGAGGGGCACGCTCTGGAAGTGCTCGCAGCGGCACAAGCGCTGTGAAGGCTGCCACGGCGACGCGCCGTCTGTATGTGCTCGACACGAACGTGCTGATGCACGATCCGACGGCCATCTTCCGCTTCGAGGAGCACGACATCTACCTGCCGATGGTGGTGCTTGAGGAACTCGACGCCAACAAGAAAGGCCTATCGGAAGCCTCGCGCAACGCTCGTCAGGTCAGCCGCTTTCTCGATGACATAATGCGCGGCGTCACCAAGGAGCAGATCGATGCGGGCCTGGTCATCCCGTCGGGCTACAGCGGCAACCACGGTAAGAGAGCAACCTCCGGGCGGCTGTTCTTCCAGACGCGTGAACTCTCCGGCGGCTTGCCTGAAGGCCTCCCGGGCGTCGGCGCCGACAATCTGATCCTTGGACAGACTTTCTCGCTGCAGCGGCAAGTGCCGCAGGCGCGGGTCGCGCTGGTGTCCAAGGACATCAATCTGCGCATCAAGGCCGCGATCGTGGGCGTGCACGCCGAGGACTATTACAGCGACAAGACCATCGAAGACGCCGACGTGCTCTACACCGGCGTCGAGGGCCTGCCCGGGGATTTCTGGGAACGGCATGGCCGCGACATGCGCTCATGGAAAGAAGGCGATCGCACCTGGTATCAGGTATCCGGCCCGGCGGCGGCGCAGTGGCTACCCAATCTGTTCGTGCACGAAACCAGTCCGCAGGGCATCGAAGCGATCGTTCGCAGCGTCGATGGCGACTCGGCCACACTCGAGCTGGCGCGCGATTTTCGCAGCGAACGGCACAGCGTCTGGGGCATCAGCGCGCGCAACCGCGAGCAGAATTTTGCGCTGAACCTGCTGATGGATCCGGACATCGACTTCGTGACCCTGCTCGGTCCGGCCGGCAGCGGCAAGACTCTGCTGGCGCTGGCGGCGGGTCTAACGCAAACGCTCGAACGCAATCGCTTCATGGAAATCATCATGACGCGCGTCACCGTACCGCTCGGTGAGGACATCGGGTTCCTGCCCGGCACCGAAGAGGAGAAGATGGAACCCTGGATGGGCGCGCTGATGGATAACCTCGAGGTGCTCACGCGCAGCGAGGAAGGCGGCAACTGGGGCCGCGCCGCGACCAACGATCTGCTGCGCAACCGCATCAAGATCCGCTCGCTGAATTTCATGCGCGGTCGCACATTCCTGAACCGATTCATCATCCTGGATGAGGCGCAGAACCTCACGCCCAAACAGATGAAGGCGCTGGTCACGCGCGCCGGCCCGGGCAGCAAGCTCGTGTGCCTGGGCAACATCGCGCAAATCGACACGCCATACCTGACCGAGACCACCTGCGGGCTCACCTATGTGGTCAACCGCTTCCATGGCTGGGGCCATTCCGGCCATATCACCCTGGTGCGCGGCGAGCGCTCCAGGCTCGCCGATTTCGCCTCCGAGGCGCTCTAGACGGCGCTC
>DAIMZW010000007.1:61178-62411 GCA_036733765.1 Steroidobacteraceae bacterium
GGCGCTCTAGACGGCGCTCGGACGGGACGACGGAACCTTGCCGCCGCGTTCGCGGTCGAAGCTCTAAGTGCTATAGTCTCAAGGGTTTATGCGCCGCATCCTCGCTGCAGTTCTGGGCTGTTATCTGACGATCAGCGCCGGCTGGGCTGCGGGCGTCGATCGGATTGCCACGACCGCACCTAACGTCGCCGGCGATCTGCCGGACCTCGGCGGTCCGGCCAATGCCATGATCAACAAATTCGATGAGTCCCAGATCGGGCGCATGGAGATGAATGAGCTGCGCGATCAGAACATGATCCTCGAGGATGCCGAGGTCACAGATTATCTGCAGCAGCTCGGATCGCGTCTGTCCTCGCAGGCGCGCGTGGACGACCAGACCTTCACCTACCAGGCCTTGCGCGAGCCCATCATCAACGCCTTTGCCACCTTCGGTGGCTTTGTCTGCATCAATAGCGGGCTGATCCTGGCCACCGATGACGAGGCACAGTTGGCCAGCGTGATGGCGCACGAGACCGGTCACGTCGTGCAGCGCCACATGGCCCGGGGGGTCCTGGCCCAATCGCGCATGTCGCTGGCCTCCACGGCGGCGCTGCTGGCCGCAATCCTGATCGGCGCCGCCAGTGGCGCCGGCGGGCAGGCCATCGAAGGGGCGATCGCGATGAGCCAGGGCATTGCCCTGCAGCGGAGCATCAACTACACGCGCAGCCAGGAAATCGAGGCCGACGCGGTCGGCATTCAGCTGCTGGCCGGAGCGGGTTTCGATCCCCAGGAGATGGCCACCTTCTTTGAGTCGCTGTCACGGGTCGAGGGGCTGGCGGAAGGGGAAATCCCGGCATTGCTGCAGGATCACCCGGTCACGAGCGAACGTGTCGCGACCGCGCGGGCGCGGGCGGCGCAAATGACCCGATCCGCGCCGCAGCCCGAGTCGGCGAGCTATGCCTTCATCAAGGAGCGGGTGCGGGTATTGGTCACGCCGCCCGAAGCGCGGCCAGAGCAGTACTATGCAGTGCTGCGCGATCATCGCGCGTTGACGCCGGCCGAGCGTTACGGCGAAGCACTATTGCAGATGCAAAATGGCAACGCCGCGACTGCGGTGCGCACCTTCAGCGAACTGCAGGCCACCTACCCGCAACTGACCATGCTCTATTCAGCGCTGGGACAGGCGCTGGCCTCCGCCGGCCAGACGGACGCCTCGCTCGCCTTGTTCGAGCGCTCGAGCCGGTTGTTTCCGCG
>DAIMZW010000008.1:0-55339 GCA_036733765.1 Steroidobacteraceae bacterium
GTGAGGGACCAGGGTGCGCCAACTCAGTGTGCGCCGCGCCGGGTTGTGACAGCCCAGGGTGCACCGGACCAGGGTGCACTGCTCCGGGCGCCGCTCCGTGTGCCCCGACGACGCCAGGGCCGCTGAAAGCGCCGGGACGCGCGGTTGCCCCGATCGGAGGTGCGCCATGATTGGAGGTGGCGCGCAATGCCGGATTGGCGCGCGCGGCCTGCTCGTGATGCATCTGTTCCCCGACCGGTGCCAGGTGCCTCTCATGTTCCGCCGCCACCTCACCCCGCGACGCCTGCGCGGCGATGCCGCCGTTGCCGCCGTTGAAGCTCACGCGGTTGACCGTGACGTTGTTGACCACGGTCCTGTTGTAGACATTGGTGATCTGGACGTTGCTCGGAATATTGTTGACGCTGCGGTTGTAGAAGAACGCGCCGCCCCGCCATTCGCCACCCTCATAGCCACGGCCGCCATAGCCGTAGCCATAATTGACGCCGCCATAGAAGCCGACGTGGGGACCCCAGTAGCCGCCGTGCCAGAGATAGGCGCCATCGAAGAAGCCCCAGTAGCCAGGGGTCCAGAGGTAGCCGGGCTGCGGCGCCAGCACCCAGGTGCCCGGGACCCAGTAATAATCGTCATCGCCCCAGGCCCAATAGCCCGGCGACCACAGGTAGCCGGGGCCGGGCACGGCCGGCTGCTCGTAAACCGGCAGTTCGGGCGGCGCTATGTTGATCGATACGCCGATGTCCACGGCAGCGGTTGCCGCGGCGCTGATTAGCAGCCCTGAAGTAAGCGACAGTCCGGCCAGGGCGAGAATTGGGCGAATGCGCATGGATTGACCCCTTTGGCTGCGGTACAGCCTTACCTTAGAGAACGGCTGCGATGAGCAGCCGTTGACCTGGATGTTGCAGCGCAATATGAGGCGCGGGAGCTGCTAGCGCTGGCGTAGGTTACTCAGGAAACGCAGGATTTCCATATAGAGCCAAACCAGCGTAACGAGCAAGCCGAAGGCACCGTACCACTCCATGAAGCGCGGTGCACCCTGGGCAACGCCCGATTCGATCAGATCGAAGTCGAGCACCAGGTTCAGCGATGCGATGCCGATGATGACCAGCGAGAGCCCGAGGCTCAACGTGCTGGAGCCGCTCAGAAACGGCGTGGCGACATGAAACAGGCTCAGCACCATGGAGACCAGGTACAGCAGGAAGACCGCGCCCGTGGCGCCAACCACGATGGATTTGAAGCGCTGCGTGGCCCGGATCAGTCGCATCGAATAGGCCAGCAGCAGCGCGGCCAGCACTGCGAAGGTCAGGGCCGTCGCCTGGATCGCGATGCCGGGATATTTCTTTTCCAGCAGCGCCGAAATGCCACCGAGCACCAGGCCTTCGAGCGCGGCGTAGGGTACCGCGAGGTAGGGGGCCGTCATGGGACGGAAGCTGATGATCAAAGCCAGCACCAGGCCGGCGATGGCACCGATCGTGACCGGTAGCGCGACCACACCCGGGTTGCCGGTCGCGAGGTACTGCGACCAGGGCCATAGCGCGGCGCCCAACAACACGAGCAACAGCAGGAACGATTTATTGACCGTTCCCTGCAGCGTCATGCGCTCGCTCTCGAGAGCGGGGTGAGGCAGCCCGCTGAACGTCTTGTCGTTCAGACCCGGGTTGCCGGCTTTGATGTTGGTGAGTGCGTTGGCCATGACGAAAAACTCCTCAAAAGTGCTCTTAAAAAAAGTGCTCTCAAAGCGGCTCGACGTTGCTGAGCGCCGCGGCGTCGGCGTCGGCGTCGGGGTCCTGGTCCTTGTCGCGCTCGATCAACGCGTAGGCCGAGTGATTGTGAATGGATTCGAAATTCTCGCTCTCCACCACGTACGAGGTAACGCGTGCCTCGCTGTTGAGGCGCATGGCGACGTCGCGCACCATGTCCTCGACGAATTTCGGATTGTCATAGGCGCGCTCGGTCACGTACTTTTCATCCGGCCGCTTAAGAATGCCCCACAGCTCGCACGACGCCTCGCTCTCGGCGATATCGATGAGTTCCTCGATCCACATGTGCTCGCGCAGCCGCACCGTGATGCTCATGTGCGAGCGCTGGTTGTGGGCGCCGCGATCGGAGATCTTCCTCGAACACGGACACAGACTCGTGACGGGCACTACGACTTTGATGCGCATGCAGGCCTTGCCATGGTCGATCTCGCCGATCAGCGAGGCCTTGTAGTCCATGAAACTCTCGACGCCGGTCACGGGGGCGCGTTTCATGACGAAATAGGGAAAGGACATTTCGATATGACCGGCGTCGGCATCGAGCCGCGTGGTCATCTCGGTCAGCATCTGCTGGAACGAATCGACCGAGATCTCGCGCTCGCGATGCAGGATCTCGACAAAGCGCGACATGTGCGTGCCCTTGAAGTTGTGCGGCAGGTTCACGTACATGTTGAAGGTCGCGACCGTGTGCTGCTCGCCGGCCGAGCGGTCCTTGACCTTGACCGGATGGCGAATGTCCTTGATGCCGACCCGATTGATCGGAATGCGGCGAGTATCCGCCCGGGACTGCACGTCCTCGACGGAAATGACATTGGCGCCTCGCGATTGTACGGCAGTGCTCATGGTTTCCCCGCTGCTGCGGCTAATTTGGTGGCGGTACGGGTCAGCTTCAAGGCCGGAACCTGGGCGCGCCAGCGCTCGATCGCCGCCGCCATGCTGGCGGTGTCGAGCCCGGCGGCAGCCAGGCACTCATCGCGGCTGCCATGCTCTGTAATGCGGTCCGGGATGCCGATGTGCAGGCGCGGCGTGGTCAGGCGCTCGGCATCGAGCGCCTCGCCACAAGCGCTGCCGGCGCCACCGGCGACGACATTGTCCTCGAGTGTCACGATCCCCGCATGGGTGCTTGCGATCTCGCGCAGCAGCGCGAGGTCCAGCGGCTTGACGAATCGCATATTGACCACGGTCGCGTCAAAACGTTCACCGAGCCACAGCGCCGGGGTCAGCATGGCACCAAAAGAGAGCAGCGCGAGACCGCTCCCGCCGCGGCGCCGAAGTTCCGCACGGCCGAGTTCCAGGGCGGACAATTCATTAGCGATTGCGACCCCTGGGCCGGCGCCTCGCGGATAGCGGACCGCCGCTGGTCCATCCAGCTGGGTCGCGGTGTAGAGCATCTGCCGGCATTCATTTTCGTCCGCCGGGGCCATCACGACCATGTTCGGGATGCAGCGCAGGAAGCTTAAGTCGTAATTGCCGTGGTGGGTCGCGCCGTCGCTGCCGACGAAGCCCGCGCGGTCGATCGCGAACAGCACCGGTAGATTTTGCAGCGCAACATCGTGAATCAGCTGGTCATATCCGCGCTGCAGGAAGGTCGAGTAGATGGCGACGACCGGTCGCAGACCCTCGGTAGCCAGGCCGGCCGCAAAGGTCACCGCGTGCTGTTCGGCAATCGCGACGTCGAAGTAGCGCTCGGGAAAGCGACGCGAGAACTGCATCAGCCCCGAGCCCTCGCGCATGGCGGGTGTGATGGCGATGATGCGTGGGTCGCGTTCGGCCATATCGCACAGCCATTGTCCGAAGATCTCCGAATAGCTCGGCGTTCCAGCCTTTTCCTTGCGTATGGTACCGGTGGCGGGATCAAACGGACCGGGGCCGTGCCAGGTGATCGGATCGGCCTCGGCCGGTGCGTAGCCCTTGCCCTTGCGGGTCACGACGTGCAGCAGCTGAGGGCCGTGGGCTCCCCGCAAGTTGCGCAGCGCGCGCAGCAGCGCCTTGAGGTCGTGACCGTCGATCGGGCCGACGTAGTTGAATCCCATCTCCATGAACAGCGTGCCGGGGAGCACCATGCCCTTGACGTGCTCTTCGGAGCGGCGCGCGAGCTCGCGCATGACCGGCATCTGCCTGAGCGCTTTTTTGCCGCCTTCGCGCAACTGCCCATACAGGCGACCGGAGATCACGCGCGCTAGATAGTTCGATAGGGCGCCGACGTTCTCGGAGATCGACATATCGTTGTCGTTGAGCACGACCAGCAGGTCCACCGGCAGGCTGCCGGCGTGGTTGAGCGCCTCGAAGGCCATGCCGGCGCTCATCGCGCCATCGCCGATGATCGCGACCGCGTGGCGCCCGCTGCCCTGGCGCGCGGCAGCGATCGCCATGCCGAGGGCGGCGCTGATCGAGGTGCTCGAATGACCGACCCCAAAGGCGTCGTAGGGGCTCTCGCTGCGGGTCGGAAACGGCGCCAGACCAGCGCGCTGCTTGATCGTAGAGAGGCGGTCGCGCCTCCCGGTCAGCACCTTGTGCGGGTAGGCCTGATGACCGACGTCCCAGACCAGCCGGTCCTCGGGGGTATTGAAGACATAATGTAGCGCGATCGTGAGCTCGACCGTGCCCAGGCCGGCCGCGAAGTGGCCACCACGGGTGCTGACGGTCTGAATCAGGAACTCTCGCAGCTCCGCAGCCAGGGCCGGGAGTTCGCGCTCGGGCAGGGCGCGCAGGTCCGCCGGGGACTCAATCGCACCCAGGAGCGGGTACATAGGGGTACTCTCGGACATGCTGGCTACCAGTTCACTCCGCTGGGTTGGCTTCGCCGTCGGCGATGGGTTCGAAGTCTTCCATGACGATGCTCTCGCCACGCTGCAACAATAGCTGCACCTTCTGCTGCGCAGCGCTCAGGGCACCCTGGCATTCACGCGTGAGCCGCACGCCCTGCTCGAAGCTCGCCAGCGCCTCATCGAGCGGTAGATCGCCCGACTCCAATTGCGTGACCAACGCCTCCAGCTGTGCGAGCGACTGCTCAAAGGCCGGCGGTGTGGCTGGCGATGAATCGGGCGCTTCCGGCTTCGGTGCCATAGGATCACACTAGCACAACCAATAAATGGTCCGAACCGTTGACGGTATCGGCTGTTGCGCATAGATTACGGGGTATTAGAATTAGTCTAAAGTTTTCTCACGCTTCCTGGAGGTACCTGCCATGAAACTAACCGGAACCAAGACCGAGAAGAACCTCAAGGACGCGTTCGCGGGCGAGTCGCAGGCGAACCGTCGCTACCTGTATTTCGCGGCCAAGGCGGACGTGGAAGGCTTGAATGACGTCTCGGCGGTCTTCCGTTCGACCGCGGAAGGCGAAACCGGCCATGCCCATGGGCATCTGGAGTATCTCGAGCAGGTGGGCGATCCGGCCACGGGCCTGCCGATCGGCGAGACCAAGCTGAATCTCAAGGCTGCCATCGCTGGCGAGACGCACGAGTACTCGGACATGTACCCGGGCATGGCCAAGCAGGCGCGCGAAGAAGGATTTGGAGAGATCGCCGACTGGTTCGAGACCCTGGCCAAAGCCGAGCGGTCCCACGCCAATCGCTTCCAGAAGGCACTGGACAGCCTGTAACTCCCGGCGGCGCTATTCGGGCACGGAAATCGTGGCCGGCGCATCGAAGGACGGCGGCCGAGAGGGTAGCCTCGAGGCCCCCGTCCGTCATCCGATCAATTGGCGCGACCCTGCCTTTTGCGACGAGGCGGCGATCGAGCACGAGCTGCATCGCGTCTTTGATATCTGCCATGGCTGTCGTCGCTGCTTCAGCCTGTGTCAGTCATTTCCGACCTTGTTCGATGCGATCGATGCGGCGCCCACGATGGAGCTCGACAGCGTCGACAAAGCGGTCTATGGGCAGGTCGTCGAGCACTGCTACCTGTGCGACATGTGCTACATGACCAAATGTCCCTACGTGCCGCCGCATCCCTGGAATGTCGACTTCCCGCACCTGATGCTGCGCGCCAAGGCGGCGGCCGCCAGCAAGGGCAAGCTGAAGCTTCGCGAGCGGGTGCTCAGCGCGACCGATGCGGTCGGCCGCATCGCCGGCATTCCGGTGGTGGCCGATATTGTCAATGCGGCTAATCGCAACGCGGTAGCGCGCAAGCTGCTCGACAAGACCCTTGGCGTGGATCCGCGAGCGCCGCTTCCGGTTTTTCATTCGACGACCGCACGCGCTCGCCTGAAGGGCAAGCTGCGCACGGATCTGCCGGTGCAGGCGAGCCTTGACACCCGCGGCCAGGTCGTACTGTTTACGACCTGCTACGGCAACCGCAATGAGCCCGAGCTCGCGCAGGATCTCGCGGCGGTGTTCGAGCACAACGGCATCGGCGTGGTGCTCACGCACAAGGAGCGCTGCTGCGGCATGCCGAAGCTCGAGCTGGGCGACTTGCAGTCGGTCGAGCAGTTCATGCAGACCAATATTCCCGAGCTGCTCAGGCTCATCGATGCCGGCTACGACGTGGTCGCCCCGATTCCGTCGTGCGTGTTGATGTTCAAGCAGGAGCTGCCGCTCATGTTCAGCGCCGATGCGCAGGTGCAGCGCGTCGCCGAGCACATGTTCGATCCGTTTGAATACCTGATGCTGCGGCACCAGGCGGGTCTGCTGCGCACGGACTTCACCGGCCGGCTCGGCAAGGTCAGCTACCACGTCCCCTGTCACCTGCGGGTGCAGAATATCGGCCTCAAGACGCGTGACGTGCTGAGGCTGGTGCCGGACACCACGGTTGAAGTGATCGAGCGTTGCTCGGGCCACAACGGCACCTACGCGCTCAAGAGCAAATTTCGCGACGCTTCGATGAAGATCGGGCGCCCGGTGTTCGAACGCGTACAAAATTCCGGCGCGGACTACTATTCAAGCGATTGCCCGATGGCCGGACACCAGATCGAAAGCGGCCTGTCGCCGCCTCGCACGCCCACGCACCCACTGAAACTGCTGCGCATCGCCTACGGGATCTGAAGCGTGCAGAAACTCGCCGCCTCGGAACTGATGTCGCTGGAGCAGTACGCGCGCGAGCGGCCGGCGTTTCGCGCCCGAATGATCGAGTACCGACGCGGGCGGCAGCTCAGCGTCGGCGAGCATTGCACCTGGAGCTTCGAGGACCGGCAGACCGTGCAGTACCAGGTGCAGGAGATGCTGCGCACCGAGCGCCTGTTCGAGCCCGAGGGCATTGCCGAGGAACTCGGCGTCTATAACTCGCTGGTCCCCGACGGCAGCAATCTCAAGGCGACACTGTTGATCGAGTTCGTGGATCCGGTCGAGCGGGCGAAGCGGCTCATGGAACTGCGCGGCTTCGAGCGACACTGCTGGATGCGCGTGCAAGGTTTCGAGCCGGTGTTCGCGATCGCCGATGAAGACCTGTCGCGAGAGAATGAGACCAAGACTTCGGCGGTGCACTTCCTGCGCTTCGAGTTCGCAGCGGCGATGATTGCCGGCCTCAAGGGCGGCGCGGCATTCGCTGCCGGCGTGGATCTGCCCAATTATCGCCACAGTGTCGAGCCATTGCCCGAGACGCTGCGGCGAGTGCTGGTAGAGGATTTTGGTTAGCTCGAGGGCACCCTGGGTGCGACAGCGCTCAGCGGGCGGTCGATGACGTCCACATTGCCGCGCCAGCGCGGCGGCAGATCGTCAAATTTTGTTACGCCACCGTGCCTCGATACCGGATACCAAAGTCGCGGATCGGTGTCGCGCCGCACGTAGAAACGTAGCGCCTCGCGCAGGGTGTGGAATCGGCCATTGTGAAAAAAGACGCGTCGCGTTGCCACGTTGCGCAGGGTCGGGGTCTTGAACATCCCGCAGTATTGATGCTGCGTCGCCTGATCGCTGCGCAACGGACCACACAGCCCCTGATCGAAATAGCCGCGCGCCGCATTGGCTTGGATCTGCGGGTTGCGCGGTACCCCGAGGGCTTCGAACTGGTAATCGGTGAACAACGGGTGCGAGCCGTCAACGCCCTTACGATCCGGATGGCAGCTGGCGCAATTGCCGCGCTGCGGATCCTCGAACAGCGCCAGCCCGCGTAGCTCCCGAGGGCTCAGCAGCAGCTTGCCGTCCAACCCCCGAGGCCGACAGGGAGGCATCGAAAAAAATCTGCCGGCCGATCGCGACGATGTCCGCTGCCGAACCGGCGCCAGCCGCCGCCAATACGGGCAGCGCAGCGACCACCAGCGTCCAGAAGACGCCCTTATGGGCTGATGAAAAGGTTGCGATCCTCGCCAATGGTATCCAGGTGATAGCCGGTGTGGGGATTGTCGGCCGCGTAGCCCAGATGAGCGCCGAGCTGGAACATGTCCTCCAGGCTCTTGAGCAGCGAATAGTGGTTGTAAGCAATGCTGGAGGTGCTGCCCGGCTTCACGAACGGCGACAACAGCAACGCGCCGATCCGATCGCCGCCGTAACCGTTGAAGACGATGTTCTCGACTTTGGTTGCCGTATTCACCAGCCTGAGACGACCCGGCCGATTGGCGCTGATATTGGGTCCAGGTGGCTGACGGCAGCAGCTTTCGCCCGGGAAGGTGAGATCTATGGTGGTCTGCCCGGTGCTGGCATTGCTGCTGATGCTTTGTGTGTAGTTGCTTTCGTCGAACGTGATGATCAGCAGTCCGTCGCGCTGATACGCGGGAGAGGCCAGAATCTTCGGCACCCAGGTTTTCAGGAACGCATCAGCGGAAGTCAGGCCCCCCGGCTGGCCGTTGGCACAGGTGGTGCCCGCGGCGCCGCTGCCGCTGCCATCGTGACCGTCGTCGCACAGATTCGGAGTGATGAAGATGAAATTGGGTGTGTTGGCCACGGCACCCAGGTCGGCCGTCAACTGCTCGAGATTGACCACGTTGATGTCGCAGCTCGGGGAATCGATGATGGAGTGGAAATACATGAAGGGATTGTGTCGCGTGGCGTAGGCATCCCCCAACGGTACGGCGCTGCTGGGCGCTTCGGCCGCGCCGGTATGGTCGGTACCGAACCCGATGACCGGATGTCCGCAGGTCGCGCGCTCGCGTGCCGGATCGTTGCCCATATCCTGCATGTAACCACGCCAACGCAGACCCGCGGCGCTGAGCTGATCGGGCAGCGTCTTGACGCTCGCGGGATAAACGCAGCCACCCTTGGCGATCACCTGACCGTCCGGGGTGGTACCCGTCTGCATGACATCGTTGTAGTTGCTCATTGATCCGGTCAAACCCGGCAAACAGTCCTCCTCGGTATCCGGGGTCGGCGCCTGGCCGCTGATCATCGAGATGTAATTGTCGAGGCTGAAGTGTCCGGTCCCATAGTACTGGGTCAGCAGTCCACCCATGGGCACGAGGGTAGTGCGCAGATACGGGTCCTGCGTGCTGGTAGCGAACGTATTGTCGAAGCTCTTGTTTTCCAGCACGATCACGAATACGTGCCTGACCTTGGCTGCCGCCGTGCTCACCGCCGCGGATGCCGCAGTGTTGCCGTGAGCGCCGCCGACCAGGGCGCACAAAGTGCCGGCGGCGATGAGCGCTGCGCATCTTGGATCCAATAGCTTAAGCATCGCGTCCTTCCTTCGATGACTCGATCGTCACGGCGGATGAAGCCCGTGTCAACGGCCGAGGGCGCGGGCGCGCGCCTCGGGCAGAAACCCAAGTGCGGCCAATGCCGTACCTCATTGTTCACAGCTCACCCGGTGGACCTCACCGGCGCCAATTTCCAGAAGTACGTGCAGCGCAACGAAATTGCGTTGCTGGTCGACTTCTGGGCGCCCTGGTGCGGCCCGCGCAAAGCCATGCGGTCAAGCCTGCGCCAGCGCCGCGATGAATCGTGGAAAAATCGGTGGGTTGATGCTAAACGTATCGAGGTCGCCTAAAGGTTCCAGCGCGCATGCCATCGTTCGATGTCGTCTCCAAAGTGGATCTGCACGAACTCACCAACGCGGTTGATCAGGCCAAGCGTGAGCTCGAGAAGCGCTACGATCTGCGTGGCACTAATGCTCGCTTCGAGCTGGAAGGTTCGATGGTCACGCAGTTTGCGCCAAGCGAGTATCAGCTGGATCAGCTGCTCGATATCCTGCGGCTGCGGCTGGCGGCGCGCGGAATCGACCCGCGCTGCCTGGATCTGGGCGCCGTGGAAGTCAATCTGGCCGGCGCGCGCCGCACGATCACGATCAAGCAAGGTATCGAGCAGGCGCCGGCCAAGAAACTAGTGGCCGCGCTCAAGGACGCCAAGCTCAAGGTCGAAGCGCAGATCAATGGCGATAAGCTGCGCGTCAGCGGCAAGAAACGCGACGATCTGCAGCTGGCCATGGCGCTGCTGCGCAAGGGGGCGTTTGAACTGCCGTTGCAATTCGAGAATTTTCGCGATTGACGGCCCGGCGCACGCCAGCGCCCGCCGCGGCGCTACATTATGTGAAAATGCAATGCTGGGCCGAGTAAAATAGCGCCGGCACCGGTAGCTACGAACGAGAGCGATTCATGAGCACGTCTTTGCGCGATCAGCTGATCCAGGCCGGTTTGGTTACTGAAAAGCAGGCCAAGCTCGCCAGCCAACAACAGCGACGCCCGCCGCAGCTGTCCCGGCACAAGCCGGCGCGCATTCCGGAGCACCAGCTCGCCGCGCAGCGCGCTCAGGCGCAGAAGGCCGCGCGCGATCAGGAACTCAATCGCAAGCAGCAGGCCAAGGCCGAGCACACGGCGCGGCTGGCGCAGATACGGCAACTGATCGAGCAGAACCGGATAGCGCCGATCGAAAGCGAGGATTACTACAATTTCATCGATGGCACGAAAATCAAACGTATCGCCGTCAATGCGCAGGTGCGCGAGCAGCTCAATCGCGGCGAGCTTCGTATCGTCCGCTGCGACAACCGCTACGCGCTCGTGCCGCCCTCTGCCGCCGAGCGCATCGGCGAGCGCGAACCCGCCGCGCTGATTGCACCGGTAGCGGCCGCTGCCGCGATCAGCGAGGACAGCGCCTACGGTGCCTATGTCGTTCCCGACGATCTGATGTGGTGATCCAAGGAGATCCGGCGATGACTAAAACGAACAGATGGCGCTGCGCGGTAGTCGGCGCAGGCGCCCTGGCTGGCCACGGCTGGGCCGCCGAGCCAGCGCTGGCGGATGCCGCGCCGGCGGCGCTGGGATCGGGCATCGACCTGCAGTTTTTTGACAACAGCGTGCGCGCGCAGGACGACTTCTATCGCCATGTCAACGGCACATGGCTGAACAGCACCGAGATCCCTGCCGACAAGGGACGCTACGGCTCGTTCGACAAGCTCAGCGATGATTCGCTCGAGCAGTTGCGCACCGTGGTCGAGCGCCTAACGCAGTCGGCGGATGCGGCCGATCCGGATCAGCGCAAGCTCGTTGAGCTGTATGCCAGCTTCATGGACGAGGCCGCGTTGGAGAAGTTGGATTTGAGACCGCTCGCTAGCGAGCTTGCCAGGATCGCGGCGTTGAAGCGCAGGTCGCAAATTCCGGGACTGATTGCGCACTTCAGCCTGCTGGGTGTCGGCGCGCCGTATCGGCCGCAGGTCCATCAGGATGCGAGGGACGCCACCAAGTACGTTTTCGATCTCCATCAGGGTGGTCTCGGGATGCCGGATCGTGACTATTACCTGGAAAATGACGATCGCTTGCAGCAGATCCGCGCGAAGTACCTGCAGCATGTCGAGACTATGCTGAGGCTGGCCGGGGACTCGGCCGCCGCGGAACCGGCTGCAGCCCAGGAGGCCCATGACATCGTTGCGCTCGAAACTGCGCTGGCGAAAGTGCAATGGACCAAAGTCGAAAACCGCGATCCGGTAAAGACGTATAACAGGGTCGAATTGACCCAGCTTGCAGGCCTGGCGCCCGGCTACAACTGGAAGGCCTATCTGAGCGACGCCGGCGTCGCCGGTAAGGTCGACTACCTGGTCATCAGCCAGCCCAGTTACATCACGGCCTGCAACGAGCTGGTGGCACGCACACCGCTGCCGGTGTGGAGATCCTATTTCCGCTGGCGCCTGCTCAGCGAGTTCGCGCCGTTTCTGAGCAAGAAGTTTGTCGATGAGAATTTCGCCTTCTACGGCACGGCGTTGCGGGGCATAACGCAGAACCGGCCACGCTGGAAGCGCGCTGTTGGACTGGTCGATGGCGCAATCGGCGAGGGCCTCGGCAAGATATACGTGGCCAGCTATTTCCCGCCGGAATTCAAGTCCCGCATGGACCAACTGGTCAGGAATCTACTGGCGGCCTACCAGGCCGACATCGACACGCTCGATTGGATGGGTCCAGAGACCAAACAGAAGGCGCACGAGAAGCTCGCCCGGTTCACCACCAAGATCGGCTACCCGGCCAAGTGGCGCGATTACAGCGCGCTGCGAATCGTCCCGGGCGATCTGGTGGGGAACGTGATGCGCGCCAATGCGTTCGAGTACCACCGCAATGTCAGCAAGCTTGGCCAGCCGATCGACCGTACCGAATGGGAGATGACACCGCAAACGGTCAACGCCTACTACAACCCTGAGAAGAACGAGATCGTATTCCCCGCCGCCATCCTGCAGCCGCCGTTCTTCAACGCCCAGGCGGACGATGCGGTGAACTACGGCGGCATTGGCGCGGTGATCGGCCACGAGATCAGTCACGGCTTCGATGACCAGGGCAGTCAATACGACGGCCTCGGCAACCTGCTGAGCGCGCCGGGCTGGTTCACGCAGGCGGATCTGGATCACTTCAAAGCCAGGACCCGTGCCTTGGTAACGCAGTACTCCGCGTTCGCCCCGGTTCCGGGCTTTCCGATCAATGGCGAGCTGACGCTGGGCGAAAACATCGCCGATAACTCCGGCCTCGCCATTGCCTACCAAGCCTATCAACTGTCGCTGGGCGGTGAGCCGGCGCCGATCATCGATGGGCTGACCGGCGAGCAGCGCTTCTTCATGGGCTGGGCGCAGGTGTGGCGCGCCAAGACGCGCGATAACGAGGCCATCATGCGCATCAAGAGCGATCCACACTCGCCGGCGCAATTTCGCGGCTCCGTGCCGGAGATGAACCAAGCGCCGTTCTACCAGGCCTTTGGGGTCAAAGACGGCGATAAGATGTACTTGCCGCCGGAGCAGCGCGTCAGTCTCTGGTGAACGCGGCGTGCGCTGCTAGAATGCGCAGCGCCTCGTGCGTCGTCTCTGAGCTGGAATAGGAATGGCTGAATCGTATACCGCTTCCGATATCGAAGTGCTGAGTGGTCTGGACCCGGTGCGCCGCCGTCCGGGCATGTATACCGACACCACGCGACCCAATCACCTCGCACACGAGGTCATCGACAACAGCGTTGATGAAGCGATTGCGGGCCACTGCAAGTCGATCCGCGTGACTTTGTTCAAGGACCAGTCGCTCGAGGTGATCGATGACGGCCGGGGCATGCCGGTCGACATCCATCCGCAGGAGAAGGTCAGCGGTGTCGAGCTGATCCTGACGCGGCTTCATGCTGGCGGCAAGTTCACCGAAGGAAGCTATAAGTTCTCCGGCGGACTGCACGGCGTCGGCGTCTCGGTCGTCAATGCCTTGTCCACGCACCTGGAATGCTGGGTACGGCGGGGCGGACGCGAGTACAACATCGGCTTTCGCGACGGCCACGTGCATTCCAAGCTCGAAGTTCTAGGCACCGTGGGCGCGCGCAACACCGGCACGACCGTTCGCTTCTGGCCAGACCCGAAATTTTTCGATACCGACCGCTTCTCGGTACCTGAACTCAAGCGCGTGCTCAAGGCCAAAGCGGTGCTGTGCGCCGGATTGCGTGTGAGCTTCCTCAATGAGCAGAACGGCGAGAAGGACGAGTGGTTCTACACCGGTGACCTCGGCGCCTACCTGATCGAGCAATTGGGATCGGCAGAGCGACTGCCGCAGGAGCCGATTACCGGCCGCAACGCGACCGATCAGGATGCCGTCGACTGGGCACTGGTCTGGTCCCGCGATGCCGAACATCTGATCGCCGAGAGCTACGTCAACCTGATCCCAACCAGCGGCGGCGGCACGCACGTCAACGGCCTGCGCGCCGGGGTGGTCGGGGCGGTGCGGGAGTTTTGCGAATTTCGCAATCTGCTGCCGCGCGGGATCAAGCTCACCGCCGAGGATGTCTGGGATCGGACCTGTTTCGTGTTGTCGATCAAGATCCGCGATCCGCAGTTCGCTGGACAGCTGAAAGAGAAGCTCTGCTCACGCGAAGCCGCGGCGCTGGTCGAAACGCATGCACGCGATTCCGCCGCGCTGTGGCTCAACCAGCATCCCGACGCCGGTGAGCGCATCGCGCAATTTGCCATCACCAATGCGCAGGAGCGCCTGCGCGCGGCCGCGCGCGTGGTGCGCAAGCGCGCCGTGAATGGCCCGGCACTGCCCGGCAAGCTCGCCGATTGCAGCTGCCAGGATCCGGCCCGCTCGGAGCTGTTTCTGGTCGAGGGCGATTCCGCGGGCGGGTCGGCGAAACAAGCGCGTGATAGGGAGTTTCAGGCCATCATGCCCCTGCGCGGCAAGATCCTGAATACCTGGGAACTCGAGCCCGGCGAGATCGGCTCCTCGCAAGAGGTGCATGACATCAGCGTCGCGCTGGGGGTCGATCCGGGTGTTGCCGACCTCGCGGAGCTGCGCTACCACAAGGTGTGCATCCTGGCGGACGCGGATTCGGACGGGCAGCACATCGCCACGCTGCTGTGCGCGCTGTTCCTTCGGCATTTTCGGCCGCTGGTGGCCGGCGGCCACGTCCACGTGGCGATGCCGCCGCTGTATCGCATCGATGCCGGCAAGCAGGTGCTGTATGCGCTCGATGATGCCGAGCGCGATGCCACGCTGGCACGCCTGAAGGCCGAACATGCGCGGGTCAAACCCGTGGTCACGCGCTTCAAAGGACTGGGCGAAATGAATCCGTCGCAGTTGCGCGTAACCACGATCGATCCGCGTACGCGCCGGCTGGTGCAACTCACGCTTGCACCCAAGGATCAGACCGACCGACTCATGGATATGCTGCTGGCCAAGAAGCGGGCCGGTGACCGGCGTGAATGGCTCGAGCGCAACGGCAATCTGGCCGAGGTGTTAAGCTGATGGCCGATCAGGAGCTGAATTTCGAGGGCGTGGAGCGGCGTCCGTTGGGCACCTTCACCGAGAAAGCGTATCTCGACTACTCGATGTACGTCATTCTGGACCGGGCGCTGCCGGCGCTCGGCGACGGCCTCAAGCCGGTGCAGCGGCGCATCACCTACGCGATGAGCGAGCTGGGGTTATCCGCGGCTTCGAAGCACAAGAAGTCCGCGCGCACGGTCGGTGACGTGATCGGGAAATTCCATCCGCACGGCGATTCGGCCTGTTACGAAGCCATGGTGCACATGGCCCAGGACTTCTCCTATCGCTATCCGATCGTGGACGGTCAGGGCAACTGGGGTTCGGCCGATGATCCCAAGTCCTTTGCCGCCATGCGCTATACCGAGGCGCGGCTGACCCGCTACGCCGACGTGCTGCTCGGAGAGCTCGAGCACGGTACGGTCGATTGGGCGCCGAACTTCGACGGCACCATGGATGAGCCGCTGATGTTACCGGCGCGGTTGCCAAATCTGCTGCTCAACGGCGCCTCAGGGATTGCGGTCGGCATGGCGACCGACATTCCGCCGCACAACCTGCGCGAGATCGCGGCGGCCTGCATTCATCTGCTCGAGGATCCCGAGGCGACCACGCGTGCGCTGCTCAAGCACGTCAAGGGACCGGATCTGCCGACCGGAGGCGAGATCATCTCCCCGCGCGCCGATCTGATCGCCTTTTACGACAATGGCGTCGGCAGCTTCAAGGCGCGCGCGATCTGGGAGGTCGAGCCGGATACGGCCCATATCATCATCACGCAGCTGCCTTATCAGGTTTCGGGCAGCCGCGTTCAGGAGCAGATCGCGCAGCAGATCCGCGACAAGAAACTGCCGATGGTGGACGACGTTCGCGATGAATCCGACCATGAGAATCCGACCCGGATCGTGATCGAGCCGCGCTCCAACCGCGTCGATGTCGTGCAGCTCATGGCGCATTTGTTTGCGACCACGGATCTGGAGCGCAGCTACCGCGTCAATCTGAACGTCATCGGCATCGATGGCCGCCCGCGCGTGATGGGACTCAAAGCGCTGCTGGCGGAATGGCTCGAGTTCCGGCAGAAGACCGTGCGCCGCCGCCTGCAGCATCGGCTCGATAAAGTGGCGCACCGGCTGCATATCCTCGACGGCCTGCTGATCGCCTATCTCAATCTCGACGAGGTCATTCGCATCATCCGGCGCGAAGACGAGCCCAAACCGGTGCTCATCAAGCGCTTCAAGCTCTCGGACGAGCAGGCCGAGGCGATCCTTGAGACCAAGCTGCGGCACCTCGCCCGGCTCGAGGAGATGAAGATCCGCGAGGAGCAACACGCGCTGGCGGACGAGCGCGGCAAGCTCGAAGCAATTCTAGGCAGCAGAGCTAAGCTGCAGGCACTGGTGCGCGAGGAAATCGAGGCCGATGCGGCCGAGTTTGGCGATGAGCGGCGCACGCGTATCGTGGAGCGCGCGGCTGCGCAGGCGATCGAGGAGGCCGAATTGCTCGCGAACGAGCCGGTCACGGTGGTGCTGTCCACCGGCGGCTGGGTGCGCTCGGCCAAAGGTCACGACATCGACCCGCGCAGCCTGTCGTACAAGACGGGCGATGCCTTTCAGGCCGCGGCGCGAGGTCGCAGCACGCAATTGTCGGTGTTCATCGACAGCACCGGCCGCGCCTACAGCCTGCCCGCGCACACGTTGGCTTCGGCGCGCGGGCAGGGCGAGCCGCTCTCCGGCCGGCTCGATCCGCCCGACGGCGCGCGCTTTGCCGGCGTGTTGATCGGCGAGCCGGAGGATTTGTGGTTGCTCGCCACCGACGCCGGTTACGGCTTCACGGTGCGACTCAAGGAGCTGCACTCGCGCAACCGTGCCGGTAAGGTGCTGTTGAAACTCAGCGACGGCGCGCTGGTGCTGCCGCCAGCGCCGGTGCCGCTCAGCGACAGCCGGGGCCTCGCCGACGTGCGCGTCGCACTGATCAACTCCGAAGGCCGCCTGCTGCTGTTTCCGGCCAGCGAGGTGCCGGAGCTTGCGCGCGGCAAGGGCAACAAGCTGTTCGCCATTGCCACCAAGAAAGCTCAGTCGCGCGAAGAGGTGCTGGTGGCCATGACGGTGCTGGCGCCGGGGCAGTCATTGGCCGTGTTCTCGGGCGAGCGGCAGATGACCCTCACCCCATCCGATCTTAAGGACTACCTGGGCGCGCGCGCGCAGCGCGGCGCGATGCTGCCGCGCGGGTGGCGCACGGTCGAGCGTATCGTCCCGGTCTAGATCTCCTCGGCACGGTGGCAGGCGACCTCGCTGTTGCCGATGCGCCTCAATGCCGGGACTTCCCGCGCGCAGCGCTCGAGCGCATTGGGACAGCGGGTGCGAAACACGCAGCCGGTCGGCGGTGACAGGCTGGAGGGCATGTCGCCGATGATCGGCGCGGTGCGGCGAGCGCGCGCGAGCCGCGGGTCAGGAATGGGAACCGCCTGCAGCAGGGCGCGCGTATAGGGGTGCCGCGGGCTTTGAAACAGTACATCGCGCGCTGCGATCTCCATGACGCGGCCAAGGTAGAGCACCAACACGCGATCGCACATTAGTTGCACTGCGGGCAGATCGTGCGCGATGAACAGCAGCGAGAGGCGCAGGTCCCGCTGCAGCTGCGTCAGCAGATTGGTGATCTGCGCCTTGACCGACACGTCGAGCGAGGACAGCGGCTCGTCGCACACGATCAGTTCGGGCTCGACGATCAGTGCGCGGGCGATACCGATGCGCTGCGCCTGGCCACCGGAAAATTCGTGCGGATAGCGCTCGACGTGCATTGCCTCGAGACCGACCCGCTCGAGCATCGCGAGCACGCTGGCGCGCCGTTGCGCCTCGGACAGCTGCGGCCGGAAGATCTGCAGCGGCTCGGCCAGGATGCTGCCGATGCGCTGGCGCGGGTCGAGTGCCGAGATGCCGTCTTGAAAGATCATCTGCAAGTGCGCTCGCATGCGCTGCAGCGCCGCGCCGCGCAGCCCCAGCAAATCGTTTCCATGGAAACTGATTTTGCCGCTGTCGGCACCGGTCAGGCGCAGCAGTGCGCGCGCCAGGGTCGATTTGCCGCTGCCGGACTCGCCCACGACACCGAGCGATTGACCGGAATCCAGATCAAAGCTTACGCCCTCGAGTGCCCGCAGACGCAGGGCGCGGCCGCGATGGCGTGCGGCATAACTGACGCGCAGATCGCGCACCTGCAGCAGCGGCGATTCGGGCCGCGCGCTCACGGCGGGAGTCCTAAGCGTGGTATGGCGCGCAGCAGTGCCTGGGTATAGGGATGATGCGGGTGCGAGAACAGCTGCTCACAGTCGGCTTGTTCGACGATGCGCCCGCCATGCATGACCCCGACACGGTCCGCGAGCTGCGCGACCACGCCCAGATCGTGCGTGACCAGCACCAGTGCGGCGCCGGTGCGCTCGCGCATTTCCTGCAGCAACGAGAGAATCTGCGCCTGCACCGTCACGTCGAGCGCGGTGGTGGGCTCATCGGCCAGCACGATGTCGGGCTGGGCGATCAGCGCCATGGCGATCATGACGCGTTGGCGCATGCCGCCCGATAGCTCGTGCGGGTATTGTCTGGCGCGGCGCTGCGCTTCGCCGATATGCACGGCCTCGAGCATCTCGAGCGCGCGCTGCTCGGCGGCGCGGCGCGACATACCGCCGTGAACGCGCGGGACTTCGCTGAGTTGATCGATCACGCGCATATAGGGATTGAGCGCGGACATGGGATCCTGAAAAACCATGGCAATGTGCGCGCCGCGTATGTCATTGAGTCGCGCCGCATCGAGCCCCAGCAGTTCGCTGCCGCGGTAGCGGATGCTGCCGCGCACGTGCGCATGAGAGGGCAGCAGCCCCAGGATCGCGAGCAGCAGCGCCGTCTTGCCCGAGCCGGACTCGCCCACGAGCCCGACGCATTCCCCTGGAGAGACCTCGAGGTTCAGCTCGCAGAGCGCAGGGAAGCTGCCCTGCGCGGTCGGATAGCTCACGCTCAAGTCGCGAATTTGCAGCAGCGCGCACTCGCTCATGGTCGCTCGCGCGGATCGAGCGCATCGCGCAGGCCGTCGCCGATGAAATTGAAGCAGTAGACGATCGTGGCCAGTACCGCGGCCGGCACCAGCAACAGGTGCGGGTGCGCTTGCATGTCCGAGGCGCCATCGGCGATCAGTGAGCCGAGCGATGCCAATGGCACGCGCACGCCCAGGCCCAGGAAGCTCATGAAGGCCTCGAACAGGATGACGGTCGGGACCGTGAGCGTGGCATAGATGATCACGACGCCGAGCAGATTGGGCACGATATGCCGTCGAATCATGCGCGCGGCGCGCACGCCGGAGACGCGCGCCGCCTCGATGAATTCGCGGCGCTTGAGCGACAATGCCTCACCGCGCACAATGCGAGCGATATCGAGCCACGACACCGCGCCGATCGCGACGAACATCAGCCACAGCTCGCGCCCGAACAGCATCGTCAGCACGATCACGAACGGCACGAACGGCACCGAATACAGTACGTCGACCGCACGCATCATCAGTGCGTCGGTGCTGCCGCCGGCGTAGCCGGCGATGGCGCCCCAGCTCACACCGACCACGATGCTGATGCAGCTGGCCGCGAGGCCGATCAGCAGCGAAATGCGGCAGCCCCACAGCACGCGGATGAGCAGGTCGCGCCCGAGCGGGTCAGTGCCGAGCAGGTGGCCGCCGCGCAGCGTCGGCGGCTGCGAGATCAGATCGAGCTGCGGCGTGTAATAGTCGTACGGAGACAATGCGGGCACGATCAGGCTGCTCAAGGCCAGCAGCAGCAGCACGCTGCCGGCAATCAGCGCGCCAGGGTGGCGGCGCAGACGGTGCCAGAGCCTTCTATTCAAGGCGCACCCTGGGATCGATCCACGCATAGCACAGATCGGCCAGCAGATTGAACAGGATGATCAGTGTCCCGTAGAGGATCGTGATGCCTAACACCAGGGTGTAATCGCGATTGAGTGCGCCGGTCACGAAGAAGCGGCCGATGCCCGGCAGACCAAACACGGTCTCCACCACGATCGAGATGGTGATGACCCCCGCGGTGGTGGGGCCGAGAAACGACACCACGGGTGCGAGGCTGGGGCGCAAGGCGTGGCGTAACAGGATCATGTACGTCGGCAGACCCTTGGCGCGCGCGGTGCGGATGTAGGCGGTGTTGAGCACCTCCAGGGCGCTGCCGCGCACGATGCGTGCGACATAGGCGATATAGGGCAGCGCCAGCGCCAGCACCGGCAGTAGCAGATGCGACAGTGAGCCGGGAACCCAGTCGCCGGCCGGCAACCAGTGCAATTGCACGGCAAACACCAACACCAGCAATGGCGCGATCACGAATACCGGCAGCGAGATTCCGGCGACCGCAAGCGCCATCGGCGCGCGGTCCCAGAACGTATTGCGCCGCCAGGCGGCATTCAGGCCGATGGGAATGCCGACCAGCAGCGCCACGGCGATCGCGCTCAGGCCGACGGTGACATCGACCGGAAATCCCGCGGCGATGATCTGGTTGACGGAAGTGTTGCGGTACTGGAATGACGGGCCGAGATCCCCGTGCAGCAGATCTCCCAGGTAGCGAACGTATTGACGCCACAGCGGCTCCTCGAGGTGGTAGCGGGCCTCGATGCTGCGCTGAATCTCCGGCAGCAGCGCTTTGTCGGCGGCGAAGGGTCCGCCCGGTGCAGCGTGCAGCAGCACAAAGGCGAGCGTGACGATCAGCAGCAGGGTCGGAACGCTCTCGAGCACGCGGCGCACGATGTATCGCAACATGCTTCAGCGTCCCTGGTGCTCGATAATATACATATAGCGTGAGAGATTGCGGTCCAGGAGGTTGGAGCGCCAGCCCTGGACGTACGGTTTGATCAGATGGCGCGTGGCGTAATAGTAGAGCGGGATGTAGGCCGCATCATCGTTCAGCACCTCTTCAGACTGCTCGAGCAGGCGATAGCGCGCGAGGTTGTCCGGCTCCTGGGCGGCACGATCGAGCAGGGTGTCGAAGCGGGCGTCCGAATAGCCGCCGTAATTGAGGCTGCTGCCGCTATAGAACAGTTGCAGAAAATTCACCGGGTCGGCGAAATCCCCGATCCAGCTGTCGAGAAACAGCGGTAGCAGCCGCAGCTCGCGATTCTGCACCAATACCTTGAATTCCGTTTCATCCAGGCTGACTTCGGCGCCGAGCGCCGAGCGCCACATGGCGGCGACCGCTTCGAAATAGTGTCGCTCATCGGCCCCCTGCACCGAGGTGCTGATGTTGATGCGCAGCGGATGCTCGGCCGAGTAGCCCGCCTGGCGGTACAGGCGGCGCGCCAGGGCATTGCGTTCGAGCTGGCTTAATCCCGCCCATGACGGGTGCTGCGGCTGGTAACCAGCCAGTGGCGGCATCAGCGTATCCGCCGGCTCGTACATGCCGTACTTCAGGTAGCGCGTGAGCGCCGCGCGGTCGATCGCGAGGATCAGCGCCCGTCGCAGCGGCGGATTGTCGCGAAACGGCGGTAATTTGAAATTGAACCCGAGCATGTAAATGCCGAGCCAGGGTGAGTTGACCACCTGATCGCCCAGAGTTCTCTTGAGCCAGGGCCGCTGGCTGGCTGCGAAGGAGTCGGTGAACTGCACATCGCCGGCGAGGTAACGCAATACCGCCTGCGCCCGGTCCGGCATCGTGTAATACACCACGGACTTCAAGCGCACATGCGCCGCGTCCCAATAGAAGGGATTCGCGCTGAGCGTGATGCGATTGCCGATGATTTCCTCGTGCAGCGTGAAGGCGCCGTTGCTGACGATATGCTCGGGACGGACCCAGTCATCCCCATAGCGCTCGATCGCCGGCCGGTACACCGGATAGAGGTAGACCTGGTCCAACAGGTCGAGCAGATACGGCGTCGGCGCCACCAGATGGACCGTCAGCGTGTGCGCATCGTTCGCCTCGACGCCGAGCATATCGGGCGGCTTGCGGCCCAGCGCGATATCCAGCGCATTGACGATCGGTGCCAGCGCCTGCGCGTAGCCGGCGGCGGTTTTCGGGTCGACCTCGCGGCGCCAGGAGTAAAGGAAGTCCTCGGCCGTCAGCGGCGCGCCATTGGACCAGCGCGCACCCTCGCGCAGATGAAAGACCCAGGTCCTGCTGTCGGGGCTGTGCGCCCAGGATGCTGCCGCGCCCGGGATCGGCTTGCCATCGATGCTGAGCGTGACCAGCCCCTCGAACAGGTCATCGAGTACCCGCTGAGCCGGTATATCGGTGGTCAGCTGCGGATCGAGCGCGCGCGGGTAATCATCGAGCGCGCGGGCCACGGACTGCGCGCTCGCCAGTGCAGTGCCGACGGTAATCTGCGGGGCCGCGATCTTGGCCTGCGGGTCGTCGTGGTTGCTGCAGGCGCCGAGCAGAGCGGTGATGGCCAGCACCAGGCCTCGCGAGACCGCGAGGCTCACGACTTGAGCACCACCTCTTCGGGCGCGTGCACGAAGTAGCCCTGAATGTATTGCACGCCGAGCTGCCAGACGACCGCCATGGTGTTGGCGTCCTCGATCCTTTCCGCCACGGTCTGAACCTTGTGCTCGGCGGCGGCCACGGCGATCTCCCGCACGCGCTGCTGCAGCTGCGGACTGGCTGCCAGGCCCTGCATGAGCGAGCCGTCGATTTTGACGAAATCGAGCGGCAGCGTCGCGATCAGCCGCTGCGAATCGCGGCCGGCGCCGAAATGCTCGAGTGCGAACTTCACGCCGGCGGCGCGCACCGCCATGATCAACTGCGTGGTCTGTTGAACGTTGGTACTGGCGACCTCCTCGGTGATCTGCAGGCACAGGCGCTGGGCGTCAGAGGGCGTCGAGCGAAGCTGCAGCTCGAGCCATGGCAGCAGCGAGGGGTCGAGCGCGCTGTCGCGCGAGAGGCGCACGAACAGCAGATCGGGTTTGCCCTTGGAGATGCAGGACAGCGAGGCGCCGAGCACCCAGCGATCGATATTCTTCATCAGGTCGTTACGTATTGCCGCCGGCAGGAATTCCGAGGGCAACACTTCCTTGCCCTGGGCATCGAGCATGCGGATCGCCACATCGAACATCTTCTGTGCCCCGCCGGCCAATGCCGCGATCGGCTGCTGCACCAGGCGGAAGCGATTCTCCATCAGCGCCGCTTTGATATGCTTGACCCAGACCTGGTCGTAGCCCTTGACACGGCTGTCATTATCGGCACGATCCACGGTCACGATCTGCGAGCCGAAGCGCTCGCGGCCGCGGCGCAGCGCATTGAGTGCGTCCATCACGGCGGCGTTCAAATCCGGACTGTCGTGCGGTACCACACTCAGGCCGATGCTGCAGGTTGCATGCAGGCCGTCACCACCGGCCTGAAACTGAAACAGGTGCTTGCCGATGCGCTCGACCAGGTTCTCGCACCACGCCTCGACGTCGCGCGGATTACCGCGCTCGAGCAGCAATAGCAGCGTCGTGCCGCCGAAATGGCCGGCGATGTCGTGCGGTCCGAGCAGCCCGCGCACGATATGCGCGAATGCGATCAGGAACTGCTCGCACGCCAGCACGCCGAGGTCGCGTTCAATGTCGACGAAGCGGTCCGGCCGCACGCAGGCGAGATAGCGTACGCCGCCAGCTACGGGCGTGCGCAGCCGCTCCTGCAGGGCGTTGAGCAGGTGGCGGCGCATCAGCAGCCCCGTGCCCTGATCACAGTGCACCGCGGCCTCCAGCTCATGCACCAGCGAGCGATCGTCGCGCTTTTGTGCGGGCACGATCAGCCGCACGCTCGGTTCACCGTCGAACTCGCCCAACGCCAGCATCAGTTCGAGCGGCGCCACCGAGCCGTCGCCGAGCACGGCTCCGGCCTTTAGCGTGTGGTTACTCCAGCGTCCCTGCAGGCAGGCCGTGAGCGCGGCCTTGAGCGCCGCGTGGGTCGAGTCTTCGAACAGATCCATGACCGGTTGGCCGATCAGGCCGCTGGCTTCGGCAAAACCGAACAGTTCGAGCCAGGCGGCGTTGGCGTCGACCAGGATGCCCTCCTGGATCTGAGCGATGGCATCGTTGGAGCGTTGCAGCACCACTTCGAGCTGGCTGCGATAGTCCTGCGAGGCGCGCAGTGTGCTGGTCAGTGCGCGCTCGAGGCGGAAGGCGCGCAATTCGCGCGCGATCACGGCCTGCAATCGGCCCGGCTGCTGCAGCGAGACCGTGTCCCGGGCTCCCTGGGCCATGTCTGTGGCAATGATGTCCTCATCGATGCGCTCGCGCACTGCGATCAGAGGCACCATGCTGGCCACCTGATCGCGCATCGCTGCGAGCTCAGAGAGTCCTGTGCCGGGAGCCGGGCAGCAGATCAACAGCTCCGGGTTGAGCTGCTCGAGCGCATCGGGGATGTCCTGCGGCGCCGAAATCCAGGTGCAGTGGGCGGCCATGCCGGAACGGCGCAACAGGCTGTTGAGCGCCTCGACGGGATCGCGCGTGGCGCTGTGTACGATCAGTGGAACCGCCGTCGTGTCGTTCAATAGCGCTGTGCTCCCCTGGAGGGGGAAATTCTAACACTCGACTTGCCGCGGACTGTGAAGCGTATCCCACTGAGCGCTCGCCAGCACGGTCTTGGCCGGTGCGCCCGCGCTCTCGCGCACCAGCCGCGGTACCAGGTAGCCCGGCAGGCGCGCAGCCAGCCCCGCCATGAGCGCTCGCGCCCGCGGCTCGGCTACCTCGAAATGCGCAGTGCCGCGCACGCGATCGAGCAAATGCAGGTAATAGGGCAGCACCTGCGCCGACCACAGCGCCTGGGACAGCCCCTCCAGGGCCTCGACCGAGTCGTTGATGCCCGCGAGCAGCACCGACTGGTTCAGCAGCGTTGCCCCGGCCGCACGCAATCGGCCCGCGGCAGCGCGAACCGCGCTATCGATTTCGTTGGCATGATTGCTATGAAGCACGATCACGGTGGGCCAGGGCAGGGCGGCGAGCCAGTTCGCCAAGCCTGCATCGACGCGCTCGGGCAGCACGATCGGGGTGCGGGTATGGATCCGCAGACGCCGAATGTGCGGCACGGTACGCAGCGCCTGGGTCAGCTGTGTGAGCCGTGCGTCGGTCAGCGACAGCGGGTCACCGCCGGAGAGGATGATCTCCTCGATCGATGCGTCGGCCGCGATCGCCTCGAGTGCGGCCTGCCAGCGAGCGCCTTCGCCGCCGGTGGCATGGTAGGGGAATTCGCGGCGGAAGCAGTAGCGGCAATGCACGGCACAGGCCCCGGTGCTGATCAGCAGCGCCCGGCCGTGATATTTGTGCAGCAAGCCGGGGGCACGCGTCGCGGCGCGCTCGCCGAGCGGATCAGTGCCGAAGCCGGGCTGTTCGATCAGTTCGCGGGCGCCCGGGAGCACCTGCAGCAGCAATGGATCATGCGGATCGCCGCGGCGCATGCGCCGCACGAAGCCGCGCGGCACGCGCAGCCGGAAGCTCGAGGCACCGGTCGTCGATACGGCCGCGTGGGCGCCCAGCGCGAGCCGCGGGTCGAGACCGAGCAGATGCAGCAGCTCGAGCGGGTCGGTGATGGCCTGCGCGAGCTGCCCCTGCCACGAGTCGGTGCGTGCCGAGCCGTCCGGGTGGCGGGTCAAGGTTGATGCCGTTATCATACGCGCCCTTTTTTGAAGGCCGCCATTGTGGGGTCTTAACGGGCGGAAGAGAAATGGCCAGCTACACGACCAATGAGTTCAAGTCGGGTCTGCGCATCCTGATCGATGGCGATCCGTTTTCGATCGTAGAGAACGAAATGGTCAAGCCCGGTAAGGGACAGGCCTTCAATCGCGTCAAGATCCGCAACCTCAAAACCGGCCGGACGATCGAACGCACGTTCAAGTCCGGCGAGAGCGTCGAGGCGGCCGACGTGGTCGACGTCGACATGCAATACCTGTACAGCGACGGCGATTTCTTTCATTTCATGATCCAGGACAACTTCGAGCAGCATGCCGCGACCAAGGCCGTGGTCGGTGACAATGCGCAGTGGCTCAAGGACGGTACGGTCGTCATCGTCACGCTATGGAACAACGTGCCGATCGTGGTGACCCCGCCGCCGCATATCGAGCTCAAGGTGGTCGAAACCGATCCGGGACTGCGTGGCGATACCGCGACCGGCGGCCAGAAGTCGGCGAAGCTCGAGACCGGCGCCGTGGTACGGGTGCCGCTGTTCATCAACGAAGGCGAATTCGTCAAGGTCGACACGCGCACGTGCGCGTATATTTCACGCGCCAAGCAATAGCGTAGCGCGTAGCGCGGCGGGCCTCAGGCCCGCTCGAGCGGGAACGCCAGCACCTGCTCGATGCGCGAGGCGCCAAGGCGCAGCATCAGCAGCCGATCGAAGCCGACCGCAACACCAGAGACCGCCGGTAGCCCCGCGGAAAGTGCCGACAGCAGCGCCTCGTCCATTGCCGGCGCGTTCAGTCCGGCGCGCACGCGCTGGGTTCGGTCGAGCTCAAAACGCGCGCGCTGCTGCGCCGGTTCGCACAGCTCCTCGAAGCCGTTGGCGAGCTCGACGCCATGGCAATAGAGCTCAAAGCGCAGCGCCACGCGCGCATCCTCGGGGTCCAGGCGCGCGAGCGCAGCCTGACTGGCCGGGTAGTGGTGCACGAAGCACAGGCCGGTGGTTCCCAGCCGCGGCCCGACCGCGCTGCCCATGAGCCAGTCGAGCAGCTGGTCGCGGCTGCAGTCCTCGGCGACGTGCCGATCAAGTCGATGTGCGATGGCCAGCGTGCGCAGCGCGGCATCCTCCGCGCGCAATGGGTCAATGCGAAGTTCGCGCTCGAAGGCTTCGCTGTAGCGCAGGTACTCGACCGGCGCCTCGGCCGAACGCGCCAGCAGCGCCTGGGTCAGCTGCGCCACCTCCGTCATGAGCTGCGGCATTGAATAGCCGCAGCGATACCACTCGATCAGCGTGAACTCCGGATTGTGCCATCGGCTGGTTTCGTTGCCTCGGAACACGTGCGCGATCTGGAAGATGTCGCCGCTGCCGGCGGCGAGCAGGCGCTTCATCGCATATTCGGGCGAGGAATGCAGGTACAGCGGCGCCCTGTGGCCGGGCAGATCCACGCGCGCGCTGTGAATATGCAGGTCGGTGACCGCATGGCGCACGAGTGCCGGCGTCTCGACTTCCAACACGCTGCGCTCGGCAAAGAAGGCGCGCGTCGCGGCCAGCAGTTCGGCACGCAGGCGCAGAGTGGCCAGCGGCGCCGTGGGGCGCCATGCCTCACCATCGCTCATGTGAACCATGCGCGCTCATGGCATCCAAGCACCCAAAGCCTCGCCGACCCGCAGCCGCACTCCGGGCTGCAGTGCGCCGTCCCAGCGTGGGGCGCCGGGCGGCAGCAGCAGGATCACGGTCGACCCCATATTGAACATGCCGAGCTCGGCACCGCGCGGTTGCCACAGATCGGCGCCGGTGTTGTGCTCGAGACGGCGTGGACCGGCGCGAACGCGTGCGGGTGTGACTTGGCCGTGCCAGACCGTGCTCATGCTGCCGACGAACAGGGCGCCGACCAGTACCAGCGCGAACGGCCCATGATCGCCCTCGAACGCGCACACCACGCGCTCATTGCGTGCAAACAGGCGTGGCACACGTGCGACCGTGGCGCCGTTGACCGAAAACAGTCTGCCGGGCACGTGCCAGGCGGCGCTCAGACGGCCGGAGAGCGGCATGTGTACGCGATGGTAGTTGTAGGGTGCGAGATAGATCGTGGCGTATCGCCCTCCCGACAGGCGCGTCACCCAATCGGACTCGGCGGCGAGCAGTGCCTCGAGGGTATAGCGATGTGACTTGGCCTGCAGCAGCTCACTGCCGTGCAAGCTGCCCGCGATGCTCAAGGTTCCGTCGCAGGGCGAGACGATGCGCTGCCGATCGGGATCCGCCGGCCTGGCATCAGCGCGCAGCGCGCGCGTAAAGAAGGCGTTGAAGCTGCGGTATTTGAGCGGCTTGGGCTCGAGCGCGTCGGCCATCTCGGGTGCGTAACCGCGCATGAAGGCGCGAATAAGCAGATTCTTGAGCCAGCGCGTCTCGCTGCGGGTCAGGACGTAAACCAGCCGGCACAGCAGATGATGCGGCAGCAGGTACTGCAGCGCGACAAACACGCTAGTCAGAGCCGCCGTGCTGCGCCGACCTTCGCTAAGTCGGCCGCCAGCCGTGCGGCCGAGACCGGTGGCGAGAATTCGGCCGCGAGGCGTCCGCTGGTGTCGAGCAGATAGAGCGTCGCGGAATGTTCCATGGTGTAGCCGCCGCCGGGCAGGTTCTCTCGCTCCGCGATCGCGCTCAAGCTCTCGAGCAATGGCGCGAGCCCGGCCTGATCGCCGCGCAGGCCGACGAAGTCCTTGCTGAAAGAGCCGAGGTAGACTTGTAGCGTGGCGGCGCTGTCGCGGTCGGGGTCGATGCTCACGAAAACCACCTGGGTACCGGGTAGCGGCGGCTGGCGCTGGATCTGCGCCAGCGTCGCGAGGGTCGTCGGGCACGTATCGGGACAGTTGGTGAAGCCGAAGAACAGCAGTGTCGGGTGACCGCGCAGATTGTCCAGAGTGAAATCCCGGCCCGAGAGATCGTGCAGGTGAAACTCGGCCAGCGTGCGCGGATGCGGCAGACAGGTGCCGGTCTGGAGCGGCACGCTGGCGCTGAGCAGGTGCGCGAGCAGGGCGCCCGCCACGACGGCGGCCGCCCCCAACGAGAGCAACACTAGGACAGTACGGCGATTCATGCGGCGATTATCTCACAGGGAGCCGGCGCGGCAGCGCGGTTCGACGGCCACGCCCAGCGTTGCGGCCGTACTCGCGCGCAGTGCGCGGCGGCTGGCGCGCGCCAAGCTCCACTTTGGGCACGGCACCGATAACGCGCGCGATGAGGCGGCGGCGCTAATCTGGCATGTGCTGCGCCTGCCTGCGGCGCCGAGCGCCTCGGCGTACGCGCGGCCGGTCTCGCGCAGCGCCCTGACGCAGATCGATGCGTTGCTCGCACGGCGCATTCGAGAGCGAATCCCGGCGGTCTATCTGACGCGGCGCTGCTGGTTCGCCGGTTTGTCGATGTACGTCGATGAGCGCGTGCTGATTCCGCGCTCGCCGATCGCCGAGCTGATCGAGCGTGGCTTCGCGCCCTGGATTGAGTACGCGCGGGTGCGGCGCGTATTGGACCTGGGCACCGGTTCAGGCTGCATTGCAATTGCCTGCGCGCGCGCATTCCCCGCGGCACGGGTCGATGCGCTGGACATCTCGAGCGATGCGCTCGCGGTCGCGCAACGCAATATCCGTCGCCATCGCCTGCAGCGGCGCGTGCGAGCATTAAAGTCGGATCATTTCGCCGCTCTGAAGCGCGCCAGCTACGATATTATCGTGAGCAATCCGCCGTATGTGGGGCGGCGCGAGTTGCGGGGGCTGCCGGGCGAATATCGGCACGAGCCGCAGCTGGCACTTGCGGCCGGAGCGGATGGCCTGGACTCGGTGAGAATTATTTTGCGCGGGGCGGCAGCGCATCTGAGACCCGGCGGAATCCTGATCGTCGAGCTCGGCAACTCGGAAAGGGCGCTGCGTCGCGCGTTTCCACGGTTGCCCTTCATCTGGCTGAGCTTCGAGCGCGGCGGTGGCGGGGTATTTGTGCTGCGGCGCGAGCAGCTTGCGCGGTCTTAAGACAGGCAGACGATGTCGGGCAACACCCTAGGCAGATTGTTCGCGGTCACGACTTTTGGCGAAAGCCATGGTGCGGCGCTGGGCTGTATTGTGGACGGCTGCCCGCCCGGCCTGGCGCTGGCCGAGGACGACCTGCAGCGCGATGTTGATCGACGTCGCACGGGCACCTCGCAATTCGTCAGCCAGCGTCGCGAGAGCGATGCGGTGCGTATTCTCTCCGGGGTATTTGAAGGCCGCAGCACCGGCGCGCCGATCGGATTGCTGGTCGAGAACAGCGATGCCCGCTCGCGCGACTACGATCGACTCAAGGACCGCTTTCGCCCGGGGCACGCGGACTACACCTATCAGCACAAGTACGGACTACGGGACCATCGCGGCGGTGGCCGCTCCTCGGCCCGCGAGACCGTGATGCGCGTGGCGGCCGGAGCGATCGCGCGCAAGTACCTGGCCGAGCGGCTGGGCGTGCGCATCTATGGCTACCTGAGCCAGATTGGCGCGCTCGTGATCGAGCCGCGCGAGCCGGCGGCGGCGTATGAAAATCCGTTTTTTTGCCCGGACCCGCAGCGCGTGCCCGAGCTCGAGCAGCTGCTGTGGAATACGCGCGGCCAGGGCGATTCGATCGGCGCGCGCGTCACGGTCATCGCCGAAGGTGTGCCGCCAGGCCTGGGTGAGCCGGTATTCGACAAGCTCGACGCCGATATCGCGCACGCGATGATGGGCATCAACGCGGTCAAGGCGGTGGAGATCGGCGACGGCGTAGCGGTCGCGGCGCAGCGCGGCAGCACGCACCGCGACGAACTCACGCCGACCGGTTTCACCGCCAACCACGCCGGCGGCGTGCTCGGTGGGATATCCTCGGGGGCGCCGATTCTCGTGCATCTGAGCCTGAAGCCAACTTCGAGCATTCAAGTGCCGGGCCGGACCATCGACATTGCGGGCAACGCGGTCGAGGTTGTGACGACCGGGCGCCACGATCCGTGTGTGGGGCTGCGCGCGACGCCGATCGCCGAGGCCATGCTGGCGATCGTGCTGATGGATCATTACCTGCGCCAGCGCGCGCAGAATGGCGATGTCAGCTGCCCGACGCCCGACATCATGCGGCGCTGACTTTTGGTCAGGAGTTCAAGCGGACGATGAGCAGATCTTTTCGTGTGGCGGTGGTGGGAGCCACGGGACTCGTGGGCGAGACCATGATCCGGGTGCTCGAGGAGCGCAAATTCCCGGTCTCCGAGTTGTTTGCGCTGGCAAGCAACCGTTCGCTGGGCAAGTCGGTCGAGTACCGGGGGCGCCGGCTACCGGTCGAGGATCTCTCGAGCTTCGATTTCTCGCGCGCCGAGATCGGGCTGTTTTCCGCCGGCAGTGAGGTATCGGCCGAATATGCGCCCAAGGCCGCGCTGGCCGGCTGCGTGGTGATCGACAACACTGCGCAGTTTCGCTACCAGGATGACATTCCGCTGGTGGTGCCCGAGGTCAACGCCCATGCCATCGCGCATTACCGCAGCCGCGGAATCATCGCGAACCCGAATTGCTCGACCATCCAGATGCTGGTGGCCCTGAAGCCGATCTATGATGCGGTCGGTATCGAGCGCATCAATGTCGCGACCTATCAAGCGGTCTCGGGTGCCGGCAAGGAAGCCGTGGAAGAGCTCGCTACGCAGACTGCGGCGTTGCTCAGCGGCCGGCCGATCGACCCGCCCCAGCAGATCGCCAAGCAGATCGCCTTCAATTGTGTGCCGCAGATCGATCAGTTCCAGGACAACGGCTACACCAAGGAGGAGATGAAGATGTTCTGGGAAACGCGCAAGATTCTCGAAGACGCCTCGATACGGGTGAATGCCACGGCCGTGCGGGTGCCGGTGTTCTTTGGCCATTCGGAGGCGGTGCATATTGAGACGCGGCGCAAGCTTTCGGCCGCCCAGGCCCGGGCGCTGTTGGAGCGAGCCCCCGGCGTGACAGTCCTGGATGAGCGGATTCCGGGCGGATATCCGACTGCGGTTACTGAAGCAGCGAACCACGACACGGTTTACGTGGGACGGATTCGGGAAGATATGTCGCATGAGCGTGGCCTCGATCTCTGGGTCGTTTCGGACAACATCCGCAAGGGTGCGGCCACCAACAGTGTCCAGATCGCAGAGATTTTGGTCTCCGAGTATTATTAAGTTATATTGCGGCCCAAATGAATGCCAGGCTCGGATGCTGCGCTAATTATTTATTTTGCAAGGATTAATTAGCAGCCTGGTCCGCTGGGAGACACGATGTTGATGCGTAATTGTTACCGGGTTCTGCTGCTGGTACTGCTTCTGCCGTCGGCCACGCTGGCGCTGGGGCTGGGCGAGATACACCTCAAATCGGCCTTAAATGCGCCCCTCGACGCTGATATCGACGTCGTGGGAGCCGGCCCGGACGAGCTTTCCGGCCTCAAGGTGAGCCTGGCTTCGCGCGAAGCCTTCGGGCGCTCCGGTCTGGAGTATCCGGCGTTTCTGGGCGGAGTCACGCTCGAGCCGCAGAAAACCGCCGACGGCCGCACCGTCATTCACATGCACTCCGCGGACGCTATCAACGAGCCGATTGCGACGGTGTTGGTAGAGGTCAACTGGGCCCGCGGCCATCTGGTACGCGAATACACCGTGCTGCTCGATCCGCCGGTGTTCTCGGGCGAAGCGGCGAGCGCGACCAGCGTCGCTGCGCCGGTCACGGGCGATTCCGCGCGCAGCGGCAGCGTGGAACGGCGCGCACCGAGCGCCGCCACAAGCAGTGCGAACTCGGCGTCGGTAGCCGCGCCTGCCTCGGCTGCGTCTGCCGCGGCCCCGAGCGGCTCCGCACCGGCTAATTCCAGTAGCGCCCCCCGAGGCACAGCCGCCGCCGGCGGCAGCTACACCGTGCGCGGCGGCGATACGCTGTCCGCAATCACGGCCCAGGCCTACGGGGCCGGGGATCGGCTCGCGCGCCAGCGTGAGCTGGTGGCCGTCTATCGCGCCAATCCGGCTGCCTTTGACGGCAACATGAATATATTGCGCGCAGGCAGGCGCTTGACGCTGCCAGGCGATGCCGAGCTGACGGCCATCAGCCCGGGAGAAGCCTCGGCGGAAGTACACCGCCAGTATTCGGCCTGGAACGGCGGCCATGGCGCGGCGGCCGCAGCGGGCGCCGCCGCCGGTGCCGGCCAGTTACGTTTGGTGCCCCCCAAGGAATTGGCGGCGGCCCCGAGCAATGGTGCGGCGCCGAACCCTGGCACGACCGGCAACGCCGGAGCGGCCAGCGGCGCGGCCACATCCACGGCGGCCGCATCCGCCGCGGCCGCATCCGCGGCCCTGCAGCAGCGGGTCGGTCAACTCGAATCCCAGCTCGCCGAATCGCAGCGCCTGCTGCAGGTGAAAAATGCCGAGCTCGCAGCGTTGCAAGCTCGACCGGCACAGGGCGCCGCTGCTCCGGCACCTGCGGCACCTGCGGCACCGCCAGCCGCTGCTCCAACCCCCGCGCCGGCACCAGCGCCGTCCGCGGCCACTGCGCCGCCGCCAGCCGAGAGCCCTGCCGCCGCAGCGCCGACTCCGCCGCCGGCGGCCAAACCGCATGTCGCGCCGACCCCGGTGGCGAGCGAGTCCGGCAATTCATTCCTCGATCTGATGGAAGAATACTGGTACCTGCCCGCCGGCCTGGTGGCGGTGTTGGTGATACTGCTGGTGCTGCGCGCGGTGCGCTCGCGGCAAGAGGACGCCTTCGATCGCTCCCTCGGCCGACTCTCGCAGCCGGGGTTCGAATCAAAGACTCTGAACGACCAGGCGCGTGTGTCTGATACGGTTCCGGTGCGCGCGCTGGCGCCCTCGCGTGAGGAGCAGTCCTATCGGGTCGAAGAGTCCGGCGCGCACGAGCTGCCGGCGGCCGCGATGGCGGATACCGGGGCCGGCGGGCGGCACGTTGCGATCGACGACAATGTCCCGACCGAGGCACCGGTGGCGCTCGATCAGGGCGATCCACTCGCGGAAGCCGATTTTCATATGGCCTACGGGCTGTACGATCAGGCCGCGGATCTGGTGCAGATCGCGATATCGCGTGAGCCGGAGCGTCGCGATCTGCGGCTCAAGCTGCTCGAAGTATTTTTCGTGTGGGGCAACAAGGATCGCTTCCTCGCCAGCGCGCGCGAGCTGGCCGCTACGCGCGACAAAGCGCTGCCGGGCGAATGGGAAAAGATCGTCATCATGGGCCGGCAGATCGCCCCCGACGATGGGTTGTTTGGCAGTTCGGGCGCGCTTCCAGGCGCAGCCAGCGGCGGCGTCGATCTGAATCTCGAGGGCGGTCAGAACCGCATCGATTTCGACCTCATGGGCGAACCGACCGTCGGCGCGCCGAACAGGGCGGGGTCCGTCGATCTCGATCTGGGCGCGGCACTGGGCGATTCCGATGCGACGGGCGAGGCTCGCCCGGCCAGCGAATCGGGCGTGGATTTCGTGTTCGACGATGCCGAGCGCGGCAATGAGCAAACCGGCTCGACGCGCGAGATGCCTGGCCGTGGCGGCGCGAACACCACGGTGACCGTGCAGGTGGCCGGTGCGCCCAGCGCAGACCCCGACGCCCCGACCCTCGAGCAGCCGCAATTGCCTGGCGGGGACCATCCCACCATCCGGCAGAAGATCGATGCCGCCACGCGTGGCGGCATGGTCTCATCGGAACAGACCGCGGAATTGGAATTGCACGACCTCGGGCTGGATTTGGGAGGCATGGATACGCTCGGCGATGACAGCGACCTGACGAGCGCGGCGGATGCGCCGACCCTGCTCGCAGGGCTCGGCGATGAGACGCGCAAGCTGCTCACGCGTACCGACTCCGAGCGCAGCAAGGATAAGGATGCGAAGTCTGGCGGCGCGCCCACGGATTCGGGCACCTGGCTGTTCACCGATACCGACTTTGCCGATATAGCGGGTAGCCCCGGTGCGCAGAAGTTGGACGCTGAGGCGCCGACCGAGGTCGTGACGCAACTCTCGCCGCGCCCGGAACTCCAGCCCGAAGGCGACGGCGGTTCGACGGCGCGTCTTGCGGCACTCGACTCGGATGGCCTGGATCTGGATCTCAGCGATTTGAACAAAGTCGACAGCGGCCACGACGGCAACGGTGTGGATCTCGATGTCGGTACGCCCTCGAGCAGCAGCGAGGGCACCTTCGTGCAGACACAGCGGATCATGGCCGAGAACATCCCGCTGCCGGATCTTGAGCCGGCGACGATGAGCGAGGTCGGCACCAAGCTGGATCTGGCTCGCGCTTACATGGATATGGGCGATCCGGAAGGTGCGCGCAGCATCCTGTCGGAGGTGCTCAGCGAAGGCTCGGTCTCGCAGAAGCAGGAAGCCCGCCGCCTGATCGACACGCTGCCCGGCTGAGGCTGATACGCCGGCCATGCGCCGCCGCATTGCCGTCGGCATCGAATACGAGGGCAGCGCGTACTGCGGCTGGCAGATCCAGAGTGCCGCCCCAAGCGTGCAACGCGCGCTCGAGACGGCACTGAGCCGCGTCGCCGATGAGCCGATCGGCCTGATCTGCGCCGGGCGCACCGATGCCGGCGTCCATGCGCGCGCACAGGTGGCGCATTTCGACACCCAGGCAGTGCGCGGCGCGCGTGCATGGCTGCTCGGCGCTAACAGGTATCTGCCGCGGGATATCAGCCTGCGATGGGTGCGAGCGGTGCCCGATCATTTCCACGCCCGCTACAGCGCTCTGGCACGTACCTACCGCTACCTGATTCTCAATCGGATCGCACGCTCCGCGCTCGCGGCGGGCCGGGCGCTTTTGGTCCACCAACCCCTGGACCTCGCGGCCATGGAGCAGGGCGCGCGCTGCCTGATCGGCGAGCACGATTTCAGCGCATTCCGCTCCTCGGAGTGCCAGGCGCATTCCCCGGTGCGGCAGCTGCGCGCCGTGCAGCTGCAGCGCTCGGGCGACTGGATCAGCATTGATGTCACCGCGAATGCGTTCCTGCACCACATGGTGCGCAATATCGTGGGCCTGCTGCTCGCCATTGGACTGCGCCGCGCGCCCCCCGAGCGGGCACGCCTCCAGCTCGAATCGCGGGCGCGGGGGCAGGGCCAGGCGACCGCCGCGGCACTGGGGCTGTACCTCTGGCAGGTCGAGTATCCGCCCGGGTTCGGGCTGCCCGCGGATTCGGCTATGATCGATGCTACGGTGGGCCGGGGCGACTGAGGGCGCGCGTAGATGTCATGGTTTGAAAAGATCGTACCTTCGCGCATCAAGACCGAGCGGCGTTCGCGCTCGGTCCCGGAAGGCCTATGGATCAAATGCCCGGCCTGCGATGCGGTGCTGTATCGCGCCGAGCTCGAGCGCAATCTCAACGTCTGTCCGAAATGCAGCCACCACATGCGCATCGGTGCGCGCGAGCGGTTGCACGCCTTTCTCGATCCGGAACCGATCAGCGAAATCGGCGAGCGCGTGCGGCCGGAAGATCCGTTGAAATTCAAGGACAGCAAGCGCTACCGGGATCGCCTGGTGCAGGCGCAGAAAACCACGCGTGAGCACGACGCGCTGATCGCCCTGGCCGGCGCTCTGCACGGCGAAGCGGTGGTGGCCTGTGCCTTCGAATTTCAGTTTCTCGGCGGCTCGATGGGTTCGGTGGTCGGTGAGCGCTTCAAGCGCGCGGTCGATCACTGCATCGATCAGGGTTGCGGACTGGTGTGCTTCACGGCCAGCGGCGGCGCGCGCATGCAGGAGGCGCTGCTGTCGCTGATGCAGATGGCGAAGACCAGCGCGGCGCTGGTGCGGCTGGCACAGGCGGGTTTGCCGTTCGTTTCGGTAATGACCGATCCCACGACCGGCGGCGTATCGGCGAGCCTGGCCATGTTGGGGGATCTGAACATCGCCGAGCCACGCGCCCTGATCGGATTCGCGGGCCCACGCGTGATCCAGCAGACGGTGCGCGAGACGCTGCCGGAAGGTTTTCAGCGCAGCGAATTTCTGCTCGAACACGGCGGCCTCGACCTGATCCTCGACCGGCGCGAAATGCGCGACCGTATCGCGCAGCTGTTGCGTCTGCTGCAAAAGCGCCCGCCACTGCAAGCCGCTTGAGCGCGCACCTCGGTACGCTGACCGAGGCGCTGGCGTATCAGCAAAGCGTGCACGGGCGCAGGATCGACCTGGGGCTCGAGCGTGTGCGTGAGGTCGCGGCGCGGCTGGCGTTGCTCGACAAGCGCTGTCCGGTCGCGATCGTGGGCGGCACCAACGGCAAGGGTTCGACGGCCTGCTGCCTGGCGGCGCTGCTGGCCGCCTGCGGCCATCGCGTCGGGCTATTCACCTCCCCGCACCTCGTGCGCTACAACGAGCGCGTGCAAATCAACGGCGTGCCGGTGGACGATGCCCCGCTGTTGCGCGCGTTCGAGCGCATCGAGGCGGCGCGCGGATCGGTCACACTGACTTTCTTCGAGTACAACACGCTCGCGGCACTGGACGTGTTTCGCGGCGCCGGCGTCACGGTCATGGTGCTCGAGGTGGGCCTGGGGGGGCGGCTCGACGCCACCAATATTGTTGATGCCGACGTCGCGGTGTTGTGCTCGGTCGGCTTGGATCATCGCGACTGGCTCGGCGACACGCTGGAGCAGATCGGTGCTGAAAAGGCCGGCATCTTTCGCGCCGGGCAGCCGGTGGTGCTCGGCAGCCCAGACATGCCCGCGACTGTCTGGCAGAGCGCTGAAGTCCTGCACTGCCAGCTCTTTATCGCGGAGCGTGAATTCAGGGTCCGCATCGACGGCGGGGGTTGTGCCGCCGAGCCCTGGGATTACCAGTCGGCGTGCTGCAGCCTTAAGGCTCTGCCGGCCCCGGCGCTGGCGGGCTCCATCCAGTACTACAACGCGGCCAGCGCGCTGACCGCACTGAATCTGCTCGGCGTGCCGGGCGCATGTGTTCGCGAGCGCATTGCGCAGGGGCTGCGCGCGATGTGCCTGCCCGGGCGCTTCCAGATTGTGCCGGGCGAGGTCGAATGGATCCTTGATGTGGCGCACAACGAGCCGGCCGCGGCGGTGCTGGCGGGCGCACTTCGCTCGCGGCGTACCACCGGCAGGACCATCGCCGTCGTGGGCATGCTCTCGGACAAGGATGCTGCAGCGATCGCGCGCACGCTCGATGGCGTGGTAGATCATTGGCTGCTCGCAAGCATCACCGATGAACCGCGCGGCCTGAGCGCTGCGGCGCTGCAAGCGCGTCTGCCGCCGCTGCGTGGGGTGGTCGAATTGACCGAGGGTGTCGAACCCGCCTGTGTCCGAGCGCGCTCGCTCGCGCAACCGCGTGATCGTGTGATCGTGCTCGGCTCGTTTCATGTGGTCGGGCCGGCGCTTGTCTGGCTTGGGCTATACTGAAATGACAGCTATGGAAAACCGCCTCAAAGAGCGTTTGACGGGCGCGGCGATATTGGTGGCGCTGATCGTGGTGTTGGTGCCCGAGATGTTTCATGGTCAGCGCAGCGACGTGGCTGCGAATGCCGGCAGCAGCGGCGAGGGCCCGCCGGTGCGCTCCTACACGATCGACCTGAGTAATGGGTCAGCGCGCACTGCGCCGTTGCAGTCGACGCCGGCCACGAGCGCGTCCAACGCGGCCGGCGAGGCCACCGCACAGCCCGCACCGCCAGCACAGCCCGCGCCGCCCGCGACGCACGCCGATACCGCGCTCAGCGAGGCCGCTAAGCCGCCCCCCACGGCTTCGGCCGCCGGCAACGCCGCGGCGAGTGCGCACGCGGCGGCTGCAGGGTGGAGCGTCCAACTCGGATTGTTCGCTCAGCGCGACAACGCCGAGCGGCTCATGCACTCGGCGCAGACCAAGGGCTTCGCGGTCAATGTCTCCGACCGTGATGCCAAGGGGCTCTATCACGTCCATGCGGCCGGCCTGGCCGACCGCGCCGCCGCGCAGGCCTTGCAACAGCGGTTGCGCGATCAGGGCTTTGCCGCGGCGGTCGTGGCACCACAGCCCGGCGGCCCCAAAACGCAATAGTAGGCTGCAATTGTGACTTACGCCGCCGGTTTCGACGCCCAGCAACGCTAGAATCCGCACCATCGCGATTACACCGGCCACCATGAACTGGATCGATTACCTGCTGCTCACGCTGCTCGTGTTCTCCTGCATCGCAGGCCTGATGCGCGGACTGCTGCGCGAAGTCATCGCGCTCGTGACGTGGATCGCGGCGATCTGGATCGCCTGGACTTATGCCAGCCTGATCGAATCCCATCTGGGCGGCGCGCTGGCCAACGAGAGCGTGCGGCCCTGGGTGGCGCGCGCGCTGGTCTTCCTCGTCGTGGTGCTCGTCGGCACCACCATAGGTCTCATCGTCAGCCATTTCGTGCGGCTGTCGCTCTTCAGTGGCCTGGATCGTGCCTTCGGCGGCTTGTTCGGCTTGCTGCGCGGCTTGGTCATGGTCGGGCTGTTTGTCATCTTGTGTCATGCCGTGCGCCTGGAAGGCGAGCCGTGGTGGCGCCAATCGTTGCTCGTGCCTTACGCCGAGCACGCTGCGAATGTGCTGCGGGGGATGGTCGGCGAGCGTAAAATACACGTTCAAAATTCGGTCTCGGCAGCGCGCTAATGGCGCGAAGGAAGCAGGCGCAAACATGTGCGGTATCGTCGGCGTGGTCGGCACCAGCCCCGTCAATCAACGTCTGTACGATGCGTTAACGGTTCTGCAGCACCGCGGTCAGGACGCCGCCGGCATCATGACGGCCTTCGAAGGCCGGCTGTGCTCGCGCAAAGGCGCCGGCCTGGTGCGCGATGTCTTCGAGCACCGGCACATGCTCGAACTCGCCGGCAACGCTGGGATCGGCCATGTGCGCTATCCGACCGCAGGCTGTGACAGCGCCTCGGAGGCGCAGCCGTTCTACGTCAACGCACCGTATGGCATCTGCCTGGCACACAACGGCAATCTGACTAATGCCTCAGAGCTTGCCGAGGTGCTGATCCGCGAGGACCGGCGCCATCTGAACACCGAGTCCGATTCCGAGGTGCTGCTGAACGTATTCGCCTCCGAACTGCAGCGCGTGGGTACCCCGCGCGTGACCCCGGCGGACATCTTCGCGGCCGCGAGCGCGGTCTATCGGCGCTGCCGCGGCGGCTACGCGGTGGTCGCGATGGTGATCGGCCACGGCGTGCTGGGATTTCGCGATCCCAACGGCATTCGGCCGCTGGTGCTGGGGCTACGCCGCACGCCGCGTGGCACCGAGTACATGCTGGCATCGGAAAATGTTGCGCTCGATATGCTGTCTTTCGAGCTCGTGCGCGATGTGGCGCCGGGCGAGGCCGTGTTCATCGACGAGCAGGGGCGCCTTCATTCCCAGCAGTGCGTGGCGACCGTACGCCATACGCCGTGCATTTTCGAATACGTCTATTTTGCCCGACCGGATTCGATCATCGACAATATCTCAGTGTATCGCGCGCGCATGCGCATGGGCGAGAAGCTCGCGGCCAAGATCCTGCGCGAGCACCCGGAACACGACATCGAGGTCGTCATTCCGATTCCCGACACCAGTCGCACCAGCGCGCTGCAGATGGCGCAGATTCTGGGCATCAAATATCGCGAAGGATTTAACAAGAACCGCTACATCGGCCGTACCTTCATCATGCCGGGACAGGAGCAGCGCGAGCGCCAGGTAAGGCGCAAGCTCAACGCCATCGATCTGGAATTCCGCGGCAAGAACGTGCTGCTGGTCGATGATTCGATCGTGCGCGGCACGACCTCGGCGCAGATCATCGACCTGGCGCGCGAAGCCGGAGCCAAGAAGGTCTACTTCGCCTCCGCCGCCCCACCGGTGCGCTTTCCGAATGTCTATGGCATCGACATGCCGGCCACCAGCGAACTCGTGGCCGCCGGCCGCAGCGTCGGGGAAGTCGGGCAATTCATTGGCGCCGACTGGCTCGTGTACCAGGATCTCGAGGATCTGGTCGCCGCATGCCAGCATGACAATGCGAACATCCACGAGTTCGACACCTCCTGCTTTTCGGGCGAGTACGTGACCGGGGATGTGACATTCGAGTATCTCGATCGTCTGCAGCGAGCGCGCTCCGAGGAGGCCAGGAACCGGCGACGGCTGGCGCGCAGCGGCCTCAAGGCCGTCGGCACGCCCTGAATCGACCGCCGCCAGCCCAGGCTTCGCGTATGCGACTGTTGCTGGTCGAGGAAGATCCGAAAGTCCGGGCGTTGCTGCGGCACCATTTGAGCTGCAAGTGGCCGGAGGTGCAGATCAGCTCGCATCCGCCATTGCAGCGCGGGCCGCTGCCGGCGGAATTCCTCGCGCAAGGCTATGACGCGGTACTGCTCTCGGGGCCAACGGATGAGGACGACAGCATCGCGGCGCTGCACGATCTGACGTCGCGAGCGGGCTTCGCCCCAGTGATTTTCATGCTCGGCCGCGAGCAGCCGTCGTTGCGTGAGCGTGCGATGGAAGCCGGCGCCTACGGCGTGGTCGTCAAGAGCCGCATCGATCATGAGCGCTTCCTGGCGCTGCTGGAAGCAGCCGGACGTGTTCACCGGCGCGAACGCGCCGACTGGCGCATCTCCTCGGACGCGCTCGACTCCCGGCGCTTCGGCGAGGCGCGTATTCCGGAGTACCGGCGCGCGCGGCTGCTCGCACGCGGCTCGGTCTCGCAGCTCTATGTGGCCGAAAGCGAGAAGGCCGGGACGCTGGTGGTGCTCAAGGTCACGCCCTCGCGGCGCGACGAAACCGGCATCGATCAGGTGTTCGCGCGCTTCCTGCAGGAGTACGAAATCGCGCAGCGTGTGCGCCACCCGAACATCGTGCGCCTCTACGAGTTAGGCGTTGCCGACGACCACGCCTACCTGGCCATGGAGTATTTCCAGCGCGGTGATCTGCGCCGCCGCATGCGCGGTGGCATCTCGCCATCCGAAGCCTTGGGATATGCCTCGCAGATCGCACGTGCCCTGGGTGCGCTGCATGCGGCGGGCATCCTGCATCGTGATCTCAAGCCCGGAAATGTCATGCTGCGTGGGGACGGGCAGCTGGCGCTGATCGACTTCGGCCTGGCCAAGCATGAGGCCTTGGACTACGACATCACCGACACGGGCATGATCTTCGGCACCCCGCACTACATGAGTCCGGAGCAGGGTCATGGCCAGGATCTCGATCCGCGCAGCGATCTGTACAGTCTGGGCGTCATGCTGTTCGAGATGCTGGCCGGGCACAAGCCGTACACAGCCGACAACCCGATGGCCATCATCTACATGCACCGCAACGCGCCGACGCCGCGCCTGCCTGAGGGGTTCGCGGATTTGCAGCCCTTACTCGATCGGCTGCTCGGCAAGCAGGCAGAGGAGCGTTTCATGAACGCCGGCGAAGCAATGCGTGCCATCGATGCGGCACGCGCCGCCTGGCTCACCAAGGGAGCCATGGCTTGAGCCATGGCCGCTGTGCACGGCATTGTCGCGTTTGGCGCGCGAGGAGCTGCGGCATTTTGCACCGGTCCCGCAGCTCATGCGGCGCCTGCAGGAACTCGCGGCGGTCGAGGCCGAATTGATCACGGCGCCGGATGAGGTGCTGCGCTTTCATTCCGGGCCGTTGGCCGCGGCAGCTCTTCAAGCCTGAACGCGTCGCGCTCCCACGACAGGCAGCTGCCCTGATCGTGCCAGGCGCCGAGCACGATTCGCCGCGCCGGCACTCCATCGAGTTCGAATTCATGCACGGCGGGACGATGGGTATGACCGTGGATCAGCAAGTGCACGCCGCAGGCGCGCATCGCCGCGGCCACCGCATTGGCATCGACATCCATGATCTCGCCCGCCGTACGCTGGGTATGACGGCGGCTGCCGTCGCGGGCCTGCTGCGCGAGGCTGCGCCGCAAGCTCAAGGGCAAGCTCAGGAAGCGCTGCTGCCAGCTCGGCGCGCGCACCACGCCACGCAGCAGCTGGTAGGGGCGATCGGCCGTGCACAGCGCATCGCCATGCGTGAGCAGCGCGCTCTGGCCGTATAGATCGATGATGACCGGATCGGCGAGCAGGCGTGTGCCGCTGCGCTGCGCGAAGCCTCGCTGCAGCAGAAAATCGCGATTGCCGTGCATCACATAGCAGGGCACGCCGTGCGCCGACAACTCGCGCAGCGCCTCGCAGATGAGGGCGCGATGCGGATCCTCGTCATCGTCGCCAACCCACGATTCGAATAGATCGCCGAGGATGTAGAGCGCATCGGCGCTCACGGCTCGCAGCCTCAGGAATTCGATGAACTGTGCTCCGGCCGCGGGTTCGAGCGCATCCAGATGCAGATCGGAGACGAACAGCGTAGTCAAGGCGTATCGCTCGGCCCTTGGGATTTAGGCTACATTGTACGGATGTCCACCAGCTTCGTCGTGACGCGCTTTGCGCCCAGCCCCAGCGGCGAGCTGCACCTGGGTAATGCGCGCACGGCACTATTCAATTTCCTGCTGGCGCGGGCCCATGGCGGCAGCTTCGTACTGCGCATCGAGGACACGGACATCGAGCGCACCCAGGAGCGCTACGTCGAGGCGCTGTGCACGGATCTATCCTGGTTGGGACTGCATTGGGATGAGGGTCCCTACCGGCAGTCGCAGCGCGCAGAGCTGTACGCGCGCTACTTCCAGCAGCTCGAGCAGGCGCGCCGCGTCTATGCGTGTTTCTGCACTGCATTGCAGCTCGATGTGTCGCGGCGCAGCCAGCTTGCAGCGGGCCGGCCGCCGCGCTATGCCGGCACCTGCCGCGATCTGAGTGCGGCGCAGGTCGCCGTGCGGCGGGCTGAGGGTTGCCGCCCAAGCCTGCGCTTCCGGGTGCCGTTCGGGCAGCGCCTGGAGTTCCAGGATCTGGTGCATGGCCCGCAGAGCTTCCTGTCCGACGATATCGGCGATTTCATCGTTCGACGCGAAGACGGGACTGCGGCATTTTTTTTCTGCAACGCCGTGGACGATGCGCTGATGCACGTGAGTCACGTGTTGCGCGGCGAGGACCATCTGTCCAATACGCCGCGCCAGCGGCTGCTGCTCGAAGCCCTGGGGCTTGCGGTACCGCAGTACGGCCACGTGTCGCTGCTCATCGGCGCCGATGGCACGCCGCTGTCCAAGCGCCATGGTGCTACCAGCGTGCGCGAGTTGCGCGAGACGGGCTATGCGGCCAGCGCGGTCTGCAATCACCTGTTCCGGCTCGGCCATTCCACGGCGCTGAATGATTCCCTGACGCTCGAGCAGATGGCGCAGGGCTTCGAGCTCTCGCATCTGCAGCGCGCGCCGGCGCACTTCGAGACGGCGCAACTGCGCCACTGGCAGAGCGAGTGGGTCCATTCTCTCTCGGCGGGGGAGGCGCGCGAGTGGCTGGCACCGATGCTGCCGCGAGAGCTTGACGAGGCGCGGGCGGCGGCGTTCATCACCGCGGTACTGCCCAATGTGGTGCTGCCGGAGGATGCGCGGCTCTGGCAGCAGATCATCTTCGGCGAGGCGCTGTCCTACGATGAGCCCGCGCTGCGCGCGGCGCAGGAGGCCGGTCCTGAATTCTTCTCCGCGGCAGCCAATGCCGTGCAGGGGCACGCAGATCTCGGCGCGTTGCGTGGCGCCACCGGCCGCAAGGGCGCGGCGTTCTTCATGCCGCTGCGGGCCGCTCTGACGGGACGGCTGCACGGCCCGGAACTCGCGCCGCTGCTCGCGGCTATGCCGGCCGAACGCGTGCGCGAGCGCCTGCTGCAGTTCGCTCGTGTCCGCTCATAAGCACCACTGTTGCCAGTCACCATGCTGCAGATCCACAACAGCTTGAGCGGCCGAAAAGAGCAGTTCAGGCCGATCCATCCCGGCCGGGCCGGACTGTATGTTTGCGGCGTGACCGTCTATGACTATTGCCACGTGGGTCATGCGCGCTGCTACGTGGTCTTCGACGTGATTCGACGCTGGCTGCGCTACCGCGGCTTCGATGTGAATTACGTGCGCAATATTACCGATATCGACGACAAGATCATCCGCCGCGCCGCAGAGAACGCTGAGCCCGTCGATGCCCTCACGGCGCGCTTCATCAAGGCGATGCACGAGGATTTTGCGGCGCTCGCGATCGAGCCGCCGGACCACGAGCCGCGGGCCACCGAGTACGTTCCCGGCATCATCGAGCTGATCGAGCGGCTGATCGCGCGCGGCTACGCCTACCTGAGTGCGCACGGGGATGTGCTGTATGCGGTGGCGAAGTATTCACAGTATGGCCGCCTGTCGGGCAAGCGGCTCGCGGATCTGCGCGCCGGCGCGCGCGTCGAAGTCGATGTCAGCAAGCGCGATCCGCTGGATTTCGTGCTGTGGAAGGCGGCCAAGCCTGGCGAGCCATCCTGGGACTCGCCCTGGGGCGCAGGCCGCCCGGGTTGGCACATCGAGTGCTCCGCCATGGCCATGGCGCTGCTCGGAACGCATTTCGATCTGCACGGCGGCGGCATGGACTTGAAATTTCCGCATCATGAAAACGAGATTGCGCAGTCCTGTGCGGCCAACGACGGTGAGTTCGTGAACCTCTGGATACACAACGGTTTCGTCAATATCGACGACGAGAAGATGTCCAAGTCGCTCGGCAATTTCTTCACCGTGCGCGAGCTGCTGCCGCGCCTGCGCCACCCCGAGGTGCTGCGGGCATTTCTACTCTCGAGCCATTATCGCGGCCCGATCCAATACAGCGCGGTGCAACTCGAGCAGGCCGATGCGGCCTTGAGCCGCCTGTACACCTCGCTGCGCGGCCTGACCGTCGCGCCCGGGGCCGCGCGCAGCGAGCACAGCGAGCGCTTCGAGGCGGCGCTCGATGACGATTTCAATACTCCGGAGGCCTTTGCCGTGCTGCAGGGCATGGCCCGTGAGCTCAATGCCGCCCGTGCACGAGGCCACGCCGCGCTGGCGGCTGCGCTGGCGCCCGAACTGTTACGGCTGGCTGGGCTATTGGGTTTGCTGGCAGTCGCGCCGGAACAGTGGTTCAAGCTCAGCTCCCCGACGCCGCTGGCGAGCGAGCAGGCACGGGGATCGCCGATCGAGCTCGATGAGCCGGGGATCGAGGCCCTGATTGCCGCGCGACTGGCCGCGCGCCAGGCGCGGGATTTCGCTGCGGCGGATGGCATTCGCGAGCAGCTAGCGAGCTCGGGCGTCGTGCTAGAGGATCAGCCCGGCGGCCGTACGCTCTGGAAGCGGCTCTGAATGACGCTCTCGTAGGCCTGCAGCGTCTGCTTTGCCACGGTATCGATATGGTAGGCGCTCAGGTCGTGTTGGGCGCGGGGCGTGCGTGCGGTGTAGTGGTGGCGCAGCCGCGCAGTGAGCGCCTCGAGATCATCGATCGGTACCAGATCGCCGCCAAAGCGGGCGAGCAGTTCTTTCGGGCCATCCGCGGCGGTGGTCAGCACCGGCACGCCGGCGTCCAGCGCCTCGAGTACCACACGCCCCAGCGGCTCTCGCCGCGACGGGCTCACGAACAGGTCAAAGGCCTGGTAATAGTCCTTCACGTCGCCGCGAAAGCCCGGCAGGCTCACCCGCGGGCCGGCCAGACGCGCCAGGCGCCCGCGCTCGCGTCCCGCCCCTAATATCGCCAGACGCGCCGTGGGCAGCGCGGCGCGTTGGAAGGCTTCGATCAGCAGATCGAAGCCTTTGCTGTAGGCCAGCCGTCCGACTGCGCCGATCAGGTACTCCGGTTCGGATACGCCAAGCTCGGCGCGCCGCGCCGCGATCTCGGCGGGCTGAAGGCGTCGGGCTGGAATCATCGATTCGTTGATGAAGAATATCTGGCCGCGATAGTTGCGAGGGATATCGCGCTGCTGCCAGGCGGCGATGCAGATGAGCCCGTCCATTGCCGCGAAGTGCGGACCGTTGACCGTCAGGTGCAGGGTGGCGATGGTGGCCGCGTCGGGTCGAATGCGAGCCAGCAGGCGCGTCGAGCGCCGCAAGTGCGCATGCACCACATCCGGGGCGAACTGCGCGAGCGCCGCGCACACCGCTGCGCGCGGCCACCAGTTGCCCACCTCGATGACCTGGACGGCCGAATCGAGCCGATCGCGGATACTCGCTCCGCCCGCGCCGCGATGGCCCCGCCTGATGATCAGCAGCAGCGCGTGTTCACGGACATGGGCATTGCACATCTCGGCCGTGGCGCGTTCGGTGCCCGCAAAACCGCGCGAGAGAAGCATATGAGCGATGCGCATGCAACTATGATAGCGGCATGGAGCAGGAGCCATTGCAGGTTCGACTCATCGGCAAGGCCAATGGCGTGGGGCTGTCGCGTGACCTCGATCTGCTCGCCGGGGCGCTGCGCGCCTGTGGTTGCGAGGTGACGCTGCGAGGATGCGAGCGGCGCGATCGCAAGCGCCGACGCGGGCTATTGACCCGGCTTGCCGCCCGCGCACGAGGGCTGCGCACGTCGGTGAGCGGCGCGCGCGCCGGGGGGCTCTACGACGTCAACCTCATGCTCGAGCACGTCTGGCCGCAGTTCCTGCACGAGGCAGCCTGCAATGTGCTGGTGCCCAATCCGGAGTGGTTCGATCGCCGTGACGTGGCATTTCTCGGCGCCGCAAATCGCATCTGGGCGAAGACGGCACTGGCTGAGCGACTGTTTGCGGCACGCGGCTGCCGTGCGGTGCATATCGGCTTCGACAGCCTCGATCGCTACCAGCCCGGCATCACGCGCCAGCCGCGGTTCCTGCATTTGGCCGGCCGCAGTCCGCTCAAGGGCACCTCGCGCTTGCTGTCGCTATGGCGGCGCCATTCCGAGTGGCCGCTGCTCACGATCGTGCAGGACGGCGAGCTGCAGATCGGCGCTGCCGGCGCGGCGGCTAATATTGAGCTTCACCGGGGTTTTTTGAGTGAGCAGGCATTGCGCGCGCTACAAAACGCGCACCGGTTTCATCTCTGCACCTCGGAGGCGGAGGGCTGGGGGCATTACATCGTCGAAGCCATGAGCGTCGGCGCCGTCACATTCACCTGCGATGCGCCGCCGATGAATGAGCTCATTGCCGCCGAGCGCGGCGTGTTGGTCGCAGCTCGCCTTGGCGAGCGCCACAATCTCGCCACGCTCTGCCATTTCGATGACACGGCGCTGGAGGCCGAGATCGCGCGAGCGCTTGCGATGGCACCGGCGCAGTGGGATGCCATCGGCGCGGCGGCGCGCCGCTGGTTTCTCGACAACAAGCACGGCTTCGTCGCCCGGGTGCAGCGCGCGCTGACCGAGCTCGCAGTGGCTGCGCGGCGCGGCAGGCGTCAGCCATGAATGCCAGCGCACCGCTGCCGATCAGCCTGCTGGTGCTGACCTACAACGAGGCCGCGAATATTGCGCGCTGCCTGGACAGCGTGAGCTTTGCGCAGGAAAAACTGGTCGTCGACTGCGGCAGCACGGATGCGACCGTTGAGATAGCGTGCGCTCACGGCGCACGGGTGGTAACGCAGCCGTGGCTCGGTTTCGGGTTGCAGCGCCGTGCGGCGACCGCACTCGCGCGCCATCCCTGGATACTGTTTCTCGATGCCGACGAATGGCTCTCGAGCGAGCTGGCCAGCGAGCTCGAAACGCGCCTGCCGCAGCTGCTGGAGTCGGCCTATGCCGGGGCTTATCTGCGGCGCTCGGCATGGTTCATGGGTGCGCGTATGCGCTGGTATCGACCGTTGGCGCGCGAGCGCATCGAGCGTCTGTATCATCGCGGGCGCGCGCAATGGACGGATGCGGCCGTGCACGAGGCGCTGCGTTTCATGGGTCCGGCGATTGAGCTGCACGCGCCGCTGCTGCACGCCTATACCCCGAGCCTGGCGCAGCGGGTGCTCAAGGATGTCTATTACGCCGAGCTGCGTGCCCGCGAGTGGAACGCGCGCGGCCGGCGCAGCCAACTTTGGTTCGCACCGATCGTCTTTCTGGCGACCTTTTTCAAGGACTATGTGCTGCGATTGGGCGCGCTGGACGGCGCGCGCGGCTACGTCGCCGCGCACCTCGCTGCCAGCTATGCGGTCTACAAGCGCCTGCGCTGCTACGAGATGGGCGTCCATCCCGAATCGATCGAACTCGCACGCGCCGCCCTGGCACGCCATGGCCTCGAGCGCGGCAAATCATGAGCGCGGCGAGGGCATCGGGCAGATGCAGGTGATTTTTCGCCCGGACCGCGGCCACGATCCGGCGATTCACGAGGTGATCGCCGCTTTCGCCTCGAGCCGGACCGGCGCCTGCTTCATCGGCTATCATCGATCCGGGCGCCTCACGGGCAAGTTGTCACAACGTATCCATGAGGTCGGGCGCGTCATCTATAATTCCGAGACCATGCGGCAAGCCATCGAAAAGCCCGAACATTTCGCCGACAGCGTCCCGGTGCCTCTCGAGACTCCAGCGCGGCGGTCACTCTGGCATCGGCCACTCGGTCAGCCGCTCGATCCGCTCGCCGAGAGCCGAGCGTGAGGGGCTGCGGTCGCGGCCATCGAGCCGCTGCCATCGCGGCGGGTGCCGCGGGCATCGCCCTCTGGATCCTGAGCCGCGGCGCGCTGGCGAGCGGCGCCAGCCCCTACCTGCCACTGAACCTTGCCCCCGAAATCGAGCGCCAGGTCGAGCGCGTGCTGGTGCTGGGCGGCCGGACGGTAATGACGCGCCCGGTGCCGATCGCGACGGTGCTCGAAGCGCTGCCCAAGGCCTGCAAGCGCGACGCCGCGCTATGCCATCAGGTCCGGCGCTATCTGGATCGATATTTCGGTGAGGCCGGCGTGACCGAGGCCAGCGCCGAAGTCGCGGCCGCGACGCATTCGACGGCGACCTTGCCGAACGAGCGCGGCGAGCGGCTCGACTCGCCCTGGGATGCCTCGGCCGTGGCCTTCTATCGCCCCGCTGATCATCTGCTGCTCACGGCCGGCGGCGTTGCCTATGGGGGCACCAACGGCCGCTTCAGCCCGGATGGCACCATGCTGAGCACCGGCAATCAGTACCTGCAGATCGATGCGGGTTACCGCGCCCAATGGCTCTCGCCGCTAACCGACAGCAGCATGCTGGTGAGTACGGAGGCACCGACGATGCCCTCGCTCACCCTCTCCAACCAGCAGCCGATCGGTTCGCTGGGGCTTCAGTACCAGTTCTTTGTGGCCGAGATGAGCTATTCGAAACACATTTTGTGGAACGGCGTCGATACGGCTGGCCATCCGCGCATGGCGGGACTGCATCTGGGTATCGAGCCCGTGGACGGCTGGGCGATCTCGGGCAACAGCGTATGGCAGTTCGGCGGCGGCGGCCGGCCGGGCTCGTTCAAGGATTTCCTGAATAACTTCTTCAAATCGACCAATTTCAATGGCAGCGCGAGCCCAAACCTCAATAGCCGTTTCAGCAACCGGGCGGTTTCGATCACGAGCGCCTACACCTTTCCGACCCGCTCGCCGTTCGAGGCCTATGTGGAGTACGCGGGCCGGGACAGCTTCCATGGCGAGTTCTATCGCTTCCGCGAAACGGACCTGTCGGCAGGCCTGCATTTCCCCGAGTTTCTGGACCGCTTCGATCTGACCCTCGAGGCCTCGGAATGGGAGAACGCCTGGTACACCGACTACGTCTGGCTGGACGGAATGACCAATTACGGGTACGTCACCGGCAATTGGGGTGCGGACTGGCGCACGTTCAAGAACGACGTCGGGGCGCAGTCGGAGATGATCTCGCTGGGCTGGCCGCTGGACTCGGGCGCTTCGCTCTATGCGCGCTTTCGTACGCTGCAAAATCAGCACTACGAGGGAGAATCGTACTCCCGCGCCGACATGCTCACGCTCGAGTACACGCAGCCGCGCAACGGCTACAGCCGCGGCTTGCAGCTCGATGCCGGTCGCGATATCGTCGGCGGCAATTTCGCGCGGCTCGCGGCATTTGTGCGCTTCGATGGCGGCAATCCGTATGCCGGCAGCGAGAATGCGGACAATCAGGAGGATGCGGATAGCGACGATGATGCGGACAGCGATAATGACGCACACCGCGCCGGGCTCGAGCGCTTCGTCGATCTGGGGGTGAGCGGCGGGCGCCTGGGCCTGGATCTCGGCGGTTTCACCAAGGCGGAAGAAGCGGCGTTGCCCGCATATCGCAGCGTGATTTCACCGCATCTGGGTATCGGCGTGCGCCGGGCCGTGACCGAAAACGGCGATCTGGGCGTGCGGGCCGAATTCGATGACTTTCACGGGGCCATGCTGGGGCTACGCGTGCTCGATTATCGCTATCGCTTCGATCGGCACTTTGCCGTGGGCGGCTTCTTCGGTTTTGCTCGCTATTCGGGGCCGACCCCGGCGCAGGGTTATTATTACGGCACGAGCCTGCAGTGGCACGACCTGTTGCCGCACTGGGATTTGTCCCTGGATGCTCGCTTTTTCGATCATGTGCAGCGCAACAAGCTGCTGCCTTCGGATGCGCAGAACGGCGATCCGGTGGAGTGGTATACGATGCAGGCGCCGAGCCTGTATCTGAGCCGGAGCTTCTGAGGTTCTCGCGGCTGGCGCCGGCGCGAACGGTTCCGTATGATGCGCGCCCCGCTATGTTGTAAGCGGTGGGGCGCCCTCGGAAGGTTTGAGAGCGGGGCATGGCGCAGTCTGGTAGCGCATCTGCTTTGGGAGCAGAGGGTCGCAGGTTCAAATCCTGCTGCCCCGACCAGCTCAAACTGCTTTGCGCCCGTAGCTCAGCTGGATAGAGCACCGGCCTTCTAAGCCGGTGGTCGCAGGTTCGAGTCCTGCCGGGCGCGCCAACGATCGACGGTGGACGTAGCTCAGTTGGTAGAGTCCCGGATTGTGATTCCGGCTGTCGCGGGTTCGAATCCCGTCGTCCACCCCAACTCCTGATTTTTAGGCTTTTAAACCCCTGATTTCATTGGAATCATGGGTTAGCGCTCGAGCTGCGAAACGCAGTTGTTACACGGCCTGTTACACACGAGGGTGAACAGGCCATGAAAAAAATCTACGAATGCGTCTACCGGCACGGGGCCACGCACTGGGTCCGCGTGCGAATCCCGAAGGATCTGAAGTGGGCTTATCCGGAAGGACAGGATGAGCTCCTGGATAATCTCCACCCCGGCGATCCCGCGGAAGCGAAGGTGCGCGGTTATGCGGTCATCGCGCGTACCCAGGCGGAGTTTCAGGAGAAGCGCGGGCAGCGGGATCTGTCCCAGGCCTCCCTCTCACCCAAACGCATCGAGAAGCTCACAGACAAGGAGCTGACGCTGGTCGGCGGCTTCTACCAGCGCTCGGTGCTGCAGCAGGATCAGACGCGCCGGCAGGCGGGCCTCGACGATGACGAGTTCGAGGAGCTCGGCCGCGAGCTTACCGATCAGCATGCCGATCTCTCGCGCCTCCTCGCGCAGGGCAAGTCACAGCCCATCCTGGGGGTCCTGCACTCCGTGCTGCACCTGTGCGGGATCGACTTTCAGCCCAATCCCGAAGCAGCCAGGCAGGCGGGTTTCGCCTTTCTGCGGTCGGTCGTCGACACGCTGGATAAACAGCTGCAGCGACAGGCCGGTGGGATCGTCGATACCGATGCGGTCGCGCCGCCCGTCGCGCATCCACTTAAAGTGATAGCCCCCGAATGCGCGCCGGTGGACTCACTCGGTCCGAGCTGGGATAAAGTGTTCGAACTCTGGTGCGAGCACGGGGAAAAGAGGCCCCAGTCCACCATCGCGGCCTATCGGACCCCCTGGATGGCGCTGCAGCGCTTTGCCGCCTCACAGAAGGCACTCCATCCGCAGGCGGTCGCCGCGAAGATGATGTCGCAATTCGCGCGGCACATGCGCGAGAGCGGGCTTGCGATTGAAACGATCAACGAGCGGCTGCGCAAAATCCGCTACATCTTCGAAGTCGCCAAAGGCAATCACGAATTGCCGCTCAACCCCGCCGCCGAGACGCTGGGCTTCAAAGAGAGCACCACAAAGGGCACAGGGCGCAGCCGCGTAGCGTTCAATCCACACGATATCGAGCTGCTGTTTGGCTCACCGATTTTTATGAGGCACGAACGCTCTGCCGGCCAGACAGGGGAGGCGTCTTATTGGGTGCCGGCAATCATGGTGCACAGTTCGATGAGGCCAGAGGAGGCAGCGGGCTTAGCCTTACGGGATATCTGCCATGACCCAAAGGTCGGCTGGTATTTTGATCTCTACCACCGCACAGAGGCGAGCGAGCGAAAGCTGCCCGTGGAAGAACGAGTGCCGGAGCGGTACTGGCGAAAACTGAAGAACAATGCCTCCGTGCGCCGCATACCGGTCGCGCAGGCGCTCATTGATCTGGGACTGATGCGCTATGTCGAGTGGGTCCGCGCGCAGGGGAGCCTGGTGCTCTTTCCGACACTGAAAAAGGACTGTCAGGGGAAGTTGGACGGGGCCCTCATCAAATTTTTCAGCCGATATCTGCGCGCGATCGGGATCACGGACAAAGAGAAGACACTGTACTCACTACGCCACTCGGTGAAGAATCTGATGGAGGCTGCGCGCGTGGATATCAGGCACCTGAAGCGAATCATGGGTCACTCCCCCGGAGACGGGACCACGGGCAAATATGGCGATAAGCAGCTGCCGTTCGAGCACACGGTCGAATACTTCCGCGAGATCAAATTTCCGGCGATTGTGGCACTGCCTTGGGAGCCGGGGCAGAAATCCCTCAGGCTCACGAAGCAGTAGCAGAGAGCGGACGACCCCGACGGCCAGCGAGGCCGTAAGCTTTATGGCTGCTGAAGCCCCTGCGTCGCTAGAGCGGTCGGTCTAGCCGCTCCGCGAGATTTGAAATCGAGTACGTGACGTCAGGATGGGACAGATTAAGATCAACCGGATGCATCCACCACCTTCCATGTTAAGCCCGGGTGCTATGAAGCGCTCGCGACCATCGAATCGTTGCACGTATGGTCCGGCAGAATCCGGTGCTGCGGCGTGAAGGCCTGGAGCGGCTCGCGAAAATGCGCGCTCAAGTTCCTAACAATGCGGCCCGAAAAATGGACCATGAATGAGAGCACCCCAAACGTGCTGGCCCTCGCGAGCTGCAAGATGGGAGTTGACCCGGCTAACTACGTAGGGGCCGACATTCGTTTCGAGCAGGTAACGCCGACGTTTGGCGCAGTTTCGCGGCGCATGCGAATCACCAACTGGGATCTGTTCGATGGAATGGTGCTGGCCGTGACGTTCACGGATGGGCGCGCGCACAAGATGGAGGGAACGGCGATTATGGTCGCTCCCGGCGTAGCTTTGTGTGCTAAGCATGTGTTTGACGATTATCTATCAGAAACCGCCAAGACCGTCGGGACGACGTTTTGCTTTGGGATTGCGAAAAGTGGCGCTCAGGCGTGGCTCGTAACACGCTTGCAAGTTGTACCGCGGACTGATCTTTGCATCTTGGGGCTTGAGTACCAATCGATTTTGGCGGCAGCGCCCATATTTCGCCAAGCGAGCATCACGACCCGACTGCCGAAAGTTGGCGAGCAGTTGATTATTTCCGGCTTCAGGGCCAGCAGCCCGGTATTTGAGTCTAAGGGAGGCGGCTCTATCGATCTGAGTGCAGAGATGCTCATTTGCTCCGGTGTCGTGACTGCACAATATCCAACCGCATCAGGCCGGGACCGCGTGACCGCCCCTTGGCCGTGCATTGAAGTCGATTGTCCGTCGTGGGGCGGTATGAGTGGAGGACCGGTACTCGATCAGCGCGGGTTCATAGTTGGACTAATCTCCAGGGGTTGGAATTGTGCCGATGATCCCTCCCCAATGCTCACGGCATTGCTATGGCCCGCCCTTGGGCTTGAAATGAAATCGTTTGGCTGGCCGCCAAGTCTGGGCAGCGCCGGCCGGTCGCTGTCGAACATGAAAGAATGTCGAATCGAAGGAGCAGACGCGATTCGCATCTCGGAGTCGGTGCCAGACACATTGGAGACGATTTACGTACCTTGGAGTTGATGTTCTCGAACGATCAAACCGCATACCGCGCGGAGCCGGCGGGACTGCGCCCCTACCTCCGTTGGGCCGCGACCGGTAACTTCAAGCACGCTTTAGGCGCCTGAAAAAGGCAGATGTAGACTGTCTCCGCCATGCCGAGCCTGCAAACTCAGAAGGATTTCCAGGGCGTCCGCAACCTGCCTTTCTGCTACCTGTGCGGCCGAGATTTTGTCGCGACTGACGCCGTCGATTGGGATCATGTGCCAGCCAAGTCGGCCTTTAGCCCGCGAGATCGCGATCCGCCCTTAAAGCTGAAGACGCACAGGGAGACGTGTCACGCGCAGTGGAGTGACAATGACAAAAAGGTCGGCCAACTGATCTCCCTGCATCGAGGCGAGGGGCCAAAGTCACAGAGAGATCAGGCGCTACGGTTTATTCAACACGGCGACATGGTTGGGTTGGAAAACCCCAACATCGAGGCGGCCGTTTGGCGGTGGGTAAAGGGCTTTCATGCCGCACTGTATCAGCGCCCGCTGGCCGCAAGCAGGCCATTGTCGATACAGACCCCCTTTCCGCGTGGACGCAGGGGGCCTTCCGGAATAGTGATAGATCCTATTCTTGAACAGCACGTGGTCGCAGTTGATTTGATTAAGCGCAACCGAATTGTCGAAAACCTAGACAAAGTGATTTCCAACAAGCAAAAACTGAGATACGAGTGTGTATGGAGAAAGGCAGACGCCGCCGATGCGTGGGCATGCTTGTTCGCGTTGGATATCTACGATTGGAAGGATCTAGGTAGTCACACCGAAAAAATTCCCGCTCGGGGCTGCGTAGGAATCTACATGCTGCCCGACAAAGCGGCGCCGCCCGGTGCAACGCTCGACTCGGACTCACGCATCGCCGTCCCCAACAGCGACAGGTTCGACGCTTTTGCGCGATAGCCGTAACCACTGCCTGCGCGCGGTGTTCAGCGAGGCTGATGCTTTTCGTTACCGGCGGAGACGGCATTCCCCAGAAGAATAACCTGACTAAACCGAAGTTCCGGCGGATTTTAGCGGCCGCGTAGTTAGCTGATCCCTATTTTTTCT
>DAIMZW010000009.1:0-19860 GCA_036733765.1 Steroidobacteraceae bacterium
AGCCGTCGACGTGAAACTCAGTGACCCAATAGCGCAGTGAATCCAGCGTCAGCTGAATCACGCGCGGGTGCGACAAATTCAGCGTGTTGCCGCAACCGGTGTAGTTGAGGCAGCGCCGTGGGTCCCCCGCTACCTGGCGATAGTAGGCGGCATTGTCCAGGCCGCGCAGGCTCAGAGTCGGACCGAGCTCACTGCCTTCGCAGCTGTGGTTGTAGACCACGTCCAGCAGCACTTCAATGCCGGCGGCATGCAGCGTCTTGATTGCGGTCTTGAGCTCATCGAGGCTGCCGGTAGACAGATAACGCGGCTCGGGTGCGAAATACGCGAGCGTGTTGTAGCCCCAGTAGTTCGCGAGCCCGCGCTCGACCAGTGGTCGATCCTGGAGCAAGGCATGGATGGGCAGCAACTCGATGGCGGTGATGCCCAGCCGCTCGAGATGACCGACGATGTGCTCATGACCCAGCGCGGCGGCGCTGCCGCGCTGGCGCTCGGGAACGGCGCCGTGCCGCATCGACAGGCCGCGAAGGTGGGTCTCGTAGATGACGGTATCAGCCCAGGGGGTTCTGGGCGGTCGGTCCTCGCCCCAATCGAAGCGGTCGACCGTCACGACCGCCTTGGGCACCGCAAACGCGCTGTCACGGCGGTCGAACGACAGATCTGCGCGCGGCGAGGTGATTCGGTAGCCGTAGAGCGCATCACTCCACCGCAACGGGCCCGACAGCGCTCGGGCGTACGGATCGAGCAGCAGCTTATTGGCGTTGTAGCGATGGCCCTGCTCCGGAACGTACGGTCCGTGCGCGCGGTAGCCATAGAGCTGGCCAGGCGGCAGATTCGGCACATAGGCGTGCCAGACGCCATCGGTGCATTCCGGCATGGGCAGCCGCCGCTGCTCAGTGCGGCCGCTCGGATCAAACAGACACAGCTCGACCTGCTCGGCGTGGCCGGCAAATACCGCAAAGTTGGTCCCGCTCGCATCCCAGGTCGCCCCAAGCCGATATGGCGCGCCGGCTAACGCGCGCTTGGGTAGATCAGAACTCATGCAGAGCGTACCTCGAGTCTGTCACCCCCCATAACGCAGCAAGATAGTGGCGAGGGGCGGGAGCGTAAGTTCGAGCGAGAAAGGCTGACCATGGCATTGCCCGGAGCTGGTCTGGACCCAGCCGCCGTTGCCGAGGTTGCTGCCGCCGTAAGCTTCAGCGTCCGTATTGAGTATTTCGCGCCAGCCGCCCGCGCGCGGCGCGCCGATCCGGTAGTGCAGGCGCGGTACCGGCGTGAAATTGCACACCACAATGACCGGCGGGGTGTCGGCGTAGCCACTGCGGTAATAGGCGAATACGCTGTTGTTGCGGTCATCACCGATGATCCATCGAAATCCGGCACTGTCGCAGTCTAACGCGTGCAGCGCAGCTTCGGTGGCGTAGACGTGATTCAGATCACTGATCAGCCGCTGCACACCTTTATGCAATGGATGCTCCAGCGAGGCCCAATCGATCTGGCTGTCATGATTCCATTCCCAGTCCTGCCCGAACTCACCGCCCATGAACAACAGCTTCTTGCCCGGTTGCGTCCACATGAAGCCGAAATACGCGCGCAGATTTGCAAAGCGCTGCCAGGTATCCCCCGGCATGCGGCCGAGCAGCGAGCCTTTGCCGTGCACCACCTCATCGTGGGACAGCGGCAGCACGAAGCGTTCGGAAAAGGCGTAGAGCAGGCCGAAGGTCATGTCGTTGTGGTCGTAGGAGCGGTGCACGGGGTCGGTCGACATGTAGCGCAGCGTGTCGTGCATCCAACCCATGTTCCACTTGTAGGTGAAGCCCAGGCCCCATTCCTGCGTCGGCCGCGTCACCCCAGGCCAGGCGGTGGACTCTTCGGCGATCATCATGGAGCCCGGAAAGCGCTGCGCCACCGCGTCGTTGAGGTGTCGCAGGAAGTCGATCGCTTCGAGATTCTCGCGCCCCCCGTAGCGATTCGGGATCCATTGCCCTTCCTTGCGGGCGTAGTCGCGGTACAGCAGCGATGCCACCGCATCGACCCGCAGCGCATCGATGTGGTAGCGCTCAAACCAGTGCAGCGCGCTTGATATCAGGAACGAGTGCACCTCGCGCCGGCCGAGGTTGTAGACCGCCGTACCCCACTCCTGGTGAAAGCCTTCGCGCGAATCCGTGTGCTCGTACAGCGCCGTGCCGTCGAAATAGGCCAGACCGTGGACATCGGTCGGAAAGTGTCCGGGTACCCAGTCGAGGATAACCCCTACCCCGGCGTTGTGACAGCGATCGACGAAGCGCGCGAATGCCGCTGGTTCGCCGAAAGCGGCATGAGTCGCGTATTGACCGAGCACCTGATAGCCCCAGGAGCCACCGAACGGGTGAGCCATGATCGGCAGCAGTTCAATGTGCGTGAACTTGAGCTCTTTGACATAGGGAATCAGCTGCTCGGCCAGCTCATCCCAGTTCAGCCCCCGCCAGTCCGGCCCGGTGCGTCGCCACGATCCGGCATGCACTTCGTAGATCGAGAGCGGAGTATGCAGGTGTCCTCCGGTTGCAGCGCGCGTCTGCATCCAGGGCGCGTCGCTCCATTGAAACGGCGTCGGATCCGCGACCACTGAAGCGGTGCGGGGCGGGGCTTCCGCCTGCAATGCCACCGGATCGGCCTTGAGTGGCAGCAGTCCGTATGGACCTAAGATCTCATATTTATAGATGGTGCCGACGGGCAGCCTGGGTATGAACAATTCCCAGACCCCGGCCTCGACGCGCTTGCGCATCGCGTGGCGGCGGCCGTCCCAGCCATTGAAGTCGCCGACCACGGAGACACGTCGCGCGTTGGGCGCCCAGACCGCGAAACGCACGCCACTGACGCCCTCGATGCTCAACGTTTGCGCACCCAGGCAGCGGCCGAGCTCGAGATGATTCCCCTCCGCCAGCAGGTAAACATCCAGCTCGCCCAGTAGCAGCCCGAATGCATACGGATCCTCGGTGACCTGTGTCAGGCCACCGGGCCAGTGGATGCGCAAACGGTAGCGCGCGGTCGCGGCAATGCGGCCGGCATACAATCCCTGAGGCTCAATCGGCAGCATCCGCGCGAGTAGCTCATCGTCCGGGCCGATGACTTCCACGGCCTCAGCAGGCGGCACGAACGCACGGATAACCACGCCGGTCGCATCGGCATGCGGCCCGAGCAGGGCAAAGGGATCCTCGGCGCTGCCGGACTCGAGCGCCGCAGCGGCAGCCACATCGATCATCAGGCCCGGATCGTTTAACCGCTCGTCGATCATGGTGGGTTACCTTGCTTTGAATTGGAGATTTGGGAAAGTAGTTGCGCGAGCCCGCGCAGCGGCACGCTCAGCAAGGCCGGTCGATTCGCAGCTTCATAGCAGATCTCGTACGCGGCCTTCTCGAGCAGAAACAGATTCAGCAGATCGCGCGGGCTTTGGGGACTTGCCCAATGATGCGCGAGCGGTGCCGCGGCCTGCTGATACGCGGCGATGAATGCCTTGCCTGAGATCTGCCAGAACCGCTCGACGATGCTGCGCTTGCGCGCCAGGGCCGTCTCGTCCTGCCCTGCCCCGCCCGCAGCAATGATCGTCGCCGCGGCATAGTCGAATGAGCGCAGCATGCCCGCGACATCGCGCAGCGGACTACTCAGCGCGCGGCGTTCGCGCAGAGTGCGTGCCGGCTCGCCTTCAAAATCTATGAAAAAGACATCGCCGTGCGCAACCAGCGCCTGTCCGAGGTGAAGATCGCCGTGAATGCGCGTCGCCAGCGAACCCAGGCCAGCCTGCGCCAAAACGCCAGGCAAACTCAGGGCCTGCTCGCGCGCCGCCTGCAGCATCTCGACACTGTGCCGCTCCTCCGGGGTGAATTGCGCACGCGCATCGAGCAGCGCGAACACCTTCTCCAGCTGCGAGCGCGCCGCGGCCGCCCAGATCTCGCAATCCTGCGGACCGCTCACGCGCGGCGCAAACGCCGGCTCGTCGCTCGGCTGTCCGAGCACCACATGCATCTCCCCGAGTCGCTGGCCGAGCATGCTGGCCGCAATCTGGAAACGCCCAATGGCATCATTCTGTTCCGGCAACGGCGCGCCGGAGGGCATCACCAGCACCTCCTGCACCGTGCGCTCGAGCAGATTCTGCGTCCAGCTCCAGGCATCGCCCTCGTTGTAGATGAATCCCTGTGCCACGCCGAGCACGAACGGCACGCCGTCGTGGCCCAGGCGCGTGATTTCCCCGAGCATCGGCGCGATGTGGGCAAAGCCACGCTCGGTCAGATAGCGACCCATCTCCGCTTCGGGGTGCGCACCGCCATGGATGCGCCGAAACAGTTTGAGCATGACCTGGCCGCCGACGATCAGGGCACTGTTGGATTGCTCGGCCGAGAAACGGCGCACTGCGGCCTCCGGACCGATGCTGATCGATGCGAAGCGCGAGGTCGGATTGAACTGCAACTCGCCGCTGTCGGTGGCGACGCGCGCACCGCCGGCCATGAGCTCGATGAGGCGGCGCGCAAAGCTGTCGAGCACAAACGCATCGGTCAGGAAACCAACGCGCCGCCCGCGACGCACGCGCGCCAGAGCCAGCTGCTGCGGCAGTGCGCCGGTCATGGCGTCCTCGGAGATGTAGCCAAAGGGCAGCAGATAGCGGTGGCTGCCGCGCGCCATCTGCACCTCGATCTCCGCCAGCAGCACCGGCGGCTCGATGCCGGGCACCGCAGTCACGTGAGCGATCCGTGTTTGGAGCAGCGCTTGATCCTTGCCGGCAAACCAGCGCCGCTTGGGCAGGTAGGCGGGCAGCACTTCCTTCTCGATAATCGTGCGGTTCGGTTCGGCCAGCAGTTCCTCGAGCGAGCTGCGCACCACCAGCGTCACGTACTCGGGCATCGGCTGCGGGGCCGGCATGAACCAGGTCGGCATGCGCGAGAGCGGCGCCAGGACGAACCAGTAGAAGCCGTAGGGCGGCAGCGTCAGCAGATACGGCAGCAGGCCGATCGGCGGAAACGCGGCGCCGCCGAGCATTTCGACCGGCACGCAGGTCTCGAACTGGCTCAGATCGAGTTCCACCGCCTGGGCAAAACGCGACACGTTGGCCACGCACAGAATGGTTTCACTGCGGCCTTCCTCCGCGTGCTCGCGCAGATACGCCATGACGCGCCGGTTGGTTGGATAGAGCAGCCGAAACGAGCCGCGGCCGAATGCGCGTTGCAGCCGGCGTATCGACAACATGCGCCGCATCCAATTCAATAACGAATGCGGATCGCGTGACTGCGCCTCGACATTGATTGCTTCATAGCCGTACAGCGGATCCATGATCGGGGGCAGTACCAGAACCGCCGGATCGGCGCGCGAAAAGCCGCCGTTGCGATCGTTCGACCATTGCATCGGCGTACGCACGCCGTCGCGATCACCGAGATGGATGTTATCGCCCATGCCAATCTCATCGCCGTAATACAATACCGGCGCACCGGGCATTGACAGCAGCAGCGAGTGCAATAACTCCACCCGCCGGCGATCGCGCTGGACCAATGGCGCCAGGCGCCGCCGAATGCCCAGATTCAGGCGTGCACGATGATCGGCGGCATACTGCTCCCACAGATAATCGCGCTCCTTGTCGGTCACCATCTCCAGCGTCAGCTCGTCGTGATTGCGCAGAAAAATGGCCCATTGCGTGTTGGCCGGAATCTCGGGTGTCTGGCGCAATATGTCCGTGATCGGAAAGCGGTCCTCCTGCGCCAGCGCCATGTACATGCGTGGCATCAGTGGAAAATGGAACGCCATGTGGCATTCATCGCCGTTGCCGAAGTATTGCTGTACGTCCTCAGGCCACTGATTGGCTTCGGCCAGCAGCACGCGATCGGGAAACGCGGCGTCGACCTCGGCGCGAATGCGCTTGAGTATCGCGTGCGTTTCCGGCAGGTTCTCGTTGCTGGTGCCCTCGCGCTCCACCAGGTAAGGCACCGCATCGAGCCGCAACCCGTCGACGCCGAGCCCGAGCCAGTAGCGCAGCACCGACAGCACGGCCTTGAGCACCTGCGGATGGTCGAAGTTCAGATCCGGCTGGTGGAAATAGAAGCGATGCCAATAGTAGGCGTTGGCGACCGGGTCCCAGGTCCAGTTGGACTTTTCGCTGTCGATGAAGATCACGCGCGTTCCCGCGTAGCGCTGATCAGTGTCCGACCAGACATAGAAATTGCGCGCCGAAGAGCCGGCCTTGGCGTGCCGGGCGCGCTGAAACCACGGATGCTGATCCGAGGTGTGATTGATGACCAATTCGGTAATCACCCGCAGGCCGCGCGCATGGGCCTCGGCGATGAACACACGCGCATCCGACAGGGTGCCGTAATCAGGGTGCACGCCGCGATAGTCGGAGATATCGTAGCCATCGTCGCGTCGAGGGCTCGGGTAAAAAGGCAACAGCCAGATTGTGTTCACGCCGAGATCGGCGATGTAGTCGAGCTTGGCAATCAGACCGGGGAAATCGCCGATGCCATCGTTATTAGCGTCGAAGAACGACTTCAGGTGCAGCTGATAGATGACCGCATCCTTGAACCACAGCGGATCGCGAACGTGTGCCTCGGCCGCACGCGTGCTGCGCCGGCGGCTTTGATTTCTCGTCAGTGAGGGTTGGTCCATGGCGTGCTATTCGGGGCTTCGCCAGGGCTGCACGTGAAAAATGGCGAACGGCAATTCCTGCGGCAGGAATCGCCAATGCTGGATCTTGCCGTACCAATTGAACTGCGTGCCGCGCATGAGCTCTTGAACCTGCAATACGCCGTGGTCCGGCAGCCCGAATTCCCACAACGGTACTTCAAATTGCGTTTCCTGGACGTTATGCGGATCAAGACTGACCGCGACCAGGATGAAATTCCCGAGGCCCGGAGTGGACTTTCCATACCACAATACCTGATCGTTCCCGGCATTATAGAACCGCAACGATTGGTGGGTTTGCAACGCCGGATTGTCGCGACGGATGTGATTGAGCCGTGAGATTTCAGCGATGATGTTGCCAGGGGACTGCCAGTCACGTTGCTTGATCTGATACTTCTCCGAATCCAGGTACTCCTCGCGGCCCGGCAGCGGCGCGGCCTCGCACAGCTCGAAGCCGCTATACAGGCCCCACAAACCCGAAAGCGTGGCTGCCAGCGCCGCCCGGATCAGAAATCCCGCTCGTCCCGAGGTCTGCAGGAAATAGGGATTGATATCCGGTGTATTGACGAACAGGTGTGGACGGAAGAAGTCCTTCGGTGCCTGCGTGGTCAACTCGGAGAAATATTCCGTCAGTTCGGTCTTGCTGTTGCGCCAGATGAAATAGCTATAACTCTGCGCAAAGCCAATCTTGGCAAGCCGGTACATCATGGCCGGTCGAGTAAATGCCTCGGACAGGAACAGCACATCGGGATGACGCGCCCGGATATCGGCGATGAGCCAGTGCCAGAACGGCAGCGGTTTGGTGTGCGGATTGTCGACGCGAAAGGTTCTGACTCCGACCTCAATCCAATACAACACCACATCGCGCAGACTCAGCCACAGCGCCGGTTTAGCCTGATCGGCGTAGAAATCGACATTGACGATATCCTGGTATTTCTTGGGGGGGTTCTCGGCGTAGCGAATCGAGCCGTCGGCGCGCCAGGAAAACCACTCCGGGTGACTCGTCAGCCAGGGATGGTCGCGCGAGCACTGGATGGCAAAGTCCAACGCCACTTCCATGCCATGCACGGCTGCCGCCGCCAGCAGGCGGCGAAAGGCCTCGATGCCGCCCAACTCGGGGTGCAACGCCGTGTGGCCGCCCTCCGCGGCGCCTATGGCATAGGGACTGCCCGGATCGTCGGAATTTGCCTGCAGCGAGTTGTTGCGGCCCTTGCGATGGCTGCGCCCGATCGGATGAATCGGGGGCAGGTACAGCACATCGAAGCCCATCGCACGCAGCGCCGGCAGCCGCGCGATCACGTCATCAAAAGTGCCGTGCTCACCGCTGCGGGGCGCTAGGGAGCGTGGGAACAACTCATACCAGCTGGCAAATCCCGCAGCGACGCGCTCGACCTCGACCATCAAATCCGCAGGCAGGTGCGTCACGAAACGGCGCTGCTGAAGTCGCGCCATCAGTGAGGCCGCCTCCTCCGACAGCAACAGTTGCGCCGCTGCCAATTCGTCCAGCCCCGCGAGGCGGCGGGCAAATTGCGCGGCCGCTTCGCCGGGCACTTTCCCGACCCGGGCGACCGCCTCCAGCAGATGACGCTGCCCCTCTTCGATATCGAGCAGCGCCGGTAGGCCAGCCGCGCTCTTGTTGGCTAAATCGTTGCGATAGCTGCCCCAGTCGTCGCGCCAAGCCTCAATATTGAAGCGGTGCCGGCCGGCGCGGGTCGGAGTGAATTCGCTGCGCCAGCGATCGTTGCCGAGCGGCAGCATCGCTGTGGACTGCTCCTCGAGCGTGCCAGGCCCGCGCCAGATCAGCCGCGCGGCGGGCAGACCATGTCCATCCATGAAGATGTCGGCCTCAACGACAATCGTCTGGCCGACGATGCCCTTGGCCGGAAACTGACCGCCATCCACGCACGGAGCGATGCGCTCGATGCGGATACGCGGCGCCTCGATGGCCGACTTGAGCGCCGCCCGCTCAACGTTTGGCGCACTGAGGCCGGTTGTCGACATGCCGTGACCTCCCGGTCAGTGGATGGGATGGGCGGCCTCACGTTAAGGCCGGGGCGCGCTCGAGAGTGTAGGCGCTTGCGCCAGAGTGCAGAAGTATTATCCCGACAGGGGAGCCGCGAATGTGCGGCGCCGCACGCTGACTACGGCGTCCTCGCCGCCCTGGCAGGCGACACTGAAGCTATTGAACGCCGCCAGTGAAGCCGCCAGATCCTCGAACGGATCGAGATCGAAGGCATCGAAGCCGCAGCGCGCCAGGAAAAACAGTTGATCGCGTTTGATAGCACCACGGGCGCGCAACTGGTGCGCATAGCGGTAGCGCTGGCGCAGCATCCGCGCCTGCGAATAGCCGCGGCCTTCGCCAATCTTAGCAAATTCGATCACAATCCATCGCACCTGATGCAGATGCGGACCCAGCGCCTCGACCTCGTCGGTGGCGCTCAGCACAACCGCGGCAGGCGCTGAGGCAGAGCCCGCGGCAGCGATCCAGTCCGCGACCGTCTGCGCAGCAACCGTGCCGGCAGTCATAGGCTCGCCGGCATAGCGCAGCTCGTCCTCGACGATTTCACGCCGGCGAATAATCCGTCTCATAGACGCGTTCCTGGAAAGGTTCGATGCCGATGCGGCGCACCGTGTCGAGGAAGCGTTCGTCCTCGCCGTGTCGCTCGCGCAGATACACTTCGAGCAGCTTCGCGATCGTATCGGCGACCGCTTCCTTCGCCACCGAGGGTCCGATGACCTCACCGAGCGCGGCCGGCGCTGCCGAGGAGCCGCCGATGGTGATCTGATACCACTCCTTGCCGTGCTTATCGACGCCCAGTATGCCGATGTGGCCGATATGGTGGTGGCCGCAGGCGTTCATGCAGCCCGAGATCTTGATCTCGACCGGACCTAAATCGTAGAGATAGTCCAGATCCTCAAAGCGTGCATGAATCTGCTTGGCGATCCCTATCGAGCCGGCATTGGCGAGGCTGCAGAAATCCAGCCCCGGGCAGCAGATCATGTCGGTCAAAGTACCGATATTCGGCGTTGCCAGCCCTAAGCCGTCCAGAGCCTGCCAGAGCTCGCGCAGCGAGCGCTGCGGCACATCGGCGAGCACCAGATTCTGATCGTGCGTGGCGCGGATCATGCCAAAGCTGTGCTGATCGGCCAGATCCGCGAGCGCGTCCATCTGCGCCGCGGTGGCATCGCCCGGGGCCTCGCCATGTTTTTTGAGCGATACAAACACGACCCGGTAGCCGCTCACTTTGTGTTGGCGCGTGTTATAGCGGTACCAGGCCTGAAACGGAGCCTGGGCAGCGGCGCCCGGCGCCGCGGCCGCTTCGGCCGGGCTCGCGAGCTCGTCGAGCAGTTCGTACGGCGGCGGCGCGAAGTAGCCGCGCATGCGCTCGACCTCCTGCTCGGAAAGGCGCGGCGCGAACTCGCGATTGGCTTCAAATTGCTGTTCGACCTGCCGTCTGAACTCCTCCGCCCCGAGCGCACGCACCAAGATCTTGATGCGGGCCTTGTGGATGTTGTCGCGTCGGCCGTGGAGGTTGTAGACGCGCAGGATCGCCTCGAGGTAGGCCAGCAGATCGGCCTGTGGCAGATAGTCGCGGATGAGCTTGCCGATGATCGGTGTGCGACCCAGGCCACCGCCGGCCAGGATCTCAAAGCCGAGCGCCCCGTCGGGTCCGCGCTTGAGGTGCACGCCGACATCGTGAACCTCGCTGGCGGCGCGGTCGCTGGGCGAGGCGGTCACGGCAATCTTGAACTTGCGCGGCAGGTAACTGAATTCAGGGTGCAGTGTGGCCCACTGCCGGATGATTTCGCAGTACGGCCGCGGATCCTCGATCTCATCCGGAGCGACTCCGGCCAGATGATCTGCTGTGATATTGCGGATGCAGTTGCCGCTGGTCTGGATCGCATGCATCTCGACGCTGGCCAATTCCGCGAGAATGTCCGGCACGTGCTCGAGCTTCGGCCAGTTGTACTGGATGTTCTGGCGCGTCGTGAAATGGCCATAGTCGCGGTCGTAGCGCCGTGCGATAGAGCTAAGCATGCGCAGCTGCCGGCTCGAGAGCAGTCCGTAGGGGATCGAGACCCGCAACATGGGCGCGAAACGTTGAATATAGAGGCCGTTGCGCAACCGCAGCGGCCGGAATTCATCCTCGCTGAGTGCGCCGGCCAGAAATCGCTGGGTCTGGTCGCGAAACTGCGCAACCCGTTCGTTGACCAGGGTCTGATCGATTTGATCGTATCGGTACATGGCGCCGTCAATGAACGCTGGACCGCTGATCATCGGCGTGCACGGCGGTTATATCAAACTCGATTTCGCGCATAAGCGGCGGGCCTTTCGCTCAGCCCGTGGTCTGCAAGCCGCGCGCTATGCCGCTCACACTCGCCTGCAGCGCCTCGAACAGTTCGCGATTCTGCCGCCCGCTCGCGCGCCAGCGCTCGAGCAGATCGACCTGCATGAAGTTCATCGGATCGACGTAGGGGTTGCGCAGCGCGATGCTTCGCTGCAGCGTCTGATCGGTGTCGAGCAGAGCTGAACACTCCTTGATTTCCAGCACCAGCGTACAAGTGCGATCATATTCCTCACGCAGCATGGCCCCGTAGGGACGCAGATCGGGACTGGCCAGCCGCTCGTAATGCGCCGCGATCGCCGTGTCAGCGCGCGACAGCATGGTCTCGATGTCATCGATCAGGGTGCGGAAGAACGGCCAGCCCTGATAGCAGCAGCGTAGCAATGGCAGGCCGCGCTCGGTTTTGGCGAAATCGAGCCCGGACCCCGCTCCGTACCAGCCGGGCATCATGTGGCGCGACTGTGCCCAGGCAAATACCCAGGTCACGGGCCGCACCGCACCGACCCCGCGCTCGTCGGCCCGCAGCAGCTGATTCGAGCCGATCTGCATGCGCTCGATGACGTCGATCGGCGTGACGGCGCGGAAGAAGTCACCAAACTGTGGCGTCTCGTACACCAGGCTGCGCCAGGCCCGAGCGCTGTGGCTGGCCACCAGGCCGACGCATTCGGCCAATGCCACGCCTTCCCGTACGGCGACGCCGCGCTTGACCGCCAGGGTCGCGAGCGCCAGCGTGCTCAGGGCACGCTCGAGCGTGCGCATGGCGTTGGGACGCAGCCCGTAGTTCTGGCTGATGCCCTCGCCCTGCTCGGTGAAGCGCAGCACGCCACTGACCGACTCGGCCGGGGACGACCTGAGCACCGTATCGATGCGGCCGCCGCCGCGCGGGATGCTGCCGCCGCGGCTGTAGAACAGCACGTGCTCCTTGTGCGCCTGCCGCAGCGCTTCGGTCAGATGCCGCTGCGCCCGGTAGGCCGCGAAGCGCGAAGCAACCACGCCGCTTTCCTGGCTGCTGTCGGAGAAGCCGATCAATACCGTCTGCAGGCGCCCGCGAGCCTCGAGATGGCGCTTATAGACCCCATCCTCGAGCAGCTCGCGCATGATGGCGCCGCAATGCTCGAGCGTATCGACGCTGTCGAACTCCGGTGCGACATCGAGCGCAACCTCGCCGCTGCTCTTGTTATACGCCTCGGCCCAGCGCGCCAGCACCAATGGCGCCAGCACGTCGTCGGCCGCCGCCGCGCCGCCGACGATGTACAGCCCTATGGCGTCAGCGCCGTAGCGGTGGCGACTCTGCAGTATGGCGTCGAACACCGCGAGCGTGCGCTTGCCGAGTGCATCGAAACTGCCGGTCGGGCCAATGTCACGCTCGAGGATCTCAACCAGCCGCGTGTGCCGTTCCAGCGTGCTGCGCTGGCACCACTGCGGGTCGTCGAGCCCCTGCGCCAGCACCGCGTGGTGCACGGAGGCGCGCGCGCGAAGATCCAGTGTCGCCAGATGAAAACCGAACGTGTCAATGCGTGACAGCAGGCGTCGGACCGCAAAGTAGCCCGCGTGCGCACCGCGATTGGCGAGCAGGCTGTGCGCGATCAGACCGATGTCGGCACGGAATTGTGCGGGCTGCTGATAGCCGCTGGAGCGGCCATCGTTGGTGGCATGCAGACGCTCGGCGATCTGTCCGAGCAGTACGCGGTAGGGCATGCGGTCGTGGCGCGCCGGTGCAATACCCGGCGCCCCCGGCACCAGGGTGCGATATTCCTCGATGCGCTGCACGACCGCCGTGGACACGCCGACGCGACGCTCACTTTGCGACAGCAACTGCGCGAGCTGCTGACAGTCGCTGGTGTAATTGGTCAGGATCGTCTGCTGCGCACGCGCCAGAGTTTCCCGGATGCTTTTGGCATGCACGTCGCTGGAAGACTCCATGTCGCCGCCGACCCAGCTGCCAAAGCGCACGATAACCGGCAGCTCCAGCGTCTCGGGTGAGGTGCCATAGAGCTTGCCGAGCGCCGCCGCGATCTCCTGATAGAACGCGGGGATGATCCGATAGAGAATCTCGGCGAGATAGAAAATCGCATGCTCGCGCTCATCCGCCACGGTCAGGCGCTCGCGCGGGTGCTCCTCGGTCTGCCAGTCGGCGCTGACCTCGGCGCGAATGCGCTCGAGCAGCGTGCGGCGCTCATACGGCGCGAGCGTGGCGTTACTGCGCTCCAGCAGCAATCCCGCCATGCGTTGCTGCCGTCGCAGAGTCGTACGCCGGGGGGACTCCATCGGATGCGCCAGCAGCACCGGCTCGATCGAGAGTTGTGCGAGTAGCGCCAGCACCTGCTCGAGGCTCAAGCCCGCGGCCTTGAGTTCCGAAAGCGCGTCCTCCACGCCGCCGGGCTGGGGCCGGTCGCCGTCCTGCTGAAAGTACTCGCGCCTGCGGCGAATGCGGTGGACCTTCTCCGCAACGTTGACGAGCTGAAAATAGGCTGAGAACGCGCGCACCAACTCGCGCGCCAGGCGGGGGGGCCGCCCGCGCACCCGCACGGCGAGCGCATCGGCCGCGCCGACGACACCTTCGCGCCAGCGGATCGCTGTGAGCCGGTCCTGGTCGACCAGCGACAGCAGCTCCTCGCCACACTGTTCGCGCAGCACCTCGCCCATGAGCTGCCCGAGCGCATGGATATCCTCTCGCAGCGGATTATGTCGCGCCGGGAACTTGATATCTTCACGATTCATGGGGGGCGGCATTCTAACCGCAACTAACCCGCCAGCAGCACCGCCTCGGCATGCTCCAGCGCCGCGGGCAAGCCGTAGATGACGACTACATCGCCCTCGCGCAACTCGGTGTCCCCGGCAGGCTCGCGGCCAGTGATGCCCTGACGGCGTATGGCCGTGAACGCGACTTCCGCGCCGTGTATCCGCACTTCCTCGAGCCGCCGGCCCACGGCCCAGGCACGCGGCGGCAGTACCACCGAGCGCAGCAGTTCGGCCGGCTCCGTGTCTTCCTCGAGCCGGGCCGCCGCCGGCTGTGTGCGCAGGGTCGCATAGCGCTGTGTGCGTATCGTGTCCACGACCCGCGTCACCTGCATGGCGGGCAGCTGTAGCAACGTGAGGGCCTGCGAGACCAGGGTCAGGCTCGCCTCGAAGGTTTCAGGCACCACCTCCGTGGCCCCGGCCTGGGACAGATCCGCCAGCCGCGTATCATCCTGAGTGCGGACCAGAACGGGCACGTCGCCGCGCAGACGACGCACCGCCCGCACGACCGCGATTGCGACCGCCGGATCTGCGAACGTGATGATCACGACCGTCGCCACACCCATTCCGAGGCTGCGCAGCAGCTCCTCGTCGGCACTGTCGCCCCAAACCACAGGCTCGCCCGCCTGACGGGCGGCCCGCACGTTGGCGGGGTCGAGGTCCATGGCCAGATACTCGAAGCCCTGCGACTCCAGCACGCGCGCGAGATAGCGGCCGACGCGCCCGAAGCCGCACAGAATGACGTGCTCGCGGCGCACGAGGTCGGTGGCGGCGAGGTCTTCGCGCTGCATCGCAGTTTTCGGTGGAGCTTTCTCACCCAGCAGCAAGCGCGCGATGCGCCGGTTGTAACGGATGATCAGCGGACTGACGATCATGCCAAGCACGACGGTCGCGAGCAGCAGCTGGGCGGCACGCGCCGGAACGAGATCCCGTCCCTGCGCCAGTAGCGTCAATAGCGCGACGCCGAATTCGCCGCCGCCGGCGAGCACCAGGCCGGTGCGCAGCGCCTTGAAATGGCTCGGCACGAAGGCTCGCGTCGTGAGCGCCGAGAGCAGCGCCTTGGCAGCCACGACCAGCACCAGCAAACCGAAGATGCTCAGGAATTGCGCGTATAGCAACCGCAGATCGAGCAGCATGCCCACGGAGATGAAGAACAGGCCCAGCAGCAGCTCGCGAAATGGGCGGATCACGGACTCGATCTGATGGCTATATTCGGATTCGGCGAACATCATGCCGGCGAGGAATGCGCCCAGTGCCATCGATAGCCCAAGCCGCTGGGTGATCCAGGCCGAGGACAGAACCACCAGCAGCGCCGCGAGCGTGAACACTTCGCGCAGCCGGCTGTGAGCGATGATATAGAGCAGCGGGCGCAGAACCCAACGACCGATGGCAAGTACCGCCACCAGCGCGAACAACCCCAAACCCACCAGTCGCCAGACCGAGGCCGCACTGAAACCCGATTGGGCCGCCGCCAGCACACCGGCGAGGGCCAGCAATGGCACGAACGCCAGGTCCTGGAACAGCAGCACCGCGAACGAGAGCCGCCCGTGAGTACGGTTGAGCTCATCCTGATCGGCGAGCTGTTTGAGCACGATGGCGGTCGAGCACATCGCGAGCGCGCCGCCGATCACGGCCGCGCTGGGCCAGCTGACGCCGAAGGCATGGGCCGCCACGGCGCCGGTTCCGCCCACCACCAGGGTCTGTGCGCTGCCGAGCCCGAAGACTTCGCGGCGCATTGCGAGCATGCGCGGAAAGGAGAATTCCAGACCCAGCGTGAACAGCAGAAACACCACGCCGATCTCGGCAATGGCGTGGGTCTGCGCGCCATTCGGCAACACCGCGAACGCGTACGGACCGAGCAGGATACCGACGATCACGTAGCCCAGCAGCGGCGGCAGGCCGATGCGCCTGCCTGCCGTCACCAACAGCACCGAGGCGGTCAGCAGTATCAGAACCTGGCCGAGAGATTGGACGGGCACGCACCAACGTTACGGTGCGGCGCCGTCACTTGTCCATGGTCACCGTGGCATCGTAGCGATCGAAACCATGAATCGCGCGCCGGTAGGCATTGATGACCAGGCGCGCGGCGGCCTGGTCGGCGCGCGGTGAGAGCAGCATGCGCATGACCACGTCGTCGGCCGGTCGTGTTTGGTCGTCAGCCAGCAACTGCTCGATGAAACGCGCCAGGCGGCAGACGATTTCATTGACGAAGCGCAGCCGCGCGGCGTCATGCACCTGTTCGGTATTGGGCCCATAGGTGGTGCGCGCTTCCACCGTGAGCTCGTGCAGGAATACGGCCAGCAGCCGCGCCTGGTCCACCGGTTGCAGCTCGTGGAAGTAGTCGATTTCGGACTGCAGGTTCATATCAAGCAGTGGGCACGAACTCGATCGGCTTGGTGGTCGTAATCGTTGCGACGTCCTTGGCTGCGAAGCGGAACAACTTCACCCGGGCCACGATCTTACGCTCCAGCTCAGCATCCTTCAGCTCGCTCGAGACGACGTGGCATTCTGTCACCTCACCGGCAGGGGATATCGTGAATTCGAGCACCAGCTTCCCCTGCAGGTCTGGCTGATCGCGCAACGCACGGCCGTACAGGGCATAGATGGCGCCCTTGTTGCTGTCGAATACCAGCGCGATCTCCTCCTCGCTGCGCGAGGGCTTGCCGCTGCCGCCCCTGGCAACGTTGCCGGCGCCAGCGGCGGCCGCAATGCGCGAGCTGACCGCCATCGTATCGTGTCCCGTGAGCGAGCCTGCGCCGGTGCCAAAGCCCCGGCTGGCGTTGGCGGTAGTGATGCCGGCCGAGCCCGAGCCCACCTTCGAGGCGATCAGCGAGCGCTCGGCGTGACTATCCTGGCCCACGGCGCCCTGCAGATTTTTTGTTTGCCCGAGCGGGGTCAGATCGACGTTCTGGCGCAGATCGGCAAGCTCGTCCTTCAATTTGAGCAATCCCGACTGCTGCGCCTTTTTCCGGGCATCGGCCGTCCGGTCTACGGGCTTCGGAACTGGGGTCGGTTTAACCTCGGGTTTCGGCTTCGGTTGTTCCACGGGCGGTGGTGGCGGCGGCTTCGGTTTTTCCTCCACCATCAGGCGCGCGAGGCGCTCGGGAACCGCCTCGGCGGCCGTCTGGGTCTCCTGCGACAGATGAATGAGCGGCAAAATCAGACCGAGCAGCAGCACCAGCAGCAGTCCGCCGCCCATCAGACGACGGAATCGACGCTGCTCTTCGGGGTCGACCTCCCAGGCCAGCGTGTAATCGCGGTAATACTCGGACAGCTGCATCCTCTTGATCTCCGCCTTTACGTGGATCCCAACGCGCCAGCGGGTACCGGCTTGTCTTTCTGCAGCACGGCCAGCGAGATGCGGCCATAGTCCGCATCGGTGCAGGTGCGCATGACCTTCTTGAGCAGATCGTAGGGCAGAGATTTGTCTCCCATGACCGTGATCTCGCGCTCAGCCAGGTCCTGTTCGGTGATCTCTTGACCCACCAGCGTCGGGCGCTTGAGTGCTGCGCGCAACGGCTCGATGATATCGCCGGGGGTCGCTTCGACCTCGGCCACCGAGGCTACGCGCTCGCCCTGCACGAACAGATCCTCCTTGGTCAGCATCACGACCACAGTCGTACGCGGCTGGCGCTCGGAAATCGATTGGGGAATCTCGATCCCCTTGCTGTTCTGGACCACCTCGACGTTGGTCGAGTACACCAGCAGAAACGACACCATGACGGTCAGGATATCGATAAACGGGATCAGATTCAGTTGACCGTCGACCCGATGGCGCAGCTGATGCTGCAGCATGAACCGGGCGCGTCTTGACATGCTCATGGTTGCGCTCCGATCACCGGTGCATCGCCGAGCGAGATATCGGGGAACAGTTCGTATTGAACGACGTTAAAGCCGGCATTGACCTCGAGCACGCGCATCCGGTCCATGACCTGCACGACCACGTCGTACGGAATATCCGGTTCGAGCAGCACGGTGGCGTCGGTCTTGTCCGGAAACTTGGACTTGACCAGCTGCAGGTATTTAGAGAGCCCGTCATAGTCGTAAGCACCGTCACGGTTCGGGAACGGTGCCAGCGGCCCGGAGTTTCGATCGTCGACCAGCAGCGAGTCCTTGCGCACGATGACCTCGAGCTGCAGCCCCGGGGGCGGTGGCGTGAACTCGGCGTTCGCCGGCGGCAACTTCAACTCCAGTATGACGGTGCGGGAGAACACCGCCGTCATGAGCAGAAAGGTCACGAGCACGGTAAAGATGTCGATCATCGGCACGAGCAGCAGCTCGGCCGGCTTGCGCTGGTGGCGCAAGAGCTTGCGAACCTGGTACGAACGGCGCATGCGCGCTTCCTACTGCCTTAAGGCGCTGCGCGTCAGGCCGCGGCCGGTGTCGGCTGCGCTTGGCGTTCGGTCACGGCGTTGAGAAACTTGACCGAAGCCATCTCGAGACTGTCGATCGTGTCCGTGGTCTTGGTCTGCAGCCAGGCGTGGATCAGCAGCAGCGGCACTGCGCTCATGAGGCCGAATGCCGTGCAGTTCATCGCCACCGATATGCTCGCCGAAAGCAGATTGGCCTTCTCAGCCGGATTGACCGTGGCCACCGCCGCGAAGGCGTTGATCAGGCCGATGACCGTGCCGAGCAGCCCGAGCAGGGTCGCGAGGTTGGCAAAGGTGGCGATGTAATGAGTGCGCTTCTCGAGCCGCGGCACCACATCCATGAGGCTCTCCTCCATGGCCTTCTCGATATCGTCGCGGTGCCTTGCCGAGGAGATGCGGGCCAGACCGTAACTCAGGATCTGCCCGATCGCCGAGGGTGACTTCGAAGTCAGTTGCACCGCCTGGCGAAAATCACCCCGCTGCAGCAACGGCACGAGCTGATTCCACAGCCCGCGATTACGCAACTGTACGTGCGTGAGATAGATGAATCGCTCGAGCGCGATCGCCAGACCGGCGACCAGCACAATGGCGATCGGATACATCATCTCGCCGCCGCCCTGGAAAAACCGTACTACATGACTCATCATCGTGCTGACTCCCATGCCTGAACGCTATGATCCGCCGATACGATCAAACTAAAGTGACGCAAACGCGCAATACCGCGATCTACTTCTCATCCTTGGCCTCTGGCACGGCCGCTTTGCCGGCGGCCGCATCAGGTTGTGACTTGGAGGCGCTCGCGCCGGCCTCGAGCGCCGCGTAGTAGCGGTTCTGCCGGCGGAAGACGTCGCGATCCACGGGCGTAAGGGCCTCATCGAGCAGGCTGTTCGGGGGCCGCCCGGCGAACTCGCCCAGATCGGCCCTGCGCCAGGGCACCACATACATGACCTTCGGCAACTCACGATTGCCGCTGATCTGCGTGGTGTCGAGTTCGATGTGGTCCTTCGTCTTTGCTGAGTCCTTGGGCGGCGCAGCAGCGGCGCTCGCCGCCGGCTGCGAGGGCGGTTTCGGCGCAACGCTGGGAGCCGGGGCGGAGGTCTGCACCCCCGGCTCGAGATCCGGCGCCTGCGCCGCGGCCACGCTGACCCACACCATCGCGAGCACGATCGATGTTCCCGCCATGCGCCATGATTTCATGTTGGTCCTCCGTTATTGCCAGCCGCCACCGGCGCGCTCGCCGGGGCCTCAGGCGCCTCGGCGCCAGCGGCGGGCACGGGCTTGACCCCGGTGCGCGCTCGCAGTTCCGCAATCCAGCCGCTGACGGGCTTGTCCTCCCCGGACAACTCTTTGTAGCGCTCGAATTCCGGCAGTGCGGCGGCAGGGTCACCCAAATACAGATCGAGCAGCACGCCGAGGTTGCGGTGCGCGGACGGATACGCGGCATCGCTGGCGAGTGCTTGCCCATAGGCTGCCCGCGCATCGGTGAATTTGCCTTCCTGACGCAAGGTCACGCCGAGCTCGCTCCAGGCCGTCGCATTGGTCGGGTCGAGCACGGTCGCGCGGCGCAGTGCGTCTTCCGAGTCCTGCAGCTTGCCTTGCGCGCGCGCCAGCAGGCCCAGATCGATCGCCGGGGCGGCAAAGCCGGGATACTGCAATTCGAATTGCTGTAGCTGCAGTTCTGCCTCGGTCTGCTTGCCGCTATTCGCGAGCTTCGCGGCCCGCTCATAATCAGCCAGCGCGGCACTGCTCGGCGCAGCGGCGCCCGGCGC
>DAIMZW010000009.1:19960-55231 GCA_036733765.1 Steroidobacteraceae bacterium
GCGGCGCCCGGCGCCGTGAGCGTTACGATCCACGCTTCGCTGTGCTCGATCTTGCCGTAGCGCGCTGGTTTGAGTTGCGCCAAGGCGTCAAAGCTCTTGCGCACCGACTCGTCATAGACGCCGTCGGGCGCCCGTTTGGCGTTGATCTCATGGATGGCGATGGCCTGCTCTTCGAACGGGAACGCCTGCTCTTCGAGCAGCGTGTCATATTGCTCGAGCTCATCGGCCGACAGCTTTTTTGGCCGCTCCGAGGCCATCAGGTCATGGGCCAGGGTGCGGTAGAGTTCTGCGGTCTCGTAGGTGGCGGCCGTGGTGGTCTGCGCGACCTGATACTCGGCCACTTCCTTATAGGCTTGCACGGCCGACTCCATCGCCTTCCTCTTCGCCGTGAGTGTCTGCTTGAGGGGCGCGACCAGCTTGATGGCGCGAAACGCATCCCGCGTGGGCTCAGCCAGTGCCAGCTGCGCGCGCGCGGCCAGATATTTGGTGCGGTCCGTGCGCCCACTGCCGGCGCTCGCGTCGGCTTTGACGATCTCGCGCTGCCAGTAGCGCTGCCGCTCCAGGTTGCCGGACTTGGCCGCCGCATCCAGCAGCCGCTGCCGAACCTCGATCGCGTCGACGACCGGCGTCGGGTAGTCGCGCACCAACCGCTCCAGCATCGCCGCGCTGCGTGCCGTATCGCCGGATTGCGCATATAAATCGGCGGCTTTGACGGTCGCCTCGCGCACCACGGCGCGATCCTCCTGGCGGTTCTCGGCAATGTGCTCGTACTGTGCGGCCGCCTGAGCCGCGTGCCCGCCTTGCTCGTAGGCGACCGCGAGCTTGCGCTCGACGTCGGCGTTGTATTCGCCTTTGGGATAATCGCGCCGATAGGCCTCGAGCACGGCAATCGCCTGATCCCATTGTTGCGTGTTGATTAGCGCGGCGGCCGCGTCGTATTGCGAGGTTGCGACGACTTTCGAGCCGGGCGCGATGCGCCCGACCCGCAGGAAATCCTGGGCCGCGCCGGCCTGGTCGCCAGCGGTACGCTTGGCGTCGGCCTGCTTGTAGACCGCGGCGGCCAAGCGTTCGGTAATATCCCCGCGCTCCGGATCATTCGCGGCCGCTGCCGCCAGCGCGTGAGTAAAGGCGTTCTCGGCCTGCGGGTAATCGCCTTGGTTGAAGCTGACCTGACCGACTATGGTCCAGGCAATGCGTTGCTTGGCGGCATCGACCGGCGGCGTACGGGCCAGCAGCGCCTGCGCGGACTGCGCGGCACGCGCCTGATCACCGGCCGCGTACAGATCCTGGGCGGCGTGTGTGAGCACCACGGCGCTCTCGGGGTGCTCCGGGAACGTCTGCGCAAACTTCAGCCCCGAATCGGTCGCGCGCTGATGCGCGGCCGGGCGGCCTTCCGGACTCAGCGTGTCCTCATATTTTTGATCCGCCACGAGCACCGCATAGCCGGCCTCGGCCGAGCGCGCGTTGCGCGCATAGTCGTAGGCGGTGCGCTCGTATTCGTCGGCCGCATCCAGATACTGCCGGCTCTCGAACAGCGCATCGGCCAGCAGATAGTTGGTCGCGGCAGAGTCCGGATCGTCCGGGAACGAGCTCAGGTAGCTGCGATACCAATGCGCCGCCGCGGCGTATTCTTCAGGCTTCTTGGTCTTTTGGGCGCTGGCGTGATAGTACTGCGCCACGTCCTTCAAATTGGTCTTGAGCTCGGCGACGAGCTGTGGATAGGCGCCATGCTCCCGGCCCTTCCAGAACGGTGCGCCGAAATCGTAGCGCTGCACGTACTCGAGTTTGCCATCGAGCATGAGATCGGCGAAGCCACCCTTGCGATAGGCCTCGATCGCCGCCATCTCAAGCGTCGGGGCGTGTTGGTCGACCGGGTCGCGGCTGACAAATGCGCGATAAGTAGCCGCGGCGTCCTGATAGCGCTGCTTCTCCACGTACAGATCGCCCAGATGCGAATACAGTAGCCAGAGATAGGGCACGCGGCCGCGGTGAGCGGCGAACTCATCGAGCGCCTTCGCGCCGTCGAGATACGAGAAAGTAATACTCATGACCCGCAGCGTATCTTCGGCCAGCTCACGATCGGCGCGTCCCAGCGAATCCCAGGGCCGCGTATGCGCGCTATCCTTCGGGTCGCTCAAGATCAGGTCGAGCAGATCGGCGAAGGACTTCAGACTGTCCTCGTTCATGCCCTGCTTGAATTGCGACCAGCCGTGCTTGTACAGACTCTGCTCATAAAAGGTCGAACCATTGCGTCCGCGCGCGAGCACCGCTTGGTAGGCCACCTGCGCTTCCGGGTAGCGCCGATTCGAGAACAATATTTCGCCGCGCCGAAATTGCACCTCGGCGAGGTCGCGTCCCTGCGGATAGCGCGCGACGATCGTATCGAGGGTTACGAGGGCCTGCGGGGTCTGGCCGGTGGTCTCGTAGGCGCGCGCCAGCTGATAGAGCACCTGATCGTTGCGCGGGTAGTCCGGATAGGCTTTGAGCAGTGTCGTATACAGCCGAATCGCCTCCGCGCCCTGCATGTCCAGCCGCGTGACCTCGTTGGCCATGCGCTCGAGCTCGCCGGATTCCAGGCTCAAATCGCCGAGCCGCCGCAACGCTTCGGCCCGCAGGCGCGGCTCGGCGTTTTGCAGATTGAGGAACTGGCGATAGTTCTCCATCGCCTTGCCGGCCCCGCCGCTCTTCGCCGGAGCGGGACTTACCTCGACCGACTTCGCGCTCAGATCGCCGATCGTGGGCGCAGCGGTAGGCGGGCTTTTCGCTGCCATGGCCGGCGAGATCGCCGCCAGCAGCGCCGCGCAGCGCAAAGCGAGCATGGCTCGACGATAGCGCTTCATCGCGGCTCCGGAGCGGGTGCCGGGGCTGGTGCCGGGGCGGGCGCCGTCGCACCGCTGCCTTGATCGGAGGCGCGGTCGTAAATGTCCGCGAGCGCAAAGCGCGCCTGCAATGCATAGGCGTCGAGCCGCTCCTTCTGCGCGCGCAACTCCGACTCAGCCACGCCCTCGAGATACTGATTCTGCTGCTGCGAGGTCTGCGCGAGCCGCTCGCGCATCGCCTGGATGCGGGCGGCCAGCGATGCGATGCGCGCCGCGAAATCGCCGGTGTCGTTTGGTACCGTGGCGCGCGCCTGCTGCACGCGCACCCAGCGATTCTGCAGCTCTTCGAGCGCCGCATCGAGTTCGCGCAGCGAGCGTCGCTCCTCGTAGCCACGCGCCTTGAAGTTCGCATCGAGGCGCCAATACAGCACCCCCTTGATCAGACGCAGCTTGTCGCGTGCCTCCTCGCGCTCGAGGCTCGGCGGCAGCGCCGCGAGCTGTTCCTCGAGCCGCGCAACGTTCGACCATTGCTCGCGCTCGCTCGGCGTGCCTAGCGCGGCCACGTCATTGCCGGTCTCGACCGCATCGAGCTGCGAGCCGACGCCGGCGCGCGCATCGCGCAATTTCGCCGGCATATCGCTCTCGAGCAGCGCGTCGGCGCGCGGCAGGCGCTCGGCATAGGCCCGCTGCCGGGTGTCGATCATCGCCGCGAAGGCCTCCATGCTGTCGTCCCAATGGCGCAGCGTGCCTTGCAGGTACGCCATATCGCGATAATTTTTCAGGCCCTCCTGAAAATCGTTGTCAGCCAGCACGGTGTAGAGGTAGCGCGACTGGGGAGCGTCGGGCAATGATTTGAGCTGCCAGAACCATCCGTAGCGCGCATCCTTGTCCTCGCCCAGCAGGTCATCGAGCATATGACCCTCGTGGATATGCCCGATCGCGGCATCGAGATTGTCCGATTCGCTCGCAAAGGAGGTCAGCGCGCGCTCGTAGTACTCGGCCGATTGTGCGCCGGCATTGAGTTTGCTGAAGGCGTAAGGGACCGCCAGGTACGATTCCTGCACTGCGGCATCGAGCAGATTGCGCTGACGAAGTTCCAGCCAGGGCGTGAGCGCGGCGCGATAGTCACCGAGCGCGGCATGCGCCCAGCCGTCGCCGAGCAGTGCGCGGCTCGAATAGGGACCGTTCAGGCGCACGCGCTCGAGCGGCGCGCGCGCCTTGGCGCTCTGATCGGCCTGTAGATAGGCGAATCCCAGTGCCAGATTGGCCTTGTCGCGCAGGTTCAGCAGCTCATCACTGTGGGTATTGAGCGTGCCGACCGAGGTCAGGATCGGGTCGGCCTCGGCCAGCCGTCCGGCGCGCACCAAGGCTACGCCGAGATTGAAGCCCGCATAGGCCATCCAATCCGAAGCGCCGTGCCAGCTCTTGAGCTGTGCGATGGCGTCATCGTAGCGCTGCTGGCGCATCAACGCGTTGACCAGCAGATGCACGCGCTCGGCTTCCAGTTCGGCGCCCAGTGTGCCCTGTATGCGGCCGATCGCCTGTTCGGCGCGCTCGTAGTAGCCGCGCTCATACCAGATCTTCGCCAGGTAGAACCACGCCTGGTTGCGTACTCCCACGGGCACCTTGTCGGTGAGCAGACGCTCGAAGCGCACCCCGGCCTCGTTGTGCATGCCGAGCTCAAGATACAGACCGCCGGCGAGCAAATCCGCATCGGCGGCGTGGTGCGGCATACGCTGCCACTGGCTGAAGGCCTCGAGCTCCGTGAGCGCCTGGAATTCCTGGCCGGAATAGAATTGGAACAGCACTTCGCCGTAGTGCAGATCCTGCACGCGAATGCTCGGCAGCTTGTTCGGGTCGCTGTTGCGCGCCGCCTGCGCCGACGGCAGGCCGAGCGCCGCGAACAGCACAGCCAACGCCAGCCCATAGCCCCTGCCGCTCATACGCGGCCTATTCCCAGTCCTTGATTTCAAACTCGGGTTGCTGCGCGCTCTGGTGATCGGTGATCTTGAGTTCCAGATACTTGGCGCCCACGCCCTTTTCGAAGCGGATGTTTGCCGCGCGCCGATAGTAGCGCTCGTTCGGACCGTTGCCATTGAACAACGCCACCAGCTCATGCTGGCCGGACTTGAGATTGCCGACGTACAGCCGTTGCACACCGCCCTTGAGCAATGCGGCGACCTCACGCGGCGTGTACAGATAGTTGCCGACGTCGCGGTTGTCGATCTTCAATGTGATCGAATCGAGCGCAAAGAAGTCCCCGACGTCCAGGGAGACGAACACCGCCACCTGCGTGTTGGCCGGAAACAGCAGTTCCTCCTCGAGCACGAACAGATCCTTGTTCAGATCGACCATGTCCTTTTTGAGACCCTGGATCTGCTCATCGAGGGAGCGCGTGGCGGCACCCGCATCGGGCGCGGGAGTTGTCGCGGCCGAACTCGGGGTTGCGGCGGCCTCGGCTGCCAGCACCGGATCGGTCAGTGACACCAGGATCAGCGGCCAGAGCGTGCGCAGCAGGCGGCAGGACATTGTGTTCATGGGGGACTGCATTGATGAGGGAGAATTCAAGGGGCGGCGACCTCGTCATCTAATAGCGCACGGATCTGCGCGACGTAGGACGGATCGCCGGCGCGGTCGTCGTTGTGCAGATAGCGCACGACGCCGGAGCGATCGATCAGCACGGTGGTCGGCAAGCGCTCGATGCCATAGGCCCGGCTGACGCTCTTGGCCTGGTCGAGCAGCAGTGGAAAGGATGTCGCGTGGGCGCGAGCATAATCTACGGCGCGCTGCGGGTCGTCCTCGACGCTGACCGCGAGCACGATCAATCCCGAGGAGCGGTAGGTGCCGTAGTAGCGATCCAAAGCCGTCAGCTGCGCGGCACACAGGCCGCACCGGCTGCTCCAGAACGACAGCACGACCGGCTGTCCCCGGTACTCGGACAGCCGCACGTTATCGCCGACCGATGCCGGCAACGTAAAGTCGGGCGCTGGCTTCGCGATCAATGCGGCCGCAGGTCCGGCCGCGGACGCGGCAGCGGCCAGACCCAAAGCGCATTGGGCCCACAGGGTGAGCCCAAAAGTTCGTAATGCTCGATGCTTCAGCCGCACTCGCTACTCTCTAACTCCAGCTCTTGCGAGAACCTCACGGTTCTAGCAGGTGACCTCCTGGCGACGATTTAACATTATCCGTCAATCGGCCGCAGATGGCTTGAGATCCAGTCCACAGACCCGGAAACGGCTTGATGCGTCGGCAATTGGCGACCGTGTCGCACCGACGCGCTTTGACCTCGCTCACGCGGCGCGGGCTGCGCGCCGCGGGCTAACGAATGGGCGCCAGAGCGATCAACGCGTCATAGGCACTGGCGCTGCCGAGGCCGGTTCCAAGGCCGCTGGCCCACTGCAGCGTCTGAAACGCGCCCGCCTTGTTGTGCAGAGCCAGGTAGTTCAGCACTACCGTTTCGGCCAGCAGATTGACCGCATTGGCGCCGGGGCTCGAGGTGGTATTGACGTTGCCGTCGCTCGTATAATTGCCGATCTGATTGCTGATTGCGGTCGCCCGGCCATTGGGGTTGTAGACCAGGAAGAACGTGGCCGCCGTGGTCTGGTTGTCCGACGTCCATACACCCTTGCCGCGCCCGCCGACCGAGTTGTCGATGGCACCGCTCGAGACCACCGAGCCGTCGGTGAAGACATAGATCATGAGCGGCTGCTTCATGCGCGCCGCATACTCCAGGCAGGCACCGATGCACTGTCCGGCCTCCAGATCCCGCATCTCGCCGGTGGCGCGATCGCCAGTGTGGTAATCATAGCCGCCCATCTCGATTGTGCCGGCGGCCGCATAGCCGTTGACGACCATTTTCATGACCGCGGCGGTGGCCTGGAAATTGGAGTCGGCGTTGTATTCCGCGGTCGTGAAGATGCCGCCGGGGCCGACGATCGCCGTATCGAGGTCCGGGTTCAGGGTCGCGCTCGCATTGCCGTAACGATCCACCTGGTCGGCAGCGCCGACGTAGCCGCACTGCACCAGATCCTTGACCACCGCGTCCTGGACTCCGAGCATCGTATTGACGGAATCGAGCTTGTTCTTACTGATGCGCTCGATCGATTCGAGTACCGTGGTCGCATCGTTCTGACTCAACAGCCCGACCAGCTGGCCGGTGCTCACGAGGCCGGTCACGTCCGAGGCCTGGGACACCTTGGTCGGCGGCACCGTGGGGTCAATCATGTATGACGGCGCCATCGAATTGCCGCCCGAAGTCGAACTCTCGGTGCCGATGAGCGCCAGCAGGTCGCCCTTGTTGCCGGCCGGAGGCGACAGCACGGCGTAACCGGAGCTGTAGATCCCGTACATGGGATTGTGCGGGTTGTCTCCGGTATCGTTCTCGCTCATCTCCGGCATGATCGCGCCGTTGACGTTTGCCGCCGTGCCGACAGCCACGCGCTGCTTGATGCCGCGCAGATAAGCACTGTCACTGTGAAACGCCAGCCCTAAGCTCTGGTCCACGAAGTTGCCGAGGCCGGCCGAGGAGTTGGGAATCATGTTGCCGGGCAATCCGAGCCGGTTATAGCCCGCAGTCGAGAGGAAATCGAGCTGACCGCCGGAACCGCCGACCAGCACATTCGAGCCGGCGACATTGCCGCCGCCCGCCAGGTCGAAGCAGATGAAGGGAATCATGCCCGAGCCGGTGGTGATGTTGCAGGGCGAGACCTTCAGCGCGGCGATGTCCGGAGCCAGCGTCGCGTACGCCTTGCGCGGATCGGCGAACAGGCTGAACACCGAGATGCCGGCGACCGTGGCCGCGCCGCGTATGAATCCCTGCGCGAGGAAGTCGCGTCGGGTCACCGGCCGGCGATGATCCGGGTGGCGGAGCGGTTCGTGCAGGCCCAGGGGCCGCTTGCGTCTGATCTTCATGACTGGCGCCTCGTATGAATCTCTACTTGATCAGCGTCGTCGCGCTGCCGAGCACGGTGGCGCAGACGGCCTTGGTGATGGTCTGCGTACGCGTCGGAGTCTGCACGCAGGTCGGATCGGTCACGCTGCAGTTGACCAGCGAGGTCATCAGGCTGTACAGCTCGGTCCGTATCTGCGGGTCCGTGGGCTGGGTCGCAAGATTGGCCCCGACCGCCGGGCTGTTGATCAACGGCGTGATTACCAGATCCATGCCGGCGTTGGTGCCGAAGGCCTGCGCCGGGGTCTGATTGAGATTCAGGCCCGGAAAGAATGCCGGCTCGAGCGCCGGGTCGCTGACCAGCGCGCTGCAGTACTGGATCGCCAGCTGCGAGATGCCGATTTCCTGCGAGGGCAGGAAGCCCTGGATATTCGGCACCGTCGGCAGCTGCTGCTCGACAGTCTGATAGGTCGTGTTGACCGCGCTCAAGCCCGGGGACACGCCGGTAATCGTCGCCATCGAGGCATTGATCTCATCGTAGACATGCAGGCCGATGTCGGCTGACGGCGCAAGATCCGTCGGCGCCGGCGCGGCCACCGCCGCCACCGTGCGCACATGAGTCTGCGTGCCGATCTGATCGAAGCTCAGGAAGAACAGGTCCGTGGCCGGCCCGAGCTGCATCGCGATCACCGTACCCATGTTCGAGAGCAGCTGGCCCGCGGTGGGCGAATAATTGGCATTGGTGACCGTTGTGTTAAGCGTGCTGTAGGCCTGACCGACGCTGGCTTCCTGGCCGTTGATACCGATGTACAGGCCCTGGATCGGGATGCTTCCGGGCTGCGCCTTCGGATTCAGATTGATGAACGTCGGCTTATCGAACAGGTAGCTGTAGTTGTCGTATTGACTGGCCGTGAACAGGATGTAGCTCTGCGCCACGCCGGTCAGAGCGCTGACATCGAACAGCAGGTAGTAGAGCTGACCGACGCCTGCGGCGTAGTTCTGCTGGATCTGCGAGACGGTCATGGCCTTGTTATGAACCGCAGCGAAGCGGATCTCGCCCTGCCAGGGGCGATCGTTCGAGGTCTCGTTGCCCAGCAGGAATGCAAAGGTATTGTCCCAGTTGCCGAGCGTGCCGCCCGTCATGGTGTCCACGTCACCGGTGAAATTGCCGTTGACGTAGAGTTTGCGCCCATTGGTCGGGTCATAGGTCAGCACGATGTGCTGCAGTGCCGCCTGCGCATTCATGTTCGCGGCCGCGGTGGTCAGCGGCGGAGCGCCATTGGCGTCGCTGACGGTACTGCGCCCATACGCCTGGTACTGCATGGCATCCTGTGCGAGCGTGAAGTTGCGCAATGAGGTGCCGCCCGAGTAGCCCGCCATGAAGGCCTGGGTTTGCGTGACATTGGCCGGTGTCCCCCAGAGCTCGAGCGAGTACTGGCCGCTGGTGCTGATCGAGCTATAGAGCTTGCTGCTGGTCGCGGTTGAGCTCTGCGCCTTGGCGCCGCCGGTGCCGAAGATCAGGCCCCAGGCGCTGTCCCAGTTGGTATTGCCCGAGAGGGTCAGGTTCATGGCCGGATCGACGCCGCTGGTGTCGAACGCGGTGCTGCCGGTGCCCTCCTTGAACATCCAGCGGGCAATGATGTCGGCGTCGTAGCGATTGTTGCCGGACGCGATCGTACCCGCGTACAGCGTCAACGCCCTGGACACCACCAGCGTCGGGTCCACCGGTGTGACCGGCACTGCATTGGCGAAGGCCTGGATCGCGGCCAGCATGCGCGCGGCACTGCCCGCGCAGTCGACCGGGCCGCCCGGCGTCGTCGGCCAGCAATTGTGAGACTCGGTGGCCAGGCGCACGTAGAAGCGCGAGAGCGCCGGGCTATTCAGATTGATCTTGGCCTGCGCTGCCGCATACGCCTGATCGACGTTGCTGCTGGCGAAGTATGGCGACTGCGGCACCGTCGCGTTCGGCGAATGGCAGCGCGAGCAGAACATCGACACCAGCGGATAGACCGTGCTGGCAAACAGCGAGGAATCGGCCGGAAACTGCTTGGTCGGGCCGACCGCCTGATCGACCGGCGCGGTGAGCGTGATCTGCGTCGAGCCGCCGGCGCCGCCCGAGCCGCCGCCGGCCCAGTTCTGAATCCATGTGGTCAGAATATCTGCGCACGCCGATGGGCTCGAGAGCCAGCAATTGTGTCCGCCGGCGACTTTGACCACCATGGTCGATTGATCGGGTTGAGTGAGGTTCACGACGGTCAGCGCGGCGCTATAGGCCTGGTTCACGTCATCCGAGCGCGCGAACATCGGCGACTGGCCGCCGGCCTTGTGACAGCCGCCGCAGCGCGAGGACATGTTGATGTTCTGCCACAGATTGACCTTGAACGCCTCGACGTCGGCGGACGTGGGCGCGGGACCGGCATAGACCGAGGCCGCGGCGGTCGCGGTATCGGGGTTCTGCGTCGTCGGTGCGCCGCCCGAGCAGGCGGCCAGCCCCAGCAGTGCCAGCGCAAGCACCAGATTCGGCAGACGGCGGCGGATTCGGTTCACAGTAGTCTCCCTGAGAGGGCAGGCGAATGCCTAGTTGCCCATGCAGTAAACCGCAGTCTCGGCAAAGACCTGCTTCATGTTGTAACCGCCGGACTGGAAGTCCGCCACGATCTGCGCGGCGGCGCCGCGGTCGGCAGCATTGCTGGGCGGGCGCAGACAGATGGCCTGAAATACTTTCTGCACCTGGCAGTTGGCGAAAGCCTGGCTGGAGGCGAGTTCCTGCCCCAGCGACTTGGCGCCATTGCCGCTGCCGGGCAGCCCCGCGCTCCAACCCAGCAACGTGTTCGGGCCGGTACGCCAGCGGTTTTCCCATGAATCGTCCGGTGTGACGAATCCATAGCGGAAGTTGCCGGTGTTGATGTGGTATTTCGCCTGCGTCTGCCCGGGCGTGTACACGAGCTGCAGAGCGGTGGGATCATAGTTGTAGTACGCAAAGGCCTGTACCATCGGATCCATGGCCGCGTGGCAGCCGATGCAATTGTTCAGGAACACGCGGCTGTCGCCCCCGGGCGAGCGGCTGACGTCCTGGCGGATACGGTCCGGCGGGCGAGAAATGTCCATGACCTGCGGCATGTCGTTGCACAGGTAGTTGATCATCGTGAAGCGGAACATCGCGCGATTGGTGCCGGCGATGAAAAACGCGGCCGCGGCCGCCTCGGTCGTGATGACCCCGGCAGTGGCCGAGGACGGAATGCCGGTTAACGACGACTGCGTCGTGGCGACCAGCGCGCTTTTCAGATCGACGCCGTTGTCATCGAGATATCGATAGTGATTGTTGTTCGAGGGCGAGTACGCCGGCGCGCCGCTGACGTTGCCGACATACAGCACATCGGCCGACAGCACGGTGTTGAAGGGCACGTTGTCACGGATCATGCCGATGACGGTGGCGGTGTAGTCGTTGAGCGGCACGAAGGCCGACTGCGCGCGGTTGGAAGCCGGGGCGATGAAATTGCGCAGCGTCACGTTGTAGAAGCCGCTGTTGCTCATCGCCAGCTGCGCCGCGCCTTGCGGGTTGCCGTTGCTGATGAGCGTGGCCATCTGCGTGAGCACGGCATCGCTGGGCGGCACGCCGGCCAGGCGATTGTGAATGCGTACGGCCTGTTCGTTCGGGCCCGCAATGAGCGGAATCGCCGGTTGAAAACCCAGGAGTGCAGCGAGCATCACGCCGGTCTTGTGCCGCGCGGCGCCGCTGCGTCTTGCTACTGTTCTCATCGTCGCTCCCTGGTGCAAAATGGCTTTGCACAGTGCGAGCGACTATACCCACGCAATGAACGACTCGTAATGTCTCAAGGCACAGACATCAGCGTTGATTACGTAGTAAGCGTATCGTTACCAGCATTGTTACGTGCGAGAACTGTGACTGACATCACGTCGCGGCAACACGCCAAAGAATGAACTCTCAACCACGCGTCAACGGAGCTTTCGAGGAATGAGACGTCACACACGCACGCTGGGCATCGCGCTCGCGGCGGCGATCATCGCTGCCTGCAGCAGTCGCGGTAATCTCAATATCGGCAGCGGTCAATCATCCGGCGGGCAGAACATCGATTTCGCAATCGCGTACATCAAGCGCACGATCCCGTCCGACAGCACCGATCTGGCGGCATTGCGCGCCAAGGACGACGTCACGCTGCCGCGCAACTATTGGACCAAGGCCGACATTTATGTGCGCAGCAGTGCCAGCCCTGCGGGCACGGAACAGAACGTCACCGCCAGCATCACCGGTAGCGGCTTCTGGGACGCCAAGGATCTCGATGTTTCTCCCGACGGTACGCTGCTGATCTTCGCTTTGCGCGGCCCGATCAGCGCCAATCAGCAGGATTTCGCGCCGCCGACCTGGCACATCTGGCAATACAGCGTACCCGGCGGTGTGCTGACGCAGCTCACGGGCACCAGCATTGACACCGCCCCCAACTCCAACGATGTCGGCCCGCACTACTTGAGCGACGGCCGGATCGTATTTTCCTCGACGCGGCAGACCCAGTCGCGCGAGGTGCTGATCAATGAAGGCGGCACCGGCGAGAATGTGCAACCGTTCGAAGCGCAGACCGAGTCGCAGAACACCTCCGATTTCGTGCTGCATGTCATGAATGCCGACGGCACCGGCATTCATCAGATCTCCTTCAATCCGAGCCACGACATCGATGCCTTCCTGATGTCCAGCGGCCGCGTGATGTATAGCCGATGGGACAACGCACCGGGCCGGACCGGCCGCAGCGCGATGCATCTCTACAGCGTCAATCCCGACGGTACCGACGTGCAGCTGCTCTATGGCGCCCAGAGCCACGACACCAGCAGCACCAATCCGTCGAACGCCGCGGCGTGCCCGCAGGGATTGAGCTGCGCGGTGCAGTTCCTGGGTACGCGGCCGCTGCAGGACGGACGGGTGCTGGCGCTGGTGCGGCCCTTCACCGCTGCCGACTTCGGCGGCAACCTGCAGATCATCGACATCAACGACTACGTCGAGAACAATCAATCGGTACCCGACACGGGCTATCCGACCTCGAGCACGGCGCAGGTGGCCGCGACGCAGAACGACGTGCGTACGCAAACGGCCAACGGCGTGCCGGTACCCTCCCCCGGCGGCCGTTTCAACTCGGCCTTTCCGCTTTGGGACGGCACCAACCGGGTGCTGGTAAGTTGGGGCCAGTGCCGGCTGCAGAACGCCACCGGCACGATTGTCGCCTGCACCGCGGCCAATCTCACCGATGCGAATTCCACCAACCCGAGCTTGACGCTCGCGCCGCCCCTCTACAGCGCGTGGCTGCTCAACTTCAATGACAGTACCCTCAAGCCCGTGTTCACGCCGGTCGAAGGCGAGATGATCAGCGATATCGTCTCGCTGCAGCCGCGCACGATTCCCTGCACCACGAACTTGAGTTGTCCGATCGACAGCACCGTGCCGAGCACCTTTGATCCGGCCTACGGCATCCTCGATATCCGCAGCGTCTACGATCGCGACGGCGTGGCGGCCGGACTCGGGGCCAACGCCAACCTCGGGGCAGTGGCAGTGGCCAGCGCCAACGCGCGGCCGGCGCGATTCCTGCGCATCGAGAAGGCCGTGGCCTTCGGCGATCCCGATCTCAAGGACGGCTTCCCGAAATTCGACCGCAATATCGCGCTCAATGGATCAGTCGGCTACATGCGGCAGCTGCTCGGCTACGTGCCGATCGAGCCCGACGGCTCGGTGCGCGTCATGGTGCCGGCAAATGTCGCCTTCCAGATCACGGTCCTCGACGCCAATGCGCAGGCGCTCTCGGACTTTCCTCGCCATTTGTCATGGCTGACGGTGCAGCCGGGCGAGGTGCTGAGCTGCAATGGCTGCCACATGCCGCAGCCGGCGCAGGTCGTGACCGGCAGCGATGGCATAGCGGTGGAGGTCAGTGGCCGCTCGCATGGCCGCGCTGACCTGTTTACCGCCCTCAACAGCGGTGACGGTGCGACCTTCACTGCCGCCGGCAACGGCAGCGTGGCAACGCTCGCCCTTTGCCCGGGCAGCACCATGGCGCAGGAGCTGGTGAGCAGCACCAGCTGCAACAACAGTCCCACGGCGCCATACAATGCGGCGGCTTTGAGCCAGGACGTGATCTTCAACGACGCCTGGGGCGACGGCTACAACCAGAAGACCGGGCCCAACGCGATGGTTTCCTACATGTACAGCGCCCTGACAACGAACGAGCCGATCGTCCCGTCCTGCCAGAGCACGTGGTCGGGGCCCTGCCTGAGCATCATTAACTACCCGACCATTATCGATCCGCTCTGGAGCGTCGTGCGCGGCAGTATCACGCCGGATCCGCGCGGCGCCAATACCTGCACCAAATGCCATACCTCCACGCGCCCGGTCCCGGAACCCCCGGACGGCAACCTGCAGCTCGATCGCGATCCGGCGCAAAGCGCCACGGCGCAGTTGCGCGCCTATACCCAGCTCGTAGACACTCACGATGTCCTGTCGCTCAATGCCACCAATCAATTGGTAGACTCTGGGGTGACGGTGCCCGGCTCGATGGTTGCCGGTAGCGCCAGCGGCTCGTGTTTTTTCCAGACGGTCACGGGCGCGAAGTTGGGCTGCAGCGTCACGGGGACGGTGAACCATGCCGGGTTCATGACCGCAGCGGAGCTGCGGCTGTTGTCAGAGTGGGTGGACATTGGAGCGCAGTATTACAACAACCCCTTCGACGCGCCGCTGGCCAACTAAGGTCGTTCCCCTGATCGCCGCCCTGCTGCTCTCGCTGCTGGCATCGGCGGTTGCAAGTGCGCGTGACTACCTGCAGCTATTCGTGGTGCAGCCGTACCTGGAGCTCCATACCGGCCCCGGTCGCGGCTATCCGGTCACGCAGGTGGTCGCCCGCGGCGAGGCCGTGGATGTGCTGATGCGGCGCACCGAGTGGTTCAAGGTACGCACCGAGCACGGCATCGAGGGCTGGGCCTACGAGCGCGACCTGCTGCGCACCACGCTGGCAGACGGCACCCCGTTTCAGATCAATCTCGGCGATCGCGCCGGCTTTGCCGACCATCGCTGGGAAAGCGGCGTATTCGGGGGGGCCTATGCCGGAGCGAGCATGATTTCGGCCTATGAGGCGCTCTCGCTGACGGATAATCTGAAGATAGAGCTCTCCGGTTCGCAGTACATCGGCAATCTGTCCAACGGCTACCTGATCGACCTCGGACTCAGTCATGTGTTCATGCCCAACTGGCGCTTCTCGCCTTTTGTGACCCTCGGCGGCGGCTATGAGCGGGTCGAACCCAAGGCCACGCTTGCCCAACCGCTGAGCTCGAGCAATCAAACCGGCTACGTGGGCGTGGGCGTACGCTACTACCTGGCCCGGCGACTGTTCCTGCGCGGCGAACTGCGTGAGCACGAGGTCTTTACCAACCAAAACAGCAACGAGGTCAAGAACGAATGGAAACTCGGATTTGCATTCTTTTACTGAGCGTCGTTGCGCTCGGTTGCAGCGGCTGCGCCATCTTCCACCGGCATGCCAAGCAGGACGCGGACACGCACAGCTCGGACTCGAGCGCGCAGGCGTCGCCGGATAGCGACGCCAACTCGCCCCCACCCAGCGTGATCGAGCCGCAGGTGGAGCGTCGCACCGTCAAGGTGCCAACCATCCGCCCCAGCAACGTTGAGCTCGGGGCGTACTACGGCGAGATTTCAATTCAGGATTTCGGCTCTCAGCCGGTGGCCGGGCTGCGCTTTGACTACCACATCAGCGAGGATTTCTTCGCCGAGGCCACCTACGGTCGCGCCAAGGGCGGCGAGACCAGCTTCGAGACCCTCAGCAACATACAACTGCTTTCCGATGCTGAGAGACGGTTCACGTATTACAACCTGTCTCTGGGCTACAACTTGCTCCCGGGCGAGGTCTTCATCGGTCGCAATCTCGCCATGACCAGCTCGTTCTATTTGCTGGGCGGCATAGGCGCCGTCAAATTCGCCGGCGATCAGAATTTCACGGTGAATTTCGGTGCCGGGTTCAGGGTGCTGCCGACGGATTGGCTGGCGTTGCATATCGACGTGCAGGATCTGGTGTTCAGATCCGACGTCACGGGCGTGGAACAGCTGAAGAACAATCTTCAGGCAACCATCGGTGCGACCGTATTCTTCTGAGGCAGTAATGCAACCAAGTAATCCTAAGCATCGAGCCGGCCCGATGGCGCGCGCGCTCGGCGGTGGCCTGGCGCTGATTCTGAGCGTGTCGGCCTCGGCGGCTGTGATCGCTCCGGGCGCCGCAGCGCCGGCATTTCAGCTGCATTCATCGGGCAACACGGATTTGTCCTTGAGCGATTTGAAGGGCCAGGTCGTGCTGATCAATTTCTGGGCGAGCTGGTGCGGACCGTGCCGGCAGGAAATGCCGGTGCTCGAGCAGCTCTACAAGAAATACAAGGCCGCCGGGTTCACGCTGCTCGGGGTCAACGTCGAGCCCAAATCCGCCGATGCGGTCGGTTTCCTCAAGTCCACACCTGTCTCGTTTCCGATACTGTTCGACCCGGACAGCAAGGTCAGTAAACTGTATGAGGTGTCCGGCATGCCGAGCACCGTGATTCTCGATCGCAGCGGCAAGGTGCGCTACGTGCATCATGGCTACAAGCCCGGCGAGGAAAGCGAGTACCTTGATCAGATCCGAAGCTTAGTGCGGGAGTAAGCATGACGCAGCGTCGTCTCGGGATCATCGCCGTGGCCACGCCATTGGCGGCACTGCTGCTGTCCGCCTGCTCGCCAATCCAGCCGTGGGTCAAACCGTACGAGCGAGAGCATCTGGCCGACCCGATCATGTCCTTCGATCCCAACCCGGTCTCGAGCACCTACCTCGATCATGTGTTCGAAGTGCGCGAAGGCGCCCGCGGGGCGACCGGCAGCGTCGGCGGCGGCTGCGGCTGTAACTAAATGGGTTGGAGGTGCGGCATCCGGGCCCGAACCCTCACAGCGGCGCTGTTCGCGCTGGCTGCGGTCAGCCGGGCCGCGGTATTGCCCGATGATCGCGCCGATCTGCTGTTCCATGATTGGGAAGGCGGCGGCGTCACGGTCGAAGGGCCCTCGATCCTGGTGCGCAAGAAGGTCACCGATTCGCTGTCGCTGGCGGCGAACTATTACGTCGACATGATCTCGAGCGCCTCGGTCGATGTGCTGTCGACCGCGAGCCCCTACAAGGAGAAACGCACCCAGGGCAGCGTGAGCGCGGACTATCTGCACGGCAATACCACCTACAGCCTCGGCTATATCGAGAGCAACGAGCCGGACTACAAGGCCAGGACCGGTTTCTTTTCGATCAGCCAGTCCATGTTCGGCGACCTCACGACCGTGTCCTTCGGCTTCACGCGCGGCTGGGACCATGTCGGGGTAGATCTCCGCCAGAACGGCAGCCTCGTTTCCACCACATGGGTCGGCGATGCCGATCACCGGAATTGGCAGGCGAGCCTATCGCAGGTTTTGACGCGCAATATGCTGCTATCCCTGAACTTCGAGACCGACGAGAGCGACGGCTATTTGCAGAACCCCTATCGCTCGGCGCGCTATCTGAGCCCAGAGGGGCTGGTGGAGTCGGAAGGCCAGGTCACCCCCAATACCCGGACGGGTAACGCCGGCTCGGCTCAGCTCAAGTACTACCTGCCCTGGCACGCCGCGCTCGACGGCAGCTACCGCATCTACCACGACACCTGGGGCATCCTCGCGCACACCCTGAGCGGCGGCTATACCCAACCGCTGTTCACCGACTGGACCTTCAACGGTAATCTGCGCTACTACCGCCAGAGCGCCGCCACCTTCTATGGCGATCTGTTTCCGTTTGAGGACTCGCAGAATTTCATGTCCCGGGACCGCGAATTGGCGCAGTTTCACGATCTCACCCTCGGGCTCGGCGCCACCTGGCAGTTTCATCCCGGCTGGCCGCGCTGGATCGAAAAAGGCACGCTGAATCTGAGCTACAACCGGATGCACGTGGCTTACGATGATTTTCACGATTTCGGCAAGCCGGGCAGCCTGCCGGGAGGCATTCCGGCGTACGCTTTTGACGCCAACGTCACGCAGTTCTTTATTTCCTTGTGGTACTGAACGATCATTCGCCTCCTTGAGTCCATCGCTGCGGAGGCGATTTCATGAAACGACATTCTTTCCAGCGCGCACTGCTGTGCGCCGCGGCGCTGTTGGCATTACTACCCAGCGCCTTCGCGCAGACGGCCGATCAGAGCCGCGAGGACGCTCGCCTGATCACGGCCACCCAGGTACTCGAGGAGCTGCGGGCCACTCCGGACACCAATGTGCCGGACTGGCTCATGCAGCGCGCCTACGGCGTCGCTGTGATCCCCGAAGTGATCAAGGGGGCGTTCATTTTCGGCGGCCGCTACGGCAACGGCGCCCTGAGCATTCGCGATGCTGCGGGTCGATTCAGTAACCCTATTTTCATTACCCTTACCGGGGGCAGTGTCGGCTGGCAGGTCGGGGCGACCTCGACCGATGTGGTGCTGGTGTTCGCGACGGCGCGCAGCGTTGAGAACTTCGCACGCGGCAAATTCACCCTGGGCGCCGATGCCTCGGTCGCCGCCGGCCCCGTAGGGCGTCAGGGCGAAGCTGCTGCCGGCATCAACGCCGAGATCTATTCCTATTCCCGCTCGCGCGGTCTGTTCGCGGGTGTGGCGCTCGATGGCACCGTGATCGCCTTCGATCGCCACGCGAACGACGCCTTCTACCACAGTGATGAGGTCACCACCACGGAGATCACCGGCGGCAAGGTCACGACCCATTCGGAAACGGCAAGCCGTTTCCTGGCCTCGGTGGCCGCGAGCGCCAACGGGTCCGGCACCGAGCCGTCAGGCACCAGCACTTCGCCCGGATCATCCGCGCCGCCGCCGGTGGCAAAGCCGGCCCCCGCCCCGCCGAACTCGGGCGCTGTGAAGACCTACCCGATGGAAGACGCGCAGCCGGGCACCGAACCGAAGTAGTGCTGACCGCCAAGCACTCAAGCCCTAAAGCAGCGTGTTGAGCCACGGCACGCTGGCGAGGCAGAGCAGGATGGCCAGGCCTAACACCGCATTGGCCAGGGCGGGCTCGAGTCCATATTGATCGGCCAGTATCGCCGCCGAGACCATCGGCGGCATGCCCGCCTGCAGCACGCCGACCGCGAGGACCAGTCCGGTCACGCCCGTGAGCCGGCCGAGCAGAACGCACAGCGCCGGGGCCAGCAGCAGCTTCCAGCCGAGCGCGCAGCCCACGGCCGACAGGCGTGAGCGCGGCAGCTCAAGCCGCTGCTGCAGGCCGACGGAAAACAGCGCCAACGGCGTCAGCGTCGCGGCCAGGCGGGCGCACAGGGCGTGCAATATCTCGAAGGGACCTCCCGCGAGGCCGATCAGAATGCCCGCCACCAGTGCCAGGAAGGCTGGAAACAGCACGATCTGCCGCACAATCTGCCACGGCCGCAGCTCCCGGCCCGCATAGATGACGGTGACCGCGACACCGCCGATCACGAGCGCCGTGAAGCAGCCGGTCTGATCGCCGATCACGGCCAGCGACAGCCCCGGTGCGCCGCGCAGCGCCTCGATCATCGGGCAGCCCATGAATGCCGTGTTGCCCAGACCGCCGACCAGCGTGAGCGCACCAATGCGCGCGCGACCAGCCAAAGGCCTTGCCGAGCGCCGCAAACAACAGCCATGAGCCGATGAACACCAGCCAATTGGCCGCCGTCAGAAACCAGAATTGCGCCTCGAAGTGGATGCCCGGTATGACATTGAGTACCAGCGCGGGCAGCGCAATATTGATGACCCACCAGTTCAATGCCTGCGCTAAACCCGTGGGCGGGCGCGCCACGTGCGCGACCACGATACCCAGCGCCAGACACACAAACAGCAGCACCAATGCCGTCATGGAACCAAGTATAAGAGCGCCGGCACCCGGCACGGCTGCCGGTTTTTCCGCTAGCATCGAGCCAATGCCGACCCTCGCGCTGAAAGCTTCCCGCCTGTGCAAGCGCTACGGCAATCTCGCTGCCGTGGACGACGTGTCCTTCCAGGTAACGCACGGGGAAATCGTTGGCCTGCTCGGACCCAACGGCGCCGGCAAGACCACGACCATCAATATGGTGCTCGGAGTGCTGCAGCCGAGTTCCGGCACCGTGGAGATCGAAGGCATCGATATCGCCCGCCACCGCTCGCAGGCGCTCGCGCATACGAATTTTGCCGCCGTCTATGCCACCCTCCCGGGTAATCTCACCGTCTATCAAAACCTGCGTTTCTTCGGCCTGCTCTACAATGTCGCGCAGTTGAATGCCCGCATCGAGGCACTGCTGGCTGAATTCGATCTGGAGCGCCTGCGCGACACGCGCAGCGGCGTGCTGTCCTCGGGCGAACAGACGCGCCTGGCACTGGCGAAAGCGTTGCTGAATACCCCGCGATTGTTGCTGCTCGATGAGCCAACCGCCTCGCTCGACCCTTCGGCCGCGGACCTGATTCGCGGCCGCATCCGCGCCATGGCCAGCCACGGCCAGTGCGGCATCCTTTGGACCTCCCATAACATGTACGAGGTCGAGGAGACCTGCCACCGCGTATTGTTCGTCTCGCACGGCAAGATTCTGCTCGAGGGCGATCCCAAAGCGTTGCCGCAGGAACATGGCGCTGCCTCGCTCGAAGAGCTGTTCATCCGCCTGGCGCGTGAGCCGCTCGCCAATCAACGGAACGCTGCATGAGGTTGCGCCCGATCGCGGCGATTGTGCTGCGCCAGCTGTATCTGATGCGCAGCAGTCCGGTACGGGTTCTGCCCATGATTGCCTGGGTGGCCGTCGATATCGTGCTGTGGGGTTTCATTGCCCGCTATCTGAACAGCGTTACAGCCACCGGCATGAATTTCGTCGCCAGCCTGCTCGGCGCGGTTTTGTTCTGGGATTTCTTCACGCGCGTCATGCAGGGCGTGACCATGGCGTTCTTCGAAGACGTCTGGTCGCGTAACTTCATCAACGTGTTTGCCTCGCCCATGCTGATCTCGGAGTATTTGAGCGGTCTGGTGCTGACCGGCGTCACCACCAGCCTCATCGGCCTGATCGTCATGCTGATCATTGCCAGTGCGATCTTCGGTCTGCACTTCGCAGCGCTGGGCCTGCTGCTGGTGCCGTTCCTGCTGGTGCTGTTCCTGTTCGGCATCGCGCTCGGTGTGCTCGCCAGCGCGATGGTCTTGCGCCTGGGGCCAGCCTCCGAATGGCTGGTATGGCCGATTCCGGCTCTGCTCTCCCCCTTCGTCGGCGTGTTCTATCCGCTCGCGACGTTGCCGTCGTGGATGCGCGGCGTTGGCCATCTGCTGCCCCCCTCGTATGTCTTCGAGGCCATGCGCTCCTTCGTCGCCGGCGGCGGCTACAGCAACCGGGCGCTCGTGATGGGCGTCGCTCTGGCGGCGTTGTACGTGCTGCTGGCCGCCTGGCTGTTCACCGGTGTCTATCGCTACGCCGTGCGCAGCGGCCTGCTGGCGCGCTACAGCGCCGAGAGCGTGAGCTAACCACACCCATGGATAATTTCACGCTCTACCTCGTCGTATTGGCGCTGCGGCGCCGGCCAGCTTAGGCGGCTGGGGACTGGCGATGGCGGCTGCAATCATTCTCGCCCTGACGGTGTTCATCAGCCTGGCGGGCTTGTGGGTTGTGCCACGCATTATCGAGTGGAATCTATTTCGACCCTACTGGTTCCTGCGTCTGCGCCAGTACTGGACGGCCATCGGCAGTGCCTTCGTGCACGCCAATCTTTCTCATCTGCTGTTCAACTGTTTGACCTTCTGGTTCTTTGCTTTCCCGCTCGAGCGCGTCATCGGCTCGGCACGCTTGCTCGCGCTGTACGGCGTCGGACTGGCCGCGAGCAATACCGGAACGTACTTCAAACACCGCAACGACCCGGACTATGCGTGCCTCGGGGCCTCGGGCGCGATCCTGGCGGTGCTGTTCGCCTCGATCGTCTATTTTCCGCGCCAATCGATCATGCTGCTGCCGATTCCGCTGCCGATCCCGGCGCCCATCTTTGCCGTGGGCTATCTGCTCTATAGCTTCTATGCCGGCCGGCATCCGCAGGGACGCATCAACCACGAGGCGCATTTCAACGGCGCACTGGCCGGATTGGCCTTCGTGGCGCTGACCGACCTGCCGGCCTGGCAGCGCGCGCTGCACGCGCCGTGGTAGCCGCATCGCTAATCGATAACCTATACTTTGGCCTACAGTAGATCATTCGATAAAAAAGTATCGATTAGCGATACGGTTCAGCTCATGGACGATCCAACCGGGCCAGTGCGCACTCGACGGCACTTCGTTCAGGTCTCCGCGCTGATGGGCGGCGGCCTGGCATTGGGAATCGGGCTGGAACGTTCATGGTCGGCACAGCCGCCGCAGCCACTGCGACACCAGGCGGCAACGCTGAATGCGTACGTGCGCATCGATCCGAGCGGTCGCGTGACCCTGGTGATGCCGAAAGTCGAGATGGGTCAGGGCACCTACACCTCGCTGCCGATGCTGGTCGCCGAGGAACTCGAGATCGGACTGGATGAGATCACTGTCGAGCCGGCACCGCCCGATCCGGCCGTCTACGGCGTCGATGGCGATCAGTCCACCGGCGGCTCGACTTCGATCCGCGACTGCTGGCTGCCGCTGCGCAAAGCGGGCGCAACCGCGCGCATCATGCTGATCGATGCGGCCGCGCACAGCTGGCGAGTATCGGCGTCCACCTGTCGCGCCGAGCGCGGAGCGGTTATTCACGACAGCTCCGGTCGCCGCCTTGGCTACGGGGCGCTCGCCTCCGCGGCCGCGTCGCTGCCGGTGCCCGCCGATCCGCCGCTGAAGCCCGCGAAAGACTTCAAGCTCATCGGACGATCCACCGCGCGCCGCGATACGCCTGATAAAATCTGCGGGCGAACCGTGTTCGGTATCGATGTGCGGCTGGAGGGAATGCGCGTGGCGATGATCGCCCAGTCGCCCGTGGTGGGTGGACGGGTCTTGGAGCCGCTGCGCGCCGACGCCGCGATGGCGGTGACAGGGGTCAGGCAGATTGTGAATGAGCACGATGTCGTCGCCGTCGTGGCCGACGACACCTGGGCCGCGCTCAAGGGACTGCAAGCCCTTGAGCTGCAATGGAACGAGGGGCCCAATGCGCAGGTCCAGCAGGCCGCGCTGGTCGCAGCATTGGAAGCGGCCGCCCATCGGGGCGGTGCCATCGCCAATCGCACCGGGGATGCCGCCTCCGCCATGGGTCGAGCCGCCACGCGCCTCGAGGCGACCTACCATCAACCGTTTCTCGCCCACGCGACCATGGAGCCGATGAATTGCACGGTCCACTGGCGCGAGCATCAGTGCGAGATCTGGGTCGGAACCCAGGCGCCGGACCGAGCGGTCGCGAAACTCGCCGCGCTCGGACTCAAGCCCGAGAATATTCGAATTCATAATCACCTGATCGGTGGCGGATTTGGACGGCGACTGGAAGTGGACGGGATTGTGCTGGCCGCACGGATCGCCCGTCATGTGCATGCACCGGTCAAGGTGCTATGGCGGCGCGAGGAAGATATTCAACACGATATGTACCGACCCTACTACGTCGATCGACTCGCAGCCGGACTCGACTCGCGCGGGATGCCGATCGCCTGGCAACACACGATTGCCGGCTCCGCGGTGAGCGCGCTTTGGTCGGGCGAGCCGCTCAAGAACGGCGTGGACGATGATGCCGTGGAAGCAGCCGCGGACCTCCCGTATGCGTTCGAGAATCGGGAAGTCCGGTTTGTACGCCAGGAACCCCAAGGCGTGCCGACCTCGTGGTGGCGCGGTGTGGGCCCGACGCGCAGCGTCTTCGTCGTCGAAAGCTTCATCGATGAACTCGCGGCCGCGGCCAGGCACGATCCGGTGCAGTACCGGCGCGCCCTGCTCAACGCACCGCGTCTGCTCGCGGCGCTGGAACTGGCCGCCGACAAGGCCGGCTAGAGCCAGCCACTGGCCGCCCGGCGGGGGCGCGGCGTCTCAGTGCAGTCCGCCTTCGGCAGCTATCTGGCTCAGGTGGTCGAGGTTACCGTCGATGCCGGCGCTGAATCAGGCTCGCAGGTCCGGGTCGATCGCGTGGTCTGCGCGCTCGACTGTGGGCAGACGGTCAATCCGGATACGATCCGCGCACAGCTCGAAGGCGGCGTGATGTTCGGGCTCAGTGCGGCGCTGTTCAATGAAATCACGATCGTCAATGGCCGGGTGCGGCAGAGTAATTTTCACGATTTTCGGGCGTTGCGATTGACTCAGGCGCCGCGGGTCGAGGTTTACCTGATCGCAAGCCAGGAGAGCCCTGGCGGTGTGGGCGAGACCGGTACCGCCTGCGTGGCAGCTGCGCTGTGCAACGCGATTTACGCGGCCACCGGTCGACGCCTGCGCAGTCTTCCGGTTATTCGGAGTTTTTCGGCCTAGAGGCTCGCGCGCCGATGGGCGCGGCCGCGCACCAGGATCGAGCGGACCGCGCTATTGGGGCTTGCTCCTGCACTCGGGTTGTGCTTCGGCGGGCGCCGAATGTTGTGGCCCTGCAACATTGATTGCCGTAACGCGAAACCGGCGTTAACTTGGCGAATACGGTATCGCGGCAGCGGCTCGACGCATTGACGCGACAGAATGAATAACGCTACAGACCAGGGAGACACCATGCTACCCACTCCAAACGCCCATGCATGCTCCGGGCGCACCATTGCTTCGACCGCCAGAGGCCTCGCCATCGCTCTGCTCGCCTGCGTTCCGGCGAGTTGGGTCCAGGCGCAGACGACCACCGATGCGGATACCGGCGGATCGGTGCTCGAGGAAGTCACCGTCACGGCCACGCGCCAGGAAGAGTCGCTGAGCCGGGTGCCTATCAGCGTCAGCGTTGAGACCCGAGATGCCATGGACGTCAAGGGCATCAAGGACTTCTCCGACATCGTACGCTTCACGCCTGGCGTGGCGTTTGATGCCAATGAGACCAACCGTATCTCGATTCGCGGCATTTCTTCCTCCGGCGGCTCCGGCACGACCGGCATCTATATCGACGATGTGCCGATACAAATACGCGCCCTCGGGTTCAATGCCGATGACAGTCTACTGAAGGTGTTCGATCTCGATCGCATCGAGATACTGCGCGGCCCGCAGGGAACATTGTTTGGCGCCGGATCCGAGGGCGGTACCGTGCGCTACATCACCTCCCAGCCCAATCTGGATAAATCCGAAATCTACGCGCGCGCTGAGAGTTCCTTTACCGAAGGCGGATCTTTGAGTTACGAAGCGGGGGTGTCAGGCGGCACACCCATAATCGATGGCACGCTGGCGGTGAAGGCGAGTGCCTATTACCGCCGTGATGGCGGCTGGATCGACCGCATCGATCCGACGACACTCAATGTAGTGGAACCGAATGCGAATTTCGACGAAACGACCGCCGTGCGCGTGGCCATGCTCTGGCAGCCCGACTCGGCGATCCGCGTGACCCCGAGCTTTTTCTATCAGGATCGCCAGCGCAATGACGTCACGATCTACTGGCCTCAGTATTCCGACCCGAGCAGCAATCACTACCTGAGCGCGAATCCCACGGCGAGCCCGGAACCGGACGCGTTCTACCTACCCGCCCTCAGCGTGCAGGTGGATCTGGGTAAGACGCGATTGATTTCGACCACGGCTTATTTTCACCGCGACGACCAAAGCGAGTATGAAGGCACGCTCTACAATCTCAGCTACTACCAGTCGCTCGCCAGCCCGCTGACTGCATCGGGATTGATCCCAGACTTCCCGCTGCTTGACGGTAGCGGCGTGCACCTGCCGGCGGCGTTGGTAAACTATCGCGCCCCCAATACGGTCACGAACCAGCAGCGCTATTTCACGGAAGAGTTGCGTCTGCAATCCACCGATAGGGATGCGCGGCTGAATTGGACTGTGGGTGGGTTCTTCTCGATCAATCGTCAGTTCAGTTTGGAGCAGATCCACGACCCGATGGCCGACACGCTCTTCAACCTCGAATTCGGTCAGGGCGCGGCGGCGTATTTCGGTGACACCGTCGACACCCACCCGGATGGCAGTTCGAATCTGCCGATGGGCGACTCCTATTTCAATTCTCTTTTGAGCCACGACCGCCAGATTGCCGGATTCGGTGAAGGGAATTTCAACCTGACCGATGCGCTGAAGCTGACCGCCGGCGTGCGCGTGGCCTATACGCAATATTCCATCTCAAGCCTGTCCGGCGGACCGCAGAACGCCGGTCCGCGTCCCGGCGCTCATGCGGCGAGTGAAACACCGGTGACTCCGAAGCTCGGCCTGTCCTATCAAGCGGACCCGAATGATCTCTACTATGCCACCTACGCCAAAGGCTTCCGCAGCGGCGGGGGCAATCCGGAGGTGCCGGGCGGCCTGGTGTGCGGCCAGGACTTCCAGAATTTCGGCATCAGCGGCGCACCGAGCTCCTACAAGTCCGATACCGTGCAGAGTTTCGAGGTCGGCGCCAAGAACAGCCTTAATAACGCGGTCCGGCTGGCCACCAGCATCTACTACATCAAGTGGAATGACATCCAGCAGAATGTTGTGCCGCCGATTTGCCAGATCCAATGGACGCAGAATCTCGGCGCGGCCGTTTCCAAGGGTTTCGATCTGCAGGCCGACTTCGACCTCGGCGGGGGGGTTAGCCTTGAAAGTTCAGTGGGCTACACCGACGCGCAATACACGCAAAATGCCTACGTCGGAATCTCAGGCCCGGGCATATTGCCGGTCGTCGCCAAGGGCGATGCGGTCGTCGATGCGATCGTCGGGGAGAACAGTGTCGGCACGCCCCCCTGGACTGCGACGATCAGCCCGCAGTACAAATTCAATGCCTTCTCGCATGAGTCGTTCGTGAGGTTGGACTATGAGTACGGCAGCGGCGAGAAATGGTTAGCGCCCTCCCGCGATTCACGTACCTCGCAGTATGACAACAAGGATCCCTTAGCGCCCTCGTATACGCTGCCGTTGCTGGCCAGTCATTTCGTATCGCTGCGCGCCGGCACGCAGATCAATCACTGGGCGCTGTCCGTGTTCGCGGATAACCTGCTCGACAGCCATACCATCACGAACTCCAACCATCAGGTTATAAGTTACGACCCCACCGGAGCCACGCTCGCCACCCCCCTGTACAGGGACCTCACTTTTCGGCCGTTGACCATCGGCATTACGGCCGTGTTCAAGTACTGAGCACTGGTGTCGGGTCGTGAGAAAATCCCGCCCAAGGATCGGCACCTGGGCGAGGATCGGCCGATATTGCGGCGGGATTTCCTGCAAGGTGTACTGGTGGGCGCGGCGACCGCGCTCTCTGGACCATTGCTTGGCGCCTACGCGGCCGAAGCCACACCCGAGGAACGCGCCGCGCAGGATCTGCCGGGCTACTACCCGCCGCTGCTCAATGGTCTGCGCGGCAGTCATCCGGGCTCGTTCGAGGCCGCTCACGCGCTGCGGGACGGGCGCGGCCTCGAGCAGGACGTCGATACGCGCGAGTCGTACGATCTCGTTGTGGTCGGCGGCGGCCTGAGCGGACTCGCCGCGGCGCACTTCTTTCGTGCCCGCAACGCTGCGGCCGGCCGGGTCCTGATCCTCGACAATCACGACGACTTCGGCGGTCATGCCAAGCGCAATGAGTTTCAGCTCGGCGGCGGCATGCAATTGTCGAACGGCGGCACGCTCGAAATCGATAGTCCGCGACCTTACAGCGCCGTGTCGGCCGGGCTATTGCGCGAGTTAGGGATCGACGTCGCTGCGCTGAGCAGCGAGATCGAGCATCGCAAGTTCTACAGCGCTCTGGGCCTGCTGCACGCGGCCTTCTTCAATCGCGAAACCTTCGGCGCCGATAAACTCGTGGTGGGGCTCGGCACCGTGCCGACCCGCAAGCTGCTCGCGGACGCGCCGCTGTCCGCGCGCGCGCGCGCCGACATCGAGCGCATCGAGGAAGCCTCGATCGATTACCTGCCCGGAGTCTGCTCCGCAGAGAAGAAACTGCGGCTCTCGAAGATCAGTTACCGGGATTTTCTACGCGCTCTGGCCAAGGTGGATCCGCAGACGATTGCCTACTACCAGCCCAAGTCCCACGATGAATGGGCGGTTGGCATCGATGCGGTGTCGGCACTCGATTGCTGGGCCTTCGGGCTGCCCGGCTTTCGCGGCATGCAGCTGCAGGGCGGTTCAATTGCGCGCATGGGCTATACGCCCTCGGGCTACAAGGATACCGGCGGCTCCGCGACGCTGCATTTTCCCGATGGCAACGCGACGATTGCGCGACTATTGGTGCGCGGCCTGATCCCGGAGGCGGTGCCGGGCTCGAGCGCGCAGGATGTGGTCAGCGCGCGCGTGGATTACGGCCGCCTTGACCGTCCTGATTCGGCCGTGCGGCTGCGTCTGAGCAGCACGGTGGTCAGCGCCACCCACGTCGGTGATCCGGCCAATGCGCGCGAAGTCGAGCTCAAGTACGTGCGCAGCGGCCGGGCTTATACGGTGCGCTCTCGCGGCTGCGTGCTGGCCTGCTGGAATATGATGATTCCCTACCTGGTCCCCGAACTCCCCGAGCCCCAGAAAGCCGCATTACACAGTCTCGTCAAGGCGCCGCTGGTCTACAGCAGCGTGGCGCTGCGCAACTGGCAGGCCTTCAGCAAACTCGGTGTCGATCGCATCTACGCGCCCGGCTCGTACCATTCAACCCTGACGCTCAACCCCAAGGTGGATGTCGGCAGCTATCGCAGTGCTTCGACGCCCGATCAGCCGATGCTATTGCGCATGGTGCGCGTGCCGTGTCAGCCGGGACTGTCCGAGCACGAGCAGAACAAGGCCGGTCGCGCCGATTTGCTGGCCACTCCGTTTGCGACCTTCGAGCGCAATATCCGCGATCAATTGGCGCGCATGCTCCGGGGCGGCGGCTTCGACCCGGCGACGGATATCGAGGCCATCACCGTCAATCGTTGGCCGCACGGCTATGCGCCGGAATACAACCCGCTGTGGGATCCGGAGGTGCCCCCGGAGCAGCGCGCGAACGTGATCGGCCGCGCGCCCTTTGGCCGCATGACGATTGCGAATTCGGATTCGGGCGGCGCCGCGTACACCGACTCGGCCATCGATCAGGCAGATCGCGCCGTCACTGAGCTGCTGCACCACTACGCCTAATAGTCCGCCGCCGGCGCGGATCCGGTAGCCGCTAGTGCGCGCACTACCTCGCGACGGGTGCGCAGCACGTCCGCGAGCGGCGTGTGCCGCGAACGCGTTACCTCTTCGGTGGTAAACCACGGCACATCCCCGGACAGATCGCTGGCATCGAATTGCGCGGCGACCCAGTTCAGCACGGCGCCCAGTTGCGCATCCGAGAGCACCGAGTTCGCGGCTCCCGGTACCCGCAGCACGTAGTCGCGGCCAGCAGGGGTGCGCATGTAGCGACCCAAGGCATGGGCCAGCGGTGGGATCTTGCCCGGCACACCCTGTGCTTGGCCGCCGTGGCAGCCCATGCAGTAGAGCATATAGTCCTGGCCCGGACTGGCGAACGCCGTGCCGGCCACGGCGATCGCAGCGCTGATACCGAACACCAGCCGGCGCAGCGGCCAGCGCGGGCTGCCCCGGGAGAGCATCTCAGCCTCCTCCGATCGTCCCGAGCACCGCGGCACGGTGCTCGCGCACGGCCGACCCATCCACGGACTTGTTACGTTCGCTCGCAATCTCATCGGGGCTGATGGGCTTGGTGTCATTCGCTGCAGACCCAAGATCGAACACGACGAAGTTCAGCACCGCAGCCAACGTGCGATCATCCTGAAGCGAGAACTCCGGCATCTTGAAATTGTAATGCTTCTGATCGACGGTAATGTCGCCAAACATGCCATACAAGACGGTGAGCGCAAGCTGCCGTCGCCCTTCCGCGCTCGCCGCGTAACGGGCCGGATTAGCGGTCAGTGGCGGCGCGAGCGCAGGCTGCCCGGCACCACTGGAACCGTGGCATAGCGCGCAGTTGGCCGCAAAGGCAGCGGCACCGTCGGCGTACTGAGGTGCGCTCTGCTCGGCGGCCCTGCACAGCGACGAGGTCGTCATAAGCACCAGCAGGCAACCGAGCGGCCGACCGCTGCGACTCATTGCTCGGCGACGCCAAGAATGACCGAAACCGAGCAATGGTAATTCGCATCGGCATTGGCCATGCACCAGTTCACGTCATTGTTGCGCGAGAGCCGATACATGGGTTTCTCACGCTCATTGCGGTTGCAATAGCAATTGGAGCAGCTCGTCTTGCCGCAGCAATCGTTGTACGAAACGATGTAATCACGGCCATCCGATGGATTGTGGCAGGTTCCGATCCAGGTGATCGGCGAGGGGGCGGTGCCCGGCGGACAGGAATGTGACGTGCCGCCGCAGCATGAGCACAAGAAGCCGTCGATCGCGCAATACTTCCAATACTCGCAGCTCTCAGGATTGTCGAGCGCTGACTTGACCGGCGCCTTGGCGGACGCTCCGATGCCCGCTGCGCTGGGCTCTGCAGCCCCGGCTCGGCTGGAACGATCAATTGGCAGCAATGGCAGCAGTGCTGCACCCGTCAGCATGCGGCCTAACGCAGCCAGGACACTGCGGCGCGAGGTACGCTGGGCCAGTGAGCGCGAGGAATCTTCGAACAGGCGATCGAGTGAGCGCATCATGATGCCTTCAGGGATTCAGAAAAAACCAGGGGGTCTGTCCCAGATGCTTCTCCACGTGTTTGAGGTGGCCCGTGAGTGCGTCAAAAACCGCCACGTCGGACTTCTCGGTCGCGGCGAATACAATGGGCGCATCGTCCTGCGAGACCTGGATCGCAATGACGGGGGCGAGCTTGCTCGGCGAGAGCGCCCAACGCGCCAGGCGTTCATGGCTCTTCATGTCGAACACCCAGATTTCCGTGCCACCGTTTTTGTGCGAACCCTCGCCGCCGCGATGCATCGGTACGTAGAGTCTGCCGAGACCGCGATGCACTGCGGCGATTGTTTGGCCTCCGGGCCGCCAGTGGCCCTTCTCCGCGGCGCTGACGATCGACCAGGGTTTGCGGAAGACAGGCGCGGGGCCTGAAAAATCCACTTCGTGCAGCTCGCCCAGAAACGATAGAAACGCGTAGCCGTCGCTGGTCGGGGCGCCCTGGACAAACACCGGATCGAGATCGGCGTCGAAAAATGGCTCAGACAGCGCGCGTGAGGCCTCGTGACCATCCGCATCGAGCGTCACCGTGAGCAGGCGGCCGCTTTCGCACAGCGAGGAAACGCGATTCGGCCCTGAGGGGATCACGAGCACACAGCCGGCGGTGTCGATCTCGCCGAGAACGGTTTTCTTCGCCGGATCGAGCACGCCAAAGGAACTTGCCGGTGTGACATACGAGACGTACAGGAAGTGGCTGTCGGCACTGTAGGCAAGGTTGAAGTAGGTTGGCAGCGTATTGGCCCGTTTCGGGGGCAGCACGATTTCGCCCGTCAGCGCCAGGGTAGCGTTGTCGGTGAACTCGACCAGATCGGTCCGCGTGCCATGGCCGCCGCGCGAGAAATACGTGGTGCTGATGACCGTCGTCTTGCCATCGGGAGACAGGTTCACCCCCGGGTTGAACCCGGCGTCGATCTGACCCAGGCGACGATAGCTATCGCCATCGAACAGGTCCACGCGTGCATCGGTTTCGTTGTAGAAAGCCTCGTCGACGACGTAGATCCAATGCGGGTTCGCGGGGCCGAGCGTTTCAACCGTGAGATGCTCAGTGGGCAAGGGCGGTGCGGCGAGCAATTCAGACCAGCCGAATAGGCACAGCAGCGCTGCGCTGAACGTTGCGGTTCGCATCCACACTCCCTGACCGACCGGCTGCACCGACCTCCACTCCTGTAGTGAGTCTGGCACATCGATACTCGAATCGAAAGTGCGCGCCGGGTGCGTGTTTGACCGGCGCGCTGCACAAGCACCTCGGCTTATGATACCGACATGAAGCTTGATCCAGTCATCGGCGTACTGATCGTGGCCTCGTTCGCAATCCTGTTCGCGAGCGCTGCGGTTCACAAATTGCGGGACCTCAGGCGCTTTGACGAGATCTTCTCGGCGTATGGTTTGCTCCCGCCTATTGCCGGTCTGCGCGTGTCATGGGCAATACCGGTGCTGGAGATCGGCGTGGCACTCGGACTGCTCGCGAGCGCCGTGCGCGCTGTCGCCGGCGGCATCGGCATCGTGTTGTTGCTCGGCTATGCTGCGGCGATGGCGGTCAATCTGCGGCGCGGACGCCGGGACATCGCCTGCGGTTGCGGCGGCCCGGACGAGCGGCGGCCCATCGCCGCGTGGATGGCGTGGCGCAATCTAGCGCTCGCATTGCTGCTCGCGCTCGCGCTGTGGCCATGGAGCGCGCGCGCTCTACTGATGACCGACGCACTGACGATAAGCTGCGGTTTGGCCGCCACCGTCTTGATTTATCTGTGCCTAGACCGGCTCGGCCAGGTTGCGCGGCGGACGAAGGCACTGCAGGGGTTGCGATGATGGCGCTGGCCGTTTCAAACATCGTTCTGTGGATCGTGGTGTTGTCGCTGTCGCTGGTGGTGCTGGCGCTGGTGCGACAGCTCGGTGTGCTCCACGAGCGCATCGCCCCTGCCGGCGCGCTGATGCTCAATCGGGGACTTAACGTAGGGGAGCGCGTGCCGATGGTCGATGTGCTCGACCTGGATGGACGCGGCCTGCGCCTTGGGGCACCCCGCGACGACGGCAAGAGCACGCTGCTGGTATTCGTGTCGCCCACTTGCCCGGTGTGCAAGACGCTGCTGCCCATACTCAAATCCGGTCGCAAGGATGAGCGGGATTGGCTCGAAGTCGTCCTGGCTAGCGACGGCGATCCTGACGAGCATCGGAAATTTGCAACCGATCAGGGACTCGGAGGCGTGCCCTACGTCGTATCGGCTCCGTTGGGAATCACCTATCAGGTCAGTCGCCTGCCCTTCGCGGCGTTGCTGGATGCCGCAGGAATACTGCGTGCCCGCGGCCTGGTCAATTCCCGCGAGCATCTCGAGAGTCTGTTCGAGGCGCAACGTCTGGGCGTCGCCTCGTTACAGGAATACTTCTCCAGCCACGGCTGATGGCAGGCGAGCGCGTACCGAGCACGCTTCTATTCGACGGCTGACTCAGCCGTTGGGAGCACCGTCTCGACGCTGCCGAGCGCGGCCGCGTTGGCATCGGTAGCCGTCGTTGCTGCCTCGGGTGCAACCACCTCTGGGCGCTGGCGTTGGCTCTTGCGGGTTGTCTTGACCTTGTGGCGCTGGATCGGTCGCTTTTTCCTGGGGGCGGGTTTCTGTGCCGCCTTCGGCTGAGCGGGTTTCCGTGCCACCTTCGGCTGAGCGGCTTTCTTTGCCGCCTTCGGCTGAGCGGGTTTCAGTGCCACCTTCGGCTGAACGGCCTTCGCAACGCCGAGCGCGGCCTCGCTGTGCGCCGCACCTGCTCGCGCCTGGTTTAGCAGTAGCGTGGCGCGTTCGTGAGCCGCAATGGCTTTGCGCAGCTTTTTACGCGCCTGCTTCGCGGATTTCCTGGCCGACTTGAGCTCGTCCTTGAGCGTGCGCGCGCGCTTTTTGGCGTTGCGGGCCGCCTCGCGCAATCGCTTGAGCTCGCGCTCGCTGCGTTGGTGCGTCTCACGCGCCGCCACTATCGATGCTCCCAGCGCCGATGCTGCCATATGCCTGCTCCCCTCTAGAGATAATGTATCCAGGCTACACTTCCCACCGTGCCTTTCCACCAAAATACTGACCGACGCCTGACGCTCGCGGGGCGCCAGATCATCACCCATGGCCTGCCGCGCCGCATCTGGCAGGATCTGTATCACCTGTTCATGACGGTGAGTTGGCCGGCCCTATTTGGCAGCTTCGCAGTCTTTTTCCTGCTTTTCAATCTCGCGTTTGCAACGGTCTATAGCCTGCAGCCGGCCGGCATCGCCAATCTGAATCCGCCGGGCTACTGGGGAAGGTTCTTCTTCAGCGTCGAGACTTTGGCCACGGTCGGCTATGGTGACATGCACCCGCAATCCCTGTACGCACACATCGTGGCCGCCATCGAGATCTTTGTCGGCATGATGAGTGTGGGGTTGATTGCCGGAGTGATGTTCGCGCGTTTTTCGCGCCCCTTCGCGCGCTTCCTTTTCGCGGACTACGCGGTGATCCGACCCGTCGACGGGCAGCCGACGCTGATGCTGCGCGCCGCCAATGCGCGACAGAACGTCATCATGGAAGCCCAGGCGCAGCTGCGCCTGATCCGCGAGGAACTCACGGTCGAGCGCTTTCCGATACGCCGCATTTACGATTTGCCCCTGCGCCGCAGCCAGCACCCGATTTTCATCTTCGGGTGGACGCTGCTGCACGTCATCGACGCGTCGAGCCCACTCTTTGGAGAATCGGCGCAATCCCTGGCCGAGTCGCGCGCCAATCTGCTGCTGAGCGTCAGCGGTACGGACGAGACCACCGGACAGGCCTTGATGGCACGCAAACACTATCCGGCCGCGGCGCTGCGTTGGAACTACAACTTCATCGACATATTGACGGTCAGCCCGGACGGCGTCGATCGTTTCGACTACACGAAATTCCATGAAATCGAACCCATGGAATAAGACGTCCTGACCGGCGGCTGAGGCTCGAGGGGGCGGTAGTGCGAAACGTTGCCCATGCTCTAATCGGTGCAGTCGCTGCACGTCGGTGCAGTCGCTGCACGATTCTCGGGCATCCGCAACGCCGCCCAGGACATCTGGCGTCGCGTCGGCGCAACGATAAAACTTGCGTCGCGTCAAAATCACACGTGTTGAGCCCTCCATAACGTCAGGTCTTGCTACGTAACTTAAGGTATTTTATAAGCTTCCGTGATGTACGCACTTTCGCCGGAAGCGGACTGCGGCTCGCACGCCACAAGAATATGGGCGGCGGGGCAAGTTTTGTTGTAGGCCGCTCTACGCAGGGAATCCGTACTCAGCGGCGACGCGAATTTTGAGGTGAGCAACGATTCCGCTGCCGAGTGACGTTCCGGCCCCTTAATTGTCAGCATGGGAAGACCTGCATGACCGCTATCGTGCTACGGTCCCGCTGAGGGAGTTTCTCACTCTATGGTCGCGAACGACGGATTGCTCAGGATTTTCCGGTGAGCAATGCTTCGCGCCGGGTCGGAACGCTCAACATCGCGCTCGCCCATGCTGCGCGACTCCTTGAAGAGACTCCGGTCCTCGCGGCCGAACAGGCCGGCGAAATCCTCAAGGCTGTTCCCGGCCACCCGCACGCGCGCCTGGTCCTGGGCGCCTCACACCGCCTCGCCGGCGAGACGCAAGCGGCCATACGGAGCGCCTAAACGTCAGTTACAGGTTCGATGCCGACCGCATGGTCTATGCGACCTACTCGACCGGGTTCCGCCCGGGCGGCGTCAACCGGGTATACGATGCGGCGATCAAGGCGATCTTCCCGCCGTACCAGGCTGACTATCTGAAGAACTACGAGCTCGGTTGGAAGACGCAGTGGCTGAATCACCACCTGCGGTGGAATGGCGCTTTGTTCGTCGAAGACTGGCATAACTTCCAGTTGGCGTACCTAGG